>DASZHD010000031.1:0-19957 GCA_035938175.1 Vulcanimicrobiaceae bacterium
GCGACGCCGGCATCGAGCTCTTTCAGAATCGCCACGATCTGGGCTTCAGTGAACCGAGATTTCTTCACGTGAGTCTCCCTGCTGGGCTTTACGCCCGGAAACTCACAGTCTCCGTCTGTCCGGATTCACGCCCTCAGGTCACCGTTGCGACGTTTCAACGTGTCCAGCAATAGTCATCGTGGTGGACGAGGAGCCCAAGTAACTGCTGCTCCAGGACAAACCGCACCGCTGGGCACATCACACGCAGACCGCGAATTCGACCGGGTGAAACAACGCCAAATCTGGGGCGCGCAAGGTGGAAAAACGCAGCACTAGGTTGCGTTAGGCACTAATTCAGGGAGAGGCGCATAGTCGAGGCCATAGCCGTTGGAATAAAGACTGTCGGTGGATCGCATATAGTACGTGTCCATCCATCCGCGGCGTCCGGCGTAACGCCCGTTGAGGACTTGAACGTAGAGGTTATCAAAGGCGCGTCCACTTGGATCATACCGAAGCACATGAACCCTCACACTGCCCCGTATTTCAACCCTGTCGGATATGCTATGGTGGTGCGCGCAAATGCGTTCCTGGCAAGAATCCAGCGTAGCCACGAACTCTTTTCTCGTCATCGTCACGATGCTCCCGACCGGGACGTCGGGCTGTAATCCAAGGACGGTGGTTATGCCCATCCATCCGCCGTGCCTTTGCACGCGTACAAGAGGCGCGGGATAGTACACGTCGTGGATGCTACTCGGAATGATTGCCGTTATGGTTGCGAGCGTCCCGTACTTGGCGTGTATGCAGCGCGAAGTTCCAATCGTAGCGTCTTCGAACGGCCAGTGGTTGTCGATGCGCACATGATTGTATGCCTCGACGCTCGGGCAGACCGTCAACCCTTCTCCGTTTACAGGGTCGCCCCCAAAGTACACTTTCATCCCGGAATGCAGCCTGCTCCAAAACGGGACGCTTAGCACGTACGTGTTAGGTGGATGCATAGCTTTGGGGACGAGCGTTTCTTTCGGTTCGTCAGGTCCGCGATCGTACACTATCTGCACGCCGCCCAAGCGCTTGAGTCTTACGAGGACCTTTAACGAGGGCGCGGCGGGATTTGAGGAGAGCGCAATATGAAGTGACGACGCGTCCGACCAGAACACACGCGGTGCTATGACCGGAAACGGCCCGTCGTTGTCGGGAACGTAGTGGAACACGAGAGCGTGGTTATCGTCTGGCTCACCTGCTGAATGCACGTACACAAAATAATCGATATCGTCCGGCGCAAATGCCGGGGCTCACGCAGTACGCCGAACGTTCGCCACAAGATTACGACCATTCGGAACGGTCATTTCGCTGCGTTTGCACGCCGGGGCGTCAGGAAACGCTCCGGCCAAAATGCTCAGCCACAGCGCAAGTAGTGCGAGCGGCGCCAGCAAGAGCCCGGACACGCACAACATCGTACGGATATTGCGCCGTGTTGGCTCGTCAAAGCCCAACATGCTGGAGGCATTTACTTTGTAATGCAAAGTAAATCCTCCCGGCCTCGAGACCCGAACACAATCCGCCGAAATTCGGGACGCCCCCGGAGTATGCTGAAGGCACGGTACTTCGGAGGGCTGCGGCATGAAAGTATGGCTCTATCGTTGCCTCGCGATTGCTCTAGCCGGCGCGGGGCTCGCCCTGGTCGTTACGAAAGCGCACGCGGCGCCCATCGCCTTGGAAACTGCCCTCGCGGCCGCGCTGTTGAGCATCGTCACAATCCTGGTGCTTTGGCGGGCACCGAACGTGGCGGCAATCCTCAATGCGTGCTGGATCGTCGCCGCCCTCGTAGCGGGAATCGCTCTAACGCAAAGCCGTCTGCCGTTTTCTTTCGCAAGCGACGCGCCGCAGTCACCGGATGCAGTTGCGGGCAAGCTGCGCCAGGCGCAGCAATCGGCAGATCCCGCCGATTACGCCCTTAGCGCTCGCGAGCGTAAACTGACGATGATCGACGCGGCGTTTGCGTTCGTTCGCGACCGCATCGGATTCGAATCCTACAACGGTATCCTTCGCGGAGCGAACGGAACCTTTAACGCCCGCGCCGGAAATGCGCTCGATCGCGCAATGCTGCTGGCTGCCATTCTACAATCGAACAAAATTCCGGTGCAGCTTGTGACGGGTCAATTGCCGCAGCCCCAAGCCGAACAACTCTACCAGCGTATATTCGAACCGGCTGCTTCGCCTAGCCGTCCACCGCAGTCCGGCGCGTTGACCCAACGCATCTTCGATCGAGCACGCCGTGATAATAACGCAATCCTCGCTGCACTCGGCAATAATTTGACTGCAGTATCGGGACCCACGCACGATGACGTCGTCAAAGAAATCGAACAGCATGCGTGGGTCCGCGCCGAGCAGAACGGACGCTGGATCGACTTAGATCCATCGTTCCCCGATTCAACCGCCGGACACGCGTACGCCGCTGTGCAGCAATCATTCAATACTCCGCCTGCGACGTGGATGCAACAGGTTACGGTTCGCGTGATCGCAGAGACGGTTGAAAACGGAACGCTCGCAGAAAACGTGTCGCTAGAAGCGACGATGCCGGCATACCAGCTTATCGATCAACCGGTCTACTTGTACCACCAAGTTTATCGTCCGTTCAATGGACAAGGCGGCGAGCTGCAATTCATCTTCGGCAACAAAGATACGCAGGAGCCGGTGTTGATGATGGGGGATCGCCCGAGCGTCGGCAAACCGATCGATTTCGGTTCGGGCGCGTCGTCGGCCGGAACGCCGCCGCCGAACGCCGTGCAAGCGGCGGCAAATGCGTTCGGAACGCCAACGCCGGGAGCGGTCGCTTCCAACGCAAAGGCGTTCGTGGCCGAATGGCTCGAGTTCGAAATCGACTATCCCGATGGGCGAAAAGACGTAACGCGGCGCACGCTTACCGATCGCGCGGGAACCGCGTGGCGCAACGCCGCCGTTCACGACGCCTCTAAGTTGCGCGATCTCGCCCGCAACAAAGACGGGTTGATTTCCCTGCAAACGGTGTACGACATGTGGTTCAGCGCCGGCAAACACGATCTGCTCCGGTTTACGTCGGCCGCGCTCGGTTTCTCACAAGGCTTTCCCGCCCAAAACCCACAGGCGCCGACCTTTTTCGAGCAGATGTGGCCCTTCGCGGTTCGGAATATGAGCTGGTTTATCGCGAGCGATCACGTCATCGTACCGGCCCTTAACGACACGCCCGGAATTCGGGTCTACGCCGATTCTCCGCGAATCTTTGTCTGGAGTGCAGGGCCCGATCCCACCGGTAAGTCGGACAATATCGTCATCACGTCCGATCTGCGGCGCGATAGGTTACGCGCGCTAGCTAAGGACGCGACGCTCGCGAACGCAGTAGCGCAGCACCGAGTGTGGTTTGGCGCGCTCGAAGGGTCGATGGAAAACGAGTTGAGCGCTCCGCCGCAAAGTGTCTCCGGCGCAACGTACATTTCCACGAGCTCACTGGCAGAGTCGGGAGACCTGACGGCTCTTACGCCAGGCTCCTCCGTTTCAGCGGGCGACGCCGAGACCCAAGCGCGATTGCAAGCGGCACTTGCCGCGGGCGATACGCTCGTCGTACCCAAACAGGTGCTGAGCGGTGGAATCGCAGGCTGGTGGCAAATCGGGCACGATACGGGCGAGATGACGCCGATTCTGGAGCAACTCAATGCCGACATCGGTACGACGCCGCCGCCAAAAGGACCGGGAATCAATTACATCAACCGGGTAAAAAATCCGATCTACAACGAAGACCCCACAGAAGCTTATGAGCGACTGTGCATCGAGTTGGGCTTGCCGGAGGACAAGGCGACGTCGGGAAGGGTTTGCGCGGCGGGGACGCCCGCTTATGGCAAAATCGGGGCGATAACTGCCGCGGTGGCCATTGTGGTTTTGGGAATCGTTTGGGAAGTGTGGGGATCGCAATGATTCCACATACGATGCTTACGCAACTATAGAACAGTTCAACGCCGCAGCATACACCCTTGCGTTTTTCCGACCGACCCTTCGTCGCTTCAGACGCACCGTACGTCGTCGCCACGCACCTCTTGGAACACGCGAAAGGCTTCGTGAGCGCGCCTCCAACAGAACAGCAGGTCATCGAATCACTCCAAGCGCCCAACGTTCGGCGCCGGATCGTGCTGGACGAGCATTCAGAACGCGCCGGGCTCTGGATGGCGAAAGACCACGAAGGTTGGCTAGTCGAGATCGGTTTGATCGTTGCGCAAGTTCCGCGCAAAGGTATCGGCCGGTTCGCGCTGCGTTCCGCGCTGCAATGGGCGTTCGGCGAAATCGGCGCGCATCGCGTGTGGTTAGAAGTTGTGGCGAGCAACGTTCCGGCGCGCACGTTATACGAGAGTGAAGGGTTCTTGCTCGAAGGCACCTATCGTGACGGATTTCGGCGTCCGGATAAAACCTACGAAGACTTGATGCATTACGGCTTGCTACGCTCGGAATGGAACCCGTAAAACATGCGCGGGAATGACTAGCCGTTAATGCACCACGCGGTATTCTTGCACCGCCCCATATCACGCAAGCCGGTGAGCTCGGCCGCTGCGGCGCGCATTGCCGCGTTGGGCCTAAACCTGGCCGGCTTCATGGGCGTCGTCAACATTACCGTCATTTACTTGGCGCTCCCCTACATCGACCGCACGCTGCACGCCGGTGTCGCGAACCAGGAGTGGATCGTCAGCATGTATCCGCTGATGGAAGGCGGATTCACCCTCGCTGCGGGCACCATGGGCGATCTGTACGGGCGCCGCCGCGTATTGACGGCGTTGACATGGCTGTTCGTCGTCTCCACACTCGGATGCGCTTTGGCTCCGAGTGCTCCGTTCTTGATCGTCATGCGGGCTCTTCAAGGCTTGGGTGGAGCGGCGTTACTTTCGTTGCCGGTCGCGATTCTGATTCAGATGCTTCCCGAAAATGCAGATCACGAAGACACGATCAAAGTGTTTTCAACCGTCGCGGGGTCTGGAGGTATCGCCGGTCCGGTTCTGGGCGGCATTCTCGTACATTTTTGGGGCTGGCCTTCGATCTTCTATCTTTCCGTTGCGATGGGAATACTCGTGTTGGCCGCGCTGCCGTTTGCCTCCGAGAGCGATCGCGATCCCTCAATGCGTTTCGATTTCGGCGGCCAGATCCTCAGCATCGTATCGCTCGTCGCCGCAAGTTTTGCGTTGATAGAAGGCGGCGTACGCGGGTGGAATTCGATGCCGATCCTGGCCGCATTCGGAATCTTTGTTTGCGGAGCGGCAGCATTTATCTCGCTCGAACGTCGAACGCCGAAGCCGATGATTCACCTGTCCTATTTTCGCTCGCCGGCTTTCGACAGCGGGCTGCTGATGGTCGCGATCATTAACTTTCTGTTTTACGGCGTGATGTTGCTGGCTACGACATTTTTGCAAAACGGACAACACGTCTCCGCATTCTTAGCCGGCTTTTATCTCATGCCGGCAAACCTGGCATTTTTTCTCGTTAACCAGATCAGCCCATGGGCGGAAAACCGGCTTGGAAAGCATCGTTTGGTCGTGGTCGCGTGGCTGTTTTTGATCGGCGGCATCGCGTGGCTCACGAGCGAATCGATTACGAAGGCATCCTGGCCAATCGGCGCGGGACTATTCGTGATGGGCATAGGTTTTGGATTGATGTGGACACCATCGTGCACGCTAACGATGGGTGCCTGCGCCGACGCAGACCAGGGCTTTGCCTCCGGTGCGATCGCGCTCGCCCGATCGTTCTTCGGGGTCCTCGGTATTGCGATATTGGGAACGCTGTTCACTTCGCGCGCGCAGCAGTTGGTCGCGACGGGTGTTTCTCAGGCAAACGCGCTCTCGCAAGGATGGCATCTCGCTCTGCTCTTTTGCATCGGTCTGACGCTTGTTTTCGGGGTTATCGTGTACGCTCTCATTCCCGTGCGCAAAGTGCAACCCGCCTAGTGCCCTCCAGGCCATATAACGAAGGTGAGTACTGAAACCACGCTACGGGTAATTCTTCTGCGTACACAAATCGAACGTGCAGTGGCCTTGCCGAAAATCTTTCAGGTACAGAATCGCATGCCGGTACGCTTGCTGCTCGAAGTCGTCGCGATCGCCGGCCTGATAGCGCTCGGCAAGCGGCAAATACTGGTTTCCTAAAGCGCGCAACGTGGCGACATCGCCGCTTCGATAGGCGTCGACGCCGAGCAGTACGGCCCACTGCAGCGGCGTGATCATCAGCGTCGCCGATTCCGGTGTCCAACGTACGCCCGTGACGCATTGCACGCCTTCGGATACCACCGGAAGACCGGTGCGAACGGCGTCGACCCAGCGGTGACGGTCTTCAAACGACGTCCAGCGCGCGCGTTCCGCTCCCGTGCCCAGCGACTGCAGACACTGCGCGATCGAGAAAGCCATCAAAAGCGGCGCGAGCGTGATCAAGCGCGCAACAAATTAGCCGCCGTTCGGCGGGCTTCCCTCACGGAAACCGGCAGGCGTTCTGGAACGTACTAGCGCCGAGGAGGGCAATCATGAAAACGTACGGTTTCTCACGCAAGACCGCCGCGCCGCCCGATCGGGTGTGGGCGCTTTGGAGTGACCCCAGCAACTGGAGCACGTGGAATTCGGGGATTCAATCGGCAGAACTGGACGGCTTGGTCGCCAACGGAAAAAAGGGCCGGATGACCACCAATCGCGGAACCGTCCACGACGTCACGTTCCACGACGTTAGAGAGGAGCGCGGCTTCAGCATGTCGATGGCGGGACCGCCGATGACGACGTTCACGTTCAACTGCGAAATTACGCCGGACGGCAGCGGCAGCACCATTGCGCAGAACGTCGCGATGACCGGTCCGACGGCGTTTCTCTTCGGCGCGATGATGGGCGACGAAATGGCCAAACATTTCGTGCCGGTCCTCGACGACTTGGCGAAAGCCGCGGAATCGTCGTAAGGGCGCGTCTCTGCGAGGTTGTCTACCGAACGCTGAGCAGATCGACCGCGACAAAAGCCCCGACTGCAGCAATGAGGGCCGCCCCGAGATACGCCATTTTCGGTGCCAGCGATGACACGCGGCCCTCGCGCAGCGCGCGTTCGGCGCGAGCGTAACGGATCGCTCCGACGATACCGACGCCCACGCCGAGCAGCGCCATAACGGTGCCAAAGATGCCCGACGATCCGGCGCGCGAGACTTGCACGTGCATCACCACCGAAATCTCGCGTGCAAAAAGCGAGAAGCGCGCGATTACGAAGCCGAATGCGACGAACGCGAGCGCGGTTCGCACGTATGCCAAGTACGTGCGTTCGTTCGCCAGAACGTCTGTCGCTTTTAGTTGAACGTTCACGTCGTCGGCGAGGCTGACGGAGTCGGCGCCAGGGTCGCCATCGGCGCCGGCGACGGCAAGGGCGCCGGTGATGACGACGGCATGGCTGACGGCGAAGCGGCCGGCGGCGCCGGTACGCCCATAGCGCACAGCGTATGCAGCGACGCGACCGCGGCGGCATCAGGCGGTTCGCTCAAAGGACGCGAATAAAGCAGCGCATACGACGTTCCGTTCGCCTGCGTAATCACTTCCTGCATCTCCATCGGAAGAGACGGCACATTCACACGCATTGTGATGAACATCGCCGGCCGGCCGCATAGCGCGGTTTCCTGACGGCTTACGATCTGCACGAGCTTCGCGCTCTGCGCGTTCTGGTTTTTCGGCTCCATACTGTTCAGCGTGTCGGAGAGCGACGGCATTTGCGGGCCTTTCAGCAACACCATCGTCTGCATCGGCGCCGTGCCGAGCCACGTCCCCATCGATTCAAAACCCGAACCGGCGACCGATTTCCACGAAGCCGGCACGGGCAGCGCAGCGAGTGTCTTCGGTTCGCCGGGACAAAACGTGTGCATGATCCGAACGATCGCGGGGTCGGCGGGCGTGCCCGTGGGACGCGTATACGTCAGCATATACGTGTAGCCGCCCTTGGTTACGACTTGCTGCTCGAGCGTCGTGCGTTCGCTTCCGGAAGCGGTGGTAACGGTAATCAATTGAGCCGGCACGCCGCACAGCGAAATACTTTTTGCAGAAACGGTCGACGAGACGCTGCCGTTCTTCAGTGCGTTTTTAATCGACGTCGCCGTACTGGACGGGTTGATTGGAAGCGGCGCGATGATTTCGCCGAACGACGCGTGCTTGCCGCCCGCAAGATTGCGCTGCCACACGTTCTTCACTTGCGCCGACGTTGCGGAGAGGGGCAGCTGCGTCCACGCGGCGGGCGGTGTAAACGGCAGAATCATCGCGCGACTCCTTGCAGCAGTCCAACCTCTTTTCCGACCGCTTCAAATGCGCTCAGCGCGCGGTCCATTTCCTCCCGCGTCAGCTTCGCGCTTATCTGCACGCGAATGCGCGCCGTGCCTTCCGGCACGACCGGAAAGCCGAAACCGGTTACGAAGACGCCGCGCTCCAAGAGTTTGTTGCTCATTGATATCGCGAACGCGGTATCGCCGACGATGATCGGAATGATCGCGCTTTCGCCCTCGAGCGGATTGAATCCTAAACGTTTCAGTTCGCCGCGGAAGTACGCCACGTTTTCACGCAGGCGCGTGATGAGCTCCGGATGTTTCTCTAAATAGTCCAGCGCCGCAAGCGAACTGCACGCGACCGTTGCCGGCAGCGCATTCGAAAACAGCTGCGGGCGCGATTTTTGGATCAGCGTGTCGATCAGCGCGTTACTGCCCGCTACGAATCCGCCCGCTGCGCCGCCCAGTGCCTTTCCTAGCGTTCCCGTTATAATGTCGATCTGCCCGTCCAGCCCGAAGTGCTCGATCGTCCCTCGCCCGGTCTTGCCCATAACGCCGGTTCCGTGCGAGTCGTCCACACAGGTGACGGCATTGTATTTCTTCGCGAGCTCGACAATCTGCGGAAGTTTCGCGATGCTGCCTTCCATCGAAAACACGCCGTCGGTAACGATGACGATTGGCGCGCAGCCTTGCGCGGCTTTGAGTTTTTCTTCCAAATCGCGCATATCGCTGTGCTTGTAGCGTTCGCGCTTGGCTTTGCTGGCCAGGCGGCTGCCGTCGATGATCGAGGCGTGGTTCAACTCGTCCGAAAGCAGCGCCGAGCCGTCTTCGCAAATTACCGGAAAGAGTCCGGTGTTCGCGTTCCAGCACGAAACGTACGTCAGCGACGCCTGCACGCTCAAAAAATTCGCAATCCGCTCTTCCAACTCGCGGTGAATGTCGAACGTTCCGCAAATGAAGCGCACCGAAGCCGTACCCGCGCCGTATTTGTCCAAGCCGCGTTTGCCTGCCTCGATAACCGACGGTTCGTCCGATAGCCCGAGGTAATTGTTGCTCGAAAGCACGATCACGTCGCCCGCTTCTTCCATGTGCACTTCGGGCGCCATGGGCGTCGTAAGATGGCGCAGTGATTTATACGTGCCCGCGGCTTTCAATTTCGCGAGATCCGCCGAAAGTTTTTCCTCGAACGTCGCATTCATTTCGCGATGTCTCCTTTGAGATCCAGAACGATTTTTGCCGCTTCACCGCTGTGCATCAATTCGAATGCGCGGTCGTACTGTTCGAACGGCAACACGTGCGTGATGATGGGGCGCAAATCGACGCGGCCGCTTCGGACCAGCGCCTGCGTTTGATACCAGGTCTCGAACATACGGCGGCCGTTGATTCCCAGCACCGTAAGTCCTTTGAATATGATGCGCTCGGCCAGGTTGATATTGACGTTATCGCTCGGGATTCCCAGCAGCGCAGCGCGCCCGCCGTTTCGTACCATGCGCAGACCGTTGTCGATCGCTTGGCCGCTGCCCGACATTTCCAAAAGAACGTCCACGCCGTCACCGCCCGTGCGGTCGAGGATCTCCGCGATGAGATTCGGATCCGTAGCCGAAAACGTTTCGTCGGCACCGAGGCGTTTAGCCAGTTCGAGTTTTGCCGGATTCACGTCGATCGCGTACACCGCGGATGCACCGGCCGCACGCGCAACCGGAATCGCCATCAAGCCGATCGATCCGACGCCGGTGATAACGACCGATTTCACGCTCACGCCTGCGGCCATCACGGTATGCACGGCGTTGCCGAGCGGATCGAAAATTGCGGCAAATTCGTCCGGGATCGAGGGATCGAGTTTCCAAACGTTGTGCTCGGGCATTGCGATGTAATCCGCGAACGCACCGTCGCGGTCAACGCCGATGATCTGCACTTTTTCGCAGATGTATTCTTCGCCCGTGCGGCACAGGAAACACGTACCGTCCGCGATGTGCCCTTCGGCCGAAACGCGATCGCCGACCGCCGCAATTCGCACCGCCGGCCCGACGGCCGCAACGGTTCCCATGAACTCGTGTCCGATGGTCAGCGGCGGGTGAATGCGCTTTTGCGCCCATTTGTCCCAGCCGTAGATGTGTGCGTCGGTCCCGCACACTCCGGCCTTCTCGACCGCGATTAGCACGTCGGTCGGTCCGATCTGCGGCACCGGGATTTCTTCGAGCGTAAAGCCGGGCTCCGGCCGCAATTTGCGGAGCGCCCGCATGGTCTTCGGTAACATGACGGGCCCGACTATTCGAGGGACCCGATGAAAAAGCCCCGCGCAATCCGTCCCGGGCCGCTCTTCGGCACGGTACGCAATTGCGGAGGCTTCTCCAACGGGTTCAGGCGCGCTGCATCATGCGCCTGGAGATACGACGGGTGTCTTAAAAGTCGTATTCCAATTGCGTGCGGTTGTACTTGTACACCGGCAGACCACCGTAGTACTGAACGAACGTCATGTCGCGGTCGCCGTAACGGTGGCGCAGCAACAAGCCTTTGTACGGTACTCCAGGATGCACGTGACTGAAATAGTACGTCCCGTCGATATCCACTTCGTGCGAGGGCGCGACGCCGGTCGTCGTGTTGCCGTACGAATACAGCGCGAAGCTAGTTATCAGACGGATCTGGCGATTGTCTCCCCACCACGTCGCGGTCGCCTTGCCCGAAGTTCCCGAACTGCGGCGTTCGACCATGCCGCCGGTCATGCTGGTGGTGTACAACGGATCGCTCGTGTACGAATCGGTGTACGGGCTGGCCCAGCCGCCGTAGTAAATGGTCGTCGTGCCGTTGCTGTTGTTGATGCAGTTCGGCGTGCCGCCGGTCGGCAGGAAATACATCAGCGGGATCTTTCCGGTTACGCTGATCTGATTGCCCGCCGGCGTTTTGGCCGGCGGCTGTGACGGAACGGCATTGCATGCAATACCGCTCGCAAGCGTAACGGTGTCGCTCTTCTGCGGGATGTAGTCGAACCCGATCGTCAGGTCGAGATTGGGCGTCGGCGAGATTCCGCCGAGCGCGCCGACAACTTGGCTGTTGATTTTACCGAGGATGCCCTTCCCGCTGTTGCTTTCGTTTCCACCTTGAATGGCGACGTACGGCTTGTAGGTCTTATCTGCAAAGTTGTAGCGCGCATCGAACCATTCCACGTTGGCGATGTCGACGAAATCGTAGAAGTGCAAGTTCGCCGTAATCGGTCCGCCCGTGTAGCCGACTCTTCCATATCCAAAACCGCTCGTCGTGACCGCCGAATATTTCGGAATGAGCAGATTGCTGCCCGGGCCCGGTGCATCGGCTTGATTGGTTGCCGTCAGCAACGTCGAATTGACGAACGCCGAATCGACGCGGCTTTCAAAACGATCGATGAACGCGCCTTCGGCCATCCAGTTTTTGTTGAACCGGTACGAAATGTCGCCGCCCTGATATGCCGCCGGCTTGAGGCGCGTGTCGGCGCCGTTTGCCCACGGCGTGGTCAGCAGCATGTTGCCGGCTTTCGCGAACAGCGAGTCATCCTTGTACTGAATGTACGCTTCGTACAGCGTGCTCAATTCGAATCCGGGCAGCGTGTTGTCCGGATTCGTCGGAACGGGACTAAAAAGATACGTCGATCCGCCGCTTTTGAATGTCGCAGTTTTGCCGCTGCACGGGCCGCCGGATTGCAGCTGATCTGCGGCCGTCGTACAGTTGTTGAGGGGATTGGCGTACAGATACGTCCCGCCGATGCTCCAGTGGTCCGCGAAGTTATAATCCGCGTGCAGCGCTACCGCGGCGTTGAACGTTGCCTGATTCAACACGTTCGTGTCCTGCGGCAGACCGTACGGCGACGCGTTGGTGCGGGTGAAGTAATAGCCGCGCACAGAGCCGCCGTAGGTGATCGGCGGCGGCGTCGGCTTGGGGGAAGGGCTCGTTGCCGGGGCCGCTTGAGCGAATGCTACCCCGCTCGTCCCTAACACCAAGACCGCCCCAAGTAAAATAGCTTGGGATATGATTTTGAACATGCGGCAATCATAAAATAGCTCTGGCTATCAAACAATCCGCCTAATGGTCTAGCGGTCGCTAGTCCTCCCGCGCCGGCGGGCCAAAGAAAAAGGGCCGTCCTTTCACAGGACAGCCCCTTCGAAGCGCGCGTCGACTACGGCTTAGAAGTCAAATTCGAGCTGGGTGCGGTTGTATTTGAAGACCGGCAGGCCACCGTAGAACTGCGTGAAGTTCTGCGTGCGATCGGCATACCGTTCGCGGAACGAAAGACCGTGATACGGGCCGCTCTTGGGAACCTTGCTAAAGAAGTAGGTCGCATCCAGATCGTCTTCTTGCGTCGGTGAAACGCCCGTCGTCGAATTGCCGTATGCGTAGAGCGCGTAACTGGCGATAAAGCGAATCTGCTTGTTGTCGCCGTACCACGTCGCTTGGACCTTGCCCGAGGTACCGGGGCTGCGGCGGTCCGCCATACCTTGGCTGATGCTGGTCGTGAACAGCGGATCGGTCGCGTACGAATCGGTGTAGGGGCTTGCCCAACCGCCGTAATAGACGGTCGCCGCGCCGGACGGGCCGACAACGCAGTTCGCCGTACCGCCCGAGGGCAGGAAGTACATGAACGGTGCGCTGCCCGCAGCAACGGCGATCTCATTTCCGGCCGGCGTCTTTGCGGGCGGCTGCGCCGGTACGGCGTTACACGTTACGCCGGTGGGTAACCCCGCAGAGAACGTGTCGCTCTTGATCGGCATGTAGTCGAACCCGAGCGTGACGTCGAGGTTTTTCACCGGCGTTACGCCGGCTTGCAGACCCACGACCTGGCTGTTGATTTTGCCGATCACGCCCTTTCCGGTGTTCGACTCGTTGCCCGCTTGCAGTGCGAGATACGGTTTAAGTTGACCCGTCAGCGTATATTTCGCATCCAGCCATTCCGCCGTTGCGATGTCGACGAAATCGTAGAAATGCAAGTTCGCCGTCAGTGCGTTCGCGGTGTAGCCTAAGCGTCCGTAACCGAAACCGCTGGTCGTTACGGCCGAATATTTCGGAAGCAGCAAGTTGCTGCCGGCGCCCGGGGCGTCCGCAATGTTCGTTGCGGTCAACAGCGTCGAATTGACGAATGCCGAGTCGACGCGATCTTCGAAACGATCCATGAACGCGGCTTCCGCCGTCCAGTTCGTATTGAACTTGTACGACAGGTCGCCGCCCTGGAATGCGACCGGCTTCAGACGAGAGTCGGACGGATTTGCCCACGGTGAATTGAACACCATGTTTCCGGCTTTCGCGAACAGGTTAGCATCTTTGTACTGCAGATACGCCTCGTACAGCGTGCTCATTTCAAATCCGGGAAGCGTGTTGTCCGGATTCGTCGGAACGTTCGGGTACAGGAACGACGATCCGCCGCTCTTGAACGTGGCTGTTTTTCCGCTGCAAGGTCCGCCTACTTGAAGCTGATCCGCGGCCGTCGTGCAGTTGTTCAGCGGATTTGCGTAAAAGTACGTACCGCCGGCGCTCCAATTATTCGCGAAAGAATATGCCGCATGCAGCGAGACGGCCGCGTTGAACGATGCTTGATTCAGCACGTTCGTCGTTTGCGGCAGGCCGTACGGCGATGCGTTGGTTCGCGTGAAGTAATACGCGCGGACGAATCCGCCATAAGTTAGAGGATTTGGCGTTGTTGTGGCTGCGGGCGCAGGGCTCGCTTGAGCTACGGTCGCCCGTGTTGCCGATGTTTCCGCCGACGCCATGCCCGTGCCGCACAACGCAAATGCGACGCCGGCCATTGCGGCGCGCAATAGGTAATTATGCATAGGCGCATTGTAGCGGAAGCAACTTTAAGACACGTTTAAAAAAGTCGCTTATGTGACTAACGCAACAACACGAAATAACCTAAGCTATTTTCCGTGCGCTAACCGTATCTCCCGGTGATGTAATCTTCGGTGCGCGTGTCGCGCGGTTTCAAGAAAATGTCGCGTGTGTTGCCGATTTCGACCAGTTCGCCCATCAAGAAAAACGCCGTTTCGTCCGAAATGCGCGCCGCTTGCTGCATCGAATGCGTGACGATGACGACGGTGTATTCCTTTTTCAATTCCGAGATCAGATCTTCGATCTTGCTCGTCGCGATCGGATCGAGCGCAGACGCGGGCTCGTCCATCAAAATCACTTCGGGGCCGACGGCTAACACGCGAGCGATGCACAAGCGCTGCTGCTGGCCGCCGGACAGTTCGAGCGCCGAGCGGTCGAGCCGGTCTTTTACCTCGTTCCAAAGCGCCGCCTGATGGAGGCTGCGCTCGACGATTTCCACCAGTTTTTTGCGGTTGCGCTCGCCGTGAATGCGCGGCCCGTATGCGACGTTTTCGAAAATCGACTTCGGGAACGGATTTGGGCGCTGGAACACCATGCCGATGCGATGGCGGATGGAAACGGGATCCACCTCTGCCGCGTAGATGTCCTCGCCGTCGAGCGTCACATGGCCGGTGACGCGGGCGCCCGGCGTGAGATCGTGCATCCGGTTCAGCGCGCGAATGAAGGTCGATTTGCCGCATCCGGAGGGGCCGATCAGCGCCATCACCTCGTTGCCCGGGACCTGAACCGACGCATTCTTGATCGCTTGAAATTCGCCGTAATAGACGTTCAAGTCGTCGACGCACATTTTAGCTTCGGACTGTGGTTCCGGAACCTGTGCCGCGGATGCCGGCGGTGAGGGTGCGGCCATAATGCTGGTCATTTTCCCAACTTGTCGAGGTGCCCTAGGCTGCCCTTCGCGATGTTAAGGTTTATTAAGAAACGCGTCTTCGAACCATTCACGCGCTTGGGCCAAGGTCATGTGGGCGCAGAACTCGTCGATGAATGCCAGCAGTTCGCGGCGCAAAACCGGCATGTCTTCGAAGCCGTCCACCTGGATCTCGGAGCGCCGAAGCGTCTGCATGGTTCCATCAAAACACGACGACGTTACGGTAAGATTATGCCTGTTTTAAAAGGAGCAGTCAGGGCTCTACGCTTACCACCGGAATGCGAATCGTGAAATGCGTGCCGACCCCCAGCGCAGATTCGACGCTCACTTCGCCGTGATGCGCTTCGACGATCTCCTTGACGATTGCCAAACCCAAGCCGGCGCCCCCGAAGCCGCGCGCGCGTGAACGGTCGACCACGTAAAAGCGTTCGAAAACGTACGGAATGTCCTTATACGGAATTCCGATACCGGTATCGATCACGCGAATGACCGCGTAGGCGCCGTCAACGTCGATCGTCGTCGTCACGGCGCCGCCATGCGCGGTGTATCGCAGCGCATTATCGATCAGGTTGACGAATATTTGCGAGAGCCGGTGCTCGTCGGCTTCGATGATCGCCGGCCGCAGCGACCGCAATTCCAATTCGATACCCTTGGAAGCGGCTTGCGGTTCGAACGATTGCACGATGGGACGGGCTACTTCTTCCAGATCGATTTCGCGAATGTCCAGCACCATCTTCCCGGACTGCACGCGCGCTTGTTCCAGCAGACGCTGTACGAGCGTGGTGAGACGATCCACCTGCGCCAAGGCTTGCGGCAGAAAAATTTGCTGCGCTTCGTCCTCGTCCGACTCGACGACCGTTTCGAGCATCAATTTGATCGAGGAGAGCGGCGTACGCAATTCGTGCGAGACGTTGGTCAAAAATTCTTGACGTGCGCGTTCCAGCGCGAGCAGATCCGTTTGATCTTCGGCCAGAACCAGCACGCCCGAAACGTCTGTGCTTTCTTCTTCCTCGCTGTCGGTGCCGCTGATCAGCGGATAAACGTTTACCGCATACGAGCGATTGACGGTTTTTCCGTTGATGATTATCGGCGTTCCGAATCGCTCCCCGCGTAGTGCTGCCTGCGCGCGCTGCTCCAGTTCGATATGCGGCGCGGCGGCGATCAGGTGATTTCCGCGCGCAAGGGAGCGTTCGAAGCCGAAGATTGCCGCCGCAGCGCGGTTTGCGAATCGCACGCGCAAGGTGCGGTCGAGCATCATCACGCCAAGCGGCAACGCGCGGACGAGGGCGTCGAACCGTTCGTCGGACGTCGCTTGACGCTGCACTTCGGGCTGGCGGTATTCCGGCGCGCGCCGGCGCCGCGTCAGCCAAAAGATCAGCGATCCGCCCGCGACGCCTGCGGCAAACGCGCCTACGGCAACGACATCGGGAATCATCCACTCGTCATCCTGAGGTCCACTTCGTCATCCCGAGGTCCACTTCGTCATCCTGAGGTCTACTTCGTCATCCTGAGGTATCGAAGGACCCTGAGGAATCGAGGGCAGACGATCGCAAAAATGCTCCTCGATACCTCGGGGTGGTTCGATTCCTCACCATGACAACACGCGTCATCCTGAGGTCCACTTCGTCATCCCGAGGTCCACTTCGTCATCCTGAGGTATCGAAGGACCCTGAGGAATCGAAGGGCACCGAAGTATCGAACCGCCGCGGCCCGTCAGGGAAATTTCCCGACATTTTGCGCCAGCCAGGACGGCTGTTTCGAGACTTGTCCTCGCAAAATGCGGGGAAGTAGCGATTTTCCATGGAGGGAAAATCGCGAACGGTTTCCCAGACGGGCCGCGGCGGATCGAGGCTTCGTTGCCCTTCGATACCTCACCATGACAAGCGGCAGCGCGCTTACTCTTTGAACATGTAGCCGCGGCTGCGCACCGTGATGATGTGCCGCGGATTTCGCGAGTCTTCTTCGATCTTCTCGCGCAGCCAGCGAATGTGCACGCTGACCGTCTGCTGCTCGCCTTCGAAATCGTAACCCCAAACTTTATCCAGCAGCGTTTGCCGCGTGACCACGCGCCCGCAGTTTTCCATCAGGACGCGCAGCAAAGCAAACTCTTTCGGCGCCAGCGATACGTCCTTGCTGCGCACGGTGAGATGTTGACGCGACGGATCGAGCACGATACCGCCCAGCGAAATCGCGTGGTCGCGATCCTGCGAGCTCAGCGGAGCCGGCCGGCGCAAGCGCGCTTTCACGCGCGCCAAAAATTCGTGCAGCGCAAACGGCTTGGTGACGTAGTCGTCGGCGCCGAGCTCCAGCGCGAGCACCTTGTCGATCTCTTGATCCTTGGCGGTCAGCATGATGATCGGAACCGAGCTGTTCTTGCGGATCTCTTTGCACGCTTCTACGCCGTCGAGCACGGGGAGCATGATGTCGAGAATCACCAGATCGGGCTGCTCGCGCGCCGCCATCGCGACCGCGCTGCGTCCGTCGCTGGCCGTGACGACCGTGTAGCCGCTGCGCTCCAAGTTGTAGCGCAGAGTCTGCAAGATCGCCGCCTCGTCGTCGACGACGAGGATCTTCTTATTGAAATCGGGGTGTTTGTTAAACGTGCCCCGTTTAGTCTCCAGCGACGTGCTCATAGAATTTTGCGACGGAGCTGTAATCCAGCATTCCGTCGCCTTCCGCGGATCGTAGTGTATAAAGTTGGTACGCCAATGCAGATGCCGGCATAGGCATCTTCATCGCGCGGCCGGCGTCGAGCGCCGCCCCGAGGTCTTTTCGGAGCAGATCCAGCGCGAAGCCTCCTTGGAACGTCCCGGCAAACCACGTTTTGGGCAACCACTGCTCCAGCAGGTAGTTCGAAGCCGTGGCCGTTGCAAGAACTTTCCGCACCGCGTCCAGGTCGGCGCCCGCCTTTTGCGCGAACGTCAGCGCCTCCGCATTGGCGATCATCACGTTCGCGATAATCAATTGATTTACGAGTTTTACCGTTTCGCCGAGTCCGACGCCGCCCAGGTGGTACGGGGTACCCATGGCCTCCAGAATCGGGCGCGCCGCGTCAAAATCGCTCGGCGATCCCCCGACCATGATGGTCAGTTCTCCGGTCGCCGCCCGCGCGGGTCCGCCGCTCACGGGCGCGTCGACGAACCGGCAGCCGCGGTCTTCCAGCCGCTGGGCGAAGAGCTGGGTGGCGACGGGCGAGATCGTCGACATGTCGATGAACAGCGTGCCGCGAGCTGCGCCTTCCGCCGCGCCGTGCGGGCCGAATAAGGCCTCCTCCACCTGGGGAGCATCGGGTACGCATGTGATGACGACGTCGCTTTCGGCGCTCAGGGCCTGCGGATCCGCGGCTTCGACGACGCCGGCGGCCAGCACACGCTCGAGCCGCTCCCGATTGCGATGGGCGCTGGCCCTCACCGAGAATCCGGCACGCCGAAGGGAAAGAACCATCGGCTCGCCCATGGCGCCGATGCCGATGAAACCGATTCGCGGGGAAGTCACGCCGCCGCATTAGCCGTCGAAGGACCCGCCCCCCGCTGGGCGGTAGCTAGCGCGGCACCCCCAACTTACGCGAGGAGATTGACCAACGATGCTAGCAGCGGTTCGGCGGCCGACGTTCGACGACATGAATCTTTCCACGGGCAAGCGCGTCCGGTTGCACCGGTTGATGTACGAACACGGCCCCGCAAACGGCACGCTGATGATGCTGCCGATCGATCAAGGTCTGGAACACGGGCCGATCGACTTTTTCGCCAATCCGGAGTCTATCGACACCGATTGGATCTACCGTCTTGCCGTCGAGGGCAACTTCTCCGGTATCGCGCTGCACATCGGACTCGCGGAGAAATACCACAAGGCGTACGCCGGCAAAGTTCCGCTGCTGTTGAAAATCAACGGCAAGACGAACGTTCCGGCCGACGATGAATCGTTCAGCTCGCTCACGAGCACCGTCGAAGATGCAGTCCGCCTGGGCGCCGACGCGGTAGGATACACCTTGTACGTCGGCAGCCCCGCGCAAGACGTCGACATCGCGCAATGCAACGAAGTGCGGCGCGACTGCGAACGCTATGGAATGCCGCTGGTCGTGTGGGCGTATCCGCGCGGATCGGCGATTAAAGCAAAAGGCGGCATCGATTCACTGTACGCAGTCGACTATGCGGCGCGCGTTGCTTGTGAAGTCGGCGCAGACGTTATCAAGTTGAACGTTCCGAAGTGGGACGCGGCGACGGCCGACAAGATGCCGAAACCGTACAACACCCTGGAGCTGTCCGAGATAGAGGGTCTACGCAAAGTCGTCAAGTCCGCGGGCCGCTCGCTCGTTCTCGTTTCCGGCGGAAGCAAGATTAGCGACGACGACACGATTCACAAAGCCCAGATCGCGATGGAAGCGGGCTGC
This sequence comes from Vulcanimicrobiaceae bacterium, assembly GCA_035938175.1. Taxonomy (GTDB): domain Bacteria; phylum Vulcanimicrobiota; class Vulcanimicrobiia; order Vulcanimicrobiales; family Vulcanimicrobiaceae; genus DASRDE01. The sequence goes on from DASZHD010000031.1 coordinate 19,363, forward strand.
GTCGGCTTGATCTTCGGCCGCAACATGTGGCAACGCGATTGGAACGACGCGGTCGCAATGGCCGGCCGGATGCACGAACTCATGAAAACGTATGGACAATAGTCATCCTGAGGTATCCGCAAGTCATCCTGAGGTATCGAAGGACCCTGAGGAATCGAAGGGCACCATAGAAGATCGCGTAAACCGCGCGATCGACAAGGTCCGCCCGGGCATCCAAATGGACGGCGGCGAGGTGTGGCTGCTGAAAGTTGAAAACGGTATCGCGTTCGTGCAAATGCTCGGCGCGTGCGGCGGATGCCCCGCTTCAAATATGACGTTGAAAGGCGCGATCGAGCAAGTCGTTCGCGCCGACGTTCCGGAGATTACGGAAGTCGTTCAAATCTAGCGCTTGTCATGCTGAGGCATCGCTTGTCATGGTGAGGCATCGAACCACCCTGAGGAATCGAAGGGGTCCGGTCATCCTGAGGAATCGAAGGGCACCTCTCCCCTCGTAACCATCTGAATTGAGCGCCTAGACATGGATGTGCGTTGAAGCGCTCAATTCAGTAGGCCAGCGTTTCGCACGGAGCGCGAAACGTCGGGCGCGGTTACGAGG
>DASZHD010000032.1:0-77576 GCA_035938175.1 Vulcanimicrobiaceae bacterium
CCGACGCGAAGCGTGGTCATTCCGCTGTTAAAAAACAACCTATTGCTCAGCGTCATCGGTCTGGCGATCGATGCATCGGACAATATCTTTCTTTCGACGAGCCGCTATGCGGTGGGACCGGGCCTGATGCAGAAGTATGCGCCCGGCTCGACAACCGGCGTCAATACCGGATTGACGCCGGATATCGAAGGCGGGTTCGATAGTGCAGGCAACATGTACGTCGGCTTCTCGAATTCCGTCTGCGTGTACGCGCCCGGCGGAACGCACTGCGCTCGACGGATCACGAAGGGGCTTTCGAGTGTGACACCGTTTGCGGTAGCGCCCGACGGCACGCTGTTTGTGCCCGACGGCAGTCACTATTCGAACGGCGAGCCGCAGAATGGCGATGTGACCGAATTTGCGCCAGGCGGTTCGTCGCCGGTTGCGAAGTTTAGTTCCTCGTCGTTCGTCGATCCCGAGGGGGCGGCTTTGGGGTTTTTGCCGTGAAGTTATCTAGAACGGAGCGGGCGGATATACTGCAACCCCCGACGCGCTGATGAGATGATTCGAGATCGCGCCGACTTGCGTGCCGGTTGCGTAGTCGAAGATCTGGACGGAGCCGAATCCCGTAGTATAGAGATACGTTTCGGCATGATTCAGTGCGATGTAGCTCGGCTTTGCGGCCGTTGACCACGATCGGCTAGGCGTTGTCTGGCCCGGTGCGAAAATGTCGATGATATTGTTGTTACGATCGCCGATGACAACGTCATCTGCCGTATCGAGCCGGACCTCGCCTCCGAGCGAAACCGTTAAGGGGAGATTGGTACCGGTCGTGGCTCCCGGCGCAAATTTCTCAACGTGCCCCATCCCATCGGCATTGCTTAAATAGCTGACGTACAAGTTGTTGTTCTGGTCCGTGGCAACGCCGTACGGTTCGCCATTGATCGAAAGCGTCGCTCGCGGCGTCGTCGAACCCGGCGCGTATTCGGCGACGGCACTCTGCGTGGCTTCTGCGACATAGAGGATCCTGCCCTTACCTACAAACAGATCGTAGCCCGGGCCCGCTGCGTCGATCGTTAGACTTGGCGTGTGCTTCCCTTTCGGAAAAACATTGATGGGGTACGGCGGATTGTTGCCATTGGGTCCGCTGTAGTCCGAGACGTACACCGTTCCTTTGTTGTCAACGTAAACCGCCAGCGGTAATTGGATTCCGGTGACGAGTTTTCCGCAGGGCTTCGGGTTGGAAACGTTGCTCGCCGGAAAGATCTCGACGTCGTTCCTGGCGTAGTCCGCAACATAAACGCGTGAACCGCAAGCGCCCGCAGGAGCTACAGCGTCGGGCATCGATTCCGACACACCTGCGGCTCTTACCGAAGGCAAAGACGCCGTGTTTGCGTGGGCGCAGCCCGCCAACATTGCGGCACAGGCCAGACCGGGCAAAAACAAAGAGACAGGTCGCATGAACCCTCCGAGCAAGGCGGCTGAACGAACCGGCAGTCTTCCTAAATGCTACTTAATGAAGAGTAGCACGCGGCCCGACGGCGTGTATATGGGCCCCAATGCTTAGGACTCAAGCAGCGTTCTAACCCGAATTTAAGTTGCTGCCGTAGGCAATCGCGCCATTAGCGGCAATAATTGCGTTTCTCAGGGTATGTGCCCGCTGAAGGATGGTAAATTGCTCTCGTGACTTTGACTCAAATCCCCCGCTTGTTTGCGGTTATCGCAGTTATCGCTGGTCTTTTCGTGCCGGCTCCGTCGCTCGCGCATAGCGCCAAGAAGGGCATCGGCATTGCCGACCTATCGCCCGCCGGTGCGGCGCGCGTTCGGGCGCTCAATGTAGCGTGGTATTACACGTGGAGCCCGAGGCCGATTCCCGGTCTCACCGGGCCGGAGTTTGTTCCTATGGCTTGGGGAAAGGCCAACGAGTTAGCGGCCGTCGGCAACCAACGAGTGCCGGTAATGCTGGGTTTCAACGAGCCGGACAACAGAAACCAGAGCAACATTGACGCTGACGACGCCGCTTCGCGTTGGTCGGACGTCCAGTCTCACGCTGCGCGCGTCGGATCGCCGGCGCCGGCGAACCTGAACAACGGCTGGCTCGATGAATTCATGAATCGCGCGAATTCTCAAGGTTTGCGCGTGGACTTCGTTGCGATTCACTTGTACGGCCCTCCGCGTCCCGATTGGTACCTGCAACGCGTCGACGAGGTTTGGCAGAAGTATCACAAGCCGATTTGGATCACGGAATTGGGCGTGGCGGATTGGCACGCGCGCGGAAGGCCCGGCGCGAATCGCTTCTCACCGGAGTCCGTCCTCGCTTGCATGCAAGCGCTCTTGCCGGAGCTCGAAAAGCGTTCGTACGTTGAGCGTTACGCGTGGTTCGGCGCCGGGAAGTTTTCGCTGACGCACGAGCAAGTACGCACCTCAGCGCTGTTCAACGCGGACGGCTCACTGACGCCGCTCGGACAGTTCTACGCGAATTTCTAAGCTCTGCCGAATGACTGCAATTACGGGGCGCAGGCTTCCAGCTGCAGCAGGTCGAGAATTCTGACGGAATGAGTGAAGAGAAACCTCGATTTTTGTCGAGGTTTCTCTCTTACGCTATGCGTTCCTCATTACAACACGATCGCGTGTTTGATCGCGCACGAGCCCTTATTATTGTTTGAACGATTCGACCACGTCCCTTGAACGGCGAACGAGCCGGTCGTTAGCGTGATGTCTTGAACGTGGCCGGGACCCGACGACTTCCAGGCACAGAGATCGCCGTTTTCCTCGCCGTCATTTGCGGTCCAGCCGCCGGCTGGGAATTGGTCCGTTATCGTTTCCGCGTACTCATGACCGTTCACGATGCTCACGCCGTCCAGGGCATTGCCCGGATTGACGAAGCCGGCTCCGCAATTCGCTCCGACATCCGGAACGTACGGCATATTCGAAAACGCCAATAGCGGCCCCGAGGCCGCGCCGCCGCCGTCGAGCGTCGAATCTCCGGTGTAGTCGTGCCAAGCGCAGAAACCACTGCCTTGGTAATTGTCGGGATTCGTGCCCGTCGGTGAAATGATATCGTATTGAACGAGCCGGTTCGAAGCGGTCGTCGTGTTTCCGAAATGCGTCGCGGCATTCTCCGCTTCAACCGCAATTTGATGGCCGGAGGCTTGACTCGGCGCAGCCGCAGAGTTGTCTTCCCAAACGCCTGCGAGTGGTCCGCCGGAGGGATAGCCGATGTGCGCCGCGCCGCTCGGACAGAACACCGCGCCCGCCGCAACTCCCTGACAATACTGCGTCATCACACCGCTCCACAGCTCGCCGCCGTTGCCAAGACCCGAGAAAAACGCCTGTTCGTAAGGAGCCAGCCCCTGCGGGTCGCCGCTGAACGTGTCGTATCCCTGCGAATTCGTGCTTTCCGTGCCCCACTGGCTGCCCCAGAAAACGAGATAAATTTTCGGCGCGCCGTCTGTCACTCCGACGCCCCCCGTGCCTCCGCGGTAATGAAGATCGCGCGCCGAAATCGGCTGCAGGGCAGCGGCCGTATTCAACATCGGGACCAGGCCGTGACGATACGATCGGCTTACCGGCGTTTGAACGGATCGCTGGTCTTGTGACGGCAGCACATTGCCGCCCGTCGCCGTGCTTCCGGTCGTTCCATTCTGCGCGCACGCCGAAAGGGCAAGTGCCGCCGCGAGAACTCCAAATGTAAGGCGTTGGAAGGACATATTTCGCCTCCTTAAGGTGTACGTTATGTTACCATTAGCCGCCGGCGGCGGCCTGGTCCGAAGGCACTACTCAAGGCGACGAGTGCTCGTGCCGGCGCTCTAATCGTCCGTGCAATTCTGGTGGTCACATTCCAGAACCGAACCCTCCGGCGGCAGGTACGCGCAGCCGCACACTTCACACTCGACGTAGTCGGCTACACCGGTAGGGAATTGAAGACGGCCCTCTTCAGGCGTCACGAATGTTTTTTCCATAAGGGGTCATTATAGCACGCTCAACGCTACCTACGTGACCTGTTGCATGGGATGAATCTATCTCCGAACAGCGTGGTCGCAAACGTGGCCTTCTCGCCGGATAGAGCATGTTCAATTGAGTCAAGAAATTTGTTACGGCGACGCTTCGATCGCAATGCTTCCGAGTACATGCGGCTACCAAATCGGCACGGCGGTATTTCGAGTGCATTTTTGAATTGACGCGATTGCCCGCGCGAGGTGAAAGTGATACGGTGGACTTGAGCCGGACGCGAGGTGAGCGCACATGAATACACTGCGATCCCGTCAGATCTTGTGGCTTGCAAATGGTCACCATAGTTGGGCTGATCCTGATATTTGGTCAACTTGCGGCTCAGGCGAAGAGTCCGGTGGTCTTTGAGCGTGACAAGCACTGTCCGCCCACAGTTGCTCTCGTTCCTAAGGAGGGCTACGATCTGTTTGTCGCGGGCCCGCCGCCCGTCGTTACCGCCTGGCTTATCCAGCGTTACCACTGGGATGATGAAGAAGGGAACGACCTTACCGTAGACGTTTTTTGCATGACGGCGGGAAACTATTTTTCGTTTGGCGTGACGCAGAGCAGGGGAACCGGTGATGCCGTAACGGTGACTACGCTTATGTGGCCGGGCGGCAAAGCACCAAATGGAGCCGACGTTCTCGATCCAGGCCATTGTTGACCATTTCTGAACGGTACGAATGTCGGTCCGATATTCGAAGAGCCCCATGATGCCGGACCCAGGCCCGAGCGGCCAAGAGGGGGAGACGCAAAGAAAGTTCCTGGGCTGATCACGTGGATTTCAAAGAATCCTCATCTGCCCGGGATGCGCGACAACTTTCCAACCAAAAGCTACCACAAGACACTCGTTTGGGTTTTGCGGGGTCGTGCAATCATGGGATTTATCGATGAAGACAACGATGGCGTCCTGACCTTTGAGGGAGAGTTTTCGACGAGTAAACATCCTGAGGGCACGAAGAACCCGGATTGGGAGGAGAAAATCGAACTAAGGGAGCTGCTCGACAATGAGAAAGTGGCCGTCGACGACGCGGAGGCACGAAGATTTCCGGGGCTGCTGGATGTTCGAATCCGTAAGGAGCTCGCGCGGTTACCCGCCGGCACTTGCAAAGTGACGCTCGTTGGAGCCGGTAGCATGTTACAAGGTGAGCGCGCCAAATTCGAGGCTGTAGGCCTGCCGCTCGGCGGGACCTATTCATGGATCCCAACCGTCGGGCAAAATGTGGGCGGCCTAGAAGGCGTTCAACAAGGCACGCAACCGATCGTCCCGGCGAATCCGAACCCTGCGGAAGTTTTTGGAGAAAGCACGTTCCGCGCTGATGCAGACAGCGGAACAACGAAAGTAGAAGTCGTTTACAAGGTGCAAAAATGCACAGCCCGAGCAACGAAGAACGTTCGGCTTAGGCGCGCGTGACTAAAAAAGAAGTTGCTCCAGCGCGCGTCGTTACACTGCGAATGTGAACGCTGCGCCGTCGCGGACGATGTAACCGGCGGTGGGCGCGGGGAAGTGCGTGCCGATGACGAGGACATTGTGGTCCGCCCATTCGGCGAAAAGGCGCGAGCGAGTGAGTACTGCGGCGTTTGAGTCGGTGTCACCGAACACCCATTCCGGGTGCGCGAACTGGCAAGGATGATGCATCATGTCGCCGGTGATCGCTGCGCGCTCGCCCTTCGACTCGATCATCACGCTGACGTGACCCGGCGTGTGGCCGGTGGAGGGCATGAGGCGCAGCTCCGGCGAGATTACGTGGTCCAGCTCAACCAGCTGAACGAGACCGGCGTCAACGATCGGCTTGATGCTGTCGCCGAGCATCGTCTGCTGCTCCTCGTCATCGTATGTGCGCCAGAAGTCATACTCGCGCCGCGCGATCAGGTAGCGCGCTTTCGGGAACGTCGGCGTCCACTTGCCGTTCTCGAGCATGGTGTTCCAGCCGACGTGGTCGACGTGCAGATGCGTGCACACGACGGCGTCGACGTTATCTCGCGACCAGCCTGCCTGCGCAAGATGTTGGAGAAACGGCGTCGCCAGCGGGCGGCCTTCGGTGATCTCGCGCGGCCGGTCGTTGCCGACGCACGTATCGACCACTAGCCTGCGCCCCGGCGCTTCGATCAACAGCGCATGGACGCTGAGATTCAGCGTCGTATCGTCCTCGCTGACGAAATGCGGATACAGCCACGGCGACTTGCGTAGTTCAGGAGGCGTGGCTTGCGGAATGACCGTTGCCGGCACGGGCAAATCCATCTCGACGATGCGGGTGATTTTCACGTTGCCCACTTGCCAGCTCAGCATCGCGCTCTTGCCTCCACACTCAAGGTTTGACTGAGCAGAGGTTTTGCTTGCGGTTGCAGGTTTCATGCGAAAGCGTTGGGCGATTTTTTTCTTTTGGGGCATTACGGGCATAGATGGCTCGCAAGTATAGGTACGGAAGCCGGCGCTTTGCCTTGAAGGTTTTCCATCATGACATCCAAGTGAATCCACCCGCCGTCGGACAATGCACACTTAAGGTTCGTGATGCTCACAGTCGAACGGTGAGCGTAGCGATGGACATCGTGAACCACTCGGGGCAGCCACCGGCGTTCGTGCCTTCACAACTCCGTGGGCCGACGTTACCCGGTGGTGCATCGCCGGCGCCGAAGACGCACGGACTCGTGATACGCATCCATGGAGATATCAATGGACAACAGTTCCGCGATCGATTGATGCGGATCTGAACTCGCTGGGCCAGGGCGTGGAAATTTCGATACGCGCGAGTCGCGCTCACAGCAAACGCGGACATGGCGTAGTGCACCGATAATAATCGCCCCATGGTGGCAACCCACCCGGAAAAGCGAATCCCTTTGCGGAGTGGGCTATGAATTTCTCGGCGGACGGACGAGCCGGCGAATTCTCCGCAGCCCCATCATGCTCATCGAAAGCGGCTACGTCACGAGCGCCGACTGCGCGCGCGCGAGTTCGGGATTGCGCTCATCAAGTATTCGTGCCGGAGCTATCACATCGATCTCCACAACGATCCCCGATCTAAAGCGCGCCGAACGAATCGAGCGAAGCCTTACCGGCAGCTCATCGCGGAAACTCCTGGTATTGTATAATTTGCGCTAAGCGCTAAGGCGTCAAGCAAGAGGAGCGCGAACCGCTAAGATGTCATGCGCATGTTGCAAGCGATTGCGGCGTTGTCGTTCTCGATTACGGCGATTTGGTATATTCCGGAGCTCTCCGCTAAAGCGCCGCAAATACTCATTCAAAACGTCGAATACTCGCAGTGCGCGGATGCGCGTTCGCTCGCGGATAGCGACGCAGGAGCCCTCGGCTTCGCCCATGCCGAGCTGGCGTGCCCTCAGAGTAGGATCGCGAACCTCGTCGGGACAGTCTCGAAAACCGGACTACCTGCCAAAACGTTCCTCGACTACAACGACTTCGACCGATTGAGTGCGACGCCGCGCATTGAAACCGGCTTTGAAGTCCCGGAGCAGGTCCCATTCGCCGCAGCTACGAGTACTATTGTGGCCCACGTACCCGTGGACGACTTGTTCGTAGTGCTGCGTGTCGACGACATACTAGCCGCCGCATTCGCGTTGGAAGAATCCGGAATTTCACGTAGCGACATCGTAAGTACGTCCAGGCTCGACAATCTGCTCGTACGCGTACGCCCAGCTTCCGAAGACGCAGTGCGTAGTATCGTGAAAACCGTAAGCGGCGTACAGCCGCATTACGATGTCGTCCACTACGCGGAAATGGGGTTCATCCGCGACTGCAACGCTGCGTATCAATCATTGAGCTTGGCCGCGCTACAGGACGCGCGACGACGTGCGCTGGTGATGGCCCGTGCGGCAAACGTTGGCCTCGGCAGTATTCTTGGCGTCGTCGACGCCGGCGGAAACGTCGCCGATGCCGTTTGCGGGACAGGCGCCAAGCCGTCAATGACCGACGCTGCCCGTCTGGCTCAACCAGGCATTACAGCCAACGACTCGGAGCGCATCGACGCGGCGGTTCCGGGCACGGCGACTGTCGTACGGCGGCTCAGCGCAGCATGGCGCTTGACTTTGCCGCCGAATGGTCGCGGCGCTTATTATCGTGGACTTACCGATTTTGCACCACGGCCGTCACAGCGTGCTCTTAGCATGACATTCGTGGCCAATGGCCGTCAGGCCGTGGGCGATGCCTTGGTGCCCGATTCGCTAAAGCCTGATGCAGTGACGATTCAAGTTTCCGACGATGCATATCGAGCATTGCAGCACTCGCCGTATGCGAACGACCTCACCTATGCGCGCGGCATAATGGTTTCCGGCGTTTCGCCCGCCGTCACACTTCATTCATCCAATGCAGCCGCGCTCAAGCGCAGCATCGAATCTCTTCGGCTTTACGTATCGCGCGAGCGCGGAGGCGCGCAAGCGGTCAAAAACTGGTGGTTCGCGTTTGCCTCAGACAACTGCCATTCGTCGTTGGACGACGCACTCTACGCGGCCACGCAGGTCGCAATGGCGCGCATCGGCAGCAATCGGCTTCGGTACTTGGAACAAACGCAAGCTACGACGTTTAACGTCGTGTGCACTACCGTACCGCCGATCCAAGAAGTCGGCTCCAGCGAAACGTGGCATTCTTCGGGCGAGCCGTTCGCCGGCTTCAGCACCGCCTCGGTAATCGTCGGCTATTAAATCGCGCCCTCGCGCGTGTGCCGCCTCTGCCGCAAAGATCGAACACAGGGGCATCTCGGAATTTTTGGGCATACCAAAATTGCTATAACGGCCGACTCATATACGGATGTTGTGGACGAAATGCATCGAGACGCGATCGAGTGAGCGACAGCGTTCGAACGACTCATTCGTTGATTCGTACACAAATACGGACACGGCGCCCAAAATCGGTTGAAGATGCGCCGGAAACCCCTACAAAATTAAGGATGTTTTGGTAGCCCCAGCGGGATTCGAACCCGCGTTACCGCCGTGAGAGGGCGGCGTCCTAGGCCTCTAGACGATAGGGCCGTGGCTCCGGGACAGAGATTCGAACTCCGATAACGGACTTCAGAGGCCCGCGTCTTACCGTTAGACGATCCCGGATCGGCAGCGCTCGTTATACTACACTCCCTCCGGGGGCTCTTGCAACGTACTCCTCCGGCGCTTCATGTTCAGGCCGCCGTACGTCTCCGTCTGGCTATGGCAATTAGGACACAGTAGCCGCAGATTTTCCAGGCGATGGTCATTATTCACGCCGTTTATGTGGTCAATATGCAGGCTGAGCTTTCGGCCGCGCCAGTGCGTGAGGCCGCATTCAAAGCACTCGTTTCTTAGTAACCCCGCTCGGAGTAGCCGCTTCTTGACGTTGTAGCGGCTCTTGCCTCGCGCAAGCAACTGCTCGATCGACATGGCGGCCGGCCGCGCGTTGATCTCACCCCGCTCCCGCGCTTTCTGCCAAGAAGCAGCGCAAAATCCGAACTTTCGCAGGCATTGACGAAACGAATGGCCGGCGTCGTAGTACGCCTGAATCTGCGCCCAATCGTAGCGCCGGCGTCCGTCGTCTGGCCTCGCGCGCCCAAATTTTGCGCCTGCGCGAGGTTGCAGCTCTCCTCGTCGCACGGCCTTGTTCCAGGCCACTCCCGTGAATCCGAAATGCAACTCACACTCGCGTTTGCTATGCCCCTCATCATGATATCGCTGAATCGCTGACCAGTCGTACAAGCGTTTGCCCACACGTTAAGTATAACCAAACATATGTTCGATTGCAATTTCCAAATTGTTGCCGAATTGTTACCAGCGAACAGTTCCGGTTTCGCCGAATAATGCGCGGGGGAATACCCGGACAAAGGGCGCAACTTGGTGCCCTCCTGCTATTAAACGCTTCTTGTGGAGGAACACCGTGCAGGCAATCGTTCTAGTCGGCGGCGAGGGCACTCGGCTTCGCCCGCTTACATTCGGCACGCCGAAGCCGATGGTGCCGATTATGAACGTGCCGTTCCTCGCACGCACCCTGGAGCGTTTGTATGACGCGGGCATTCGCGAAGTCATTCTGCCGGCCGGCTACATGCCGCAAGCGATCACGGAATATTTCGGCGACGGATCGCGCCTGGGGATGAACATTACGTACGTTATTGAGGACGAGCCGCTCGGCACGGCGGGCGCGCTGAAAAACGTCGAGCAGTACATTCACGGTCCGTTTTTCGTGCTGAACGGCGACATCCTGACGAGCCTCGATCTGCAAGCGATGATCGCCTATCACGAGCAGAAGGGCGGCCTCGGCGCGCTGCACCTCATTAAAGTAGAAGATCCGTCGGCGTTCGGCTGCGTCGTGCACGACGCGGACGGTCGCATCTCGAAATTCGTCGAGAAGCCGCCGAAAGGACAAGAGCCGACAAACGAGATTAACGCCGGCACGTATTTGCTCGAGCCGCAGGTTCTAAAGATGATTCCGCCGGGCCGCAACGTTTCGATCGAGCGCGAGACGTTTCCGAAACTCTTGAACGAAGGCCACGCGCTGTACGCGTACACCACCGCGGATTACTGGATCGATCTCGGACGGCCCGAGCATTACCTGGACGCGCACCGCGACATTCTGTCGGGCGCGATGCCGCTCAAACTCCAGCCCGGTGTAAACGGGCCCGGTGCCGCGAACGTTCACGGCGAGAATATTATTGCGCCCGTGCACATCGAGGCGGGCGTCTTCATCGATCCGTCGGCGAAAGTCGGACCGAACGTCGTGCTCGGCCCCGGTTGCCGGATCGGCGCCAACGCGATAGTGCGTGAAAGCGTTCTGTGGGATGAAGTGACGATCGAAGACGGCGCGGTCGTGGAAGAGACGATCATCGCGAGCGGCTCTCGGGTCGGCGCGAAAGCGCGTATCGGCCGCGGCAGCGTCATCGGACACGATGTGACTATTGATCCCGGAACAGTGGCTCCCGAGGGATCGCGAATCGGGCCATCAGCGCCGATCGCGGCGCGCTAGCGCCGAGCAGAAGCCGCAAGCCTAGGCGGCCACTCGCTACCCCTGCCCAGCAAACCAAACCTCCAGAGCCCGCTACCTCTGCCCAGTAGACCAAGCCTCCAAGGCTCGCTACCCCTCCCCAGCCCTACAAGCGGTGCCACGCTAGCCTCAAACCCGCCAGCCGCCACCCTCCTCACCGAGCAAGCGGACTCCTGGGCAAAGCAGGCAAGCGCTAAAATGAAACCTTGCCCAGTTCCTGTAGGTTTATCCTCTTATAGGCACCGGGTATAAAGTGCCCGAGACGCAGGGAGCCACGGCCGGCTTAGCTCGCTTGCAGAGTTCTCGTCTTCCCAGCCGGCGTTTGGAGATCGTTGGTGTTAGTTAGACCCTCAGACGCGCTCGCCGTGGTCTCTGTTCCGCGCACCCTTTTCATGGGGTCATTCCCTCCGCGGGAATGCGGAATCGCCACGTTCACCAAGGATGTCGTCGATTCGTTCGACCGCGCGTTCCACACCAGTTCCGAGATCATTGCGATCGACGAGCCGGGCGGTGAGGTCCGCCATTACGGCCCCGAAGTAGTTGCCCGCCTTGAGCAAAACCGTCGCGAGGCCTATGCCGACATCGCGGCCATCGTCAACGCCCATCCCGCCGAAGTGCTGAACATCCAGCACGAATACGGTCTTTTCGGCGGCGAGCGAGGCGAGTGGCTGGTCGACGCGCTTCGCGCAATCGAAAAACCGGTCGTTCTAACGCTGCACACGGTCCTGCCGGAGCCCGACGAAGTGATGCTCCGCGTCACGCGCGATCTGTGCAAGCACGCCAATAGCGTCGTCGTTCTCTCGCAGACCGGCGGCGATCTGCTCGAACGCGATTACGGCATCGACTCCGACAAAGTCCGCGTGATTCACCACGGCGTTCCGGACGTGCCGTTCCGCGACACGGACGGCGCGAAGGCGACCTTCGGCATCGGCCAGCGCATGGTAATCTCGACGTTCGGCCTGATCAACCGCGGAAAAGGTTTGGAATACGCGATCGAAGCGATGCGGTCGGTGGTCGCAACGCATCCGGAAGCGCTGTACCTCATTTTAGGTGAGACGCATCCGGTCGTGCGCCGGCACGAAGGCGAATCGTACCGCGAATCGCTTCAAGAACTCGTGCGCAGTTACGGCTTGCAGAACAACGTTCAATTAATTGACAAATATCTGGATTTCGACGAGCTCGTCTGTTATCTGGAAGCGACCGACATTTACCTGACGCCGTATCTGAACCCCACGCAGATCGTCAGCGGAACGCTTGCGTATGCAGTGGGTTGCGGCAAGGCGATCGTTTCCACGCCGTATTTGTACGCGCGGGAAGTGCTGTCGCGCCATCGCGGGTTCTTGTGCGAATTCCGCGACGCGCATTCGATCGCACGAATCGTCACGGCGCTGCTGGACGATCCGGCGTTGCGGCGTGCTACCGAACGGCGCGCGTATCGCTTCGGCCGCGTGATGACGTGGCCGCACGTGGCCGCCGAGTACGGCAAGTTGTTTGCGGAGCTGGCGCCGCAAGAAATGGAGCTCGTCCATTCCGCCTAAATCCGGACCGGAGTCACCGCGAGGCGCGCGCTCGCTGCCCACGCTCGAGCACGTCATCGCGCTGAGCGACGACGTCGGGATGATTCAGCACGCCGTCGAAGACGTGCCGAACCGTTCCACGGGGTATTGCACGGACGACGTTTCGCGCGCGTTCATGGTGACGCTGGCGAAGCTCGACATCGACCCCCGCGACGCCGCGGCGGAGCGCTTGGTTTCAACGTATTTAGCGTTCTTGCACGACGCGCAGATGGCGGACGGGCGCTTCCATAACTTCATGAGCTACGACCGCACGTGGCTCGACGTGGTGGGGACGCACGATTCCATGGGCCGCGCGCTCTGGTCGCTCGGGTACGGCATGCGTTTTGCGCCGCGCGCATCGTGGCGGCGCGTCTGCAAGAAGATTTTCGACAACGGATTGCGCTCGATCGAGTGGCTGCAGTATCCGCGTTCGCAGGCGTATACGATGATCGGTCTTTCGCACGCCTGCGAGTCCAGCGTGGCGGGGGACGCATCGCGCTACGCCGAGTGGCTGCGCAGGCTGGCCGAACAAATGATCGGCCGCTATGGCGAAACCGGCGGCCCGGAGTGGCAGTGGTACGAAAACGAACTGACGTACGATAACGCGCGTCTCCCGGAAGCGGTTATGCGCGCCGGCTTGACGCTGCGCGACCAGGAGATTCTAAGCACGGGTCTGCGCACGTTTGCGTTCTACGAACGCGTCACCGTCGAGAACGGCGTCTACGTGCCTGTTGGAAATGAGGGCTGGTACCCGCGCAACGGTTCCAAAGCCCGCTATTGCCAGCAGCCGCTCGAAGGTACGGCGATGGTCGATGCCGCGCTGGTGGCATATGATGCAAGCGGCGATCCGTCGCATCGCACTACGGCGCAAATTGCACTCGACTGGTACTACGGCCGCAACTCCCGCGGTGTCGTGATGGCCCGCAATGGCGGGTGCCTTGACGGTCTTAATGCGGATTCCGTGAATATGAACATGGGCGCAGAGTCAACGCTCGCGTTCTTGTCTAGCGCGTATGCGCTAGCCGCGCGCCAGGCAGCGACGCTTTCAGTTGCGCGCTAGCGCAGTTTGACCGCGGCAGCTTCCGACAAATATCGCTAACGCGCTAGGGGTCGAGGCGAAAATCGTCCCCGCGGCGAAGATATACTAGATGATCTTGGAGACCGAAGCCCTTAACGACGTACAATCCGCAGCCGTTCGCCATGCGAACGGTCCGTGCTTGATTTTTGCAGGCGCGGGCAGCGGTAAGACGCGCGTGCTCACGCATCGCATCGCGTATCTGCTCGACGAATTGAACATTGCGCCCGACCGGATTCTGGCTGTGACGTTCACGAACAAAGCAGCCGGCGAGATGAAGACGCGTCTGGAGAACATGGCCGGAAACGCGGCGCGCGATCTTTGGGTCGGAACGTTTCACTCCATGTGCGTGCGCATGTTGCGCCGCGACGGCGGTAAGATCGGCATCTCGTCGAATTTCGCAATCATCGACGATGCGGATCAGCGCTCGCTGATCAAAGATATTTTGGCGGATCTCGAGTACGACGAGCGGCAGATCAGTCCCGGTGCGTGCTTGGCCGAGATCAGCAAGGCGAAGAATTCGCTGGTTTGGCCCGATCAGTATCACGAACGCAACACGTCGTTCCTCGGCGAGCGTTTCGCGAACGTCTATACCGAGTATCAGCGGCGTTTGGCCGAGTCGAACAGCTTGGATTTCGACGATCTGATCGTCCGCACGATCGATCTGTTCGAAAAAGACGAAGCCACGCGCACGAAGTGGCAGAAGAAGTTTCAATACGTTCTGGTCGACGAGTATCAGGACGTCAACTTCGCGCAGTACAAGCTGATCGCGATCCTGGCCGAAAAGCACAAGAACGTGACGGTCGTCGGCGACGACGATCAGTCGATCTACTCGTGGCGCGGCAGCGATTACAAGATGATCCTGCGATTCGAGCACGATTTTGCAGGGGCGAAAGTCTTCACGCTCGAGGAAAATTACCGCAGCACGCAGCGGATTTTGGACGCCGCGAATTCGCTGGTTTCCAACAATAAGACGCGCCAGGCGAAGAAACTCTTCACGCGCCGCAGCGAAGGCGAGAAGATCACGGCATTCGCCGCGGAGACCGAGCGTGCCGAAGCGCGCTACGTCGTCGAGAAGATCAAAGAACTCGTTCGCGAGGGCAGCGCGTACCGCGACTTCCTGGTGCTGTACCGCACCAACGCGCAGTCCCGCGTATTCGAAGAGGCGCTTATCGGCGAGGGGATTCCGTATCGCGTCGTGGGCGGCGTCGGCTTCTACGCACGCGCCGAAATCAAAGACATCATTGCGTATCTGCGCTACATCGAGAATCCGGCCGACGCGATCGCGTTCAAGCGAATCGTGAACGTGCCGCGCCGCAGCATCGGGCAACAGACGCTGGCGAGCCTCGTCACCGCCGCGAACGACGCGCACGTCTCGGTCGGGCAAGCGATTTTCGATAAGGAACTGCTGAAGAAAGCCGTTCCGAAGAAGACGAAAGAACTCGAGCGTTTCGCGGAATTGATTGAAAATCTGCGCAAGCGGTTGGCGGATTATTCGATTCCGGACATGCTGATTGCAGTCATGGAAGAATCCGGCTACGTGCGCGAACTGCGCAACGAAGATACGGTCGACGCGCGGACGCGGCTCGAAAATTTGCAAGAACTCGTCGGCGTTGCACGCGAGTACGAGCAGAACGAAGGCGAACCCACGCTTTCGAACTTCCTCGCGAACATCGCGCTGATCAGCGACTTGGATACGCTCGATCCCGAGGCTTCGTACGTGACGCTGATGACGATGCACGGTGCCAAGGGCCTCGAGTTTCCGAACGTGTTCTTGACCGGTTTGGAAGAAGGCGTGTTCCCGCATTCGCGCGCACTGGTCGACATGACCGAGCTCGAAGAGGAGCGCCGGTTGGCATACGTGGGCGTGACGCGTGCCATGGACCGCTTGTACCTCTCGTATGCAGAACGGCGTACGCTGTTCGGCAACACGTTCGCGCATCCGAAGTCGCGGTTCTTGGAAGAGATGCCCGAAGTCGAGCTGCTCGGCGGCGTGGTGCTGCCGCGGCCTGCCGGCGGACGTTGGCGTGAAGTTTCCATTCACGAAACGGCCGGCGCGGGCATGAACATGAACCTGAAGAAAGGCGATCGCGTCCGCCATCCCAAGTGGGGTGAGGGCACGATCGGTGACGTGGTCGGTGCCGGCGGCGACGGCTTGGTCACCATCGAGTTCCCGAACGTCGGGCAGAAGATGGTGATGCTGAAGTACGCGCCTTTAGAGAAGGTCTAACCGTCACCCTGAGGCCGCTTTGTAACCCTGAGCCCGCTTTGTCACCCTGAGCCTGTCGAAGGGCGCTGAGCTTGCCGAACCGTTCACAATGATCAAAGTAGCCGTCTCCGGCGCGAGCGGACGCATGGGCACGCTGACGCGCACCGTGATTCACGAAGCCCCGGATCTGCAGTACGCCGGCGGCTTCGCTCGTTCACGGGTTCCGCAAGAGCAGATCTTCGATTCACTCGAAGAACTGCTGCGCGCCGCGAAGCCCGACGTGCTAGTCGATTTCACCGTTCGTCCGATCACCCAAGCCGCAGCGCGTCTGGCGTTGGAGCACGGCGCGATTCCGATCGTCGGCTCCAGCGAGTGGAACGACGGCGAACGGGCCGAGCTCGCGCGTTTGTGCGAGCAGCGCGGAGGCGGTGCGCTCCTCGTCCCGAACTTTGCACTTGGTGCCGTGCTGATGATGCGTTTTGCCGAGCAAGCCGCTCCGTATTTTCCGACGATCGAGATCGTCGAGACACACCGTCACGACAAACGCGATAAGCCGAGCGGCACCGCGGCGGCCACTGCCGCGCGAATTCGCGCGAACGGCGGTCCCGGCGACGTGCCGATCCACAGCGTACGTTTGCACGGCGCGGTTTCGCATCAAGAAGTCGTGTGCGGAAATACGGGCGAGCTGCTGACGATTCGTCACGACTCGTTCTCGGAGCAGTCCTTTGCAGCGGGGATTTTGCTTGCGATTCGTAACGCGCGCTCGGTGCGCGGGCTAGCGGTGGGACTTGACGTCATGCTGACAGGCGGCGGCGCGCACGCAGCGCACGCCGGGGACGTCCAGCCGGAGCGGCTATCCACATGAAAGTCGCCGTCGTCGGCGCCACCGGCGTCGTCGGAGAAACCATCGTTCGGGTCTTGGACGAGCGGGGAATACCGCTCGACGATTTGGGCCTGTTCGCTTCGCGCACGCGCGATCACGTGCGCGCGACGACGCCGGAAGCGCTTGCGGAATACGAGGCGGTATTCTTCGCGAGCTCCGAAGATGCCAGCGAACGCTATGCGCCGTCACTGCTCGAGCGTGGCGCAATCGTTATCGACAACAGTTCGACGTACCGCATGCAAACCGGCGTTCCGCTGATCGTTCCAGAAGTCAACCCGCACGCGGTCCGGCCCGAACACCGTTTGTTTCCGGTCGGAAACTGCACCGCGATCATCTTGTGCGTTGCGCTCGCGCCGGTTCGCAACGTCGCGGGACTTTCCGGCGTTCGCGTCGCGACGTATCAGTCGATCAGCGGCGCCGGCCGCGCTGCGCTCGAAGAATTCGATCGCGGCGAAGGCAACGTCGTTCGCAACGTGGTGCCGCAAATCGGATCGTTCGACGAGTTCGGCTACAGCGGCGAAGAAAACAAAGTGCGCGAGGAGACGCGCAAAGTGTTGGAACTGCCGGATTTACCGGTGTTTGCGACCACCGTTCGCGTGCCGGTTCGCACGGCGCATTCGGAAGCCGTGTTCTTCGAGACCTCGCGCGAAACGTCCGTAGAAGAGCTCGCGCAGGCGTTTGAAAGCGCACCAGGCCTCGTGTATCATCGCGACGGCATCGTAACGCCGCGCGAGGTCGAAGGCACGGATTTGGTGCACGTCGCCCGATTGCGCGCGTGCGACAAGCGTACATCGTTCCAGATGTGGGTCGTCGGCGATCAGCTGCGCAAAGGCGCGGCGACCAACGGCGTGCAGATACTGGAATTGGTGATGTCGCTGCGAGCATGACCACCCTGAAGCCCGTTGTCTTAAAATTCGGCGGAACGTCGGTCGCCACGCCGGAATTGCGCCGCATCGCGATCGATCGGTTGATGGACGAACGCGCTGCAGGATACGATCCCGTTGCCGTCGTTTCGGCGATGGGGCGAGCGCCCGAACCGTACGCCACCGATACACTGCTGGGACTCGGCCAAGGAAAACCGGGAACGCACAACAGCGATTTGCTGGCTTCGTGCGGCGAGGTGATTTCGGCGGCCGTTTTTGCGCAAACGCTGGAATGCGAGGGCATTGCGGCCGTTGCGCTGACCGGCGCGCAAGCGGGAATCATCACGAACGCGCGGTGCGGTGACGCGAAAATCTTGCGCGTCGATCCGTGGCGCGTCCGCGAGCTTTTGGAAGAAGGCGTACTTCCGGTCGTTGCGGGGTTCCAGGGCGTTACGGAAGACGGTGAAATTACGACCCTGGGGCGAGGCGGGACGGATCTCACGGCGATCGCGCTCGGCCACGCGCTCGACGCCGAACGCGTCGACATCTACACCGACGTGAGCGGTGCCATGACGGGCGACCCGCGGCGCATCGAAGGCGCGCACACGATCGCGCGGGCGAGCTTGGAAGAGATGACCGAACTTGCCGAGCACGGCGCCAAGGTGATGCATCATAAAGCGGCGGATCTCGCGCACCGCACCGGAACGCCGTACGCGATCAAGGGCTTGCGGACCGGCACCGGCACTCTGGTCGACGATGGCGTCGAACACGAAAAGCCCGTTACGGGCGTCACGGCGTCCGGCCGCGTAACGTGGATTCGCGTTATTCGCGGCGACATCGAAGATCAGGAACGCCGCATGCAAGTGGAACTGCAGATGTTCTCACGCATCGCCGAGGCGGGACTGTCGATCGATCAGGTTACGATCAATCAGGCCGGCGTGATGTTCGTCGTGGAAGGCGATCGCGGCAGCGAGATCCGGCGTCTCTTGGGCGATTTGAATCTTGCGGTTCGCGTCCGGGAAGGCTGTTCGAAGCTTTCCGTCGTCGGCGCGGCGATGCGCTATACGCCGGGCGTCGTTCATCGTATCGTCAGCGCGCTCTCGAAAGAGAACGTGGAGATCATTCACGCGACCGACAGCAACATCACCGTTTCGGTTCTCGTCCCGTCAGCAGATGCGCAGCGCGCCGAGCAGGCGGTGCACGACGAGTTTCACCTGGAACAAAAGAGCGACGTAAGGGAACCCGCATGAGCAGTTTGGGCACCATCGTTACCGCAATGATCACGCCGTTCGACGATCGCGGCGAATTGAATCCGAAGGAAGCGGCGCGTTTGGCGAATTGGCTCGTCGACCGCGCTCACGACGGGCTGGTGATCGCGGGTTCGACCGGCGAGGGGCAAACGCTGAACGCGGACGAGCGCGTCCGATTGTTCTCGGCGGTAAAGGAAGCCGTCGGGCCGCGCGCGCGCGTTATCGCCAATGCGGGCAGCAACGATACGCGCGATTCCGTCGCATCGGTCAAAGCCGCCGAGCGGGCGGGCGCGGACGCAATTCTCGCCGTCGTTCCGTATTACAACAAGCCGCCGCAGAGCGGAATGATCGCGCACTTCCGGGCGATCGCGCAAGCAACGCCGCTTCCCGTCATCGTGTACAACATTCCCGGGCGTACGGGCGTAAATATGCTGCCCGAAACGCTGCTCGAACTTGCATCGCGCGAGAAGAACATCGCCGGCGTGAAAGAATCCAGCGGCGATCTCAAGCAGATCGGCACGATCCTAAAAGACCGCTCGCCGGGCTTCACGGTGTGGGCGGGCGACGATCACCTCTTTCTGCCGTGTTTGGCCATGGGTGCGGACGGCGTCGTCGGCGTCGCGTCGCATCTTTGCTCGCGAGAGTATCGCGACATGATCGATGCGTTCCGTTCGGGACGCATGGAAGAAGCCTCACGCATCCATCTTTCGCTGCTCCCGCTGATCGACGCGCTGTTTTCGGTCACGAGCCCGATTCCGGTTAAATGGGCGATGCGCCAACTCGGTTTTGAAACGGGCGAATGCCGCTTGCCGCTCGACGCCATGCCGCCGGCCGCCGCGCAGCGCCTGTCGCCCCTTATCGAAAAGTGGAAATTCTCGGCTGTCGCTTAGACGCGATCGACGCCGATGCCGCTACGGAAACGATCGTGCGTTTTGCTCGCGAAGGCAAAGGTGCGCAGATCGTTACGCTCGGCACCGAAATGGTCGTGTACGCGCAGCGCGACCGCCGCTATCGTGAGATTATCAACCGGTGTGCGCTTTCGATCTGCGACACGATCGGTTTGCTCGCGGTCGCGCGCATGCGCGGCGCGAAGCTGCGTTCGCGCGTTACGGGCGTCGAGCTGATCGAACATCTGTGTGCGCGCGCGGCTCGCGAAGGGATTCCGGTGTTTTTGCTGGGCGCGGCGCCGGGCGTCGCCGGCGAAGCGGCGCGCGTGCTAGTTCAGCGCTATCCCGGCCTGCAAATTGCGGGTGTGCGCGACGGCTACTTCTCGCAGGCTGAGTCCGCGCAAGTTGCGGCACAGATCCGGCAAAGCCGCGCGAAGCTGCTGTTCGCCGGCATGGGATTTCCGCGACAGGAGTACTGGCTTGCCGATTTTCTAGTACAAACGGACTGTGGCGCGGGTATCGGCGTAGGCGGTTCGTTCGACGTGCTAGGCGGAAAGGTCCAGCGGGCGCCGAAGGAGTGGCGCCGCTTCGGCCTGGAATGGCTGTACCGGCTCGTTACCGAGCCGCACCGGTGGAGGCGTCAGTTAGCGTTGCCCCACTTCGTCTTGCTCGTCGCAGGTGAAAGCCTGCGCTCTCGTTTCGTAAGGGGAAAAGCATAGTTCATGAGGGCGATGATTCTTGCCGGCGGGCTCAGCACGCGGTTGTATCCACTGACCAAACAGGTTCCCAAGCCGCTCGTTCCCGTCGCCGGCGAGCCCAACGCCGTGCATTTGCTTCGCTATTTGAAGTCGTACGGATTCGATGAGATCGCGATCAACGTGCATTACCTGCCGGATATGATCGTTCAAACGCTCGGCGACGGATCGAAATACGGCGTTAAGCTCGAGTATCTGCACGAGAACGTTCTTCTAGGCAGCGCTGGCGCGCTGGAGCAGATGAAGTCCTTTTTCTCGGACGAGCCGTTCGTCGTCGTCGGCTGCGACGATCTCACCGATCTTCCGCTGGACAAGCTGTTCGCGTTTCACAAGAAGCAGAACGCGATCGCCACGATCGGTTTGGTGCGTCGCGATGATGTCGATCAGTACGGCGTCGTCGTCACGGACGAAACGGGAAAGATCACCGGATTCCAAGAGAAGCCGGCGAAAGGCACCGAGCTCAGCAATCTGGTGAACACGGGCATTTACGCGTTCACGCCCCGGATTTTCGAGTACATTCCGTCAGGCGAATTCTACGATTTCGGCAAACAGGTGTTTCCGTCGCTCGTGCAGGCGAACGAAGCATTCTACGGCTACGACGCCGGCACGTCGTATTGGTGCGACATCGGAACTCCAGGCGAGTACCGCCGCGCGAGCAACGACGTCGTAACGGGCGCATTCAAAATCCCCGGCCACCCGCCGCTGACGGGCAACACGTGGATCGCTCCCGATGCGCGCATCGATCCGAGCGCAACGATCGTGGGTCCGAGCGTCATCGGCGTAGGCGTCGAGGTTGGTGCGAATGCGCGCGTCGAACGCTCGATCATTTGGCAAGGCTCGCGCGTCGGTCAAGGCGCCGTCGTCCGCGATACGATCGTCGGGATGAATTACACGATCGAACCGGGCGCGACGCTGGACAATGCCATCGTCGCCAACGAGCCGGACGCCGCCCTCTCGTCGTAGCGGCGCAGCCGGTTCAGCCGTTGTAGCGCAGCCACAGCGCGCTGCCGTCGTAATCGAACCACAGATCGAATTGACGCAGAACGCTGTCGCCGAAGATACCGTTGAGCGGTATGTCGAGATCGTCGGGCCGGTCCTCGACGATGTCGACCGGCGGCGATTGTATTTCGAATTTCGAGAACGACAGCGCCTCGACCGTGGACGTGCTGATGTGCAGGGGGCCCTCCAAAAAGTTCATCGGTCCCGGGCGCTCGTACGAACGCGGCATGCGGTTCGGCGGCTGAAAGTACCGGCGCCCCAGAATGATGTCGTACGACCCGGTATCCAGCGCAACGCGATCCAGCGTCACCGTATTTACCGCAGCACTGATTAGGGGCATCCCCTCCGAAACGTCCATCGGCATTTCGACAGTTCCGGAGGGCGGAGTGAATCTCTCATGCGGGATCAACTCGATGCGGCCGTGCTGATAATCGATATGGACGATGTGGCCTTTGAAAAATTCGTTGCCGAGAATTCCGTCCCAAACTTTACCGCCGAACAGGTCAAGCGTCTCGACGGGAACATTACCGGCCGTCACGCCGCCGACGCGCATCTCGGGAAGAATCGCGTGATCGAAGACCGGTTGCAATCCGATTGCGGCCGCCGCGTGCCGGTCCATCAGGACCTGTGTCGTTCCGGTGTCAATGACGAATCTCAACCTGCGGCCGCCGGCGGTGACGGGAACGTCGATACGTCCTACCGCGAACGTCGCCGGAAGAACAACCGTACTGACGTTATCGGGCATCGCAAACGCGTACGGCGAAGACGACGGCACGGACAGCTCGCCGAATGCGACGTCGCGCGTGTTTGTGGCCGTTATGCGCGCATCCGCCTCGCCGCCTGCGCCGGAGATCGTCCAGTGATACGGCAGTTCGCCGCCTTCAAATGGACGGAAATCGTCAAACGCGTACGTCACGACGTGCGAACCTTCACGCGTAATCTCACGCGTGATACGCCCGCTCGACGTATCGAGATAGTACCAATGCGGTACGTCGTTCGCCGGCTCGCAGCGAAAAACGGCGTCGCCGGCTGACGATCCGATCGTCGTGCAGTTGGCCGCATCGATGCCCGTGACGGCGGACGGCCAGCGATCGAGTTCGTCGCTCTGCACGTCACTTTCGATGATTCGAACTGTTCCCGCGGGCGTGCGGCGCCAATGTTGCGAGTTGCTGCGCCCCATGGCGTACTGCGATGCCGCGATATTCACGTCGACGCGGTAATCGAGCGCGCGAACTTTGAGTGCGGCGTTCACGGCTGTCTGCCCGGACTGCAGCTCGATCGTCGCCTCGAAGGAACGGCGGCGCGCCGCCGCGGCGTAACCGGCGAGTATAGAAGCTGAAACGGATGAAGTGCTCGACGCACGTACGTCCGCAGGCCGCCAAAGCGTGTCCGCATGTACGGCGGCGGGAGTGGAAAGCAGAACGGAAACAGCTGCGAAAATCGCGCGATTATTCAAGACTGGGGAAACCCTTGCAGAGCATGGCCGGCGGCGTGATTACACCGGTAAATGCTGCGCCGCGTGCTCGAATTCATTTTTCCGCCGCAGTGCGGCGGCTGCCGCAAAACCGGTACCGGGATGTGCGAGCGCTGTCTGCCGCGCCCTGCGATCCGAAATTTTGCGCTGACGACGCTGAACGTCGACGTGCTCGCAGCATACGAAGGCCGCGTTCGCAGGGCTGTCCTTGCGCTGAAAACCGGACGGCGCGACGTGGCCGAGGCCTTTGCCGATCGTCTCAGCGAACTCGTCTCTGCGCGGGACATTCTCGTTCCCGTTCCGACGACGGCGGCGCGGCGCCGCGAGCGCGGTTTCGACGGCTGCAACCTGATGGCTCGGCGAATCTCGACGCAGGTCGGCGCGCACGCCGAGTGCGGTCTGGTACAAATCGCGGGCGATCGTCAGCGCGGCAGAAACCGTGACTCGCGCCTGGCGGCGCGTGGAAGGTTCGCATGGCGCGGACGCGATCTCTCCGGCGTGCGTGTCACGC
Source organism: Vulcanimicrobiaceae bacterium (assembly GCA_035938175.1). Lineage (GTDB taxonomy): Bacteria > Vulcanimicrobiota > Vulcanimicrobiia > Vulcanimicrobiales > Vulcanimicrobiaceae > DASRDE01. Next base: position 23,384 of record DASZHD010000032.1, read on the forward strand.
TTTTGGACGACGTCGTGACGACGGGCGCGACGCTCGAGGACTGCGCGGCCGTTCTTCGAACCGCCGGCGCGCGCGTTGAACGCGCGATTGCGATAGCGCGAGCATAGCGGCCGCGAAGGCCATGTGCTATAGTGCGCCTTAGTGAACGCGCAGGACCGCCTCTACCTGGATCGCGCCTACGAACTCGCGCGTCGCGCAACCGGCAATACGTCGCCGAATCCGGCAGTGGGCGCGGTCGTCGTCATCGGCGAGCAGATCGTGGGCGAAGGGTATCATCACCGCGCCGGCGAGCCTCACGCCGAGGTGCTGGCGCTCCAAGAAGCGGGCGCCGCCGCAAAAGGCGCGACGTTGTACGTGTCGCTCGAACCGTGCAACCATCACGGCCGCACGCCGCCATGCTCGATAGCAGTAGCACAGGCCGGTATTGCGCGGGTCGTCGCCGGTGCGGCGGATCCGAATCCCAAAACGGACGGCGGCGGCGTAAAGTATTTGCGCGATCGCGGTATCGCCGTTGAAGTTGCGGACGATCCGGAAGCGCTTGAAATCATCGAACCATTCGCACGCGCGATCCGGTGCGATCGGCCGTTCGTATCGTTGAAGATGGCGATGTCGTTGGACGGCTACGTCGCATCGAAACCCGGACGGCAAGAATGGTTAACCGGCGAAGAATCGCGGTCGTTCGTTCGCGATCTGCGAATCGCGCACGACGCCGTTGCGGTCGGTGCCGGTACGGTGCGCATCGACAATCCGCAGTTGACGGTTCGGCCGCCGCACCATCGCTTGCGCGAGTACGTGCGCGCAGTGTTCTGCGAGACCGATACGGTCGATCCGCAAAGCGCTGTGTTTACTGCGGTGGACGGCTATGCAAAAACGCTGGTCTTCGCGCCGGCCGGTTTGCGCGAACGCTTCGCGCCTCTGGTACGGAGTGCCGACGTGATTTTTGTGGGCGACGAATCCGCCACGCACCTCGATATTCCGCAGGCGTTTCGCTTGCTGCGCTCGCGCGGGGTTACGAGCGTGCTTTGCGAGGGCGGTCCCACCATGGCGGGAAATTTGTTGAATCTCGGGCTCGTCGACCGGTTTTATTGGCTCGTCGCGCCGCGCGTGCTGCGTACGCCGGACGCGGTTCCGGTGGTAACGAGCGGGACGTTAGGCGGCGCACGGGGCATTCGCTTCGATCGCGTCGAACGACTCGGCGCGGATTTACTGATATCGGGTACTATTGATTCGAATGTTTAGCGGCCTCATCGCGAATTCGGGAACAGTGCAGCGCATTACGCCGCAGAACGGCGGCATTCGCTTGCGCCTGCGGTGCGAAAACGCGTCCGATGAAGAAGTGGAAGTCAAAGATTCGATCGCCATCAATGGCGTTTGCCTGACCGCCGCGAACGTCGATCACAACGAGGTCGAATTCGACGTCGTGCCCGAAACGCTCGACCGCTCGAATCTGGGCGCGCTTCGCGAAGGTGAAACGGTGAACGTGGAATATTCGCTGCGGCTTGGCGATCGCATCGGCGGACATTTCGTCTACGGGCACGTCGACGCGACCGGGCAGATCGTCTCGCGAACCACAGAAGGACAAGGCGAACGCATGCGCATCGCTTATCCGGCCACGCTTCGTCCGTACATTTGCGAGAAAGCGTTTATCAGCGTGGACGGCGTCAGCGTCACGGTGGCAGCCGCGGGAGACGATTGGTTCGAACTTGCATTGATTCCGGAAACGCTCGCGCGAACGACGCTGGGCCGCCGGGAAGCCGGCGATCGCGTAAATTTGGAAGTGGATCCGATCGCGCGGTATACGGTGCATGCCAAAGTTTAAAGACACGACGCCGGCGGGCGCGCGCATCTTCGAGACGCGCGTCATGGTGCAGTGGGCTGACATCGATATTGCCGGAATCATGTACTTTGCCGCATATCAGCGCGCCGTGGAGCGCGCCGAAATGGACTTTTTCGGCGAACTTGGTTTTCCGTACAACACGGTTTTTGAAGAATACGATATCTGGCTGCCGCGAGTTCACGTGGAAGCCGATTATCACAAACCGGCGTTCATGGGCGATTGGCTGACGCTCCGCACGCACATCAAACACGTCGGCTCCTCGTCCCTCCGTTGGCAAACGGTGGTGCACAACGAACGCACGGCCGAAACCGGCGCGTCGTTTCATTTAACCGTGGCGTGCATGGATCGCCGGACGCACAAAAGCCGTCCGCTTCCGCCGGTGATGCGCGCGGCGTTGATCGGTTGTATCGCGTGATGCGATCTGCAATCTTGGTCGAGCCGAAGCGCGTGGAATTGCGCGACGTGCCGCTGCCTACGGCGCCGCCGGGCGGCATCGTCGTGCGCGTGCGTGCCGCGTTGACCGACGGCACCGACTTGAAGGCATACCGGCGCGGCCACCCGCAGATGCCGATGCCCACGCCGTTCGGGCATGAGTTTTCCGGCGACGTCGCTTCGGTGGGCGAAGGCGTCACGGCATTCAAGACGGGCGACGCGATCATGAGCGTCCATTCCGCGCCGTGCGGAACGTGTTTTTGGTGCTTGCAAGGACAAGAAGAACTCTGCGAGTCGGTGATGTCGACCAAGATTTTGGGCGCGTATGCCGAGTTCATCGAGGTTCCGGCGCACATCGTCGCGATCAATTGCTTCTTAAAGCCGGAATCGATGCCGTACGCGGCCGCGGCGTTTTTGGAACCGCTCTCCTGCGTCGTGCACTCGCTCGATTATGCAGCGCTGCGCCCGCGATCGACCGTGGTCGTGATGGGCGACGGCGGATTCGGTATTCTGCACGCGATGCTGCTGCAACAGGGCGGACACCGCGCCGTGCTGTGCGGCCGCCGGCCGGAGCGCTTGCACTTGGCGCAGCGCGTAGGCATACGGCAGATCGTCGATGCCAAGCGGAACGGGGCCGCCGAGGCGATTCTCTCGTTGACGGAGGGGCGAGGCGCCGACGCGCTCGTGGAATGCACGGGCCGCCAAGATGTGTGGGAGTCCGCTCCGCAGTTCGTCCGAAGAGGCGGCGTGGTTTCGTTCTTCGGCGGATTACCCGGCACTGCGCGCGTTGCGTTCCTGGCATCCCGATTGCATTACGACGAGGTGCGCTTGATTAGTCCGTTTCATTTTACGCCGCGTGCCGTCCGGCGAGCGTACGACTTGCTCGCGTCCGGTGCGATCGATCCGCTTCCGCTGATCAGCGGCACGGTACCGCTGAGCGAAGTCCCCGCCGTCTTCGAGCGCTTGGACAACGGCGAAGGAATCAAATTCGCAATCGAACCATGACGGAAAAAATGCGCGCGGCCGTGCTGTACGACGTGGAAGACATTCGCATCGAGCAGCGATCGATACCGAATCCCGGTCCGGGCGAGCTGCTCGTGCAGACGCGCGCCAGCGGCATCTGCACGGGCGACGTCATGGCGTGGTACGTACGGCGTAAGGCGCCGCTGGTTCTGGGGCACGAGCCGGCGGGCGTTGTCGTCGCAACGGGCGAAGGCGTTGCGGAGTTTTCGCCGGGAGATCGGGTTTTCGTGCATCATCATGCGCCGTGTTTCGATTGCCGGGCATGCGCGCGCGGCGATTACGTGCAGTGCGCAACGTGGCGGAAAACCTCGATCGATCCCGGCGGCTTGGCCGAGTTTTTCCGCGTGCCTGCCGCCAACGTTCGCGACACGCTGCGCCTTCCGAACGAGATGTCGTTTGTCGACGCATCGCTGATAGAACCGCTGGCGTGCGTAGTCAAGTCGCTGCGCCGCAGCGGCGTGCGCGAGGGCGATTCGCTGCATATCATCGGCTTAGGCGTTATGGGTTTGATGCATGCGCTGGTCGCGCTTGCACGCGGCGCGCGCGTTTCGGGCAGTGATTTCTTGGAAGAGCGGCGTACACGCGCCGCCCAGCTCGGCGTTGAAGCGGTGCATCCCGACAGCGGCTCTACGGGCGCGGACGTCGTTATTTGCGGACCCGGATCGCCGGAAGCGCTGCGCAACGCAATCGCCGCCGCGGCGCCCGGTGGAACGGTGGTGATGTTCACTCCGCTGGAGCCGGGAATTCCCTTCACGTTCGATCCGAACGACTTGTATTTTCGCGACGTGAAGCTGGTTCCGAGCTATTCGTGCGGGCCGCCCGATACGCGCGACGCGCTCGATTTGATTGCCCGCGGTGTGGTAACCGCCGATCGCCTTGGCGCGACTCTGTATCCGTTGGAAGAAGCGCCCCAAGCGTACGCGGCCTTGCGCAGCGCGCAGGTGATAAAACCGATCGTCACGTTCGAACCGTCGCTTTTTCAGTAGACGGGCGACGTAAAGCCCCTCGGGTTTAGCTGCCCTTGTCCGCACCCGCGTAGAAGATCCACTTTGCGAGCGCCTGAGGCGTCGTCGTGAGCGCGTTGGGGTCCCCGTAACTCAAATAGAGCTCGCTGTGCCGCATACGGTAATGGTATGCAAGCGAGACGTTCGTGCAGGTTCCGGTGCAGTTTCCGCCGCCGTTCGGAACAGGCGGCATGCCGATCACCTTGCGGAGCCCCAGCGAGAACGAGGAACCGGCATTCATTTGGTCGGTGTAGGCGAGTCCGTCAAACCATTGCACGTTTGCAGGACCCGACCGAAAGCGCTGCGCCGTATCGTTCAACGTCACACTGACGAATCCGTGACTTCCGGCTTGAATCGTCGAGGTACGCAGCCACGTATCGAGCCTGCCGTCACCATAGCGGCCGGTGTTGTACGTGATGGTCGTCGGAGTTGCCGTCGAACCGTGATACGGAAACGGTCCGGGATTGTTCGTTTGCAGTCCGCTATGGTACGTAAACGAGAATCCCGCGCTTTGCGAAATCGGTGAAAGAACCTGGCCGAAACGCCAATAATCCGAACCCGAAAGTATCTGAAAATCCAGGCCGCTCTTGGTTAGAACGTCGATGGTCAGCTGATTGTCGCTCTGATTGCTGCCTTGCGTCGCACCTTGATAGCGGTCGATAACCACCGACGCACCCGCCGAAAGAAGCTTGCTGTTTGGGCTAAAGTCGAGGATTTTCGATGTGTAGATACCCCAGCCGGCAATTCCGGGATGGAAGACGAAGCCGTCGACCGGGTTGTAATAGTCCCCGACTTTTCGCGTCGCTGCGTAAAAGGCGAACGTCTTACTGCTCCAACTCGCGCCGGCATCGTACCATTGCGCATCGCGTCCGTTTGCTACATTCGTTCCCGAATCGTGTCCGTAACTCAAAGCGTACGAAACGTGAACCAGATCGTTGTAGCTGACTGATGCGTCGGTTACGTCATCCACGACGCTCGGCTCCGCAACGGCGACGCGCTGAAGCGAGCCGCGCCAGTGCGTGTCGGGACTGCTGTAGTCGATAACGCTTGCAAGATCCGTACGCCGGTCTCCCACCGCGTCGAAGGCCGCAGCCGATAGGACGCCTTGTTTGCCTTCGACGGCGTAGCCCTCGCGCGGGGTCGGAATCGACGGCGTATACAGCGGTTGGATCAGTGACGCGGTAACGTAGTAGCGCAGCTGATTGTAGAAGCTCGCCCCCTGCGTGAAGAACGGACGCACCTCGGAAAACGCGCGTTGTGTAACGGCCGGCGCAATCGTTTGCTGATCGAGTTCCACGTTGGAAAAGTCGGGATGAAACGTCGCGTAAAATGAAGACGTTGCCGTGAGGGGGACGGAAATGTCGGCACCGCTGCGCGACGTGGAACCGCCTGCCGTGCCGGATGCTGCCGTAGCTAACCCGTACAGCGCGATACGCGGTGCAGGATGCGCAATCGCCGGAACCGCGGCGAGCGTTATCGTTCCCGCGCGGGACAGATCGTCGGCAGACGTTTGTGCTGCGTCGTAAGACCAGACCTGCTGTTCGCCCGTAGCGTGAATGTAGCGCACGAATTGCGCCTTCCACGCGCCGCCGTGCGCGCCGTGCATAATCTTTATCGGAATCTTCATCGTTGCCGTATAGCCGCCCGAATGAATTTCGCCGTGCGATTCCCATGCCGGCTGATACGTTGCATTTTCGGACGAGGATTCGTAGTGCGTGCCGTTCGGCGTAACTTCGAATTGGTAGGAATACCCGCCCGCGCCGTTCGGCCAAAGGTCCACCCAGACGGCGTCGTCGTTGCCTTGTCCCACGTCATCGCTGTGCGCCGAAGCGGCGATCGCCTCGCGCTGCATTGCGTCGAAGCGCACATAGATGTACGTTCCGTCGGTGGCGACGTATACGGCGGTCGGCTCGCTCGCGACGCGCCGCTGAATGACGTCCCAACGCAGGCGCAGCGCGGTGGCTTTCGCCCACGCCGACGGCGAGGCGGCGGGGTTGAGCAACGGCGCATACTGATTGACGGCAACAGCAGAACTAACCATGAGATTCACGGTTCCTTTTCGGAGAGCGGTTTTGTAGTGCGGCTAGGTGCCGCTGATGCGATGCGTTACGATTGCGCCGTTCGGGAGTTTGAAGGTCACCGCGTTCGAGTGAAACGAGACGAATTCTCCGGCGTCGCGATAACCGCGCCGCGCCGGGTCGTAGATGATCGCGCACCGCATGTGGCCGCGGCTCATGCCGCCTCCGAAGAGCAGCACGCTGCCGTTGTCGATGAGCAGCGCCGTGGCGAAAACGCGGCCGGCACCGTCAGCGGTAATGGTGGATCGCCCCGTGCGCGGATCGTATATCTCGGTCGTCGCAACGTATTTTCCGGGTACGCGCTCACCCGACGCGACCAAGATGCGGCCGTTTGGCAGGAGCGTCGCGCTGTGTCCGGCTCTCGCCGACCTGAGCGGCGGCAGCACACAAAAGCTTCGCGACTTGGCGTCGTACAGTTCGGCTTGATTGGTTGCGCCGTGGTCCGTCATGCCGCCCAGAACGAGGACGTTTCCATTTGGAAGCAGCGTCGCGGACGACGACCAGCGCGCAACGTGCATCGGGATGAGCGCGATGATTCGCCCGCTGCGATCCAACAGCTGTGCACTTCCCACCGCGCTTCCGGCGCGCTCGCCGCCGATTGCCAGACGATCGCCGCCGCGCAAATCGACGGCAGCGTAATTGTGAATCGCGGGGGCGCCGACGAACGCGGGTGCGGCAATCGCGCAAGCCAGGAATAGGGCGCACGTCGCCAACGCGAATGCGCCGGCCGGAACGCGTGCAGGACGCTGCTCGCGGGCCGATAGCAAGTTGTTCATTCGCGCGACCGTATGGTGGCCGCTGAAGAAGGCACTCAGCAGAGCCGGCAGCGGCGAATCAGGTGTGGACGTCGCGACTTTCCAAAGCGTCGTTGCGTAACGGACGCGTTTGCCGGTGCGCGCAACGACCGCTTCGTCGCAGGCCATCTCGCGTTCAATCGCAGCGCGGTGCGCGATGTACCGGAGAAACGGATTGAACCAGAACACGCACACGCAAACCGACTGCAGCAGCGACGTTACGTCGTCAAAGCGCCGGAGATGCTCGAGCTCGTGAAGCACGACTTGCTCGACGTCCGCAGTGCCGTCTAGGCGTAGAACACTGCTGGGCAATACGATCGCGGGCTTTCGGTACCCCAGCGCAACGGGAACGGAAAACGCGTCCGCATTCAGAACGGCTACGTCGCCTCGCGGCGTACTGCGAACCCCGACGAGTCTGGCGCGCATGCGAACCTGCCGAAGTTTCAGCACGCCCAGGACGATTCGAAGCACGCTGAACGCCGCGCCCGCGAGCCATACGCACAATGCGATCGCGGCGTAGTTCAGGCCGGCTGCGTCGACCGGGGGCGTAACATGTGCGGGGACGGCAACGATGCCGGCGTGTATTTCAACATGCTGCCGGAGCGCGACGGGAACGGAATGCGATTGCGCGTCGAGGGCGACCGCCGGCGTCTGTACGAGAGCGTGGTAGCCGCCGGCAAAAAACGCCGGAACGGCGAGAGACACCGCGATGAGCGAGGCGATCCACAACGTGAAGCGCGCATTCGCGCTATGCTGCAGCCGCAACGCGCGGATCGTTCCACACGTGGACGCTATGGCAATCAATCCGGCAATCAGCCCCGCGCCCAATGCACCGGTTGCGAGGTTCAAAACTTGCGAGCTCGTCATTCGTCGGTCGCTTTTTCCAGCAGTTCTTGGATTCGTTTACGTTCGGCGGGGGAAATGTATTCGGCATCCAGGAGTTTGATTACGAGATCTTGCGCCGAGCCGTTGAAGAAACGCTGCACGACGTTTTCCAATACGTTGCCCTGCACCGCATCCTCGGCAATGAGGGCGCGATAGATGAACGTACGCCCATCGGCGCGGTGACTAACGTAGCCTTTGCGCTCCAACACTCCCAATGTGGTCATGACGGTATTACGAGCGAGCCTTGGGCTAGGGATCGAATCGACGATCTCCAGATTCGTCGATTCGCCCCGCGACCACAGTACTCGCATGATGCGCAGTTCCGCTTCCGTGAGCGTAGGGCTGGACTTTCGCGCCATTGGCCTATTATAGTAGTACTATAAATATAGTCAAGGGGACGCGATGCGAAATCACGGCAAAATTGTACTCTCGGCCGCCGTAGCGGCATTGTTGTGTTGTCCGCTCCGGGCGCACGCCGACGGGGCGGCGGCACCGGACATGGTCCGCCACTCGATCGACGCCATGTGCGGACGAGCGTGCCTGCAAGCACTCAACTCTGTAGAATACACCGCGGTCGGATTTCGCGACATGGTCGAGCAATCGGTCCGTCCCACCGGCCCGTATTTTCTGGACTACGAGACGGTGCACGTCATTCGCGACTATTCGCGCCATCGCACGCGCGCCGACGAATCGCATTTAGCGTACGGCGCCGATAAGTGGTGGCTGCAGCAAACCGCGCCTTCCACCGACACGTACGTCATTAACGACGACGTCGCGGCAACGCTGAAGGACGGCGCGTACCGGTATGCGGGCGGATATTTTCTCGCATTCGACGACGACCAATACGGCTTTTCTCCCGAGCGCGTGCTGCTGGCCGCCGCGGCGGCACCGGATCTGCGCCAACTACCGGACGAGGCGTTGCACGGCTTCATGCATCACGTCGTCGGCTATACGTGGCGCGATGCACGCGCAAAGCTGTACCTGAATCCGTTCACCGGTTTGCCGACGATGGTGCAATTTACGCGTGCGTACCCGTATCACACGTTCTTGAACACGTGGGGCGACGTTACGACGCGCATCACCTACGAAGGGTGGAACCTGGAGCAAGGCGGCTTGCGCTATCCGCGTCAATGGAATTACCAACGCGAGAATCTGCCCGACATGACGCTGGTGCTCACCCAGCTGCAGTTCAATCCGCAGCTTTCGGATGCTGCACTGACGCTGCCGGCCGATGTGTACGCCAAGTATCACAACCGCTTGCGCGCAACCGACGACGTTCCGCTGGGGGCTTCGGGGTCGGGGCCGCCGCAAGAGCTTGCTCCCGGAGTCGTTCAAGTTTCCGGCGGTTGGAATGTGACGTACGTCAAGCAAGACGACGGCGTCATCGTCATCGAAGCGCCGTGGTCGCCTCCGTATTCGAAGCGGGCTTTCGCCGCGGCGCGAGCGCGATTCGGTTTGCCGGTGAAAGCCGTGATTACGACGTCGGACTCATGGCCGCATATCGCCGGCGTGCGTCAAGCGGTTGCCGAAGGCATTCCCGTGTACGCGCTGGATCTGAACTTGCCGATACTGCGGCGCCTTGTCGCGGCGCCGCACACGATTCGTCCAGACGATCTTGCGCGCAACCGGCGTTCGCCGCATTTCGTCACCGTGTCGCAGCGTGTGGCGATCGGAACGGGACCGAATCGCATCGAGATCGTTCCGTACCGTGAAGAGACCGCCGAGCGTCAGATGATGGTCTATTTTCCGGGACATAAGTTACTCTACACCAGCGACCTTTTTTCACCGGACAGCGACGGTTCGTGGTTTACGCCGGAGTATGCGCATGAGGCGCTCGATGCAATCCGGCGCGAGCGTTTGGACGTGCAAACGATCTTCGGAATGCATTACGGCCCGACGCCGTTCACGCAGTTGCATTAGCGCAAAAAAAGGCACGCAATCTTGCGTGCCTAGCGCCAACGCGGGGGTTCAATGGTCAACCCCCACGCGAGTGTACCAGATTGGGTTGTTCCAGAGGACAAGCAAGCATTCGAATTGATTTAGGCGGCCGGGGGCTCGGCACCGCTGCGTGGCTCGGCTGCGGCTTTTTCGCCGCGGCCCCTTGGAGTGGCGGTTGCGCGGCGCACCCGCCGGCGCAGTCTTTTCTTAAGATCGGGCTGTTAGAATTACGAATCATGCACACCGTGCCGTTTCGCTTGAAAACCGCGGCGCTCGCGGGCGCTGCACTGCTCTGCGCCTGCACCACCAGTGCGACCAACGCCGGAGTACCGTCGCCGTTGTTTGCGGCGATGCGGGCCGGCACTGCATCCAGTTGGCCGGTCTTCGGCCACGATCCGGCGCGAAGCGGCGTGGATACGGGCGATACGATTCTTACGACGTCGAACGTCTCCAAACTCGCGGCAAAGTGGCAAATCAGTCTCGGGCAAGTTTCCGATTCCACGCCGATTCTGCTGCCGTACGTCAAGATCGGAACGGTGCGGGATGCGGTGTTGTTTCAGACGGCAAAAAACGGCGAGACATTTGCGATCCACGCGCACACGGGCAAAATTCTTTGGCGGTACGCGACCAGCGGTCCGAATATCACGGATTCAACGCCCGCCGCGGACCCGTCGGGGACGGCGATCTACGTTCCGGGCGTCGATGGAAAAGTGCATAAGCTGGACGCGGCGACCGGTAAAGAGCTTGCGGCGCCCGGATTTCCCGTGAAAATCACGCGAATTCCCGACACCGAGAAAAACGCGTCGGCATTGAACGTGGCGAACGGCTACTTATACGCGACGACGTCCGGCTATTTCGGCGACGCACCGCCGTACGACGGGCACGTGGTAGCCGTGAATCTTTCGACTGGTGCGACGCACGTGTTCAATTCGCTCTGCAGCAAACAGAAATCGCTGCCCACGCGTACGTCTTGTCCGCAAAGCGATTCGGGCATTTGGTCGCGCGGAGGCGCGGTTGTCGATCCCGATCCGTCAAGGAACGGCGAAGTCTATGCCGCCACGGGAAATGGATTGTTCAATGCAGACAAGGGCGGCGAGAATTACGGCGATTCGGTTCTGGGGCTGACGGCCGATGTTTCGACGCTGCAGGGAAGTTATACGCCGTCCGATTATGCGCAACTAGAAAATGGCGACGTAGATCTGGGATCGACTTCGCCGGCCTTAATTCCGCGGCAAAGCACGAGCTCAACCCCGCTGATGCTCGTGCAAGGCGGCAAAGATTCGATTTTGCGGCTCGTCGACCGCGCAAAGCTTCCGGGCGTCGGGGGCGAGCTTCAACAGATAAATTTGCCCACGCTGCTGTATGCAACGCCTGCGGTGTGGACCGATGCCAGGAACCGCGTGTGGATTTACGCCAGCTTCCCGCAAGAGATTCAAGCCTATCAGTTGCAGACCAACGCACGCGGCAAAAGCAGTTTGGTCAACGTTTGGAATTCGCATGCCGGCTCGACGAACGGTGAAGGGACGTCGCCGGTCGTCAGCAACGGCATCGTATTCGTCGCGATGGACAACGCGCTGCTCGCGTTAGATGCGCTAACCGGTAAGCAACTTTGGAGCAGCGCAAACACGCGCCATACGATCGGCCCCGTGCATTGGGAGAGTCCGATCGTCGTAAATGGTTGGGTGTATTGCTCCGACGAGAACGGAAAACTGACGGCTTACGCGCTGCCGTAAGCTACGCGCCGTCGTCCGTAGAGTCGCGGCGGTGATCGTCGCACCAGCGCACCACGCATTGATCCTCTACGGCCCGGTAGGCCATACAGCCGCAATTCCACTCGTGGGAGGTCGCGTCCGCATCCATTGCGGTCGTGCCCGGCACACCCAAAATGCGAACTAGCGTCGCATAGGACACGGTCGTCGTATACATCGTCGTTTTATTATCAGTCGGGAATCTTACAACGTCAATGGGACGCCCGCTTGCCAAAAGCGCTCAATCGAGCGCCGGCCTACTTGTTATTTCTTCTCCGGCCGTGTTCGAAAACCGTGACCTGCGGCTCTAAATCGTCGATGGCTTCGGGCGTTTCGTGGTGCGATTCGTTCTCTTGCAATTGGCGATCGATCGCGGACTGCAGCGCATCGATTTCGCTGCACAGCTGTTGGATGCGCTTGCGCAGCGGCGTCCGCGGATGCTTCGCCATTCCGGGTACGTACCGCAATTTGTTGGTATTAAACGGATTCGCGGGTATTAGGTTCAGTTTCCGGGTCTTTTTTCGCCGGATGCGTCTCACACCAGTGTGTGGCAACGAACACTTGGAATTCGCGCGCGTAGAATCCGACAGCGTCCATCGGCAGTTTTCGCAGCGTCTCGCGGGCGGCCACCTGCGCGACCTGGGCCTCGGCTTCCTCGAACGTCGGAAAGTGGTCGCGGGCGGCCCATTCTTTCGCCACCTCTTTCAGGCGGTTCCAAAACTTGTCCGTGTCCACGAGGCCCATTATTCCCATCGGGCATTAAGGTTTTCTGAGTGCCATCGCGCCTGTACTTAGAGCAGGAACCGCACGTTCGAGGGCTGATCTCATCGCATGCTTCAAGCCGTACTACTCGCCGCGCTGGCCGCGCGTTCGTTTACGCCCGACGATTGGACCCGGCTGCGTACCGCAGCTGCTACGGACGTGTCGAAAGACGGACGTACGATTCTCTATGACGTGTCGCACGGCGTGCAAAAGGGGCTGACCGCGCACGAGTCATGGCTAATATCACGCGACGGCAGCGGTGCGCGCAAGCTCGCGCTTCCGAAAGGTTTCGAAATCAGCGGGTTTTTGCCGGACGGCGGCTTTTACGGAACGTACGCGAAGGGCGATGCGGATCCGCAGGTTGCGGTGCTGAGCGCGAATTCGCAGACGCCACACGTACTGACGCATTTGCCGCACGGCGCCGGGCCGCTGACGATCTCACCCGATGGGAAGTGGATCGCGACGATCGCTTCGAACGCTCCGCGCGATCCGCTGGCCCAAATTCGCACCGTCGTTGAAAATCCGATAGCGACGCCGTACATCGTGCGAACGGATGGTACCGGCGGCGCGTGGTGGTGTCCGTCGCTTACGGACGTTCAGGAAGCGGCGTGGTCGCCGGACTCGGGCACGCTCGCGCTCCTGACGCAAAATGGAAAAATCGGCTATCACTACGTTGATGGCGGAATTTTGCGATGCACGGCCCGCGGTGCCGTGCGCGTCGCGCGTTTCGACAATGCTGCGGGAAGTCTTACCTGGTTAAATGCACGCACGCTGGCGTTTTTGGGCACGAATACGCCGACGTTGACGATCGAGCACGTGTACACGGTTAGCGTTGCCGGCGGTACGCCCGTGGATCGCACGCCGAATTTGCAAGGGACGGCGACCGCACTGACGTCGGATCGGCACGGAAACGTGTGGGCGGACGTGATGCGCGGCGTGCAAGGTGAGATCGATCGCTACACGGCCGGCGGCTTAGTGCCGGCGCTTCGGATTCCCAACGGAAGCATTGATGCCGCGCCGGTATTTTCGCCCTTTACCGGATCGACGGCGCAGGTTGCAGTGACCGCGTCCGACACGACGCATGCCGGGAACGTGTATGTTCCTCGCGGTGGCGCTCTTGTCCGAATCACGCGCGAGGGCGATGCCTTGCTGCAGCATGTCGCAATCGGGCAGGTGCGCGTCGTACACTGGACCGGACCTGCGACGCAGCTGTCCGGCATACTGACGTTGCCGCCGGGTTATATTCCCGGAAAACGCTATCCGTTCGTCAATCTCCCGCACGGCGGTCCGGAAGCCAACGACACTCTGGGTTTCGATCCCGTTGCGCAACTCATTGCTGCGCGAGGCTACGTCGTACTGCAACCCCAGTACCGCGGATCCACCGGCGTGAATGCGAACTTCACGGCGGCGATCTACCAGCATTTCGGCGATCGCGCGTACGCCGACGTCGATAGCGCAACGGATTATGCGATTGCGGCCGGCTATGCCGATCCGAACCGGCTGGCGATGTTCGGCTGGAGCGCGGGCGGTTTCATGACGTCGTGGACCGTGACGCAGACGCATCGGTATAAAGCGGCGATTGAGGGCGCGGGGATTACGGACTGGCTCAGCTTTGTTCCGACGAGCGATCTCGCGCAGATCGACTACGACGCGCGGTCGCACATCGCGGATCCGCAAGCGTTTTTGCAATTCTCAGCGGTGATGTACGCCGACCGCGTCACGACGCCGCTTTTGATACTTCACGGCGAGTCCGACGTGCGCGTGCCGACGTTCCAGGGGCGCGAGTATTTCGTGTTTCTGCGCGAACTCGGCAAGACCGTGCGAATGGTAACGTATCCGGGCTCGCCGCATTTTCCGCACCGTTGGGAGCAGCGGCGAGACGTTTTCAACGAGATTTACGATTGGCTCGGGAAGTACGATCCGGCGTAGCGCACTCGCGGAGTAACGTTCAGGCAAACGATGCTGAAGCGTGCAGTGTTAATCGGATTCTGCTTGATAAGCGGCGTTGCGCTCTCGAACTGCGCGTCGAAGACGCCGCCTCGCCCTAAGCCGGCGCTGTACACATTTGATGCCTCCGCTGCGGCGAAAGTGACGCCCGAACCGTCGCCGGGGACGCCGGTTGCGGCAAAAGGCACCTATCCTTTGGCGGAAGGGGGAAAACGGGACGGACCGCGGTTAACGCCGGCGCAGATTGCTTGGGCGAAGCGAATAGAAACAAGTGTGGTATACCGGAATCATGTCGCTCGATTGCGATATATCCCGATGCAAGACGCACAAACGCCGATGGTAATTTACGACAGCTGCGGAGGCGGATGGGGCGAGACCCGGGACTGCAGCCTGCCTGCCGACATGGCGAAAGTAAATGAAACGTATCACGTGATCGGCGGGAGTTGTAATTATCTCTTGATGGTCGCCGGTTCGTATGGTGGAGAAGCAACGCCCATAACGTTCGCCGGGCGCGATCCTCGGTGCGACATTCTGCCGGCGACCGTGTCTGAGCGAGAAGATCTTGACGAGTCGTTCAACAAGTTGCGCTCGAGAATACCACGAAGCCATGATGACAAAGGCCACCGAAACCAACAAGGACGCCGTAGTAAGGCTTAGGTGCAATCCAGATCGCGATCTCCACTGCCAAAGCGAGCCCCATTAGAATTTGCGCCCCCTACCAAACAAAAATCTTTCGCTCAGTTGGCATAACGCATGCCCGCTTAGGCTGCAGGAGCGACTAGACCTAGCACTCATTGTGCTACAATGGGCCCATGTGGGATGCAGCACCAAAACCGGCGCAAGACGAATGCGCGAATTGCGGCCACACGCGAGCGAATCACGGGACAGTACCTTGCAGCGGGGATCCGAGCTGCGAGTGCATAGCATTCGCGGAGGATTCAGAGGCAATCTCGGACTAGTTTCAGATCGGAGACCTGGCCCTGCCAAGCGCTGGCGCTCGCAGAAAGCGGATGCCTTTTGCTATACTGGCGTGAGTCAGAGAGCTGCTTGTAATGAGCTACGCAGGGGAGTCGATGATCCGGCTCCCTTTTTGATATGCTGAGCTTGCTCAATCGACTCCGGCCCCAGGGCGATCGGCAAAACCGATCCCTTCGCCATTTGAGGCTGCAGAAAAGAGACGACGGCTGGGGGTTCAAATAAAAAGGGGAGCCGATTTAGTCGGC
This sequence comes from Vulcanimicrobiaceae bacterium, assembly GCA_035938175.1. Taxonomy (GTDB): domain Bacteria; phylum Vulcanimicrobiota; class Vulcanimicrobiia; order Vulcanimicrobiales; family Vulcanimicrobiaceae; genus DASRDE01. The sequence continues at coordinate 39,055 of DASZHD010000032.1, forward strand.
TCCTCCGTAGCAAAATTCGAGCATCAACCTGCTTTCGCAAGTATCACCCAAGAGCAGCGTGCGGAAAATTCAATCGCGAGTTCTTTTTCCGCTCGCCAATTTTTGTTGGTCTAGTTTTCCTCTTGCGATCCACTCCTGGGCGGCTTGTCTGCGCGCCCACGATCTGCGCCCGGATTCGTGCAGGCGTCGCACTTGTTATTCGGCAGCGTGTGTTTTTCAATCGCGTGGTGACAGATGGAGCATATCTGCTTGCCCTTAAATGTCACGGCCTTAGGCTCCCATGGCACGGTCTATTTCACCCTTCATTGACGTTAAGTAGTCTCTCAGTGTCCCTCGCACGGGCTGCAATTCAGAATCAAGGTTCATGCCTTTTTCGAGCAACTTCCGAAGGATGGTGTGTCCGAAGTGCAAGAGCCCATACTGGAACATTCCGCGTCGCGGAAAGCCCGGGGATTAAAGCACACACTATCACTGAGTTTACTCGAAGCGGGACGCGAGCGGAAATATCGAACAAAAGATTTTTCCGCTCGCAAATCATTTTGTCGACACGTTTCCGCCACGCAGCAGAATTGTGATATTCTGTTCTATTATGTTGCCGCACCGAAGAGCGATTCCCATGCTTTGACGCAGCCGCAGGAGGGCTGCGCAGCATGGATCAACGCTACGAACGCCTCCGGTATTTCCGTCGTGTCAGCCGTAAAGAAAAGCGCGGCCTTGGATACTACGAGCCGTGGCATATGTTTGGATCGTATCGCAAGCCTCGCGAGGACCGCTACAAGAACATCGACCGAACCACGATCCGTAAGCCGAATGGAGAACGCAACTAAAGAAAAGTGTGAGGGAGCTTACTTTCTGCTCCCCCGCACTCTTGTCAGGTTGGGCTTAGAAGTCTGGCAGGCTGCCCGGGGCTCCTATCTTGTCGAATGGATGTCCACCTTCGTCGTCGCAGCATTGCGAACACTTTGGTGGGTCATGGTCGTTGCAAAACGTCGTTTCCCCGTGTTCCAGACAGGTCCAGGCGTCGGATTCAAGTTGGTCCATTTTCTACGCCTCCTTTCGGGGCAGCGTAGCATTGGACCGATTCTGCCAAGGGGGATTTCTCCTGGCAGAATTTTACGCGCAGCCCCAATCTTTAATGTGCAACCGGCCTTTGATGTGCAAAGCCACCACAGGTATATCACCTTGACAGTTGTTAAGTCGCAGGCGTAAGCTGGGCCCGTGAGCCCCTTTGCCGATGAACTGAACGCCGCAATGGACGCGGCCCGTCTCAATGCTGCCGACCTTGCCGCGAGGAGCGGCCTGACGGAGGCCGCGATCTCGTATCTGCGCTCCGGACAGCGAGAGCCGTCGTACCGGTCCCTTCAGCGCCTCACTAAGGTGCTACCGTCGCTGGCCGCCACCCTCGAGAAATCGTCGCCCTTCGACTCCATCGAGCACGCGATCAAAGATATCCGCGCCGGCAAGATGGTCATCGTGCTCGACGACGAGGATCGCGAGAACGAAGGCGACCTGGTCATGGCTGCGCAGATGGTAACGCCCGAAGCGATCAACTTCATGCGCAAGGAGGCCGGCGGACTGATTTGCGTGCCGATGATCGGGCGGCGGTTGGACGAGCTGCATTTGCCGCAGATGGTTTCGGAAAACAGCGCGGTTCACGAAACGGCGTTTACCGTGTCCGTTGAAGCGCGGGGACGAACGACCACCGGAATTTCGGCACACGATCGCGCCGCGACAATTCAAGCGTTGCTCGATCCGGCGACGCGCCCGTCGGATCTGCTACGTCCCGGCCACACGTTTCCGCTGCGTGCGCGAGAGGGCGGCGTCCTGGTACGCGCGGGGCAGACGGAAGCATCAGTCGATTTAGCGCGGCTTGCGGGGCTCTATCCCGCGGGCGTGATTTGCGAGATTATGGCGGAAGACGGAACGATGGAGCGTCTTGACGGCTTGATCGAGTTCGCGAAGAAGCACGACCTGAAGCTCATCACCGTCAAAGATTTGATCGCGCATCGCTGGCGCACGGAGAAACTGCTGCATCGCATCGCGGAGTTTCATTTGCCGACGGAGATTGGCGATTGGCGCGGGTATGCGTACGAAAACTCGATCGATAGCAATACCCACGTTGCACTCGTCATGGGCGAAATCGGTGACGGCAAGGATTTACTTGTTCGCGTGCACTCTGAATGTCTGACGGGGGATGCGCTTCATTCGTTGCGGTGCGACTGTGCGGCGCAGCGCGACGGTGCGATGCGCATTATTGCCAAAGAGGGGCGCGGCATTTTTCTGTATCTTCGGCAGGAAGGGCGCGGTATCGGCCTTGCCAACAAACTGCGCGCGTATCAACTGCAGGATCAGGGCGCGGACACCGTTGAGGCCAACCTCGCACTGGGATTGCCCGTGGACAAGCGCGATTACGGAATCGGCTCGCAGATTTTGGCCGATCTGGGCGTGAAAGAGATGCGCATCATTACGAATAATCCGCGCAAGATCTTCGGGCTCGAGGGATACGGCATGACGATTGTCGGCCGCGTTCCGATGAACACGGAACCGACCGCGCACAACAAGCGATACATCGCGACCAAACGGGCGAAGCTGGGTCATTTGCTTGACGGCATCCCCGCTGAAGGGGCGTTAGTGCACGGAGATCACGATTAATGATCGCTTTTACGCAAACCATCCCGATCTTCCGCATCTTTGACGTTGCGAAAGCGAAGGAATTTTACGTCGACTTCGTCGGCTGCACGGTGGACTTTGAACATCGCTTCGAACCGGGATTGCCGCTGTACATGCAAGTCTCGCGCGCCGGTTTGACCGTGCATCTATCGGAGCATCACGGTGACGCGACGCCGGGATCGACTGCGCTGATCAAAATGACCGGCATCGACGCGTTACATGCGGAGCTGCATGCAAAAGGCTACAACTATCTGTTTCCGGGCATTGAAGAACAGCCGTGGGGTCGCGTTATGCAACTGCTCGATCCGTTCGGGAACCGGTTGCGGCTGATGGAGGGGTAGTGGTGAAGAGGGAGTCGGGTACGGGGGGCTCGGGCCCTTCGATGCCTCAGGGTGCTTCGATACCTCAGCATGACAAGGATGGCCCTTCGATGCCTCAGGGTGCTTCGATGCCTCAGCATGACGAGGGGATGCCTCAGCATGACATGGCGGGGAAAAAGTTTGCGTTCGTCGTCGCCCGATTCTACGAACATCTGGCGGAAATGCTGGAAGATGGTGCACGGCGCGCGTTGCGCGACTGCAAAGTGCGCGACGAAGACGTCGTGGTCTATTACGTCCCCGGCTGTTTTGAACTTCCGCTCGCGGCGAAGCGACTGATTGAATCCGACGATCGGCTCGACGCCGTCGTTGCGCTGGGCGTCGTGGTGCGCGGCGAGACGCCGCATTTCGATTACGTCGCGGGCGAGTGTTCGCGCGGAATCATGACGGTGCAGCTCGCGACGGGCGTGCCGATCGGCTTCGGCGTGCTGACCACCGAGAATTTGGAGCAAGCCGAGGAACGCGCCGACCCGGCCCGCGGCGATAAGGGGTATCACGCGGCGCTTGCGGCGGTGAGCCTCCTGGACGTGCCCCGTCAGCCGGCCCACGAGCCGGTCGGCTTCCGACGCTAGAACGATAGGGCCGCTTAGCCTACCAACCAGGCGAGGATTCCGTCCGACACAAGTCGCATAGTCTCGGCTCGTACCTTTTCTCGGAGGCCCAGGTCCTTGGAAGATAAGCAACTCTTATGTAAGGAATGCGGGCGGCCGTTTACTTTTACGGTTCGCGACCAGCAATTTTATGCCGAAAAAGGCTTTCAAAACGAACCCCAGCGCTGCCGCGATTGCCGGCTTGCGCGAAAAGGCCAAGGATCCGGCCCCGGTATGGCGACCACGGCGCGCCCCAACTTTGAAGCGGTCTGCGCGGAATGCGGTGTGACGACGACCGTCCCATTCCGTCCGCGCGGCGATAGGCCGGTGTATTGCCGGAGCTGCTTCACGGCGCACGCCGCCACCGCCGCAGTATAACCAGAGATTGAGCGCTTACGCGCTCGCAGAAGCCGCGTTTACAACGCGGCTTTTTGCACATGGCGCCGAAGAGCGACGCAATGGATGAATGCGTGGAAGCCGTGCGCTGGGCCGGCGATGCGGTCGAGTATTTGGACCAACGCCTTTTGCCGCACGAAGAACTCGTGCGGCGCGCGCGCACGGTCGACGAGATCGAGAGCGCGATAATCTCGCTGTCGGTGCGGGGGGCGCCGTGCATCGGCGTTTTCGGTGCGTACGGTGTTGCGTTATTGCGTGCGACGATGCCCGACGACGACGCGTTCGCTCAGGCCGTATCGCGCATTCGGAACGCCCGGCCCACAGCGGTCAATCTAATGTGGGCGGTCGATCGCGTTTTAGCCTCGCCGGATATGCTTACGGAAGCGCACGCAATTCATGCCGAACAGCGCCACATGGACGAGCGCATCGCCGCCGTCGGCGCCGAACTGATTCCGGTTGCCGCGCGCATTTTAACGCACTGCAATACGGGACCCATTGCAACCGCTGCCGGCGGCACGGCCCTCGGCGTCATCATTGCTGCGGCGCGCGCGGGAAAACGTCCGCACGTGTTCGTCGACGAAACGCGTCCGCTCTTGCAAGGCGCACGATTGACGTACTACGAGCTCACGCACGCCGACGTCGCCGCAACGTTGATCGTCGACGGCGCTGCGGCCATCGCGATGCAGCGGCAAGGCATCGATTTAGCGATCGTCGGTGCCGATCGAATTTGCCGCAACGGCGACACGGCAAACAAAGTCGGCACGTACGCGCTTGCGATTGCAGCGGCGCATCATGGCATTCCGTTTTACGTTGCGGCGCCGCGATCGACGTTCGATCTTTCGCTGGAAAACGGCGATCGAATTCCGATTGAAGAGCGGCCCGCCGACGAAGTAACGGCGATCGCGGGAACGCGAATCGCGCCGGAAGGGGCGCGCGCGTACAACCCGGCCTTCGACGTAACGCCCGGGCATTTAATCACGGCGTTTATTACGGAATACGGCATTTTGCGGCCGCCGTACGTTGAATCCGTGCCCGATTTGGAGCTGCGTCCAAACCTCGCCGCGATTCGCTAATCGCGCGCTGCGGTCAGAGATTCGGCACACATCCGAAAAACCGGGAACTCTGCGTTTTCGTCGAACCGCCGCGGCATGTTGATGTTGCGAATCTTACTGGTTTGCCTTTGCAGCGCGTTGGCTTTCATTATGCCGGCGGCGGCCCGGGCGGCGCTGGATCCGCCGCTTGCCACGCAGAGCAATCCGATGACTATCGTTTTGGACGAGCGTACCGCACCGCGCGGCCTCGCCTACTCCCATATGACGATTCCGGTAAAGCCGGGACCGTTCACGCTGGATTACCCGATGTGGATTCCCGGCGAGCACGGGCCCACCGGCCCGTTGAACGACCTGTCCGAACTGCGGATCAGCGCGAACGGGCAGCCGATTCCGTGGCAGCGCGACCAAGTGGATATGTACGCTTTCCATATAGATGTGCCGCCGGGCGTCTCGCGCGTGAACGTCGATTTCACGGTCCTGATCAACCATCCGAACAATTTCGTCGACGGCCAACTCGCCACGCGAAATATCATGGTGGGTAATTGGAACCGCTATCTGCTGTATCAGCGGAACATCAACAACCACAACTCCTACGTTCGAGCGAGCTTGATTCTGCCGCAGCAGTGGGACTACGCAAGCGCGCTGCCGGTTGCGTCGCGCAGCGGCAGCCGCGTCGACTTCAAAACGGTAACGCTCGAGACGTTAGTCGATTCGCCGACCGATTCCGGACGGTATTACAAGCACATCGTTTCGTGGACCGGTCAAGGAACGCACACGTACATCGATGTGTTCGCGGATCATCCCGAAGATCTCGATTTCACGCCGAAGGAACTGGCAGCGTACAAACGCATGACGCCCGAAGCGATGGCGCTCTACGGCGGCCGGCACTGGAACGTCTATCATTCGGAGCTGACGCTGAGTGATTTGATTCCGGGTCAGGGCATCGAGCATCATCAGTCCAGCGACGATCGCGCGGGTGACGACTTCATCACAAATCCCGCGCAGCAGATGGCCGGCGGCGATCTGCTCACGCACGAATTTTCGCATTCGTGGAACGGTAAATACCGCCGTCCGTTCGATTTGCAGCAGCCCAATTTCAATCTCCCGTATCCCGAGCACACGGAATTGCTCTGGCAGTACGAGGGCATGAATCAGTACATGGGCGATCTGATCGCCTTCCGCTCCGGAATCAAGGGCACGGCCAAGGATTATCCCGAGTACTTCGCTGCGATCTATTCGCAGATGGCGTACGAGACCGGCCGTAATACGACGCCGATTATCGACTTGACGACCGGCGCGCCGTACTTCTATCTTGCCGGAGGCGACTACGGCAACATCCGGCGCAACGCCGGTGACTTTTACACCGAAGGCGAGTTGATGTGGGTGGATGCCGATACGATTATCCGGCAGCGCACGCATAATACGAAGTCGTTGGATGACTATTGCAAGATCTTCGCCGGCGGAATTACCTCGCCGCGCGTCGTTACGTATACGCGTGCCGACATCGAGCATTATCTCAACGAGGTGACGCCGTACGACTGGCACGGATTTTTCCAAAGGTACGTGTACTCGGTTTCGCCGCAGCCCCCGACCGATGAAATTCAGCGCGCGGGTTACCGCTTGGTGTGGAACTCGACGCCGAACAAATACATTTCGAATTTTGAATCGCTCGGTAAGTTCATCGACTCGTGGTACGACGTCGGGCTGAACATCGGCGGCGACGGAACGATTCAGGACGTGCGCGAGAATTCGCCGGCGTGGAACGCCGGATTCGGCATCGGCATGAAGATTGCCGGCGTGAACGGCCGCGAGTTTTCCTCGGATGTCTGGAACGCGGCGATCAAGGCGACGACGTCCAGTTTCAACCCGATCGACGTGCTGGTGAATCACGCCGGCTATTACCGGGATATCATGCTCAACTATCGCGGTGGTCCGAAATATCCGCACCTGGTGCGAATTCGCGGAACGCTCGACATGTTCGCCGATATGATGCGGCCGCACGCCAAATGAACGGAGTTGCAATGAAGTCTGGATTTTTAGCGGCAGTCGCCGCGTTGGCTGTGGCGATCGGGCCGCAATCCGCACCCGCGCAGACGCAGCACATGCGTGCTACGGAAGTTGCGCTGGACACACCGCTCGCAACGCAGAGCGACCCGATGACGGTCGTCTTCGATGCGCGCAAAGCCCCAATCGGCATCGCCTATTCACACATGACCATTCCGGTGAAACCGGGTCCGTTTACGCTCGACTATCCGCAGTGGATTCCGGGCGAGCACGGTCCCACCGGACCGCTTACGAACCTGACCGAGCTGCGCATGTCGGCCAACGGCAGACCGCTGCAGTGGCACCGCGATCAGGTCGATCTATATGCGTTTCATATCGACGTGCCGCCGGGCGTTCACACCGTAAACGTGGATTTCACGGTGCTGCTGAACGACAACAATAGCTCCATGGCGACGCGCAACATTATGGTGGGCAACTGGAACCGCTACATCCTGTATCAGCGCAACGTCGACAACGCGCAGTACTACACCAAAGCGTCGCTCATCATGCCCGACGGCTGGGACTACGCATCGGCACTGCCGGTACTGAACCGTTCCGGACAGCGCGTCAATTTCGACACGGTGACGCTGGAAACGCTGGTCGATTCACCCACCGACATGGGGCGCTACTACAAACACATTACGACCTGGACCGGCGACGGCGCGACCTCGTATCTGGATATGTTCGCCGACGCGCCGGAAGACTTGAAGATCGACGATAAATTGATCGATGCCTACAAGCGTCTGACGCCCGAGGCGATGGCGCTCTACGGTGGACGTCATTGGAACGTCTATCATGCGGAACTGACGCTGAGCGACACGCTCGGTTTTCAAGGCATCGAGCATCATCAGTCCAGCGACGATCGTGCAAACGACGACTTCATGGTCAATCCCATGGGACAGATGGCCGGCGGCGATTTGATTCCCCACGAGTTTTCGCACTCGTGGAATGGAAAATACCGGCGCCCGTTCGATCTGCAGCAGCCCAACTACAACGAGCCGTATCCCGAGCGTACGGAGCTGCTGTGGCAGTACGAGGGCATGAATCAGTATATGGGCGATCTGCTCTCGTTCCGGGCCGGTATTCGCGATCCGAAGGATTATCCGGAATATCTGGCTTCGATTTACGCCGACATGGCGTATGAACCCGGGCGCAACACGACGCCGATCATCGATACTACTACCGGCGCGCCGTACTATTACTGCTGCGCGCGCGGATGGTATTCCAGCCTCCGGCGGACGGCCGGCGACTTCTACACCGAGGGTGAGCTGATGTGGCTGGACGCGGATACGATCATCCGCGAACAAACGCACGGCGCTAGGTCGCTGGACGATTATACGAAGCTCTTTGCCGGCGGCACAACGTCACCAAAAGTGGTAACCTACACGCGGCAAGACTTGGAAAACTATCTCAACCAAGTCACGCCGTACGATTGGCACGGCTTCTTCCAGAAGTACGTCTACTCGATCGCGCCGCAGCCGCCGACGGATATGATCGCGCGTGCGGGCTACAAGCTCGTGTGGAACGACAAACCGAACAAGTTCATCGCGGGACGTGCTGCGTTGTTCGGCGGCGGCGTCGTTTCGTGGTACGACGCGGGTTTGAATTTGTCGAGCAAGGGCGACGTGCAAGACGTGCGCGAGGACTCGGCCGCATGGAAAACGGGGCTCGCTCCGCACATGAATGTGGTTGCAGTCAACGGCCGTGCGTTCAGCAAGGACGTCTGGGACGAGGCGCTGAGCGGCGCGAAAACGTCGTCGGCACCAATCCAGTTACTGGTGAAAGACGCCGGATATTTTCAGCGCTTCAATCTCGCCTATCACGGCGGCGCGTTGTACCCGCATCTGGAGCGCGTCCCCGGAACGACCGATATGCTGACGGCGATCATGACGCCGCGCGTTCCGGTTCCCTCGCCGTCGCCGTCGGCGGCGCCGAAGCCGTAACGAACTAGGAAACGGTGCGTCTCGGTTCGCCGCGAGGTTCGGCTTGCGTCGGCCGGGGCGGGGTCCGAGCGAAAATGAGGCCGCGTAATGCGGCCTCGGCGTTATTTGTGAGCAGATTCGCTATCCCGCGGGCGACCAGGACGATCCCGATCGCGCAGACGACGGCCGGTAGTCCCGTCGCCTCGAATTCTTGGTAACGAATTCGAAAGCTTTCGAAGATTTTTGCGATATCGTCGCCCTTCATTACCGCCATCTTGGCTGCATGCGGGTGTATGTCCCTTTTGCGACGCCCCGAGCGGCCGGATAGAACCGCGGAACGTTACTTCGGTGGACACGAACGGCCGCCAAGAATCACTTTTGCGAATCCCGGCTGATTTGCGGTCGGAAACGGTTGCGTACCCTCGGCCGAGGCCGTGACACAATCGTATTTCAGTAGATAGGCGATGACCTCGGCGTATTGATCCGGTTTCAAGGAGCCCGGAGCAGTCAGCGGCATTTGCGTGGTCACGACCGACCGAAACTGCGAGAGGTTCAAGTGCGTATTTCCGAAGCTCGGTCCGGTAAGTGCCGGAGCCGAAACGCCCTGCAGTTGCGCACCATGACAACTCGCACATTGCTGCCGGTACAGCTGCGCGCCCGCGCTAACTTGCATGGCCGTGAACGGAGCCGAACCAACCGAAGCCGGCGCGGTCGCGTTTTGCGCGGAGGTGCCGGCAACGACAACCTGGCCTTGCGGTCCATTTGCAATCGGCGAGGCAATGGGTCCCAGGCGAAATGCCGTTAACACGCTCTTGGTCGCGACGGGCGCGTTCGGCGTTTGCTGCGATCCGGCAGAACCGCTCAAAACCGCGACGTATTCATTGCCGCCGCTGCCATAGACGCTGATCGGCGCGATGATCGACGCGCCGGTGCTGCCTCGCCACAGCACGTTTCCGGTCTTTGGATCGAGAGCGTAGACGGTTCCGCTCAAATCACTGGTAAAGGCGACACCGGACTGAGTTATCGTTACGCCGCCTTGTGCCGAATACGGAAGCGCTCGAGTCCACACCACTTTTCCGGTACTGACGTCAACGGCCGTAACGAGTCCGGTGGAAGGTCGACGCTTTGGAAGCGGGCCACCGGTATACGGTTGTCCGGGGATGTACTTCGGATTCGCAGTAACGAGCTTCCACGTTGCACATTCCTGTGTGCTCGGAATCAAAAAGAAATTTGTCGCCGGATCGTACGATCCGCCGTTCCATTCAACGCCCCCGCCGTGGTTTGGGCAAGCGAACGAGCCTTGAACAGTCGGAACCGTCGTAAGCAGTCCGGTCTGCCGATCCAACGTAAGGCGATAGACGACCGTTCCGCCGTTGCGATCCAAAATGACGAAATTGCCACCCTTGTCGGCGACCGCAACGAGCTGCCGCGCATTGCCGCCGACGCGCCCGTTGAACAGCACCGGCGGCATTGCAGCATCGACGTCGTGCGTATCGTTTTGAAGTATTTTGTAGTACCAGCGTAATTTCGGTTTTGCGCCCGAAATGTCGATCGCCAGAATCGAATTCGCGTAAAGGTTCAACCCTTTACGATAGGTGTCGACCATATCGGGTCCGGGATTTCCGGCACCGATAAACAGCGTGTTCGTTTGCGGGTCGACCGTCACGCCTGACCACGTATCCGCGGCTCCATGCATCCACGAATCGCCGGGCCACGTGTTGTGCCCGGGCTCTCCCGGGAACGGAATATTGTGCCAGTCCCAAACCCGGTGCCCATCCTGCGTGCTGAATCCCATGACGTGTCCGATGTTGCCGTCGTCTCCGCCGCCCGTACCGACGATGACTTGATTCCCGTGCACGTAGGATGCCATCGAAAAGAATGAGTTCGCGGTTGACGTGTACTTATCGTTGGGGCAGCCGTTTTGGTTCCAGATTTGCTTGCCGTGCGAGGCATCGATTGCGATTATCCGGCAGTCGAGCGTCGCGATGAAAACCTTGCCGCCTTGAAGTCCGACGCCGCGGCTTACGGTGTAGACGAGTGAATACGCCGGATTGTATGGGAATTGCCACTTGACTTTGCCGGTCGTCGCGTCGAGGGCCAATACGTTGTCGTGCGGTGTCGCGACGTACATCGTACCGCCGGAAACGAGCAGTGCCGATTCCTGTTGACCGTTATCCGCGAGCTCGGTCGACCACGCTTTCGTTAGTGTCTTCACATTTTGAGGCGTGATGTTCGCGAGCGTGGTATAGCGATTATTCGTCGAGTCCTTTCCCGGCATCAGCCAATCGTCGTCGGTAGCGGCCGGACCTGTGGTACTCGAAGAACTGTTCGCCGGGGAGTTCGAACCCGAACATGCCGTAACGGCGAGAGCAAGCAGCACTGCGGCTAACCCGGAAAGACGTTCCATACCGGCCTCCCTAACAGTGAAGAAGAATGTGCTCCGCTTGCGTATTATGGCGGAAGCCACGCCCACACTCAAGCGCGGCTCGCCCAATCGCCGGTGCTCTGCGCGGGATGCGCCGGACGGCTCGAGCCGGAGGTGTGCGACGCCCTGCTGAATACGGCCGCGCATGAAGTTTTACGACTTCGTCGATAAAGCGCCGTCCATCGGCAAGCTGGTGATCGTCGAGGGAACGCAGCGGGTTCTCGCGGATCGCGCGGTCGATATCGTGATCGATCGCGTGCTGCCGGCCGACGTGCGCGACATGAACCTCGAGCGGTTTTCCGCATCGCAATTGGACGGCGCGGGGCGCATGCGCGAAGCGGTGCAGGCCATGCCGTTTCTGGCGCAGAGCCGCCTGGTGATCGTCACCGACGCGCAAACGTTGAAGGCGGCGATGCGGCGCGAATTGTGGGACGTGGCGGAAGCGGTTCCCGAGGGCAGCACGTTGCTGATCGCCGATTTGCTCTCACCGCGATCGCAGCGGCCGCAGCCGTTCGGCGCGATGGCGGGGCGCAGCGCACTTCGCATCGATACGACCGCGAACGAGGACGTGCGCACGCGCTTCATTCACGAAACGCTGACGGAGCTCGGTGCCACCGCGGAGCCGCGCGTGATCGATACGCTGGCGCGCAGTGAGGCGGATTTGGCTTCGGTGCGCAACGATCTGGAGAAACTCGCACTGCTGAAGAAGAAGATTTCGTACAAAGATCTCGAGCAGGAGAGCTTGACGATCGAAGATCCGAAGGCGTATCAGTATGCGGGCGCGCTGGTGGAGGGGCGCACTTCGGAAGCGCTCGGCATTGCGCGCGAACTTTTTGCCAACGATCGCAACGCGGCGGTACCGCTGATTTACGCGCTGGCGCAAGAGTGCGGCATGCTGTGGGAATTGGCGCGCAAGGGCGGTGAGATACCCGCGCGCATGCGGTGGCGGGAGCGTTTTTTGCGGCCGGTTGCGATGCGTTTGGGCGAAGAGCGCGCGAGGCTTGCATTCGAACGCGCGATCGCGGCGTTCGATTCGATTGTGACGGGGAAGGTGGAGGATCCGGAGCTCGCGGTGGATATACTTACCGCGGATTTTGTGGCTTTGGCGGGCCGGTGATTGTCATGGTGAGGAATCGAAGCACCCTGAGGAATCGAAGGGTCGGCCGATCGCAAACGCCCCTCGATACCTCGGGGTGGTTCGATTCCTCAGCATGACAACAGTGTAAGGCTACTGCAAAGCCGCGCCGGTTTGGGACCGAATGGTCGCCCCACGCTTCAGGCAAGCTGTCGTCCTGCCGAAAGACGACTACGGGCAACATTCCTCACTTCGGACTGGAGGCGCAGATGCGCGTACGTTCACTTTTGGCTGGATTGTTCGTTTTATCCGGGGCGGCAATCGCCGGATGCGGCGGTGGGAGCGTTTCACCCGGACCGGCCGCGACTGCTGCGCCAAGTGCAGCACCGGCGTCGACGAGCGTCCCGGTAAGCTCCTCGCAAGCACAACAAGTCACGGTGAGTGCAGGCGGAAGCACGACGAAGATCACGATTCCCGCTGCAAGCAGCGGAAGCGGCACGATTACGATCGCCGCCTCGGCAAGTGCACCGTCGGGTTCCGTTTCGCTTGGGCGCGTTCGCGCGCAAAGCAGCAACTGTGCGCCGTCGGCGCTCGGCTTCTTAAGTTTAACGCCGAGTGCGAATATTACATTGCCCGAGGTGCCGTCGTTCAGCATCACGCTTCCGTCGGCGCCGAGCAGTTCGCTGACGTATTACATTGCATTTTTCGCTCCGGGCATGAGCGCATGGGTCGAACCGGCGTTGGGCCCCGCAACCGTTAGCGGAGATACGCTCACGTTCGCCGGCGTCAATCAATCGGTCACGCTGACGGGCGGCGATTCGTACTACTTTGCGCTGTACAGCGTAGCGTCGTCGTGCCAGCCCAATCCGTCGCCGAGCCCGTCCTCGAGCCCGGGCACGCAAGGTCCGCAATGGACGTTCGGCGGCAGCAGCGCGCAGCTCGCGGTAGCGCAAGGAACGACACCGCCGGCGGGGACGCTGTCGGCGTACAACGGCGTTGGGGCGCAAGTGCAGTTCGCGGCACCCATTTCGGGCAGCGGATCCTTCACACTTCAGGATGCGATGAACGGCATTGGCGGAGTGAACGACACCTCGCCGATCGCGCCGAACACGACGCCGTTGCCGGCGGACAATGCAACGAGCGGCTACAGCCCGATCGTCTACCTCTCGATTCTCAATGCCGGAACGCAAAACATCGACTTTGGTTCAAATATTCCGAAGGTGACGTTGACCGACAACTCGCTGGCGCGCTATGCGACGTGCGAACTGGACGTCTACGGCAACAACGGCAACCAGAGCAGTGCGTCGTGGTTTAGCGTCGCACAAGCCGGCTCGACCGGAACGCCGACTTCTTCGGGAGTCGTCATCGGTGCCGGTACGTTGCCGGCCGGCGCAGGTAATGTGACGTTTCAAGCGGGATCGCAACAGATCGTCGCGGTTTCCTGCGGCGGTTCCATTCCGTAGCATTCGTTTTCGCAGCAGCAGCACAGGCCGCAGTCTTCGGACTGCGGCCTTTTTCTTGATGTTTTTTCACAATGCCGCATTTGTTGCATTTGACAGAATTGCGACACAGTAGATGGCTTCTTCGCAGTAACGCTATAATAAGCGAACACACCGCATAAAGGAGCCGCATCTTGAACGTACTTCTCGCGCTCGCATCTTTGGCCGTCGCCGTCAATTGGAATCTTACGTCCGGGCAAATCGCGACGAACTGTAAAAACGAGATAGCGAGGCTCGATGCGGCCGTTACGCGCCTTGCGGCGTTGAAGGGACCGCGTTCATTCGGCAACACGTTATTGCCCCTCGAAAACGCGCAATCGGATCTCAACGATCGCACCGTAGCCGAAGGGTTCCTCTTCGACGTTTCGACCGACAAGACGGTGAGGGATGCCTCGAACCAGTGCAACATCGATCAGGGAAACTATTTTGCGCGCCTCTATGCGCGGCCCGACGTCTATCAAGACCTCGTAGCCGTCAAGCGCAGCGGAACGGCGAAGACCGTTGCGGACCGCAAACTCTTGGAAATCTATCTCTCAGCATTTCGGCGCTCCGGCGCGGCCCTCAACGCGCCGGCGCGGGCGGAGTTCGTGCGCCTCTCGGACGATCTCAATCAATTGGGGAGCACTTTTGCCCAGAATCTGAACAATGATGCTTCCACGGTTGACATCACGGCACAGCAAGCCCAAAGCCTCCCGCCGGCGTTGGTTGCGACGCTGAAAAAGCACGGCGACGGTTACACGATCGACGTGAATGAGAGTACCGTTACGCCGTTTCTGAACAACGAAGCCGATCCGGCAGCTCGCAGAACGTATTACGTCGCATACTTCAATCGCGCTCTACCCAACGTCGCCGTTCTGGAAAAGGCCATCGCCGTACGCGACCGCTTAGCGCATCTACTTGGATATGATTCCTGGGCGGCATATCAGCTGGCGGATCGCATGGCGCAAACGCCGCAGCGCGTATTCGCTTTCGAAAAGCAGCTCGACGCGCAGCTGCTTCCGCGTTCGCGCGATGAACTTGCAACGCTCGGGCGGCTTGCCCCCGCGAGCGCGAACGTCGCCGGCGACCCGATGCAGCCCTGGGATATTCCGTATTACACGAACCGCCTGATCAAAACGCAGTATGCCGTGGATCAGGACGCCGTTAGTCAGTATTTTCCGGTGCCGGTCGTCGTGGACCGCATCATGAATTTGTACCACAAGATTCTCGGCGTCTCGTTCGTGAAAGTCGCAAAGCCCAATTCGTGGAATGACGCCGACGTCATTAGTTACGACGTGTACGATACGAAGAGCCGCCGGTTCTTGGGCACGACGCTGTTCGACTTTTTTCCGCGCCCCGGCAAGTTCACGCATTTTGCGAACTTTCCGATCGTTCCGGGAAGGCGCATGGCCGACGGAACGTATCGCCCGGCGATGGCCGCCATACTCGGAAACTGGCCGCGTCCGGCGGCGGGTGCTCCGGCGCTGCTCTCGCATCAAGACGTCGTCACGTTCTTTCATGAATTCGGTCACAATCTAGCGGCACTCCTTGCAACAGCACCGTACGAAACGCTGAGCAACGGCTTCCGTCAGGATTTCATCGAGGCGCCGTCACAGATGCTGGAAAACTTCATGTGGCAGCCCTCGATTTTGAAAGAAATCAGTTCGAACGTCAAAACCGGCGAACCGCTGCCGGACGATCTGATCGCAAAGATCGTGCAGTCGCGATTCGTGAATCAGGCGTATTTCACGACGGGACAAATCCGCCTAGGAATGGTGGACATGACGTACCACACGTCCGGCCCCAAAGTCGACACGACCGCGGTGTGGGATGGGATTACGCGCGAGTACATGGCAACCGCTATGGCTCCGGGAACGCATCCCCAGGCTTCATTCGGCCACCTTTTCGGTTACGATGCGGGATACTACAGCTATCTTTGGGCGCTGGTGTACGCGCAGGATATGTTCACCGCTTTTCAGCGCGGCGGATTGGAAAATCCGGCGGTCGGAATGCGTTACCGGAAAACGATTTTGGAACCGGCGCGAACGTACGAACCGGACGTCGAAGTGCGCAACTTCCTGGGACGGCCGATGAATCCGAAGGCCTTCTACGATCAGATTCTTTCGACACCCCAGGCGCCCGTGAAAAACTAGTGCGGAGCCGGTCCTCCCGGCGGGGCTTCCACCCAACCAGACTTCAACTGCGCGCGTTGCGCCGGCGTGAGCAAGTTCATGATTTCCTGGTGCAGCGATTGCCGCGCCGGTGCGTCGTACGCGCTTCCCGGCGGATGCGCGGCGCGGTATTGCATCATGAGCTGATGAATTTGCGCGCGTTGCCGATCCGTTAAATCGACCGTATACCACATGCGCCGAATTTCTAGGTTCGACTGCACTTGCGCAATTTGATCGGGCGTCAGAAGCGCGAGAATCCGCTCGTGCAACGTACGCAGCCCCTGCGGGTCGAACGCGCTGCCCGGCGGATGTGCTTGGCGAAATTGTTGAATATAGGTTGAGATCTGCGTCTGCTGTGCGGCGGTCAAATCGACGCCACGTAAAAAGCGCCCGAAGCGATGATACAGCGCAGTTCTACCGAGCGGCTGATTTGCCGGACTACTAACGAGCGCGGTTTGCTCGGCCGGCGTCGGAACCAATCCGTGATGCCCGCACGCCGCAAATATTGTGGCGGATAGAGCCGCCGCGACTAGCAAAAGAGACCGAGGAACGACCATTGTGGCACCTCGCTTTTGGTAGAAAGCATGGTACGACGCGCTGCTTAATGCCGCCTGGGAATTCGCTGTGACGATCCTCCTACTCGCGGTTGTACGAAAGCACTCCGGCGAGCAGCATGAGTGCGGCCACCGCGATGAAGACGGCGCGCGCGGGCGCAAACGGATCGGACGGCGGCGCATGGTGCGCGCGAAAGAAATAGATCGCGCCGGCAATTGCCACGCCCAACACCTGACCGCTGGTTCGCGCGGTCGCGAGGATGCCCGCGGCCACGCCGCGCCGGTTCTCCGGCGCGCTGCCCATAATCGTGCTGTTGTTCGGCTGCGTGAAAACGGCCGATCCCAGGCCGGCGATCCCGACGACGCCGGCGATCGTCCACGCGCTGGGATGCGCGGGCACGAAGATCATCAACGCCGCTCCCGCGGTAAAGACCGCTGCGCCCGCCGTGGAGATGTAGCGCGCCGGAATGCGGTCCGACAGCATGCCGGCGACGGGCGCCAGGACGACGTTGAGCATCGAGATCGGCACCAGCAGCAAACCGGCTTGCAGCGGCTGCAAATGCAGCGCCACCTGCGCCGCGAGCGGAACCGTGAAAACGACCGAATACGACGCACAAAAGTACAAGATTGCCGCGAGTACGGAAAACGCGAAAATGCGCTTTTCGAACATGCGCAGATCGATCGTCGGCGCTTCCACCCGGCGTTCGAAGAAGAGAAATATTGCGAACGCCGCGCATCCCGCAACGAGCACGCCGATGGTCGGCGGCTTTGCCCAGCCCCAAATATGCGCCCGCGAGAGCGCCAGACAAATGCAAAACAGCGAGACGCTAATCAGCGCCGATCCCACGACGTCGAAACGCTGCTTGTCTCCCGGCTTGTTTTGAATGACCCGCGCCGCGACAAACAGGCCCACAATCGAGATCGGTACGTTGATGAGAAAGATCCAATGCCACGCAGCTACCGAGACGATGAAGCCGCCCGCGATTGGGCCGCTCGTCAAGCCGAATGCCACGGCCGCTCCGTTCATCCCGATGGCGCGGCCGCGCTGGTGCGCCGGGAAGGCTTGCGTGATGATCGCCAGCGACGTCGACATCAGCATTGCCGCGCCTACGCCTTGCACGGCGCGCGCGATAATCAACGACATCAGATTCGGCGAGAGCGCACAGGCCAGCGAACTGGCGCCGAAGACCGCAAAGCCGGTAACGTACACGCGCTTAGCGCCGAGCATGTCCCCGAACCGGCCGAAAATTGCGAGGGTCGATGCGGTGGCAAGCAGGTACGAAAGGAGCACCCATTCGGTCGAGTCGACGCCGGTCGAAAACGCTTTGCCGATTGCCGGCAGCGCAACGTTTGCAACCGTGGCATCGAACGGTCCCATGAAGCTGCCCAGCATGACGGCACCGAGCGCGCGCCATTTGTATTCCATAGCGCTATTCCAGCGTTATCTCGAGTCCGTCGTACGCGATTTCGGCGCCGGCTCGTTTTACGGCGGCCGCAGCGCTCGAGTCTGCGTCGAGCATCGGATTCGAGTTATTGAGGTGCGTGAAGATCACTCGCGACCTCGTTTCCAAATTCGCGAGCGTTCCATCGTCGCCGCCCACCGGCAAGTGACCCAGCGCTCGCGCGCGCTTACCGGACAGCCCTTGTCGAATCATCTCGTCGTCGTCGAAAAACGATCCGTCGAGAAAGGCGATCGCGGCGCGGCGGATTGCGTCTTTGAGATCCGGCGTGAATGCCGAAAAAACCGGTGCGAATACGGCCGTTCGGCCGTTTACGGTGCTTACTTCGTACGCGACGGCGGCACCGGTAATCGTGCGGCGGCCATCATAACCCGGAGTCACGCCCGGAACGGGAAACGCGCGAACCCGCAGATCGCGGCCAACCGGATCGCCGTCGTCGTACGGCGCGCACGGCGCGTTCAACGGCACGTCGAGCCACGCGTGCGGCGGTTGCGTAAATGGCGCAAAGGCGGGTTGCGCTTGCGCGATTTCGCGAACCGTTTGCGACGAGCGGATGATGAACCGGTGATCGCCTTGCTGGCGCAAGACGGACAATCCGCCGATGTGATCGACGTTGGCATCGGTAAAAAGCATGCCCGCGATCGGCGTGCCGCGCTGCGTGGTGGGCTGCAGCGGCGCAAAATATTCGACCTGAGCGGCGATATCCGGCGAACAATTGACGAGTATCCAGCGCCCGCCGCCGGCGCTGACGGCGATCGCGGATTGCGATCGTCGCGGCTGCTTTCCGGCGCGCGCAGCAGCGCAATTGCGGCATGCACAATTCCATTGGGGCACTCCGCCGCCGGCGGCTGAGCCGAGGACGCGGACGATCAACGCTTAAGGAAACGGCGCGGCACGAGTTCACCGGCGTCACCGTCGCCGTCGCGGTTGACGATCGCTGCAATGCGATCGTGGTGCGGGCTCAGGGCGCATGCCGGATCCGTCGCGCCGGCATCGCCCGCAATCAAAAACGCTTGGCACCGGCAGCCGCCCCAATCGAGTTCTTTGCGTTCGCAGGAGCGGCAAGGCTCCGGCATCCACGAGGTGCCGCGATAGGCCTCGAACGATTCGGAGCTCTTCCAAATCTCGTCCAATCGTTGCGTGCGCACGTTTTCGAATTTCAGCGTGCGAATCGCCGCCGCAGCCGGACACGGTAACACGTCGCCGGCGGGCGTCACGGTTAGGAACGTCGTGCCCCAGCCGTTCATGCACGGTTTGGGAAATTCGCCGAAGTAGTCGGGAAGTACGTACACGATTTCCATCGCCCCGCGAAGGCGCTCGCGCGCCTGGTCGACGATCGCCGCGGCGTGTTCGACTTGCGCGCGCGCCGGTATGAGGCCCAGCCGGTTGCGATAGGCCCAGCCGTAGAACTGCACGTTCGCCAATTCCAAGCGGCGCA
The DNA here is from genome assembly GCA_035938175.1 of Vulcanimicrobiaceae bacterium. GTDB lineage: Bacteria > Vulcanimicrobiota > Vulcanimicrobiia > Vulcanimicrobiales > Vulcanimicrobiaceae > DASRDE01. The sequence continues at coordinate 58,706 of DASZHD010000032.1, forward strand.
CGCCGTAACGCTCGGCAAGCGCGATGACGTCTTCGATGGAATCGTGATTTTCGCGGTGCAGCACGCAATTGAGCGTCAGCGCGACGTCGCGCTTCGAGACCCGCTGCAGCGCCTCGAATTTCTGCTTGTGAACGCGAGCCCGCGCAATCGCATCGCCCAAATGCGCCTCAGGCGCCTGAATGCTGATCTGCACGTGCGCCAGACCCGCTTCCAACAGCTCGTCCAACAAGCGATCGGTCAAGAACGTACCCTGCGTGATGAGGTTCGTGTACAAGCCGTTTTCCGTTGCGGCTTTCACCAGCGCGGGAAGGTCGGCACGCAATGTGGGTTCGCCGCCGGAAAAATGCGCCTGCACGATTCCCATCGCCGCGACCTGCGATAGAACGTCTATCCACGTTCGTGTGTCGAGCTCGTCGCGATACCGTTCCAAGTCGAGCGGATTGTAACAATATGGACACTGCAGGTTACAGCGGTATGTCAGCTCGCACAGAATCGAAAGCGGCTGCGCCGTCATAGCGTCAGAAATTGCCGAAGCGCGAGCCGCTCGAAGAGTTCGGTGACTTCGGCGCGAGCTTGTTCCGGGGGTACATCGTATGCAGCCGTAAGCGCATCGACGATATCGTCGATGCTTCGCTGTCCGTCCACCAACGCCAGCGTCGCCGCCGCGGATCCGTTCAGCATCAACACGCCTTCAGGGATCAGCAGCATGGCCGCGCCTTCGGCGGTTTCACGAAACCGTACGCCCTTTGCGAACGACGGGCGCACGGCGTTCACGCGAACACGCCCGTGGCAAGTGCGGTAGCGTCGAGAATGCTCCACAACACGTCGCATTTGAATTCGAGCGCGCGTACGCACGCGTCTTGCTGTTCCGGCGTTCGCGCTTCCTCGAGAACCCAGGCCAGCGCGCCGCCGGCATCGCGCTGTGCTCGCGGAATGCGATCCTCGAAATACGCCAGGCCGCGGCGATCGATCCACGGATACTTTTCGATAATCGCTTCTACGCGCGCTTGCATCACCGGCGGTCCGAAGAGTTCGGTGAGGGATGAAGCAACCGACTCGAGCCAAGGCTTCGTTCGCGCAAAATTCACGTACGCATCGGCAGCGAACCGCGTACCCGGCGCAACGCCCGCTTCCGAAAGTACGTATGCATCGTCGAGCCCGACCGCACGTCCGAGCGCGAGCCACGATTGCGTTCCGCCGTCGTTTCCGTCGGTTCCGTCGTGGTCGACGAGGCGCTGCATCCACACACGGCGGTGCGCGGCGGTCGGAAGAAACGACAAAATCGCGGCGTCTTTAACCGGAATGATCTTCTGGTAGTAATACCGGTTGGATACCCACCCTTGCACCTGTTCGCGCGACAAATCGCCCGCGACGAGGCGGCGGTGAAAGGGATGCTTGTCGTGATACCGTCGCGCCCCGACCGCGCGAAGGCGATCCAGGAGCGGCGCTTCGCGAAGGCCCGCGTTCAGGCGGTCAGGGTTGTTTGGGCGCGGAGAGGTACGCCGTTACTTCGGCACCCAGCGGGCGCTCTTCAAAGTCGGGGCGTTCCCATTGCCGGCGGGCTTGTTCCATCGGTGCAATCCTCAACATGTCACTGTTGGCTTACTGTACCACATCGTCCGCACCCTGTAGCACGATTCGGGCCAGGCGGTGGACGGCGCGGTCGATTCGATACAGGTATTGCAGCGGCGTGTCGTCATCGGGCGGCTTGTCTATGGCCGGCGGAACCGCCGTTCGCCCGTTTGTGAACGAATCGCGCAGCCAATCAATGTGGGCCACGACTTGGTCTCCGGCATCCACAATGGTGCTCGTGGAAACCGGGCACTTCTCGTACGCGGCCACCGCCAGCTGCCGGGCGTACCGCCCCAGCGCACCGTAGAGTGCTAGACGCGCTTGCAACGGTTCGCGAGCTTGGAACCGGAACGTCGCGACCAACGGCTCGATCTGCGTTCGCAAACTCTGCAGCGCTTCATCATATTGCCGTACCGCCGTCAGCGGATCGGCCGAGATGTCGCCCGATGCGCGGCGTACCGATTTTTGAACCGCGTCGGCGAGCCTGCCAAGCGCTTCCGTCGAGACGCTTCCCAAAACGTCGCGCGTGCGGATCGGGAAAAGCAGGAGCGCGGCCACGCCGCCGCAGGTTGCGCCGATGATCGTTTCTATCAGCCGCAACACCAGCAGGCGATCGCTGAACGAGCCGATTAGCACGTACAGCATCGACAAAACGGCCGTCAGAAAAAACGTGAACACCGCGTACGAAACCCGGATCATGTACGCGGCTGCGAACAGAAAAACGAACATCAGCGCAAACGTGGCGGTCGTGTGGCCGCGCACGGCGGCCGCCACCGCAGCGCCCGCAGCAATTCCCAGCGCCGTTCCCGCGACGCGGTTCCAGCCTTTCACGAGCGCTTCGCCCGCGGACGACACGCCCGTGAAGACGAGAAACGTCGTCAATACGGCCCAGTACCAACGCTGCGGTGAAAGGAGCTCACCGGCAACGATTGCCACTGCGGCGCCCGCCGTCAATTGAATCGCTTGGCGCGTGGCCGGTTGCAGAAAACGCGTTTGCACGTTCGTTCCGACGCGGTAGGCGCCCCGCGGCGTCCAGTCCGGCTGCGCGCGGACGTTCGAAACGTCGGGGAGCCGTGGAAGGTCCACCGGTGCTCGCGGATCCTCCAGCGCGCGGCCCACGACCGCTTGCGTTTCCAACTCCGTGTCGAGCACCTCGGCGCGCACATCGGCCGCGTCGTCCGAGCGCAGCAAGTCGCTGATGATAATCGCGGTGTCGTTGAGGCGGTATTCGTGGTGCGCGACTTCACGCCGCAGACGCGCGTTCCACGACCCTGCCCGCGCCGCTTGCGCAATGACGTGCGCAATTAGCCGTTGGCGCGCGCGAAACGCGCGAAAAGCATTCTGAAGCGCCTGCTGCGGCCGGTCGCGAAAGACGACGAACCGATAGAAGTACGTGCAGACGCACGCAACGCCCGTAGCCGCGATCAGCCATGGCAACGTCTGCGCGGACGCGTTGAGAAAAAGCGTGAAAAAGAACGAGAGCACCGTGACTGTCCCGATGGCGTTGAAGCGCGGACCGAAACGGCGGATGTACACGGCGCCGAAGAGCACCGCAAGGAACAGCCCGTCTTGAAGATAGCGGTTCGACGCGGCAAGCGTACCGGCCGCAACCGCGACGGCGGCGGGCATCCAGATTAAGAGCGTGGTGATTCGTTGGGAGCGCACGTCTGGATCCATCACCGAAATGGACCACGTGATCGAGATTGCGGCACCGAGCAGCGGAACGCTGAGCGGCAGACCGTAACGGTGCGCGATCAGGAGCAGAATGCCCAGCGCCGTCCCGACCGACGCGGTGGCGCGCGCGGCGATATACAGGCGCGTTAGACCAGGATCGGCGGCGAGCACGCGGTCGCGGAGGTTTCCGCGCAGGTCCATGCCCCTTTCGTACCCCGGGTAAGCGGCCGGGGATGCGACCTTCAGCGACGAGGGCGCCCCACCCTAAGCGCGAAAGGCCCCTTCGTCCCATGATGTACGACACCTACGCTTCTCCGTTCTCGTGGAGATACGGCCGCGTCGAATTACGCGCGCTCTTTTCCGAGACGCAGCGCCGCAAGTTGTGGCGCCAAGTGTGGGTTGCGCTCGCCCGCGCGCAGAGCCGGCACGGGCTGGTAAGCGATGCCGAACTAGCCGATATCGTGGCACATAGCGGCGATATCGACGTCGACGCCGCGCTGGAGATCGAGCGCGAAATCCACCACGACTTGATGGCGGAGATCCGCGTCTTCGCCTCGCAGGCCCGGACGGGCGGCGGCAAGCTGCACCTGGGTTCCACCTCGATGGATATCGAGGACACCGTCGAGACGTACCGGCTGCGCCGGGCGCTCTCGCTGGTCGGGGCGGCGTTGGACGACTTGCTGCGTGCGTTCGCTGCGAAGATTCGCGAGCACGCGGACCTGGTCTGCATGGCGTTCACGCATTTGCAGCCCGCGGAGCCCACGACGCTCGGCTACCGCTTTGCGGTGTACGCTCAAGATCTGTTGATCGACGATGCGAATCTGCGCTTTGCATTTGAGAATTTGACGGCGAAAGGGCTGCGCGGCGCGGTCGGGACCAGCGCTTCGTACGAGCAGCTCTTGAACGGCAGCGGCGGTACGTCCGCGGATATGGAACGAGCGGTACTCGACCATTTCGGATTGAGTGCACGCGAGATCAGCACGCAGACGTATCCTCGCAAGATCGATTATCTGCTGCTTTCCGCATTGGCCGGCGTGGGCGCATCGCTTTCGAAATTTGCAGCGGATATCCGCATTTTGAGTTCGCCGGAGTTCGGCGAAGTGTTCGAGCCGTTCGGCCGTTCGCAGGTCGGCAGCTCGGCGATGCCGTTCAAGCGCAATCCGATTTTGTGCGAGCGTATCGATTCGCTGGCGCGCCTGTTGCCCGCATACGCCGATGTTGCGTGGCAGAATGCCGCGACGAACTACTTGGAGCGCACGCTCGACGACAGCGCGAACCGCCGGACGATTTTGCCCGAGGCGTTTTTGTGCGTCGACGAGATCGTACAGCTCGCCAAGCGCGTCGTCGACGGTTTGCGCGTGGACACGCAGCGCATCGCCGAGAATTTGCGCACGTACGGACCGTTTGCGGGCACCGAATCGATCCTGATGGAGGCCGTGCGCATGGGCGGCAATCGCCAGGAATTGCATGAAGTGCTGCGCTCTGCCGCGATGGAATCGTGGAGCGCGATCGCGCAAGGCAAGGCGAATCCGCTGGGACATTTGCTGACGGAAGAACACGAACTGACCAGCCGCGTGGATCCGGCGGAGATCCGGCGCATGCTGGATCCGAGCAAGCACATCGGAACCGCGTCGGAGCGCGCGCGGCAATTGGCGGCGCGGATTGACGGGCTGGAGGCGTTTCCTTTGCAGAGGGACGTGGGGGTATGAGCATTGTCATGCTGAGGTATCAAAGGACCTTGTCATGGTGAGGTATCGAACCACCCTGAGGAATCGAAGGGTAGCCGATCGCAAACGCCCCTCGATGCCTCGGGGTGCTTCGATACCTCAGCATGACAAATGCCCCTCGATGCCTCGGGGTCGTTCGATTCCTCACGATGACAATGGTAAAGGGAGATTGTGAACAAAGGCATTGAAATAGCGCGCGGCAAGACAAAGGTGCTGTTCGAAGCAGCCGGTCAGCCCGACATGCTCGTCGTCAAGCAAACCGATTCAATCTCGGCGGGCGACGGCGCGCGGCGCAATGAGATCGCCGGAAAAGGGCGGCTTGCGGCGCAAACCACGGCGCGCGTTTTCCGTCTGCTGAATTTGTGCGGTCTTCCCACGCACTATTTGAACGGCGGCGAGGACGACGACGACAACGAAATGCTCGTGCGCCGCTGCAACATGATTCCGCTTGAAGTCGTCGTGCGCGGCGTGGCCGCGGGCTCGCTCGTGCGCCGCAATCCGGGGCTGCAGCGCGGTTCGCTGCTCGTTCCGCGGATGGTCGAGTTCTTTCTGAAAGACGACGCGAACCACGATCCGCTGATCACTCCCGACGAAATTCTCTCGCGCACGATTGCCAATCCGGCCGAAGTTTCCGCGATGACCGAGATTGCGCGGCTCACGTTCGAGATTTTGGCGCACGCATGGCGTAAGCGCGACGTGCTGCTCGTGGATTTGAAGATCGAATTCGGGCGCCTGGCCGGCGGCGAGAACAAAGGGCAACTGGTCATCGCCGACGTCATCGACAACGATTCGTGGCGCATCTGGCCGCAAGGGCGCGAAGACCGCATGCTGGACAAGCAGATGTACCGCAATTTGGAAACGGTCGACGACGCCGCGCTCGCGCAAGTAAAAAACGCGTACGAACAAGTGGCCGACATGGTGGGCGCGTTTCCGGTGATGCGGCCTGGCATGATTGCGCTGTTCGCGGAATCGCTGGAACAAGCGCCGCAACTCAATGCCGCCGCGCAATCGCTTGCGCAACTCGGCCTTCCGCTGATTCGCCACGTCGCGAGCGCAACGAAAACACCCGGCTACGTGCTGCAACTGCTTCAGCAGCACGATGCGACGTTCGCGCGTCTCATGTATGTGGCGTTTTCCGGTGCCGACGGTGCCCTGCGCACGATGTTGGAAAACGGCACCAGCAATCCGGTCCTCGACGGCGCGGGCGAAGCCGCAGCGACCGCGCTGAAATGTGCGAAGATCTTGGCTTTGGAAGATACGGTGCTGTTCGGGCGGACGCTGCTGATTCAAACGAATGCGCGTTCCGCCGTGCTCCAAGCGGATGCGCAACTGAACGCGCAGCCGCCGCCGCAAACGCCAACCCTTGCGTAGTTTTCGCGTTCAGGGGCTTACGGACGACGAGCTGCGTCGCGCCGCAGCGGCTGCGGGTTTGGCGTTGCGCGTGGACGAGCTGCGGCGCATTGCCGAGCGCCTGGGCCGCGATCCGTCGATGGTGGAAGTGCATGCGTTCGACGCGCAGTGGAGCGAGCATTGCTCGTACAAGAGCAGCCGCCATTTGCTGCGCAAACTTCCCACCGAAGGGCCGACGGTGATGCAAGGTCCGGCCGAAGACGCGGGTATTTTGCATTTGGGCGAGTGGCAAGGCGAGAAGTGGGGCGTGGTCATCGCGCACGAATCGCACAATCATCCCTCGCAAGTCGTTCCGTTCGAAGGGGCTGCCACAGGCGTGGGCGGCATCGTTCGCGACGTGCTGTGCATGGGCGCGGAGGTCATTGCGATCGCCGATCCGCTGCGTTTCGGCCGCGCCGAGGATCCCGATTCGCATCAGCGCTACGTCGCGCGCGGCGTCGTCGACGGAATCTCGGCGTACGGAAACGCGATCGGCGTTCCGAACATTGCGGGCGATGTGTATTTCGACGAACGCTTCGACGACAATTGCCTGGTGAACGTCGTCGCGCTGGGGTTGATCAAAGAGCGCGACATCATTCACTCGGCTGCGCCGCCCGGATCGGCGGGCTGGGACATCGTGCTCGTCGGCAAGGCAACGGATACCAGCGGCTTCGGGGGAGCCGCCTTTTCGTCCGTGACGCTGGATGAAGAAGACGAAGACGCGAACAAAGGCGCGGTTCAGGTGCCCGATCCGTTTTTGAAAAACGTCATCATGCGGGCGACGTATCGCGTGTTTTCGTATTTGCGCGAACGGAATATCACCGCCGGATTCAAAGATTTGGGCGCGGGCGGCATCATGGGCTGCACCGCGGAACTGTGCGCGAGCGGCGGCTTCGGCGCGATCGTCGATTTGGACGACGTCAACACCGCGATCAAAAATATGCCGCCCGAAGTGATCGCGGTCGGTGAAACGCAGGAACGGCTGTGCTGGATTCTGCCCGGCGACGTGACCGCCGACATTTTGCAGATCTACAATCAAGAGTTTTCACTTCCGGAGATCGCGCGCAGCGCGTGTGCAACGGTAATCGGATGCGTGCAGGGCGACAAGCAATACGTGCTGCGGCACGGCGACGAAATCGTGATGGACGTGCCGATCGAGTTTCTGACCGGGTCGATTCGCGACGATCTGCCCGTGCGCCCGATGAGCGAGCGCAAAGTGACCGATCCGGCCCGGCGTTACGTCGGCGGTTCGTACGATCTTGCGGAACTATTCCCGCGTATTTTGGGACATCGCGACGTCTGTTCGCGCGAGCCGCTCTACGTGCGTTACGACGGCGTCGTCCGGGGCACGACGGTCGTTCCACGCGGGAATGCGAGTGCGGGTGTGATTGCGCCCCTTGCCGGTTCGCCGTTCGGCGTTGCGCTTGCGGTGGCTGGAAATCCCCGTTACAGCAAGGCCGATCCCTTCTTGGCGGCAGAGTACGCAGTGCTCGAATCGGTGCGTAAAGTCACCTCCGTCGGAGCGCGCGCGCTCGGATTGACGGATTGTTTGAATTTCGGCAATCCGCAGAACGTCGATCACTATTCGGAACTGGTCTACGCGATTGACGGTTTGGCGATGGCTGCGAGTCGACTCGGTACGCCGTACGTTTCGGGTAACGTGAGCTTGTATAACGAATCGCGAGGCGGCAATGCGATTCCCGCATCGCCGATCGTTGCGTGCGTCGGCGCGTTGGATGACGTCGCGCGCACGATTACGCCGGCCCTCAAACGCGCCGGATCCGCGCTCTACGCAGTGGGCACGCCGCAAAACGCCTCCGGCGGCGCCGTCTTCGCCGAGCTTCTCGAGCAAACGGGCGGACCGCTCGCGCCGATCGACTACGACCGTGCAAACGCCGAGATCGCCTTTCTTCACGCCGCGCGCGACGCGGGCTTGATTCTGTCGTCGCGCTCTATCGGAAACGGCGGCGTCGCAGTCGCGCTTGCGGAAATGGCTTTTTCATCGCTGCACGCGTCGCCGGTCGGCGTCCGGTTGTCGCAACCAGAATCGTGGACGGACGGTACCGTCGGCGATCTGGAATCGTACTTCGGCGAATGCTGGGGATTCGTCGTGGAAACCGGGGATCGGCGGGCGTTCGAGGCGATTGCCTCCGAGGAAGTTCGCGTCTTCCGGATCGGTGAGACGATTGCGAATGCGACGTTCGCGCTCGGCGGCGTGCAATTCAATTTGCGCATGCTGCGCGCGGCGTGGAGCTCACCGCTCGCGGAGTTGTATCCGTGAGCACCGCAAAAGTGGCGATACTCGTGTTTCCGGGCACGAACAGCGAAGTTGAAACGTGGCGTCTGTGCTGCGACGTCGGTCTGGACGCGCACGTCGTGCATTGGAGCCATGCCGCAACGCTGCCCCGCTACGACGCGTACGTTCTGCCCGGCGGTTTTGCGTACGAAGATCGTATTCGCGCGGGCGCGGTTCCGGCCCACGATCCGATGATGGACTACGTCATCGAGGGCGCGCAGCGCGGAAAACTCGTCTTCGGAATTTGCAACGGCGCGCAGATTCTGCTGGAAGCAGGCTTGGTTCCGGGAACCGGACCGCTGCGCCGCCCGACCGCGGCGTTCACTCGCAACGGCCCGGTGCCGCATTTCGTATGCCGGCACGTCTACATGAAGTTCGCATCCGATCCCGCGCGGTGTGCAATCACTGCGGCACTCGAGCGCGATGCGCTGATTCCGGCGTGGGCGGCACACGGCGAAGGGCGGCTGGCCGCAACGGCGGAGCACTTGCGCGAGATCGTGGACGGCGGACATTTGACGTTCGTGTACGCCCGTGCGGACGGCTCGATCGACGACGGCGCGACGCCCAACGCATCTGCGCTTGGCTGCGCAGGGCTGACGAATCGTGAGGGAAACGTGCTGGCAATCATGCCGCATCCCGAACGTGACGGATGGAATTACAACCATCCCGATCGCAAAACCGGCGACAATATGCTCGCGCCATCGGGCGGCGCGCTGTTGTTTCAATCGTTTGCAAAGGCGTTGGCGTGAAGGCACGCGTTGCGGCGATACGGTTGAAGATCCCCGACAACGAAGCGTACACCGCGCTGACGGCGCTGCGGCGCTTGGGCGTCGAGGTGGGGCGCCTGGAACGCGCAGAGGTCTGGATATTGAACGATAGCGGCAACGCAGACGATTTCGGGCAGCGCGTGGAGCGGAACGAGTCGCTGTTCAATCCGAACAAACACGAACTCGACGTACTCACGGAAGAGCACCCGCGCGACGGCGAGGTGTGGATTTCGGAGATCGACGCGCACGAACACCAGGTGCGCGTTCAGCAGGTGAACGGCGGACGGCGCTACGTCGCATGGCGGCTCTTTGCGCACGGGCACGTGCCGGCGGCCGAAGCAGCGGTACGCGATGCCGTCGAGAAATTATTGTGCAACCCCGCTATCGAGAAAGCGCTATATTGAATCGTCCATATACAATCGCCACGTTAGGGTCGCACTCGGCGCTCCAAATCTTGAAAGGCGCGCACGACGAGGGCTTCCGCACGCTCGCCATTGCGAACCGCGATACCGAGCGGCTCTATCAGTCGTTCCGCTTTGTCGACGAAGTGATCGGCATCGACCGGTATCAAGATTTTCCGAGCATCATCGACCAGCTCGAGTCGCGCAAGCTGATCATCGTGCCGCACGGATCGTTCGTCGCGTATTTGTCGCTGGAAGAACACAAGCGCATGACGATTCCGTATTTCGGAAACAAAGCGGTGCTGGATTGGGAAGCGAGCCGCGAGCTGCAGCGCGATTGGCTGTCCCGGGCCGGCCTGAAACTGCCGCGGCAATTCAAAACCGGCGGCGAGATCGATCGCCCGGTCATCGTCAAGTTGTACGGAGCGCAGGGAGGCAAGGGGTACCTCTTTATTCGCGACGCGCACGATTTCGAAGGGCGGGCCGCACACCTGAAAGAGGCGTACATCATTCAGGAATACATCATCGGCGTTCCGTTGTATATTCACTATTTTTATTCACCGCTCGAAAACCGGCTCGAGATCATGAGCATGGACCGGCGCTACGAGACGAACGTCGATTCGCTCGGCCGCATTCCCGCGGCCGCGCAAGAGGGCATGGATGTCGACCCGTCCTACGTCGTGGTCGGAAATTCGCCGGTTTCGCTGCGCGAATCGATGCTCGCCGAAGCGTACCGCATGGGCGAAGACGTCGTGCGGGTGAGCAAGGAAATCTGCGGCCCGAAGGGCCTGTTCGGCGCCTTCTGCATCGAGACCATCATCACGCCCGACATGCAATTCTACGTCATGGAGATTTCAGCACGCATCGTGGCGGGTACGAACCTGTTCATCGACGGGTCGGCGTACTCGTACCTGAACTACGCCGAACCGATGTCCACGGGCCGACGCATCGCCCGCGAACTGAAGAACGCACTTTTGACCAATAACCTTCGTTTCGTATTAGATGACTCGAGCAAGTTCTAGAATAGCGATTCTGTTCTGCGCCGGTATCGCGGCCCTGTGCCTTCCGGCCCGCGCGGCGTTCATGGCCGACCCGCAGAAACTCTACGCCGAGATGAAGGCCGCGTACGACAAAGGCAACGCGGAGGGCTGGAGTTTTTACAACCAGGAGTACTATCTCTCGACGCTGTTCAATGCCGGCCGCGCGTACGCGCTGCAGATGCCGGACAATCCGGCGTACGTCATGATCCGGCAAAACACGGTCGACATTGCGGCCGGCACGCACTACGATCCGTTGATCAATCACGAAGCGGTGCCGTGGTACGTTCGCGAGGCAGCGGTCTACGTGGAACGCAACAATCCCGATCCGGCGGAAGTTGCCAAAGCCAAATCGTTGCTGGAACGGGTGGACGCGCTTGAAGATCCGGTAAAATTGGCGCAGTTCGCCGACGAGGATGCGGCCGCCAACCTCCAATCGTTTCCGCGCGACGCGAACGCGGAGCTGCAGCGGGTTGAAGCGAACTGGCGAGGCTGGCTTATCACCCACGACGCGTCATGGCGCAGTCTGGCGCTTATGCGCGCGAACGAAAAGAACTTTCCGATTGGAAACCTGCCTTCGACCTGGGGGCCAGGGTTCTTGAACGCGGTACTCAACGCGTCGCACGGCGCGGAGGGATATACCGACGGCGACGTGACCAATGCAAAGGCGATTCAGGCGCGAGTCGACGGCATTCCGCAATTAAAGACGATTGCCAGCGTGCAGGCATTGACCCAAGCGCGGATCTTGACGACGCTCGCGCCTGCGGACGAGTATTTCGGGCCGATGGGCATGTCGATTCTGGGAATGCGCAACGAGCTCAAACGCGTCAACTACCTCATCGGCTACGGCTACAACCGGCAAGAAAGCGGGCCCGCGATTCAGATTGCCGTTGCAGTGGACGACATGCACAAAGTGTATCCGCGCGATCGCGATTTGCCGCAGATGTTGTACGACGTCTATTCGACATTAGGAAAAATCGACACGCAAGAGGCCGCCGCGGCACGCGTACACATTAAAAGTATATTAACTGTGGAGTATCAAGACACGAGGCAGGCACAAGAGCTCTTGAACTCCTGAACGCGCGCGCCTATAATGAGCACTCGTCTACCAATGGAAGGGTTGCATGGCGTTGACGTTTGTATTGTGCCGGGAGTACATCGACGACGCCGAGTGCACGGTGGCGCTCGGCGCGGAAACCCTCGAAGAAGTTATCGAAGCGGCGGTCGAGCACGCGCACATCGCGCACGTGCAGGAAGATACGCCGGAATTGCGCGAGCGCATTAGGCGAGGCCTACGGGAGGGCAGCTCGCGCTTGTAAGCCGGTGTCCCCGCGCCCTCATGGTGACGAGCGCGCGACCGATACGGTTTGCACGTTCGTGAATTCCCGAATTCCGAAGTGCGCCAGCTCGCGGCCGTAACCGCTTCTCTTTACGCCGCCGAACGGAAGCCGGGGATCCGAGGCGGTCATGCTGTTAACGAACACCAAGCCCGATTGCAGGCGCTCGGCGAGGCTTTCGGCGCGTTCGACGTCGCGGCTCCACACGCTGTTTCCCAAGCCGTATGGCGATGCATTTGCAACGTCGATCGCCTCGTCGGCCGAGGCAACGCGGACGACCGCCGCCGCCGGACCGAACGTTTCCTCGTCAAACACCGTCATGCCGGGACGCACGTCAGCCAAGATCGTCGGCTCGAAAAATGCTCCCGGCCGCTCCAGGCGATGCCCACCAAGCATCAGCCGCGCTTCCATGGAAAGCGAGGACTGCACTTGACGGCGCAGATCGTCAACCAGATCGGCTCGCGCCATCGGGCCCATCGTCGTGGAGCGATCTTGCGGATCGCCGACGGCGATCGCGCGCGCACCGGTAACGAAGGCATCGCAGAAATCGTCGTAGACGTCCGACTCTACGATGAACCGCTTCGCCGCGATGCAGCTCTGCCCGCAATTTTGAAAGCGGGCGCGAACCGCAGTTTTCGCCGCTGTCTGGATGTCCGCGTCCGCCAGGACGATGAATGAATCCGAGCCGCCCAATTCGAGCACACTTTTCTTCAAGTACTTTCCCGCCATGGCTGCGACCGACGATCCGGCCGCCTCGCTGCCGGTCAACGTCACCGCACAAACCCGCGGATCTGCGATCAGGCTTTCGACTTGCGCGGGCCTGATCACGATCGCGCTGAAAGCGCCGCGCGGGAATCCGCTCTCCAAGAATGCGCGCTGCAGTTCCAAGCCGCATCCCGAAACGTTGGCCGCGTGCTTGAGGATCGCAACGTTTCCCGCCGCCAAAGCGGGCACCGCGAAGCGCACGACCTGAAAGAACGGAAAATTCCACGGCATGATCGCGAGCACGATTCCGAGGGGCCGGTATGCCGCATAGCTTAGCAGCGCGCCCGTTTCTACACGATCGTCGGCCAAATGCGCGTGCGCGTGTTCGGCGTAATACTCGCACGCCCAGGCGCACTTTTCTACCTCGGCCTCCGCCTCGACGATGGTCTTGCCCATTTCCAACGTAATCGTTCGAGCGTAGTCGCGGGCGTTCTGGCGAAAGTGCGACGCAAGTTTCCCAAGCAGCCCGGCGCGTTCGTCCAGAGACGTCGCACGCCAACGCAGAAACGTTTCGTGCGCCGTACGCAGCGCGTCGTCGATGCCGCTCGCGGTTGCGAGCATATAGCTTTGCAATGGCTCGCCCGTCGCGGGATTTACCGTTGTGATGGAATCGGCGGACGCGGTTAAAGCACTCATGATGCACGCCCTCTTTTCAAGGAATGAACTGTTTGGGCAGAGGCTGGAACCCCGCGGGGACGCGGTCGGTGCCGGGGGGACGCGCGGGGTGGATTTTCAACGACGCGCAATTCATCCGCGCGGGAAACGCGTTTACTATTGCATCGGGAACGATGGCCGAGGCGGCCGGAATCGGCGGCAGCGTGCCGATCAGCCGCTGCCGATCGAACGCGGCGGCCAAATTCGAGAGCCGCGGATTGAGATCGCGGGGGCCTTCCGGCATGTACGGACGTTCGTCCGGCAGCGAAGCCAATGCAGGCAGAGCGAACACCGTTTCGATGAAGCGTACGACGGACGTCGTATCGGCTACGTCGGGAACCACGACGCCGGACTTGGCGAACGGAGAAATGAGAATAAAGGGAACGCGTGGGCCGTCGCCGCACGGGCGGCCGTCCGAGCACGCCTCGAAACCCGGAGCGGGCGCGTGATCGTAAAATCCGCCCGAGTCGTCCCACGTGATGATTATTGCCGAATCGTGCCAGTAGCGGCTTCGCGCGATTGCGTTGACGAAGGTCGCAACGAATGATTCTGCGACTTGGCGATCCGAATCGCCGGCGCCGGGATGATCGTCGTCGCCCAGAAACTCGCGCTGAACGAACGGCGAGTGGTTCGCCGGACGCCATCCGAAACGATTGAAATCACTGCCTTTGATATAAAACGCGCCTTGCGCCGGCAGTGCGCCCGTTCGCAGTTCCCGCAAGAGCGGATCGAGCGAATGCACATGCTTCCAAAACACGTCGTTGTGCCGAAGGTACGCGAAATATTGCAGCGCGTTATGATGCGCCGAATATCCGGGTAGGGCGGGCCGGCCCGCGCCGTTATAGCCCTCCTGATACCAGCTCCAAGGAACCGGTGCGCGCCCACTGCGGCTCACCGATCGTAAATCGTCGCGCACTCCCTGCGTGTCGTTTGCGGCCAGCAAGTCGTTGCGCCCCGACAACGTCAGCATGACGGTCGCGTAGCGTTGGACGATTTGCGTTTTTGATTCGGATTTTCCGGGGTACGGACCAAAAGGCGGATCCATGCTGTTTTCAACGGGAACGCCGGGCCCGGATCCGCCGGCGGCAACCGCCTGCGACGGATCGCGCGCCGCCTGCGTTTGTCCGGTTTGTGCGGCGATGACTTCGATGTTGCCGGGCGTTGACGGTCCGGTCATCGCCTGATGGAAGTGGTCCCACAGCGTGAACGCGGCAGCGTAGCGCCAAAGAAACGGAATCGTGTCGCAATCATAGTACGACATCGTGAGCTGACCCAAGCGCCGCTGGTCGTCCATGCCGTAGCCGTCTTTCGCCGAGGCCAGTTCTTGCGCCGCGATATACCGGTCCATGCGGCCGCCGTTCATCTTAGCCAGCAGACCCTTCCGCGAATGATCCGGGCTTTCGACGTCCGGATCGGTGATGCGAAAGGGCGTAATCCACAAGTTCGCTATCGGATCGTATTGTCGAAAGCCGTGGAGGGCCGCCGAGACGCCGGCCAGATTGTCGGCGCCCGGGTACGTCCCAAAGTAGTGATCGAACGATTCGTTCTCCTGATAGATGACGAAGACGTGTTTGATGCGAGAACGCAACAACTGCACGCTTGAAGCTTGGGCGCTCGAACCAGGCCGCGGTTGCGGAAGCGCGAATGCGCAAAGGATCGCGCAGGCGAAGGCCGCCCCAAGGGCGCGTGTAAGAGTCCTCATCGGTGATGCTCCTTCATATCTTTTGAGTCACCGAGAACGTGAACGACATGGGGGAAAGCCCAAACCGCTCGCTGCCTTGCTGCAGTGCATTTGTGTCGGGTCCATATTGGTTTTCCGCATGGAAAATACCCCATCCGATTCGACCGTAGTCGTCGGTAGCGGCGTTGAAGATGTTCGAGATGCCCAAGTTTAGCGAGGTGACATCGCTTAAACGAGCGTTGAAAAATGCGTCCGCCTCGCCGAATGCCGGCCGGTTGTACGAGTTGAAATCGTCGTAATGGGTGTAGTTCAAGTAAACTTCTTCGCCATGCGTATTCGTCAAGTCAAAGATTAGGCCGTACGTATGCAAGGGAATGTTCGGTAACTGCGATCCGTTGATGAGCGTCGGATTATTCATCAGAATCGTAACCGGCATGTCGAAGACAGCCGCGGATTGCACGTTGTAGTAGGCCTCTACGCTCAGGTGCGGCGTAACGTGCACGCGGCCGTTGAGCTCCAGTCCTCGAGCGCGCGAGGTCGCCAGATTGACGTTGGTCGCAACTGTAAGGTTCGAAATCGTCGGCGGAGCGTTCGGCGCCGCGAAGTTCGGGCAGATGGATGAAATGTGGCTATATACGCCGCTGAGATATGATGGTCCATAGAGTTGGTTTATCGTGCCGACGTACGGCGCGGCCGGCAGATCGGCCTCGAAGATAGTATTCGTTTCGTTCGTGTCGTATGCGGTGAACTCGAGCGTGTCGTCGACACCGAAGCGGTGGCCGACCGATGCTTCGACGTCTTTTGCCTTTTCAGGAAGCTCACCGGGTGTAGGCAACGATCCGAGCGAGAACAGCTGGCAGTTGCCCGGGTTTATTCCGCCTGCGCCCGTCAGTTCGAAGGCGATTGGCGCCGGATCTGCCGACGAGGCCCCGCCCGTCAGGCGCAGAACGTCGCGCGGGGTCGGACGAAAAATCACGGAAAGCCGCGGGTCGAACGAATTGCCCCCGATCAGCGAATGTTTGAACCACGCATTCATGAAGTACGAAATACGGTCGGACGGCGTAAACGCGTCGCGTACGAAGAAGCTGTCGAGTTTCGAGTAAAGCGCAGCGGTTGGAATCAGCCCCGTGGCCCCGCTTATTTGATCGCCGTTTGTGTACTGGCGCTGCGTGTAGAAACCGAATCCGACGTCGTTCTTCTCGTTGGCGATGTCATCGCTGATCAGCGTTCCGTACGTGCGGAAAATGCGCGTCAGGACCGAAAGATCGCCGTTGATGTTGGACGCGGGGCGTTCGCGGTCTTGACCGTAGTTGTCGATGAACGAATCCAAGACCACTTGGTGTTTCCCAAGCATGGTCGAAAAACGCACGTGATAGTCCTGATTGCGCAGCGCTTGAAACGGTCCTTGACCGCCGCCGGAAGGCCCGCTGGCGACGCGGCCGTATTCCTGCGGCGTGACGCAAACGTTCCCGCTATCGGTAGTCACGGTGATGCCGTTCGGAGACGAGGAGCTTCCGATCGTGCAGTTCGGGCTGCTCGCAGCTTGGTACGCCGCATAGTCCGAGGTGATGAAATCGTTGTCGCCGTTGCCCGTCTTGTCGTCCCACGAGGTGGCCGAGTACCCGGTCAGCGTTAGTGAAGTGTTCGGTGAAAACGACCACACCAGCTTTGCCATGTCGTTTCGGAGAAGGACGTTTCCGCTGACGAGATAGGTGTCCGCGGCGAGGGTCGAAGACGTCCAGTCATTCCCCCGCGCGCCGGTTTGCGCAATCAGCTGCGGTTCGAACTGACCGTACGTGCCGTTGACTCCGTGAACTACCGCGTAACCGAGTTTTCCGAACGTACCGGTCGAGCCGGCGGAGAAGAGTTGCGTACCTTGATCGCCGTAACCCCATCGCAGCAACCCCTGCGGAGTTTTCGTCGGATCGAGCGTTTGAAAATCGATCGCGCCGCCCACGGCATCGACGCCGTACAGTCCGGACGCTCCAGAGCCGTAGGTGATTTGCGCGGCTTTCAGCGCGAATACCGGGGAGTCTGCAAGATCGAAGCCGCCCGTGCCGCCGCCGATGTCCCAGCCCGGATAGACGCCGGTTGGTCCGATCGGATGACCGTCCAGCAGAATCTGCGTCTCGCTGGGCTTGAGCCCGCGAATGTCGATGCCGATGTCGTCGCCGCGCGATGAATCCGCGTCGGCGGCGTTTACGCCGGGCACTTTCGCCAGCGTTTCGGCCAGCCGAGTTTGGTTCGTTTGCTGAACGACGTTCGTGTCGACGTTGTGTTGGATTGTCGTCGTCGTCTGAAGCGTTCCGGCGCCCCCGATGCGGACGTTTGCGATCGTTCGCAGACCCGCCGTCGCGGTCGATCGGACAAGCGTGAGATTCACTGTTGCATCGCCGGCCAAAGCGATGTCCTGCGACACGCCGCTTTGGTAGCCGGGCGCCTGGACCAGAAGCGTATAAATGCCCAGGGGCACGGCCCGGAACGTGAAAGCGCCGGAGGCGCTAGTTGCGGTTCTTGCCACCGTTTTCGCACCCTGCTGCAATGCGAGCTGCGCGCCCGCGACGGGAAGGCCGCCGTTTTGATCCACGACGAGGCCGCTAATGATCGCAGTGCGCGCTGCTTGAGCGGGTTGCGGGGCCGGTTGTGTCTGCGCGCGAGCGATCCCGCAAGCGGCGAACATAAGCGCGAGCGCGATCGTAGTGACGACTGATGACCGAAGAAACTGCACGATGCAATCCTCCTTCCGGTCTGGTGCATTTAGGAAAGCGGAGGCGGTCTTCCGGATCCGCCGCGGGCTAAACCGCAGACTTCCATAGGTGCCTAGACCTTTTGCGAGAGCGTAAGCAGAAATGAACGGGGTGCCAGACCGAACCGCTCGGAACCCTGTTGCAAGCCACTGGTATCGGTTCCGTAGGTGTTTTCCGGAACGAACACGCCCCACCCGATGCGGCCGTACGTATCGGTGGCGTCGTTAAAGAGATTGGTGACTCCGAGCGTAGCGGACAGTCCGCTATTTGTAAGGGACTGCGTCAGTGCGGCGTTCGCGATACCGTATGGCCCCCGATTGAGCGGGTTGTTGCCGGCAAAGTGTGTGTAATCCATGTAGTACTCGGTACGACGGCCGATCGCCCAGTCGAGCGAAGCGCCGAATTTCTGCAGCGGAATGCCGACCAGCTGACTGCCGTCGATCAGTGTTGGATTCGACTGCAGAAGAAAGACCGGCGCGTCGAACACGGCCGAGGACTGCACGTCGTAGTATCCTTGCAGATTGACGGGCCCTACTTTGACGCGTCCACTCAGCTCCAGTCCCCGCGCGCGCTGTTTGGCAAGATTCAAATTCGTTGCGACAACGAGATTTGCAATCGTCGGGGGCGCATTCGGCGGTGCAAAGTTCGGACAGATCGATTGGATATGAGCATAGACGGCCGGAAGGTATGACGGACCCGCAGCATTCAAGATGCTTTGGAAATTCGACGCGGGTACGTCTCCTTCGAAAATGGTGTTGATCTCGTTCGTGTCGTATGCCACCGCTTGAAGTGATGCGCTCGCGCCTACACGGCGCCCGTAAGAG
>DASZHD010000033.1:0-6287 GCA_035938175.1 Vulcanimicrobiaceae bacterium
CAAGGATTGCCTTGCCAGCGCGGGCGTGGCAGCCGGAAGCGCAAGCGCCAGCGGCAATAAGACTGCTAGAGAATGCAAAATCGCTCGTGCTCGTAACACAACGCGATTATGCCACGCGCACGAACCGTTTACGCGTAAACAGCCTATAAACGAGTAGTAAAGATATCTGCGCACGGCATACACGCCTTGGCAACACCGTGTATGATGATCGCACTGATTCGGATGGAGGTTTTGGTGCTCAACCGTTTACCGACAGCGCTATTGGCATTTGCCCTGCTCGCATTTATGCAAGTGCCATCTTCTGCTGCCGGAGCGACACTCACGCTTCAAGTTCGTCCTCACACGGGTGCGGAAAGTCTGGATATTTCCGGAACCGCGCCTGCGGGAGACACGATCGATCTCGTTCTTTACGGAACGGTATCGGCCGACTTACCCGTCATACGGCTCAATCATTTGAGCGCTCAGGCGGGCCCTTCAGGAACTTACTCGCTGACGGTTGCGATAGCTCCAAACTTTGTGCGCGGTTCCATCCTCACAATAACCGCGTCAACGCCCGACGGTGCTTCCGCCGTCGCGCGCACAACGATCCAAGGGCCGGGGTCGGAAACCATCCCGGCCATGGATTCCATACCGAGCACACCTTTCTAAATCGAGGTTAAGGAGAACCAATGAACGCCCTCAAACGCCTGATTGCCGACGAAAGCGGCGCCACCATGGTCGAATACGGCATCATGGTCGCGTTGATCGCTGCGGTCTGCATCGTGCTCATCTCGACGCTCGGAAAGAACGTTTCCAGCGCCTTCTCGTCCGTCAACGGCTCGATCTAAACCGCCTTGGACCGCAACAAACGCCCGCTGCTCATCGTCATCGCGGCAGTTCTTGCCGCGGGGGCCGGATTGCTGGCGTTCGACTATCTCGCGCAACCCAAGACGCAGACGGTGCAAGCACCGCCGCGTCCGGTCGTGGTTGCGGTGGTACCGATCGGTGCGCGCCAGCAGATCAACAGTTCTATGGTGCGCACCGTCATGCGGGCTGCCGACAGCATCGACCCGGGTTCGTACTCGAGCGTCGACGCGACCACCGGCAACGTTGCGTTCGCCGATATTCCGGCCGGCGCGGCCCTGACGTCTTCCAATTCCGGACGGCCGGCGATGATGCCGTCCCTTATTCACCTGCGCAACGGCATGCGCGCCATGAGCATTCCCGTCGACGAAGTCAAAGACGTGTCCGGATTGATTCAGCCGGGCGATCATGTCGACGTGTACGCTATTCCTCCGCGCATGGGCAGCGAAACGCCGAAGGCTTTCGCGATTCTTCGTAACGTCATCGTGCTGGCAATCGGCGGAATTATCGAGCCGAGCGCCGGCGCATCCCCCGGGCCGCAAGCACTGCGCTCCGTTACGCTCAGCGTCTCGCCCGTACAAGCCAAAACACTAGCGGTAGCGGATCTCAACGCCACGCTGCGTTTGGCGCTTCGCCCGCCGGACGAGCCGACGCGCTCGGAACCGACTGACGCGTTCGTCATGCCGCAAAACGGTCCGCCGCCGATCGGTCCCGCTCCGGCCGCGCCCGCGCCGGCAGCAATCGCACCGGTCGCTCCGGTGGTTGCTGCGCAGCCCGCTCCCGCGCCCGCACACGCACCCGGCGACAACGTCGAGTACATCTTGGGCGATCGAGTTCAAGGGCCGACGAAATAACGCGATGCTGATCCTGCTCGTCATCGGCGCCAAGGGCGGCGTCGGCGCAACGACGCTGTCGATCGATCTTGCGAAGCGCTACGCGCAACACGCTGCCACGCTAATGGTCGACGGCGATCTGTCCGGCCGCCGCAGCGGCGCCGCGTTGTTCAATTGCTTCGCCGCACTCGACGAACACCGCGCCGTCGACGGCTTCGGATTGGCCGCCGTCGGCCCAAATCTCAGCCTTCTGGAAATGGCGTCGAGCATTCACGAAGGCTTCACGATCAAATCGGACCGGATCGACGAGTTTTTCTCGACGTCGGCTCAGTATTCGCAAGCCCTGATTGTCGACGCGCCGCAACCGTTTGCGGCGGCGGTGCGCCCCTTCGCGGTGCGCGCCACCGGCATGGTCATTCTCGTCGAGCCCACGCTGCTGGGCGTCACGGGTGCCCGCGCGATGCAGCTGGAGCTCCAAAAATTCGGCGTTCCGAGCCACCGCATGCGCTTCGTACTGTCGATGACGCATCCGAAGCCGGAAGTGTCCCGCGCCAACGTAGAACGCGCGCTCGGCGTCCAGATGATCGGCGAGATTCCGCCCAAGGACGATCGCCGGTACGACAAGGCCGTTTCAGCATTGATGACGGCACTCGAAGGGCTGCCGCCTTCCGAGGTCCTGGTATTGCGCCCGTCCGCGTCGACGCCGCTGGGAGAACGGCGCCTCGGCGCGCGCAAACCCGACGGAACGCCGAACGGCCCGTCCGATCAGCGCGCACCCGCTCCTCGGCGCACGGCCCGCGACGATCTGAAGAACCAAATCCACCAAGAGCTGTCGCGGCGAATCGATTTCGCTGCCGTCGCAGCCGCGGATCAATTGCGCGCGGAAGAACTGCGCGCCGAAGTGGAGACGGCGGTCTCGCAGCTGATCGCGTCCCACAAAGACGTCGGATCGGCGGAAGAGATCGCGCAGTTGCGACAAGAGATTTTCGACGAAGCGCTCGGTTTGGGACCGCTCGAAGACCTGATGCGCGATACCGCCATCAGCGAAATCATGGTATGCGGACCCAGGAAGATTTACATCGAACGCGAGGGCCGCATCGAAAAGACCACCAAGCATTTCGTCGACGAGCGCCAATTGCGCTTGGTTATCGAGCGCATCATTTCACCGCTGGGACGGCGCATCGATGAAGCCGTGCCGATGGTGGACGCGCGTCTGCCCGACGGCTCACGCGTCAACGCGACGATCGAACCGCTGACGATCGACGGGTCGACGATCACGATTCGCCGGTTCGGTAAGCGCCGGCTGAATATCGAAGATTTGATCAATCGCGGCTCGATGATGCCGGTGATGGCGGACTTCTTGCGCGCGTGCGTCGAAGCGCGGTTGAACATCGTCATCAGCGGCGGAACCGGCTCCGGTAAGACGACGATGCTGAACGTCCTCTCGCATTTCTTGCCGACGTCCGAACGCATCATCACGATCGAGGACGCGGCCGAACTCTATCTGGATCAAGAGCACGTCGTGCGAATGGAAGCGCGGCCGGCAAACGTCGAAGGGCACGGCGAAATCCGGATTCGCGATCTCGTCAAAAACGCGTTGCGCATGCGTCCCGACCGTATCGTCGTCGGCGAATGCCGCGGCGGCGAAGCGCTCGACATGCTGCAGGCCATGAACACCGGTCATGACGGCTCGCTGACCACCGTCCACGCGAACACACCGCGCGACTGCCTGTCGCGCATCGAGACGATGGTGCTGATGGCCGGCTACGATATTCCGGTTCGGGCCATTCGCGAGCAGATCGTCAGCGCCGTCGACGTGGTCATTCAAGTCGCGCGCATGCGCGACGGTTCGCGTAAGATTACGAGCATCAGCGAGGTCGTAGGTTTGGAAGGCGATGTCGTTTCCATGATGGAGCTCGTGCGCTTCCAGCAGCACGGCGTCAACAAAGAAGGCGAATCCGAAGGCAATTTCGTTTTCACGGGCGTGCAGCCGGTTTCGATGCAGCGCTTCGCGGAATACGGCGTCACCTTCGATCTCACTCGTATGAGCGAGATGCAGCTCGCCGTCGCTTACTAAGGAAGCGCGGCAATGACGCTTGCGATCCCGTTACTCGTCCTCGGCGTCGGCGGCGCGGTTGCGTACGCGTTCTTCTCCTATTGGCAGAAGATGGTCGGCGTCATCGCGCGGCTCATCGAGCCGTACCGTACGGGTTTGGAAAAGGCGGCGATCCCCGCAAAATCCGAAGAACTTGCCCTGGCAGTCCTCGCCTTCGCAACCATTCCGTGGGGCATCGTGATGTTTCTGCTGCGCCCCAACTTCGTAGTCGGCGCGGCGACTTTGGTGATTACGTCGTGTCTGGCATTCTTCGGCGTGCGCGCCTGGATCAACGTGCGTATCGGCAAGCGTTTGACGGAATTCAACAACCAGCTCGAAATGGCGCTGCGGTTGATCGCGGGCGCCATGCGCGTCGGTCTGGGCTTGCGCCAAGCGCTGGTCAACGTCGTAACCGATATGCCCGACCCGGCGCGCGTAGAATTCACACGCGTGCTGAGCCAGACGCAGATCGGCGTGAGCCTCTACGACGCGCTGGATGCGCTGGCCGATCGCATGCCCTCCGGTGAGATGTTTATGATGGCGCGCGCGATCCGTCTGCAAGGTCAGACCGGCGGCAACCTTTCGCGCGTGCTCGAAAACATGGCCGGAACGATCAAAGAGCGGCGCCGTCTGGCCCAAAAAATTCGCGCGCTTACCGCCGAAGCGCGGACGACGAAATGGATCATCACGGGACTGCCGGTGTTCGTTGCGGCGTTCGTAACGACGTTCGAGCCCGATATTCGCGAAGGGCTGTTTTATACGATGATCGGCCGCGGCTGCGTGGTGATCGTGATCGGTTTGCTCGCGCTTGGATGGTGGATCTTCAACAAGATCTCCCAACTGGACATTTAGCGCCATGATGATTCTGCTGATTCTTCTGCTGCTTGCCGGCGCCGGCGCGATCATCTACTTCTTAACGCGCAGCAAAGGCGACGACCTGATGTCCCGCGTCGCGGCCATCGATGCTTCGGCCGGTGTCGCAACGAAGCAAGGGTCGTTCTTCCGCCGCCTGATGGACGAGCGGCGTACGAACGCGCTGTCCGGGCGCCTCCAGGAAGCCGGCTGGTACACCGTTACGCCCCACGTGATGGTCTCGCGCTCGCTTATCGGTGCCGTCGTCGGCGCCGGCGTAGGCTTCGCGTTCATGTTGTACCTGCATCAAACGACGCCGGTATTTTTGATTTTGACGATTATCCTGGCGTTGTTCGGCGCCCACTGGCCGTTCGGCGCGCTCAATCGCGCGATCGACCAACGCAAGATCGCATTGCGCCGCGAGCTTCCGGACTTTTTGGACGTGTTGTCCACCACCGTCGATGCAGGCGTCGCATTGAATGCGGCTATTTCAACCGCTGCGCAAGGCTTGCACGGGCCGCTCGGGGACGAATTGCAAGCCGCGCTTCAAGATATTCGCCTGGGTCGTTCGCGTGCAGACGCGTTGATTGCGATGGCCCAGCGCGTGCGCGAACCCGACATCACGACGTCGACGATAGCGATCGTGCAGTCGGAGCGCCTTGGCGCCAGCGTTACGGACGTGCTGACGCAACTGGCCAACGAAACGCGGGAGCGGCGGTTCATGCGCGCGGAAGAACTTGCCGCGCAACTTCCGAACAAACTCGTGTTCCCCGTCGGCCTGTGCATGCTGCCCGCGCTGCTGATCATCATCTTCGGCGCGGTGGTCGCAAAGCTCATCGAGCACCCGCACTAATGATCGTGCAGGTTCTCCTCTCGTCGTTCATCTTCGCGTGCGCGGCAGCGGCGGGAATTGCGGCCGCCCAGATGCTGATCGCGCGCGTCGAACGTTTTCAGGACGGACCGCCGCCGAGGCGCTTGCATCCGGCCGTTCCAATCGCGTTCATGGCGGCGCTGGGTTTCCTGCTCGCGCTGCGCGGCGCCAACACGATGCAACTGAGCATCGTCGCGATTTTGGGCGTTCCGCTGATCGGCAGCTGGTACAGCGATGCGCAAAAAGGGATCGTTCCCGACGTCTTTACGCTGGTGCCGCTCGCCGGAATCGCCGTGTATGTCGTGCTGCACCATGCGTGGGCCATTGCGCTGTATTCGGGTGTCACGTTCGGTGCGTTCGGCTGCGCGGCGCTGATTTCGCGCGGCAAAGGCATGGGCTGGGGCGATGCCAAGCTGGCCGCGGTCGCCGGAGCGATTCTGGGGCTGCCGTGGTCGTTCGGCGTCCTCGGCACAGCGTGCCTGACGGCGACGATCGTTTCTATCGTTCGCGACCGCGGAAAAGCACCGATCGCTTTCGCACCGTATATTTCAGTCTTCGTACTCCTCGCGACGACGCTGATAGTGCATCCTTAAGCATTGTCACAACGGTAGCCCCGTCATCCTGAGGTATCGAAGGACCCTGAGGAATCGAAGGGCCTCGTCATCCTGAGGCATCGAAGGACCCTGAGGAATCGAAGGGCACCTCTCTCCTCGTAACCATCTGAATGGAGCGCCTACACATGGATGTGCGTTGAAGCGCTCAATTCAGTAGGCCAGCGTTTCGCACGGAGCGC
>DASZHD010000034.1:0-12506 GCA_035938175.1 Vulcanimicrobiaceae bacterium
GACGAACGTCTCTTGCACGCCGGTCTGCGGTACGATCAGCGTTCGGTAGTGCTGCATCTGCGCGTCCGAAGCGTACCGTAAATCCACCAGCGCGCACGTGATTCGCATGATCCGGCATCCCCGTTGCGCATCCATCGTCGCCTGCGCAACTTGGGCAATCTGACCGGCGTCGAGAGAGGAAGCGGGGTATGCGCTGGCCAGATATGCGATCGCTGCATCGGCCTGCGGATGCGTTTGTATGACCGCTGTCCCATAGCGCTGCATCAGCATGCCGAAGCTTGCGGCCGGTGCGAAGCGCGCCTGTTTTTGCAACTCGACGGAGAACGCTGCGTCCCACGAGTAAAATGCGTTGGACCAAGGCGCTTCCCAGCCGCTCGGATTCAGCGTGTCTTGCAGCGGAAAATTGACGACGCCGTGCACGCCCATTTGCAGCAGCGTATGCAGTGCAAGGGTCGTGTTCGATGGATCGGCGGCGCGCGGCATCGCTTGATCCGCGTCTTGCAGCCACCCCGCTTGAAATTCGCTCATCAGAAGCGGCTTTGCGGGCGATTGCGTCTGCAGCAATCCGGCGGAAAATTCCAATTGCGAGCGGTCGTGTTCGCCGATGCTATAGGCATCGCTCTGGTACCAATTGCCCCAAGCCCACGCGGGCGCCGAGGCCGTAACTTTCATTTCGAACGTGTTGATGAACGTGGGTACGGCAGCGCCAAGATCGTCACGCGCAATCGACGCGAGCCAAGCGATGTACCGGTGAAAGTTCGGGCCCGGCCACGTGTCGTTGTCCAAGTACGCGCCCTGATCGTCGTCGAGCGCGACGGCGACGATATCGTGCTTCCAAGGAGCGGCCACCTGAAAAACGTGGTCCAGCCAGCGCTTCGCATAGCGCATGTGCGTGGCGTTGTGGAGCCACTCCGCCGCAGCGTCATCCGAATGCGCGTTTTGAAACGTCGCCGTCGCCGGATAGCGCCCTTCCAAAACATCACGCAGCGGCATACGGTATTCCGGGCGCGTAAGAAGCCACGCGGGATATCCGCCGTTGCGCCATTCGTTCCGGATGACGGGTCCGGGCCGCAGCACGACGTGCAAACCATCCTCGTGAATAATTCGAAGCAGCCCTGCCAAGTCGCGGCGCGGGTTGGTGCGGCCGGTGAAATCGAAATCACCGTCGCGCACCTCGTGCCAGTTCCACATGACATACAGATCGATCGTATTGATTCCCGCCTCGCGGTACCGCGCCAGCGCGCCGGCCCACTGCGCGCGCGGAATGCGCTCGTAAAAGAACGATGCGCCGTATAGAAAAAACGGCGGCGCGAGCGCCGCTTGCACGGGTTGGGCGAACGTCAAGGATGCGGCAAGCACGATCGCTGCGCCGCGCAGGAACCTGCCGCAGATCATTGCGAGCAGCGATTCGGTGTAGTAGCTCGCGCACCTGGCGGCGAAAAGCGTCGGTATGATCGCTTCGAATTCCGCGTTGGCGCGCCTTTTACGGTTGCACGGCGACGTGACTATCGATTTCGTCACCAGCGCGGCTTTGATGGACAACGCGCTCGGCGATCCGGCCGAGCGGCCCCTCATCGTCTATACGCCGCCGGGCTACGACCCTCAAGGGTCGCGCCGTTATCCCGTCTTGTATTGCTTGCACGGATACACCGGCGACGCGGCCGCGTTGATAAGCGCTCGTCCGTGGGAAACCAACGTCGTTCAATGGATCGATAAACTCGTCACCGAGCGGCGAATGCCTCCCGCGCTGCTGGTGCTCGTGGACGGGTTCACGCGCTTAGGCGGCTCGCAGTACGTGAATTCGATCCACAACGGTGACTATGCAACGTACGTTATTCGCGACGTTATCGGGCACGTCGATCGCTCGTATCGCACCGTCGCACGCGAGGGTGGCCGCGCGGTTCTCGGAAAATCCTCCGGCGGCTTCGGGTCGCTGTATTTGACGATGCAGTATCCCGGTACGTTTGCGGCGTTCGCCTCGCACAGCGGAGATTCGTATTTTCAATACGCGCAGCCTCGCGGGTTTGTCGACGCGCATCGTACGCTCGAGCGCCACGATTGGGATATCGCAGCGTTCGTTGAAAGCTTCGAGAACAAACACAAACGCGCGCAGCACGAATACGTAACGATGGAGATGCTCGGCTATACCGCAGCCTATACGCCGCGGAGCGCCCAAGCCTTCGATTTGGACCTGCCCTTCGATCGCTACACCGGCGCCGTGCGTGAGGACGTCTTCGCCCGCTGGCTCGAGTTCGATCCCGCGCAAATGGTGCTTCACAAGCGCGACGAGCTGGCGCGGCTGCGGTTGCGCTACGTCGATTGCGGCCGGCGCGACGAGTACGCGCTGGACGTCGGGGCGCGGGTGATGGCGCAGCGCATGCGCGAGATGGGCCTGGACGTGCGGCACGAAGAATTTGACGACGACCATCGAAACATCGGGTACCGCTACGAGATTTCGATGCCCGCGCTCGCCGCCGTGTTGGAGATGGAATGACCCGAACCGCGTTGTTTGTTCTTGGATTGTGCGCTCTTGCGTTGCCGCTCGGTGCGAGCGGGCAGACCGATCCGCACACCTACAGCGACCCGGGCATGTCGTTTACCGCGCCGGCCGATTTCACGCCCATCCCGGTTCCATCGTCATCGCCCGACCAGTTTACGCAACCGACGGTCGTAGCGGCTTTTGCGCGCCATCCGAAGCAGTCCGATATGACCATCATCACGCTGCAGATGGAAAACACGTCGGAAGATCTGAACGACTTTGCTGCGGATGCGGAGTCGAAGGCGCGCAATCAAGGCAGCGAGTCCGTGTTCGTGAAGAAAGAGCTGACGACGCTCTCCAACGGTATGCCGGCCTACTTTCTCGACATCACCGCCAGCCAGGACGCCGGCGAAGCGAAGATCTACGAATACGTTTGGGTCGATCGCGTGCGCGGCGTTACGCTGGCCATCAGTGGCCGGTTCGGAACGATCGACGACAAGAGCGCGAAGAAAGCGCTCGCAAACGTCAGCGCCGTAGCATATCCACGGAACCGCTACTAGCCGCAGCCGGCGACGACTGATCCAGAGCAGTCCGCAAATCGTCGATCAAATCTTCGACGTCTTCGATACCGACCGATAAGCGAAGCAATCCGTCGGTAACGCCGCGTCTATCGCGCTCTTCCTTCGGAATGGAGCCGTGCGTCATTCGCGCCGGATGACAAATCAGCGACTCGACGCCCCCCAAACTTTCAGCCAGGCTAAAGTACCGCATGCGGTTGGCGAACGCAATCGCGCGCTCTTCAGGGCCTTTCAGCATGAACGACACCATGCCGCCGAAGCCGCTCATCTGCCGCTTTGCGAGCTCGTGCTGCGGATGCGACGGTAAGCCCGGATAAAAGACACGTTCGACTTCCGGGTGGCCTTCCAAAAATTCGGCCACGGCCTGGGCGTTTTTAGCATGCTCGCGCATGCGCAGGGCGAGCGTTTTTGCGCCCCGCATCGTGAGCCACGCATCGTGCGGTCCCGGCACGCCGCCGACCGCGTTTTGGTGGAACTTGATGACGTCGTAATAGTCTTTGTTGTTCGTCACGGCAACGCCGCCGACCACGTCGCTGTGACCGCCGATATACTTGGTCGTCGAATGCACTACGATGTCGGCGCCCAGCGCCAGCGGCTGTTGAAAATACGGCGATGCAAACGTGTTGTCGACTACGACGACGGGGTTTGTGCCGGGCGCGGCACCTTGCGTTCGAAGCGACGAAATAGCGGCGATGTCGATCAGTTTGAGCAGCGGATTGGTGGGCGTTTCGAGCCAGAATAATTTGGTGTTGGGTTTGACGGCAGCGCGTACGGCGTCGACGTTGGCCATGTCGACGTACGTGAACTCCAATCCGTAACGGGCCAGCACGCGCGAGAAGAGCCGGTACGTTCCTCCGTACAGATCGTCGGTAACGATCGCGTGATCGCCCGCCGAGAGCAGATTCAGCACCGCCGCGGTTGCCGCCATACCGCTTGCAAACGCGCTTCCGTATTCCGCGCCTTCGAGCGCGGCAAGCTGTTTTTCGAGCGCCAAACGCGTGGGATTGATCGTTCGGCTGTAATCGAAACCGCGATGCGCGCCGACCGCTTCCTGCGTGTACGTGGAGGTTTGGTAGACCGGCACGATCGTTGCGCCGGTTGCCGGATCGGCTTCCTGTCCGACGTGGATGGCCTTGGTGCTGAACTTCATGAGACGAATCCTTACTGATGCGAGCCGAACACGGCGTGCGGGGCAGGTTTCACGTTGTGAAAGAAGACGTAGTCGTAAAAATCTCCGCGCGGCGGCCCGGTCAGGTATACCCCGCCGAAAGTCCCCGGCGCGGGCGCATCCACAAGCACTTTCGCCGTGCGTCCGTCGCGCAAGCGAAAAATGACGGCGTCCCCATTTTGTAAAACCGGAGCGACGGTAAAATCGTTGCGCCAATCGGAAACGCGAATGTTTCCGAAATAGACGCCGCTCGACCGGCGAATTACGGCAGCCCCATACGGGAAGTGCAGAGAAAACGATCGCGCGGCGACGGCGAACGCTCCGGTGCAACCGAAGAACATATCCATTCGCGGCTGGTTTTGCGGTCCCAGCGTGAAGACGTCGCTTTCTTGCGGCGTTGCCGACGGTTTCGCTGCGCCGTCGCTGTCGAACCGCACACCATTGGGATAACCCAGATAACACGTCGCCGCGACGCTATTGTAGACGAATGCCGCAGTGGACGCGCTTTGCGAACCGTACGTCGCGCGAATCGTCGCCGGGCCGCGATACGCAGTCATCTGCACGGACGTGCCGGGCGTGTCGGAAAGACTGGACATCCACGGATTGAACGTGAGCGCTTCTTGCGGACTAACGCTCCACTCCGCCGGTACTGCCGTCCTTCCGTCGAAGGCGCGCAGCGTGAGTTGTAATCCCGGAATCATCGGCACGCGTCCTTGCGGCGGACGTGCCACGATGATCGGCGCCTGAGCGCCCGTGTGAACCGGAGCGCCGATACCCCACCACACGATGTGCAGCGTCGAAACGAGGGCGAGCAGCATCTCCTACGGTTTTTGCGAACCGCTCGCCGCGGACAAATACGAAATGATGTCTTGACGAGTCAACACGCCGATCGGCTCGTCTTCGTCCGTGACGACGACTGCATGATTTGCCAGCGTTAGAAGCTTGTACGCGCGTTCGATCTCTTCGCTTTGATCTAGAACCGGGAAAGGTCGCCCCATCACTTCGCTCACCGGTTTGTGAATGATATCCGCTTGATCGAAAACCGCCTGCATCACCGCAACGTCGTTGATGCTGCCGATTTGCTCGTGCCCGCGCATGACCGGGATCTGCGAGATCTCGTACTGACGCAGCAGATCCAGCGCTTCTTTTACCGCGTCCGTGTCTTTTACCGTAATCAGCGGCGGCAGCGGCCGTTTACTGCGCAGCACGTCGCCGACCGTTGCGCGGCGCTTGCCTTCGGAAAGGAATCCGTTGGCGATCATCCACTCGTCGTTGAAGATTTTTGACATGTAGCCGCGGCCGGAATCGGGGAACAGCACCACGAGCACGGCCTCGGGCGGCAGCGTTTTGGCGAGTTTCATGGCCGCAACCGCGGCCGTTCCGGACGAACCGCCCACCAGCAGCCCTTCCTCGCGCGTGATGCGCCGCGCCGTCAAAAACGAATCGCGATCCGAAACGCGCACCATTTCGTCGATCACTTTCATATCGACCGTTTCGGGAAGGTACGACATGCCGATACCTTCGACCGCATACGACTTGGGCGTATCGCCGGAATAGATGGAACCTTCCGGGTCCGCTCCTACGACGTGAATCTTGGCGTTCTGTTCTTTCAGGTACCGCGCAGTTCCGGAAATCGTCCCGCCGGTGCCGATGCCGGCCACGAAATGCGTGATGCGTCCGGCAGTCTGGCGCCAGATTTCCGGGCCGGTGGAGTGATAGTGCGCTTCCGGGTTGTGGTGGTTATGAAACTGATTCGGCTGAAAGGCACCGGGAATTTCCGATGCGAGCCGGTTTGCCACGCCGTAATACGATTCGGGCGAATCGTTCGGAACGTTCGTCGGCGTGACGACGACCTCGGCACCGTAGGCGCGCAGCAGGTCGACTTTCTCCTTGGCCATCTTGTCCGGCATGACCAAGATGCAGCGATAGCCGCGAATCGCCGCCGCCATCGCAAGCCCCGATCCCGTGTTGCCGCTGGTGGGCTCGACGATCGTGCCGCCGGGCTTCAACAAGCCGCCGCGTTCGGCGGCATCGAGCATCGCCACGGCCGGCCGATCTTTCACGCTGCCGCCCGGATTCATATACTCGACCTTCGCCAGCACCAGGCACTGCGCGCCGTCGGTTACTTTGTTGAGTCTGACGAGCGGCGTGTTGCCGACCGCGTCGAGCGCGTCCTTGAAATACTGCATGCCGGTCTGCGGGTCGGACGCCGTCGTGGTCACCTTTGAGCCTCCAGAGAAAGTGCGGGACCTCTCGCGGTTCATCGCGGCCAGGGATGCGACCTCCGAATTGGCTCGCTAGCACTGGACGGTTCGGGTAGTATAGAGGAAGAAGTGGAGGGATAATGACACGCGCTAGACTCTTCGGCGCCCTCTTCGCACTCGTCGCGCTGACGGCGTGCAACGACAACTCGCTGCCCCCCGGCGGCACGTATCAAAGTTTTTCGGGTCTCGTGGTCGACGCCGCCACAAATCAGCCCGTCTCGGGCGCAGTCGTTACCGTCGATACGGTGCTCAACACGACTACCGATTCACAGGGCAAATTTACGTTTGCTCAAGTTCCGGTCGGCGACATCGATTATCAAGTAACGGTTCCGCACGGTTCGTTCCGGGCGTTTACCGGCAGCGCGCATTTAGCGCCCGACAAGCCGCTTTCGGTGACCGTCTCTCTGCAGCACTAGCGCGAATTCTACGCGGGCGAGTTGGAGCGCTGTTCGTAGACCTGCGCGGGTCGCATGTATGCCGCGCGCTGAGCGACCGCGCGATCGATCACGCCGATCACGACCTGCGCGAGTTTTTCGGAGTCGTGCCGCACCGTTGCGGTTTCGCTAATCATCTGCGAGCGTATCGGCGTTAGTCCCATCGCCCGGATCCGTTCGACATCGGGCTTGACCGGTAACTGCCCTTCGACGGCATACGCTTCCAGCAGCTTCGACGGCGGCTCGTCGTTCACGATGACATAGTCGCAAACGCGCCTTCCCGCGTTCTCGAGCAATGCGGAAACGTGGTCCGCCGCGGTCATGTTGTCGGTTTCTCCCGGCTGCGTCATGACGTTGCAGACGTACATCTTGACCGCTTGCGATCGTTCTACTTCTTGGGCGATGCGGTCTACCAGAAAGTTCGGCAGAATGGACGTGTACAAGCTGCCGGGGCCCAGTACGATTGCGTCGGCATCGCGTATTGCGGCGATCGTTTCACTAAGGGGCGCGGCGTACGGCGGATCGAAAAACACTTGTTTGATCGGCTGGCGCGACGTGGAGATGTTCGTCTCACCTTCCACGGTCGTGTTGTCCGCCAGGCGCGCACATAGACGCACGACGCCGAGCGTCGACGGCAACACGCGACCTTTGATGTTCAGTACGCGGCTCGATTCTTTGATCGCGCGATCGAAGTTGCCCGTGATGCCCGTCATCGCCGCCAGGAACAAATTGCCGAACGAATGTCCGGTCAGCCCTTCGCCTTCCGCGAAACGGTAGCGGAAGAGATCGGTGACCATAGCTTCATCGTCGGCGAGCGCGACCAAGCAGTTGCGCACGTCGCCGGGCGGCAGAACGCCGAGTTCTTTTTGCAGCCGTCCGGAGCTGCCGCCGTCGTCACTGACCGTCACGACGGCCGTCAGGTTGGTGCTGCTGCGTTTGAGCCCGCGCAGCAACGTCGCGAGCCCGGTGCCGCCGCCGATCGCGACGATCTTGTAGCCGTTGCGCAAGCGCATTTGATAGAGCGTGTCCAGAATATGCTCGCTGCCGCCGCTGACGGCGCTTGCGCGCAAGATCGCGAGCAGCCACTGGCGGATCCCGAGGAAAATCATCGCGATGCCCAGGCCCATGAAAATCCACGACAGATAGCTCGGCGAGAAATAGTCCGCGATGAAACTGTCGACGACTTCGTTTGCATGGACGTTGTAGCCGATCGCGACCAAATACCGGTCGACGCCGTTGACGAGCAGCAAAATGCCCGCGATGGCTACGAGCAGCCAGCGTTTTATGCCGAGGCCGGGATAAGCCCATCGGAGGAAGGGCGCAAGCCGCGAAATCATCGGGTCGTGTCCCGCGTGTCCAGATACACGTCAACCAGGCCGGCCGCTTCCAAGTGGCGGCACAGCACCCGGCCGATGTACACGGAGCGGTGGCGGCCGCCGGTGCAGCCGATGCCCAAGGTAACCTGAGACTTCCCCTCGCTCAAAAAGCGGGGCGTAAGAAAATCGATCATACCGAACAAACGGTCCAGAAACGGCTTGGTTTCCGGGTCGTCCTCGATATATTTCGCGACCGCGGGGTCGGCACCCGTGAGAGGGCGCAAGCTGTCGACGTAGTTCGGATTGCGCAAGAACCGCACGTCGAACAGCATATCCAAGTCCAGCGGTATCCCATACTTGAATCCGAAGGCGACGATGGTGACGGTGAGCTGACGTTCCGGATGCTGGGGCTCGAATGCGTTGACCAGGCGCTCTTTGAGCGCGGCGTGCGTCAGCGTGGTGGTATCGATGACGTCAGTCGCTAACGCGCGCAGCGGCGCAAGCGTCGAACGCTCCACGGCGATTGCTTCGCGCAGCGAACCGACCGACGCAAACGGATGACGCCGGCGCGTTTCGCTGTAGCGGCGCACCAGCAAGTCGTCGCGTGCGTCCAGGAACAGCACTTGCGGATGCACGCCGTCGGACGTCAGTTTGTCCAGCAGCGGAACGGCGTCACCCAGCGCGCCGCCGCTGCGCACGTCGAGTGCGATCGCGACCTCGCGAATCTGCGCGTCGTCGAGCAGCGCAAGGGTTTGCGAAACCAACTTCGGAGGAAGGTTATCTACACAGTAAAAGCCCAAGTCTTCAAGCGTCTTCATCGCCTGGCTCTTGCCGGCCCCCGAAAGGCCGGTAACGAACACGAGTCGCGCCATTCAGGAGCCGGTCGATGGGCTGTCGTACCGCCGGGAGCGTCCAAATTCCATGAAACTGTTTTCGCCCGAAAAGGCCAACGCCCTCATTCCGAAAGTGGCGCCGCTCATGGAGGATCTCTGGGCGAAGCGGCGCGACCTCGCAATACGCCTGTTAGAGACCGACCCCGTGCTGCGCGGCATCGAGCCGGCGCCGCATTCCCGCATGGCGACGCCGAGGTCGCCGTTTACGCCCGGCCGGTTCAGCGACCAAAAGGCCGAGATCGTGCGCATGATCAATCGCATCGAGGCGTACGGCTGCATCGTCAAAGACATCGATTTGGGACTAGTTGATTTTCCATCGATGCGCGACGGGCGCGCGGTCTACTTGTGCTGGAAAGCCGGAGAGCCGCGCATTGCGTTTTGGCACGGCATGGACGAGACGTACGCGGATCGGAAGCCACTGGAGTAGGGCTTTCACTTCGTCATCCTGAGGCCGGCTTCGCCATCCTGAGGTATCGAAGGACCCTGAGGAATCGAAGGGCGCATTGCACGAAGCGCCTCGATACCTCGGCGTGGTTCGATACCTCACCATGACTGCTTTGTCATCCTGAGGTATCGAAGGGCCCGTTGCACCAGCGCCTCGATACCTCGGCGTGGTTCGATACCTCACCATGACTGCTTTGTCATCCTGAGGCATCGAAGGACCCTGAGGAATCGAAGGGCCCGTTGCACCAGCGCCTCGATACCTCGGCGTGGTTCGATACCTCACCATGACTAGGTCGACTGAGGAATCGAAGGGGCGTTAGGCCGTCGTCACGTCCGCCGTCACCGGCAAAAAGTCTTCCGCCAAGCCTTGCAAGCGCACGTCGCCAAATTCAGCGGTGTACGCGCCGGCCTCCACGCTCTTGATCTCGCCGATTTCCGGTACGCCGGCCAATTGCGGAATCTTCGTGCGGATCTCGTCGGGGATGCGCACCTTGTCGCCGACCGAAAGCGCCCCCTGATCCCACAGCGCGTTCAAGCTCTCCAGCAGCATCGGCAGCGGAATGCCGTAATCTTCGCTGATGGCGCCGATAGTGTGCGATTCGCTAATGGCGCAATTCGAGCAGCCGCCTAAGTGGAAGCGCGCGAAAACGCGGCGCGCTCCGGCGTGCAGCTTGAATGCCTGGTCGACGGTCATTTCGGGGGTAAAACGTTGCTCGGTCACGGTTGAAAAACTGCTCCTTCGGGCGCCTATCCTTCGCCTAGGACATACCCACTGCCCCTGCGGTTGCGCTGCCGCTATCCCGAAGCGCCCTTTTCCGCATCTAGGACGTCCCGCCGCTGGGTACCGCCGCGGCGCCCAGCCGCTTGCGCAGGTCGCGGACTTCGAGTGCGTCATACGCGTGTCCAACCGCCGCGGCCATCGCCTCGAGCGCGTCCCGCTCGTCGGGCGCGTAGGTTTCGTCCTGCAGCTTTGCGCCGCACACCAGCGTGCCGATCAGCTCTCCGCGTACGATCATCGGAAACGCAAGAACGCCCGGCAGAAGCGAGCCGCGGCGCTCGCCGGTATCTGCGACGACGCGTCGCGCGCGCATCGCAACAATCGCGGGATCGTTTTCGTCAACTGCCGGCGCTTGTGGAAATGTCGCCATTACAGGAACGTACCGCGCGTCCGCATCCCGCATCCAAATGCCCGCCGCCGTTGCGCCTGCATACCGCAGTACGGTTTCAACGCATCGCGACGTCAGCACTGCGGAGTCGGTGACGTACGAGGCATCGTGTGCGAACGTCCGCATTGCCGCTTCGGCCTCATGCCGTTCGCGAAACAATACCGTGTCGACGAAACGGTCGACGCGCCCGTGTATTGCTCTGACCGAGAACCCCAGAATTAGCGCGACGGCGAGCTGCACCGCCGTGCTGGTAGCGTGACTTGTGCTTTCGACGTATTTGCTCAAGAGCGTTTCGACGATGACGAACACACCCACTATGAGGATAGACGTGATCGCGTAGACCGTTGCGCGGTTCAGCACGAATCCGACATCGATAACGCGATGGCGCAGGATGACGTATGCGAGGCCCACGGGAATAACGATCAACGTTAGCGATGCGTACAGGTCAACGGCTTGATTGAATCCCGCAACGAACTGAACGATCAGATCGATTGCGGGGCCCAACAAACCGGCACCGAGAATCGCGAAGATCCATAAGCGGCGTTTTCGCTCGGCTGCAGGCGAGTGTACGTAGCGTTCGATCAGCGTGGCGAAGAGCAGCGCGATTGAAACCAAGAAGCTGCAATACACCACGGTTGTCGCGACCGTGATAACTTGCGGGGAGGAATTCGGCGCGAGGGACGCCGCCACAAGTGTGGCGATGCCAAGCAAAGCCGTCGTCGTAGCGGCGTTTGCTAAAGCCCGGGCGGTGTCGGGAGCTTTGCCCGAAGGAAAGATCGCGACGAAACGCGCTCCCGCAGCCATGCTGTACAGCAGCAGCGCCGTGGACAGAATTTGCAGAACTATCAGCGAGAGCAGCGGCGATAAAAACGCGTCGTTATTGAGCGATATGCCGAACCCGGTGCAGAACAAGAAGATGACAAGCGCCCGCGAGGCCGCGTCGTCGGGCCGCCGCCACGCCAACACCGCGGCGATAAACAAATACGCGAATCGCACGACCTTGAACGCGAGGTTTTGTTCGAAGGGTACGCCAAAGGCCGGCCCGCCCACGAGTGTGACCGTTCTCGTTCCGTTCACAACTACCGGAACACGCACGCCCGGCGTCGGAAACGAGAAATTCAGCCGATCGGCCCGCGAGTTAGACAGGCGAATGACGTCGCCTTTGCGGATCCCCGCGGCCGCCGCTGCCGAATGCGGGTCCACATCGCGCACGGCGATCGCGCGGTTAGCGATTGCGGGCGAAAACGAAAGACCGAAATGGTCGCGCTGCACTTGAACGGCATTTCCGAATGCCACGAAAAGCGCCGCAAAGATCAGCACCGGCATGATAAGGGCGCGCCATAGGACCGGCTTCACGAATCTATTGTAGCGGAGTACGCCTATAAGCCGGAATATCTTCGAGTAAATATGCCTGTTTTATAAGAGTTTTCCGGCGAAGTACCCCTCACGGGTTCCCCTTAGGCAACTTGGGTTCGAACCTCTTACAAGAAGGCGAGACGTTCGCCGGCTACGGCATACAAGGCGCCGCGAACAGCGCGCAAAATAACCCGTTCTCGTTCCTGTCCGGGATCTTCGGATCGGGCCTGTTCAATCGCGGCGGCGGAGGCGGCGGGGGAGCGACAGCGATGCCCTGGCTTGTGAACGGCGTCGCTCCCTAATGCGCGTCGCGTATTGGTCCGAAGAAGGCGCTTCCATTGCGTGGGCTCGCCGACTGTTCGACGAGGGCACCGACGTTCTCGTGTACATTGCCAAGCCGCACGCGAA
>DASZHD010000035.1:0-93762 GCA_035938175.1 Vulcanimicrobiaceae bacterium
CGGTGAGACACGGCAGAGCGCTGCTGCCGGTCGTGCCGTAAATAAAGCCGGGCGCAGTTCCGGTAAGAAAACTGGTTTGAAATATCAGCGGCGGCGAAGTAGGCGACGGCGTTGCCGCGCTGACCGGAGCGCTGCCGAACGGCGCGAGTCCGCGGCCGAGCGCGCACACGCACAACGCGCCAAAGAGCAGCGCGAAGCCGAAACGCCGCACTACTTTCCGTTTCCCCAGCCGAAGATGCGATCGACGAGCGTGGTCAAGGTGAAATAGAAACCTCGATGCGTGGCCTGACCGGTTAGCGTCGGGTCGACGCTTCCGTGGAACGAATAGCCCACTGCCGCGCGCGTTCCTTCACCGACGCGGTATCCGCCTTCCAGTGCGAAATCGGTCGATCGCGCCGCGCCAATTCCCGGCAGTGCGAGCGTTCTCGTTTCGGCGCCGATGTCGGTACGTTTGCCGATGTTCTTACGCACGCGCAATCCGAACAGTGACGTGTGCGCGACGTACGCACCGTCGCCGTCGAGCTTGTAAGCGGCGCGTCCGGCAACTTCTACGCCCGCGCCGGGACGCCAAAACTCTTCAAAAGAAACGACGTTGGTAGCCGCGCCGATCGCCAGCGCGCCCGTTCCGCTCAAGCGGTCCCAGCCCAGCAGCGAGATGAACCGATCGTTCTGATCGGGCCGGTACGCCAGCGAGAAGCGATCGTCGGCGGACGTTACCCCGTTGGCGGTCGCTTGTTGCACTGCCGCGACGGCCGAAACATTCGGCGAGATCGCGCCCGCGAGTCCTGCATTGATCGTGTCGCCGCCGCCGTAGCCGCCGCGCGTCTGAAATGCCAGGCCGCCGCGCACGCGGTCGTTATTGGTGTACGCAAGCGAAAAGCCCGAAACGGTGAATCCGCCTGCGCCGGTACCCGTGGCGTTCGCCGATTGCAAGAAGAAGTTTCCCGCGACGTGCGGCGAGAGTTTCATCTTTTGCTGGACGCCGAGGGCCGAATAGATGTTCTCGCCGTTGCCGGTCTGATTGATCAAATATTCCGAGCTGATCGTCGTTCCGGTTCCGACCACGCGTTCGATACCGATCGCCGTCGATCGCGTCGCCATGGCGCCGACCGTGAGGTCCGACGATGATTGCGCGAAGCTCGCGACCGGTTCGCCGCTGATCAGTTCGCGCAGAAATATGCGCCCGCGCTTATCCATGTCGTAGTTGAGTTGCGCGGTCGTTTCGTCGGGTTGCGTGCTGTTCTGCTCGTTTCCCGTCAGCGTCATCGTGCGCTGAACCGCGAGCGAAACGCGGCTCGACGCTTTCACGTCGACGCCCGCCACGGCTTGGGCGATCGTACCGCTCGCACCGGGCGGCAGCGGCGCAGGCGTTCCCTGCGATGTCGCGGCCGCCGTTGATGCGACGTTGTTTTGCGTATGCGAAGCGATGCCGAGCAGCAGGCTCGCCGCCGAACCGACGGCGTGCCGCCACGAGATCATCTCCGAACGCTGCGAGTCCGATACGCCGGCAGAATGATTCAGCTGCCCGTCTACTTCCATCGTCAAGTCGTCATGATGCGCGTCGCCGTGCGACCACGCGGCCCGGTAGGAGGTGAAACCGGGAACCGACAAGCCGCCGAACGGATTGCCGAATCCGGCAGACGTGTCCGTATAGTTCAGCGTCGTTTGATCGAAACCGGTTCGGCGAGTGTACGCAAACGCGAGCGCGTCACCGCCGCCTCCGCCCGTCAACGTGGACGTAATGATTCCCGGCGCGATGCCGTGGCTCGACGCATGCGAAAGCGTCCATCCGCCGCCGTTCACGACGCCGGACAGCGTTTGAGACCAAAGCGAGAAGTTTCCCGATCCCGTCGCATCGTTGACGTAGCCGATTTGCAGCCGCTCAGCTTGATTTCTTCCGAAATCCAGATGCACGTCGCCCCCGGTCGTCTGCGATGCCGTCGCCGCGCCCTGGTACGCGTACTGCACGAGCACCGATTGCGGATTGAAATTATCGTCGAACGGCAACGGCACGTTGATAAAGCGTAAGACCCCGGTGGCGTAATCGATCGTGTAGTCTTCGTTGCGCGAGAGCGGCGTCTGCGAAATCACGGCGCCCGTATGCCGGTCGAGCGCGACGAGCGTGACGTAATCCGAGCCGACGACGATGTCGGGGTGCAGCGGCTGCGCGAGCAGCGACAAGCCGCTTGCGGGAAACGCGATGGAAACGTACGCGGTCGTGTTGTGCGCCGTGAATATCGCGCCTTTCGCGTTTCCTCCCGGTATCGCGTATTCGGCCTTCGCCCCGCCCAGCAATTCATGAAACGATCCGATGCCCGACGAATCGACGATATCGGCGTTGAACTGTCCCCAGGTGACGTTGCTGCGGCCGGAGTCCAACCGTGCAAACAAGCGCGTATTCGAATGAAAATCGCTGGACAGCGTCGACGAATCTCCGTACGTCAGATACGGCCGTTCGTTGGGATCGGCGACGTACGGGCCGTACGAAGAGACCGGGGAAAGGCGGTTTTGCGATTCGTATGCGAGGGTCAGACTCGATCGTTTTCCGACCGCGCCCTGCGCAAACAGAGCGATGCGTCCGCGCCGCGCCGCGCCGTCGTCCGGCACGCCGTCGCCGTCAACCGTAATCGGAACCGCGCCTGCGCCGACCGCCACAAGACCGTTGACGATCGCTTTGCGCAGATACGGTGCGATGAAAAACGTCTCGGTTTGCTCGACGTCGCCGGACGTCAGCCGCACGCGCATATCGCCCGCGAGCATTCCCGGCAGAACCGGCAGCGTCGCCGTTCCGCCCACATCGAGCGAAACGTCGGAGAGGTGCGACGGATCGCTCTGCGCGTTCGACGGCGGCAGATTCGACGGTGCGGCACTGGAGAACGGCGCCGGGG
Source organism: Vulcanimicrobiaceae bacterium (assembly GCA_035938175.1). Taxonomy (GTDB): domain Bacteria; phylum Vulcanimicrobiota; class Vulcanimicrobiia; order Vulcanimicrobiales; family Vulcanimicrobiaceae; genus DASRDE01. Next base: position 2,889 of record DASZHD010000035.1, read on the forward strand.
AAGGCAACGGCGGTGCGGCCACGTCTTGCGCGACGATGTCGGTATGCTGCGGCTGCGAGAAGCGCGCGTCGCCGTCGACGATGCTCACGTGCACTTCCGCGCCGGGCTGCGCGGGATGCCCCCACCGATCCAATGCCGAGACTTCCAACCCTTGCGGCGTACGTCCGTCGGCGACCAGCGGATGTTCCAACTCGGCGCGCAGCGACGCGGGCGGGCCGGGTCCGTAGATCGTCGCGTGACGCGAAGGTCCGCGCATGCCGTTAAAGCCGAGCGGCGTTATCACCACGTCGTTGGGCCCCGGGCGCAGGACGACGCCGTAATATTCGTATTGCGTTAATCCCGATTTTACCGCGACGACGCGTTTGCCGATTTTGCTGGACGGTACCACTTCGCCGTTGATCTGCAATTCGACACCGGCATCGCGGACGGTCGAGAGTACGAAACGAATGGCGATCGTAGGACTGGCGAATCCGTCGCTCGGGAAGACGAAGGCGGCGCTGAGCGGGCCCTTGGCGGTGTATTCCAAATGCGAAAGATCGCCGTAAACGGTTTTATTGAACGGTGAATCGGCGTGCCCGAGCAGCACTAAACACAAGACGAAGGTCGCCGCCGTTACGGCCAGGCCTGCACCGTAGAGGGCGCGCGCGAGCAGCTTCATAAACTGCCCCCGAGCGCAAAGTTGACGTCTTGCATTAGCCCGTCGTCGAACAAGCCGTGCACGAGCTGCTGCAGCTCCCCACGCGCACGTACAGTTGGGGGCAGCGTCGTCGCATCCAATCGCAACACGTGTTCGCCCGGACGCACGGACGGAAATGAATACCGTCCCTGATCGTCCGTCGTAACGGCGGTTCCGTCTTCCAAGTAGATCCGCACGTTCGGTACGCCGCGATCGCCGCGTGTGAAGCGGCCGGATCCATTCGCATCCAGGAATACGCGGCCGGTGATAATCGAGCGATCGCTGAACGCGCCGGAAACGATTTGCACCGTCGCCGTCGCGCTTGCCGTTGCGTTGGCTTGGGTTGCCGGAACGTTTGCGGTGACCGTGACGACGTTATCCAGCGACGTATTCGCGGAAACGCTTGGATACACGACCGCGTAATAGGTAATCGTGTGATTCTCACCCGGCGCGAGCGCACTGCGCGTCCACGTCAGCGTGTTGCCGCTTATCGACGGCTCGGCGGCAACGCCGTCAAGGCGCGCCGTTCCGGTAGCATACACGAGGCCCGGAGGCATGACGTCGGCGATCTTGACCGCGCCCAGCGGCGCATGCGATTGATTCCCGAACGTCACGGTATATGCGAGCCGATCGCCGGCTTGCGCGGCTTGCCGATCCACGGTCTTGCTGACCGTAACCGAACGTGTAGAAAACAGCGGCAAGTTGCCGAAGAGCCCGAAGACGTTTTGCAACTGCACCGCGGTGCTGGTCAACGCGTAGCCGCCAGCCACTGCGAGCGGCTGCTGATCCACAGCCGTCGCACGCACGTCGTACAGCAGGCTCTGCGTATCTAATTTTACGTCGAGCTCGATGCGGCGGTTCAGGTAGCCGCCGGCAGCGATCAGCAGAAAGAACCGCGAGCCGCCGGGAGCGATCTGCGACGGCTGCAAAGCAAACGTGTACGTTCCGTCGCTTCCGGTAACGTAGGGATTTTGCGTGCCCGATTGCGGCGTCGCGCCCGATTGCGTCTTGGACGAGGGCTGCGCCAAATCGATCGGCGTGCCGTTCGCGTCGGTCAGCGTAACGACGGCGCCGGAAATCGGCATCGTTGCGCCGCCGTAGCCGTCGAAAACGACGTCGGCCGTACCCAGAAGCACCGACGCCGGCGTCGTGGTGATCGCCGGAAGACCGTCCGCACTGATGCTTGCGGTGTTCACGAACGTGGTTCCCAGCGTCTGTTCGTTTTGCACCGCTGCGGCGAAGGATACGTCCAAGCTCGTACCGGGCGCCAGCGTACCGACCTTCACGCTGATCGTTTGCCCCGAAAGCGATGCAGCGGATCCGGCGGGCTGCCCGTTTATTTCTGCGCTTGCGAGATTCGGCGCGAGTCCCGGCGGCACGGCGTCGGAAACTACCACGTTCGTTGCAGCGGAACCGCCCGAATTTTGCGCGAGGATGTCGAACGTGACGCTTGCGCCGCCATTGGATTGCACGCTGGTGCGGTGATTCACCGTCTTTGCAACCTTGGTGGTTGCTCCGCCGGGACCGGTCAGCGAGGGACCGGCGGCGATGACGATCCACGACTCACCCGAGTCGCTCTGCAATCCGTTTGCGGTTCCCGTGGCGGTGGTTTGCGCGGCGATCGAGATCGACAGCGATTGTCCGATCGCCAATCCCGCCGTGGAAATCGTCGCTTGCAGCGTAATGGACGATCCCGCCGTAACGTTCGGCGAAACCGTGGTGCCGATAGTTACCGGAACCGTTCCCGAAGGCGTAACGAATGCGAGCGAGAGCAGTTTGCCGGCAGACACGGTTGCGGCCGTGATGCGATACGCGTCAGTGATGTTGCTGCTGTTCGCAATCGTGAACGTGCGAACCGCATTCTCTCCCTGCGGAACCGAATCGGTAGCGGGTTTGGCCGCACTTTCTTTGGGACCGACGACGAGCGCGCCGACTTCCGAAACGGTCGTCGAGATCGTATTCGATTCCGTGGTGTACACGTGTCCTTGCGCGTCTCCGTAGGTCGCCTCGGCGGCGTTCGAGAGCGCAGTTCCGCCCGGCGTGATAGACGCAGCAGCGCCGCGCCCTGCCGCCAATGCGATCAGGAGCACGGCGCACGCCGCGATGGTACCTCCGCGACGGCTTACTTCACCGTAACGGAGAAGGCGATCGTACCGAATTGCCCAGCGCCGAGTTGGAAGCTCGCGCCTCCTACAGTGAGAGTGAATTTTGAAGACCCGACGGTATTCGTGCCCCAAACGTCGGTCGCGTTCCACGTACCGCCGCCGCCCGGCGTATCGGTGGCCGCGGCGTTCAAGCCGTTCGTGTTGGCAGCCCAGGTGTTGCCGATCGCCGCGCCGTCGTCGGTGATGACGAGCTGCCCGGCCTTGGTGGACAGCAGCGCGTTTGCCGGCTCGGTGTTACCGCTGCCGCCGGTTACGGCGATGTTGCGGTAGTCGATCGAGTACGTTAGCACGCCGCCGGGGCACAGCGCTCCCGCGCCGTAGGACGGCGACGTTCCGGCAGGACAGCCGGACGAAGTAACGGTGACGCTCTTGGTAAGCGCGATGTACCCGCTGTAGAGCTCGTTGTGCGTTGTGTTGGTTTGCGTGTTGTCGTTCACCGATGTAGCGACGATCGAGCCGTCGAAGCGCGTGAACGTCGCCACGCCGGACGGCGCATTGTAGACGGCCCAATACTGAATCGCTTGACCCGAGCTCACCGCAACGGTTGCCGTGCACGATGCCGCGGGGCTCGTGCAGCCCGCGTACGCGCTCCCTGACGGACCCGTTCCCGATCCGTTGTCCGGGAAGAGTTGGACGGTCCATCCGCCCGCCGGCGCCGTTACTGCGACGGTGTACGAGTCGTCTTTGTTGCCCGAATTGTAGATCGCGTTCGGCACGTTGATGCCGTTCACCGCAGACGTGTACGTGTTTCCGGTCGGACTGCCGATCGTCGTGCTCGAGTTGATCGAGGTGAACGCGTTCGGCGTAAACGACATCTGCGTGAAGTCGTTGTTCGCATTCACCGCCACGCTGCCGTCGTACGATCCGGTGGCTTGCGAGGTCGTAACCAGCGTCGACATCGTGGTCGGCGTCGAGCTCGACGGTCCGTTGAATACGCCGGCCGCAAGGTGGGCGTTGTTCACCGTCGTGTTCGACCAGCCGTTGCCGCCGCTGCTGCCCGCGCCCGGCGGAATCACCGGTGCGAGATTCACGCCTTGGCTTGCCGCGTAAATCGGCGCGGCACCGCCGCTGTCGGCCGTTCCGGCGGGAATGTTTCCGCCGGTGATGTGTTCGGTGGGTTGGTTATCGCCGAAAATCGACGTCGCGACGTTTTGATAGGCGTTCGCGTTGCCCGAACCGGCACCCGACGGCTGCGGCATCACGAATTGCAGTTGAACCGCGGCTTGGGCGTTGGTGACGCTGCCCGTGCTCGTTCCGGCGTGAGAATTCAAACATGTCGTGCCCGACGACACGCTCAAAAAGACCGCAATGTACGTCGGATTTGCGGGTGCGCTGGTCGTCCAGCCGCTGCTGCCGTTTGCGGACGTCGTGTAGTACACGGTGGCGGTCACGCCGCTCGCCGGGAAACCATTGGTTCCCGCCGTGTACGTGAGCGTCGGCGTGCCGACGATGCTCGGCGGCGTCGCGCCGTACGTCGGCAGTTTGTCGACGATCGCAAGGCAGCCTTTGGTCGGGAAGCCCAACGCCGTCACGGAGTTCAACTGCTGCGCACCGAATGCGCCGCCGTTGTTGGCGTTGATCGTGTACGTGATGTTGTACGGCGACGCACCGCCCTGCGCGGACGTCTTTTGCATATCCATGCGCGCGTCGCTCTGCACCGCATCGCTGTACGTGTTGGAAACCGCGGCCGACGTTACCGCACCGGCAGAACCGACTGCGGCATAAGCAATCGTCGCTTTCAACTGCGTCGTCACCGTGCCGGGCACGTTTGCCGGACTGGCCGAGAGCGTGTATTGAACTTGAATCGTGATCGAGCTGCCGCTGGTCGTCGCGGAGGCCGCTGCAAGTGCGGTGTTGAGCGCAGCAACGGTGGTATACGTCGTACTGTTGTAGATGTACTGAACGCTGCTCGTATTGCTGTCGTCGTTGCCGGCGCCTTGTACGCCGTTGTCGCTGGCGCCGGTCGTCAGGGCAAAGTTACCGGATGCGTTGCCGGTGTTGGTGAGCGTATACGTATCGCTGACGACCTGTCCGGGCGCTACGTTTTGCGAGCCTGCCGACGAACCGTTGTTGGTCGTCACCGTCAGCGAGGGAGCGTTCTGGACGATCGTCGTGACCGTGTTGGACTCGGTCGTGTACGAATTTCCGTTCGAATCTTTATACGTCGCGCTCGCCGTATTCTGAATCGTGGTGTTCGGCGGTGTTTGCCCGGCGAAAGCGCGCATCGCGCCCGCGAAGGCAAATGCAAAAAAGGCCAGGACGAATAGGGCGCGCCTCATTTTACGCGCACCTCGTACGTGTAGCGAATCTTCTGCTTGGGCCCGAGCGGCCGCTGCGACGTCCACCGGACTGCGACGTATTGATCCGGGCTAGCAGGTTTTACGACCGGCCCGCGGCTCGTGTTTACGGTCACGGTCGGCTGCGCGGAAAACGATTTCCCGTCCAGCGAATATTCGATGACGGAACCGGGGGCGCGCGACGCGCTTCCGCCCACGAATTCCATCCTGGAGGGCACCGGGCCAACCGTGCTCAGCGACACGGCCGGTTTCGCTCCGGAATTCAGCGCGACGATCGTGTACCGCACGAGATCGCCTTTTTTCAGTACCGCTTTGTCGACCGGAGTTGAGACGGCTTTTCCTTCGGCGATGGTGAGCAGGTCACCGAGCAGTTGCAGTTTCACTGCGGGCCGGGCCGGTCCGGAAACGCCCGCCGAGAAAACAGGCAGCGCGGCGGACACGAAAAAAGCCGACGTCAATAAGAGCGCACGTCCGAGCGTCATACACTATCCTTTTTTTTGCAATCGACAGGACAGCACACCGTTCTGCGCGTCGTTTACCTAAATCAATATCGGACCAGCGGCTCGCTCGTCTAGATCTGAAGCCCCAAGTATACAAAGAATTTATACAAATGCTTTACGTTCGCTAAACAAAAGAGCCTCATGTGAGGCTCCCATGTTTACGCTGCTTTACAGTTGCGCGCTCCCGCGCGCCGTTACCCGGCTATTTCACGAGCGGTAAAACGTTGCTGGGCGTGAACGGATAAAACGTCATGACGATGACAACGACCGCGCAAACGGCGACGGAGACGTAGGCGAGCGGCGCAGCGGCCCGCACCGTTTCGTGCGGACGAACGTGCGGCTCGTACATCAACCGGATGATCTTGAAGTACGCGTACAGCGAAATTGCCGTTCCGGCGATCAGCAGACCGGCGAGCCACGCAAACCCCGTGCCGACATTCGTCGAGAGGATCAGGATCTTGCCCAAGAATCCCGCCGTCGGCGGAAATCCGGCGAGCGCGAGCAGGAAGAGCGACATCACTGCGGCGAGCACGGGGCGGCGATGCGCCAATCCTTGAAACGAGGCGATACGCGAACCTTCTTCGTTATCGGACGACGAGAGCGCCGCGATTGCAAATACGCCCAGATTCATGAACGTGTACGCAACCAAATAGTAAATCGCGTACCGCACGCCGAGCGCGCTGGTCCCGGCAAGCGCGGCCACGACGTACCCGATTTGCGCAATTCCCGAATACGCAAGCAGCCGTTTGATGTCGGTCTGTGCGAGCATTCCGAGATTTCCGACGATCATCGAAATTCCGGCGACGATGAAGAACGGAATCAAAAGAGGAGACGACGACGCGTGCGGCACTGCGCCGTAAGCAAACCGTGCGAACACCGCAAGCGTGCCCGCCTTCGTAACGACGCTCATAAACGCAGTAATGGGCAGCGGCGCGCCTTCGTATACGTCGGGAGACCACACGTGGAACGGAGCCAAACTGAGCTTGAAGGCGAGCCCGACCAGGAACAACCCTGCGCCGATCCAGTAGAGCGGATTCGCGGCAAGCGCCGGCGCGGCGAGCGCCGATAACAGAACGCTGCCGCTCGCCCCGAAGAGCAGCGCCATTCCGAAGAGCAAGAATCCCGACGCCGTGGAGCTGAGGATCAAGTATTTCAACGCCGACTCTTGCGCGGCCGGCCGATCGGAAAGACCGCACAGGCAATAGAGCGCCAGCGACAGCAGCTCCAAGCCCAGGAAGATCGTCATGAGATTGGCGGCGCCCGCCATCAGCATCGCGCCCGACGTGCTCCATAGAATGAGCGCCGTCACACCGGCCATACGATCCGCGCGTCCGATATTGGCGCACATCGCGAGCGAAAACATTGCCGCCACGATGATGATCTCTTCGAAGACGATCGTAAAGCCGCCGTTGATGAAACCGCCGCCGAACGCATCGTACGCCGGGGCATAGTATTGCATTCCTGCGTACACGCCGCCGGCGGCCAGGCCGGCGATGCCGATCCCGATCGAGACATAGCGGTTCGCGTGCTTGGGTGCGGCCAGATCCGCAAGGAGTACGAGCAGCGCGACGCAGCCGACGATAAAGAGCGGCGCGACCGCATTCCAATCTTGCGCGGTAAAGAGGTTGTTCACGGCCGCTCACCCACAACCGCGGCCGGCGCGGCGGCTACGCTCGGCATCGCGGAAAAACCCGTTGACAGCAGCGCGTGCGGATAACACCCGACTACGACGAGCGCTGCAAGAAGCGGGGCCAGCGCCAGCGCCTCCGTCAGCGTCAGATCGGCGCGTTGCGGAATGTCCGCGACCTCCGGGCCGTTGATGATGTCCTGCAGCAATCGCAGCATGTACGCCGAAGCGAGAACGATTGGGATCAGCGCAATCAGCGCCGGCCAAAATAATCCGGCTTTGAAAACGCCCGTCAGAATGACGAGCTCGCCGGCGAATCCGGCCAGTCCCGGCAGCCCGAGTGCGCCCAGCGCCGCGATCGTGAATGCGCCGGCGAGCTTCGGGTTGTGCGCGCCCAAGCCGCCGAGCCGCGTGAGCGATCTCGTTCCTTCGCGCTGTTCCACGTAGCCTAGTATAAGGAAGAGGGCGGCGCTGAAGAGCCCGTGAGCGACGATGTACACGATCACGCCGGCGATCGCGATCGGGTTCAAGCTGAAGATTCCGAGAATGATGAGCCCGAGGTGGGAGAGGGATGAATATGCGACGACGCGCTTGCCGTCGGTCTGCACGAGCGCGACATAGGCGCCGTACAGCAGCGAAACGAGACCCATAATGATGAATATCCAACGCGTCTGCGCCATCGCCGCGCTCAAGAACGGCAGGCAAATGACGAGCAAGCCATAGACGCCGGCCTTGGATTGCACGGCGCTGACGACGCTGACCATCGGCGGCGGCGAATCGGCGTACGTCGCGGGCATCCAGGTATGAAGTGGAAATACCGGAGTTTTAACGGCAAAAGCAAATGCGAAGGCCGCGAATATCCACGGAGCCCAAGCGCCCAAAAGTTGGTGCGAGGTGCCGATGACGTCGGTGGAACCGTAAATGACGCCGAACGCCGCCGTAGCAAGCAATAGCAGCAAGCCGCCGGCAAAATTGTAAATCAGATAGCGCCACGCCGTTTCGCGGTGACCACCCCAGCCGACGAGCGCGAAAAACGGCGGGATGAGCATCAGATCCCAGAACAGCGCGAATGCAAGCACGTCGCGCGCGGTAAAGACGCCCATCATCGAACCTTCGAGCATGAGCAGCAGCGCAATCATGACGCGCGGACGGTTCATGTTCGTCGACAAAATCGCGCAGAACGTGCAAAGCGCCAGCAGCAGAACCAGCCAGAACGAGATGCCGCTCCATGCGAAATGTAACGACGCGGTAAACGGCCGCGAGAGCCAGTGCGCGGTAACGTTGCCGTCACCTTGCGAGACCAGCGGCAAGAGGAACGTAATCGCGGCTGCGACGCATCCAATCGCACGGCTCGCAGTCCTGTCGGTCGCGGGCAGCGCAAAAAGCACCGCACCGGCAAGCAGCGGAAGCAAAATCAGCACCAGCGACATCAGCGCGCTCCTCCGGCCAACGCGTAATACACGGCAAAGCAGGCCGCCCCGAAAACCACGATAAGCGCGTATGCCCGCAGCAAACCCGTCTGGAAGCTTCGAACGAGCGTTCCCAGGAAGCGGTTCGTAATCACGACTTCGCGCACCGCGCCGTCCACGAAATGCGGGTCGACCCACTGCGAAAAGAACGCGCCTGCCGCCCGCGCAGGCCGAACGAACAATACGTCGATCAGCTCGTTGAAGTAATACAGATGTACGAGAATCGCGGGAAGCGTCTGCGTTTCGCGCCGCAGACGTTCCGGTGCATCCGCAAGCGCAGGCGCGGTGGCGTAGCGCGCGTACGCGACGGCTGCGCCGGCGAGCAGCATCACGATCGCCAGCGCAGTAGTAACCGCTTCAGAGATCGCCGGCGGCGGAAGCGTCTCGCGCGGAAACGACTGCGCGAAGAAATGCGCCCACGGCGACGACGGCGTCACCATGATCCACCCGCCGATAAGCGAGAACACGCCGAGCACACCGACCGGGACCGCCATCAGCCACGCCGGTGCATGAGCGTGGTGCGGTTCCTGATGCGCCGCATGCTCTTCCCGATCGACACCGACGGACGCCGGATCGAGATCGCCGCGGTACGTTCCTAAAAACGTTACGAAGAACAACCGGAACATATAGTACGCCGTGATGCCCGCGGTAATGAGTCCCACGACCCACATCCAGACGTACCCGTGCTCCAGCGCGCCGTAGATCACTCGATCTTTGCTGAAATATCCCGCGAACGGCGGGCAGCCGCTGATCGCGAGCACGGCCGAAAGCATCGCCCAAAACGCAACGGGCGCGCGTTGACGCATCCCGCCCATCAGCCGGATATCCTGCTCGTCGGAGAGTTCGTGGATGATGATGCCGGATCCGAGAAACAAACACGCCTTGAAAAACGCATGCGTGAAGAAATGCGCGACGCCGGCCGAATAGGCCGTCACGCCGACGCCCATGATCATGTAGCCGATCTGCGACATGGTCGAGTACGCAAGTATTCGCTTGATGTCCCATTGCGCGGTTCCCAGCAGCGCTCCGGCCAAAGCGGTGAGACATCCGACCGTACCGACGAGCGTCTGCGCATCGTGCGAAGCACTCCACAGCGGCGCGCAACGCGCTACGAGATATACACCGGCCGTAACCATCGTAGCGGCATGGATGAGCGCCGAGACGGGCGTCGGGCCTTCCATCGCGTCGGGAAGCCACGTATGCAGCGGCAGTTGCGCCGATTTGGCAGCGGCACCGATGAACAGAAACACGCAGGTCCAGAAGAGCCACGGATCCAGCGCATGCGGATTCGCGAAAACGTCGGCGAACGAGATCGACCCGATCCGCGCAAAGATGATGAAGATTGCGAACATGATGCCGACGTCGCCGACGACGTTGATGACGAACGCCTTGCGCGCGGCTGCGACGGCGGTCGGCTTGAAGAACCAAAAGCCAATCAAAAAATACGACGCGAGGCCGACGAGGCCCCAACCGACGAGCAGTCCCACGAAGTTGTCCGAGAGCACCAGCGTCAACATCGCGAACACGAAGAAATTCATGTACGCGAAGAAACGCGCAATCGCCGAATCCGACCACATGTAGCCGATCGAATACAGGTGGATCAAAAATCCGACGCCGGTAATGATCAGCACCCAGATCAGCGCGAGCGGATCGAGCAGCAGCCCGAAGTTGAATCCGGGGAACCACGAGAAGAGCGCCTGATGCGCCCCGAGTGCGCCGTCCGAAGATTGCGTTCCGATCCCCCATGCCGCCAGCGTGGCGATAAACGAGACGGCCAGCACGGCACTTCCCAACCACGCGCTCATACGCTGCAACTGCGGCCCGAACGCCCAATTCAGGATCGCGCCGGCCAGCGGAAGCAGCCAAATGACGAAAAGGACGGGGTAATTTCCGTCGATGCCCATGTGATGACTCACGCCGTATGCACTCATCCTTTTAGCAGCGCCACTTCATCGACGTCGACGTTCGCGCGGCTGCGGAACACCACGACGACGATGGCCAAGCCAATCGCGGCCTCGGCAGCGGCGACCGTGATGACCAGAAACGCAAAGATATGCCCCGCGTTGTTCAGCCATGCGCGCGCAAAGGCCAGAAACAGCAAGTTCGCGGCATTCCACATCAGCTCGATGCTCATCAGCATGATGAGCGGATTGCGGCGCAGCAGCACGCCGGCGACGCCGATTGCGAAGATGACGAAAGACAGGCTGATGTAGTCGAGAATTGCGGCGGGAAGCAGTGAAGCGTGCACGGTCTACTCCTCTCCCGCGCGCAGCACCGCCTCGCGCATTTCACGTTCGACGAGCCGCGCGCGCCGGCGGGTAGGCACGTACGGAGTCGCGTCGCCGGCAAGCAGAATCACGCCGATCACCGCGACCATCAGAATAAACGCGGTAATCTCGAACGGCAAAAGATACACGGTAAACAATGCGCGGCCAAAGTCCCCGACCGACCCGAAGACGTTTGCCGCACCGACCGGTCCCGCGATCGATGCACTGACGGCCCCGGCGTTTGCAGCAACCGGTGCGCGAGCCGCAGCATACACGCAAAAGCCGAGAAGGATCAACACGAACGCCAGCGCGGGAACGGCGATCTTCGGCAGCCGGTTCGGCCCCTCGGCGAAAGGCGATACGCCGCTGGACAGCAGTGCGATAACGAACAAAAACAGCATCAAGATCGCGCCGCTGTAGACGATCACCTGAATGACGGCCAAGAATTCGGCGGCGAGCGAAAAGTACATGACGGCGAGCGCTGCGAAATGCGCGAGCAAACCGACGACGCTGTAGATCGGCTTGCTTGCGGTGATGACGAATATCGCGCTGACGATTAAAACGAACGCGAGAATCGCGAACTCGATCATGATTCGGCGAGGCCCTTTTTCTGCGTCTTCAAGATACCGCCGCGCCAGGTAGCGTCGTAGCCTTTCTGCCAATCGGTCGTGGACTTGATCTCTGCGACGCGGCCGAGGTCGGCAGGGATTCCGTTGGGCCGGTCGTCCGGCGGCGTTCCGACGCCCGCCGAGGGCGGCACCAGCAGCCGGTCCTTGGCATAGATCAGCGATCCGCGCCGCAACTCCGACATTTCAAAGCGCGGCGTGAGCGTGATCGCATCGGTGGGACACGCCTCTTCGCACATGCCGCAGAAAATGCACCGCAATTCGTCGATCTCGTACCGCTGCGCGTAGCGCTCGCCGGGAGACCGGCGATCCTCGGGCGTGTTTTCCGCCCCAATCACGGTGATGGCGTTTGCGGGACAGACGCTCGAACACAATTCGCAGCCGATGCAGCGCTCTTTTCCGTCGGCGTACCGCCGCAGTTCGTGCAAACCGTGAAACCGCGGCGCGTGCTTCTTCTTCTCCGACGGATACTGGATCGTCGGCTTCTTTTGGAACATGTACTTGAACGTGACGCTCAATCCGGCGATCAAAGCCCCAACGTTGTAGAGTTTCTTACGTGCCATAACGTCCTATCCGCGAAGCGCGACGACGACGGCCGTCACGATGAGGTTGAGCGTCGCCACGGGCAACAGCACTTTCCATCCGAATGCCATAAGACGATCGTAACGGAAGCGCGGGAACGTGGAGCGCAGCCAAATGTACATGAACATGAACAGGCCGACCTTAATCAGGAACCAGACGATGCCCGGAATCACCGTCAGGTGGAACGGCGCGTTCCATCCCCCCAGGAACAGCAGCGTCGCAATGCACGAAACGGTCAGCATGTTGATGTATTCGGCGATAAAGAACAACCCGAACCGCAATCCGGAGTATTCGGTGTTGAAGCCGCCTACGAGTTCCGCATCCGCTTCCACCAAGTCGAACGGTGCGCGGTTGGTCTCGGCGACGGCCGTGATGATGTAGATAATGAAGCCGATGAGCTGCGGAAAGAAATACCAGACCGTGGCCTGACCGCGCACGATGCCCGTGAGCGAGGTCGTACCGGCAAGGATCAGCACGCCGATCAGCGACATCGACATCGCGAGTTCGTAGCTGATCATTTGCGCCGTCGCGCGCACGCTGCCGAGCAGCGGATATTTGGATCCCGACGCCCAGCCGCCGAGCGAAATGCCGTACACGCCGATCGAGGTCAGCGCCAAGATGAACAGGATGCCGGCGTTCACGTCGCTGATCGCCCACACGTTGCCCGGCGACGGCTCGGAGAACGGAATCACGGCGTACACCGAAAACGCCGTAACGAGCGAGATGAACGGCGCAAGCCGGTAGATGAGCGGATCCGCAGTCTTCGGCGTCAGATCTTCTTTCAGAATCAGCTTCACGGCGTCGACCGCCGGCTGCAGTAATCCCCATGGACCGACGCGGTTCGGGCCGGGCCGCAATTGCATCCAGCCCATGACCTTGCGCTCGAACAACATCGCGTACGCGAACGTCGTGATGACGACGAATAACAGGACCGCGCATTTGATCAGCACCACCCACCAAATGCCCGCGGCAGGCGTCCACCAGGCGCCGTTCATCGCACGCTCTCCACAACGCCGGCTGGAACGCTCGCAGAGGCGGGACGCACGTTGACTACGGTAACGTACGCGTCTTCACCGAAGAGATTTGCCGGATCGTCCGGAAGGCCGCCGATGAGCGCGATCGCGCCCGCAGGCATGTGGTCGCGTACCTCTACCAGCAAGTCGTGCATGGTGCGTCCACCACTTTCGATGTCGATATAATCGCACGTCGAGACGCCCAATCGCGCCGCGTCCGCGGCGCAAATCGCAGCCTCGGGCAGCGGGCGCAGCTCCGGCAAGCGATCGTCGTGCGCGCTCGTGCCGCCGCCGGCGAAGATATTCGTTTGCAGGACGACGCGCAGCGTCTTGTCATCGCGAGCAGCGCTTTCCGACGGACGCGCACTGACGCGGGCACCCGAGAGCGCCGAGCCGAAGCGCGCATCGCCAACCGTGAAATCCGGCGTCGCGGCAAGGCGTCCGATCACTTCCGCATTGAGGTCTTCAATCGAAGGCAGTGCTACGCCGAGCTTCTCCGCAAGTCCGATCAGGATCTCCAGATCGCTCAAAACGTTCGGCGGCGACTCCAGCGCAACGGCCGCATTGAGCGGCAGCACATCGCCGGCAAGGTTCGTCGTCGTTCCGGTCTTCTCGAACGCCGCCTTTGCGGGAAGAATCAGCGTCGCGTGTTTGGCGGTTTCGGTCATGAACAGTTCGCTGACGGCGACGAAGGGAATTTTCGCCAGCGCCGACCGCACGAATTCGCCGTCCGGATAGTGCAGCACGGGATTCGCACCGAAGATCGATAGCACGGCTAGCCCGCCCTCCGCCGCCGCGCGCAGCATCGCGGTGGTATCGCGCGCCGTTGCGGCCGGAAGCATGCCCATTGCTTCGGCGCCACGCGCGTTCGGCTGCTCTCCCGTGACGTACGTCAAGAGTTGGGCTTGCACGGGAATCGCGTCCACGAGCGCTTTCGCCGCGGCAGGATCGACGCCGTCCCAGACGACGGCAATCCGGCCGGCACCGCGCGGCAACGCCGCAATCGCTTCTTCGATCGTCGCGACGTCGACGCTGGGAATCGGTGCGGGATAGCGCCGTTCCAAGGAAGCGATGCGAATGAGCTTCGCGTTCTTTTGAAACGCCGCTTTACGCACGCGCAAGTCGAAGATTGGAGCGCGCTCCGCCGCCGACTCGCCAAGAATCAGGATGGCGTCGGCGCTTTCGATATCGGCGAGCTTTCCGCCGTTGCGTCCAGGCTGCGCTTGGCGTTGGCGTCCCGAACGCCAATCGAGATTCTCTACTCCTTGCGCTCGCATCACATGCTGCAGCAGATACGCTTCTTCGTTCGTAAGCCGGCCGCCGCCGATCGCGCCCACAGTGGCCGGATTAATCGCAATCGCCTCGCGCAGCGCAGTCACCCACAGCTCGAGCGCGTCGTCCCAACCGATCTGAATCCATTCTCCGTCGCGCTTGTAAAGCGGCTGCGTGATGCGCGCACCGTCATCGTAGAACCCGATGTTGTACCGCCCGCGATCGCACAGCCACGTGTCGGAGATCGCGTCGTCCTCCTGCACGGACATCGTGCGCATCACCTTTCCGACGCGGACGTCCACGTGGATGCCGCAGCCCACGGAGCACTGCGTGCACGAGGTCGTGGTGCGGCGCAGATCCCACGGACGCGAACGGAAGCGATACGTCTTCGACGTCAGCGCACCCACCGGACAGAGTTCCGTGACGTTCCCGGTGAAGTTGTGGCGGTACGGCTCGCCGGTCGCCGTCGCGATGATGTTCCGTACGCCGCGATCTTTCAGCACGAGCTCGCGTTCGCCGACGATCATGTCGTCGAAGCGCACGCAGCGCTGACAAACGACGCAGCGTTCTTCGTCCAACACGATCGTCGGTCCCAAATCGACCGCTTTCGGCTTGGCCACCTTCGGATCGATGCTGCGCGAGTAATCTTGCCCGTACGCCATCGCGTAATCTTGCAAGTCGCATTCGCCGCCTTTATCGCAAATGGGACAATCCAGCGGGTGGTTCTTCAAATAGAATTCCAGCACCGCGCGCCGACCGTCGGCGGCTTTGTCGCTTTGCGTGCGCACGACCATGCCTTCGGAAACCGTGGTGTTGCAGCCGATTTGCAGTTTCGGTAATCCTTCGATCTCGACCAAGCAGATGCGGCACAATCCGGCGGGTCCCATCTTCGTGTGATAACAATAGACGGGAATCTCGCGGCGGATTTGCTTTGCCGCTTCCACGAGCAGCGTGCCTTTGGGGACTTGCACCTGCGTGCCGTCGATGGTCAGCGTAACGAGCTGAGGCTGTCCGTTTTCGGCCATAGTCCTTAAATCCACACCGGTTCGGCAGTGCGCTCGCCGCCCGCGGTCCCGGTATTCACCGTCGTCTTGGGTTCGAGCAAAAGCAATTCTGTTCCGGGTATCGCAGCGGGCTTGTGCTCGACGCCGTGCGGAACGATCAGAAACTCACCGGGTCCGAAGACTTCGCAGCGTTCGTTGGCGCCGTCCCGGTAGTGCATCGCGATCTCGCCGGCCAACACCAAAAAGAGTTCGTCCTCGACCTCGTGATGATGCCAAACGAATTCCCCGTCCAGTTTGACGACCTTGACGTGAAAATCGTTCAGCTCTCCGACGATTTTGGGACTCCACGTCTCCGAAAACGTGCGCAGTTTTTCGGCGAGGTTTATCTTTTGAATCGTCATGCCGGAAGCGCCGCTTCCTTGACGACTCGCGCCTCGAATTGTTCAGGAAACCGGTTCAGCACCGAGAGCAAAAACGGTTCGATCGAATCGCCCAGCGGGCAGAGGTTGATCCCGGTAATCTGATGGCCGACTTTGCGCAACATGTCGATGTCCGAATGCAGCGCGCGTCCGTCGACGAAGCGGTGAAGAACTGTCTCGAGCCAATGACCGCCCTCGCGGCACGGCGTGCACTGTCCGCACGATTCGTGCGCGAAGAAGCGCACCAGATTGAACGCCGCTTTCACGAAATCCGTGGTGTCGTCCATCACCACCATCGCTCCCGAACCCAGCATCGTCCCGGCCTTCGCCAACGACTCGTAGTCGTACGGTAAATCCAAGTGTTCTTCAAAGATACACGCCGACGAACCGCCGCCGGGCTGAATCGCCATCAGCGTTCTTCCGTCGCGCAATCCGCCTGCGATTTCGATGAGTTCCCGTACCGGAATTCCGAGCGGGACCTCGTAGTTGCCGGGCTTCTTCACGTGTCCGCTGATCGAAATGACTTTGTACCCTTTGCTGCGCTCCGTGCCCGCGGCTGCAAACCACTCGGGACCTTTTTCCAGAATCGGAACCAAGTACGCGAGCGTCTCGACGTTGTTCACCACGGTCGGCATCCCGTACAAACCGGCGACGGCGGGAAACGGCGGTTTCAACCGCGGTTCGCCGCGTTTACCCTCGAGCGAATTCAGCAGCGCCGTCTCTTCGCCGCAGATGTACGCGCCGGCGCCGCGGTGCACGGTTACCTCGATATCGTAGCCGGTTCCGAACAGATTCTTGCCGATGAAACCGGCTTGGCGCGCTTGCTCCACCGTCTGCATGAAGATCTCGTAGCCGCGTTTGAACTCGCCGCGGATGTACATGTACGCGTGATGCGATCCAATCCCGTACGTGCCGAGCAAGATGCCTTCTAGCACCAAGTGCGGCGCCTCTTCCAACAGCATGTGGTCTTTGAACGTCCCGGGTTCGGCTTCGTCGCAGTTGCACACGAGATACCGGGGGCGATCGTTGGAAGGAAGGAACGACCATTTCTTGCCGGTCGGGAAACCCGCACCGCCGCGGCCGCGCAACCCGGACTTGTCTGCGGCGTCCAGCACGTCGGCGGGCTTCATGGCCGTCAGCGCGCGCTCGAATTGTTTGTAACCGCCGCGCTGCCGGTACACGTGCATGTCGCGCAGGTTCGCCTCGCCGATTCCTTCGGTGAGAACTTTTACGACCGGCATTAGTGCGATGCTCCGTTTTCGAGAATATTGACGATGGCGGGCTCGACGTTTGCCAAGCGCTCCTTGGTGCGCCCCTTGAAGCGCCCTTCCTGCAAAATGATGCGATCCAGCATGATGACGCCGTCTTTGTCCAAGCCGCCGGCGTTGTTCGGATTGAGCTGGTCCTGCGCGCCCGCCGACTTCTCGCCCATCGACACTTGCGAATCTTGCCTGACGGTCCACGTCGGGCCCGGGATCTCCGTTTGCGGCATGGGCGCGACGGCATACGTACCGGCGCGCATCGCCGCGATCAGCTCGTCGATCATTTGCGGCGTCAGATCGTAGACGAAGTCCAGATTGACTTGCATGCACGTCGCTCTGTCGCACGCCGCCAGACATTCGACTTCTTCGTACGAAAAGATCCCGTCGGGCGTGGTTTGCAGGTGGCCGATTCCGAGCTTCTCGCGGAAATAGGCCATGATGTCTTCGGCGCCGTTGATCGTGCAGGCAAGACCGCGGCAAACTTGCAGCACGTATTTACCTACCGGCCGGCGGAAAAACAGCGTGTAAAACGAGACCGTGGACTCGACGACGGCCGGCGTAAGATTCAACCTCTCCGCGACCGCGCGAATCGCTTCGGGGCTCGCATACCCTTCATGCTGCTGAAAAAGATGGATCAGCGGAAGCAATGCCGATCGCGGCTGCTCGTATTGTGCGACGATCGCGTCGCACTGCGCGCGCAGGCGCTCGCGTAGCGCCGGGAAATCTTCGGCTCTCGTCGTCATTCCGTTTCCCCTCGATGCCTCGCGGTGACGAGCGTCATCGATCCACCTCGCCGAAAACGGGATCGAGCGACCCGATCATCACGACGAGATCGGCGATCAGATTTCCCGGCGCCATGCCTTTGAGCGACTGAAGATTGTACATCGACGGCGGCCGCGTGCGAATGCGGTACGGGCGGTTGCCGCCGTCCGAAACGATGTAGAATCCGAGTTCGCCGCGCGGTCCTTCAACCGCCTGATACACGTCGCCCGGCGGAACGCGGAAGCCTTCGGTCATGATCTTGAAGTGGTGAATGAGCGCTTCCATCGAGAGGGCGATCGTCTCTTTGGGCGGAGCGACGATCTTGGCGTTGTCGATTGCGACGGGTCCGGGTTTTAACGCCTTGCGCACCTGTTGAATGATGCGCATCGATTCTTCCATCTCGTCGAGACGAACCAGAAAGCGGGCGTACGAATCGCCTTCTTCCCGCGTGGGAACGTCGAATTGATACGCGTCGTAGCCGCAGTATGGATACGCCTTTCGCACGTCGTACGCGACACCGCTGGCACGAAGGCTGGGACCGGTCAAGCTCCATTGCACCGCTTCTTCGGGCGACATGATGCCGACGTCGATCATGCGGTCTTGCAGAATCGGGTTCGCTTGCAGCAGCGCGCGCAGGTCGCGCATGCGTCCGGGGAATTTTTCTATCAGCGCATCGAGCCGTTCCAGATAGCCGTCCGGCAGATCGCCGTTCACGCCGCCGACGCGAATATAGTTGGGATGCATGCGCGCGCCGCCGGCGCTTTCTTGCATATCCAGAATGTTCTCGCGCAGATCGAACGTGTAGAAGAATACGGACAAGGCGCCAAGGTCGATGCCGCCGGTGCCCAGCCAAACGCAATGCGAAGCGATGCGTGTGAGCTCGGCGTTCAGGACGCGGATCTGTTGCGCGCGTTCGGGGATCTCGTCCGTGATGCCGAGCAGTTTTTCAACGCCGAGCGCGTAACACAGCGCGTTGCTGCTGGGCGCCAGATAATCCATGCGCTCGACGTTGGTTTGCGCGGTGGACCAAAACTGGTTTTCGCAATTCTTTTCGATGCCGGTGTGCAGATAGCCGATTTCCGGCTCGGCTTTGACGATGCTCTCGCCTTCGATCTCGAGCATGATCTGCAGTACGCCGTGCGTCGAGGGATGCTGCGGCCCCATCGAAAGCACCATCGAGGTGCCGTCTTTGGATACGACTTCGGGCGTGAGCGCGGTAAATGACATTACTTCCCGCCCTCGTTGCCGCCGGCCCGGCCGTTTTCCGCCGCGCGGCGCGCAATTTGCTCCTGCAGCGCTTCCAACGTTTTTCCCGAAGGCGGCGTCCCGGCGTTCACGTTACTTTTCAGCGCGAAAGCCGGACGCGGCGAACGCTCGCGCGCGGGCCCGCGCAGCGGATAATCTTTGCGCAGCGGATAGCCTTCCCAATCGTTGGGCATTTGAATGCGCCGCATATCCGGATGGCCGGTGAACCGTATGCCGAACAGATCGTACACTTCGCGTTCCGCCCAATCGGCGGAAAGCCAGAGATCCGTCACCGTCGGCAATTCCGGATTATCTGCCGGCACACCGCACAGCAGGCGAGCTCGCTGCGGAGTGCCGACCTCCGCGACGCCGGCCTTGCGCAGCGGCATCTTCAGCAAATGATAAACGACGTCGTAGCGAGGCGTGCGCTCGGGATAGTCGGCGGCACCCAAATCCAAAAGCATGCTGTAGCCCTCGCCTTTGAGCTGCTCCAGACGCGAATGCAGTTGCGCGGGTTCGACTCGCTCGATACGTGCGTCGTCGATAGGCGGACGCACGGCGGTGGGATCAATCGCCCCGCCCAAAAGCGGCGGTGATTGCGTACTCGGCATCGTGAAACTCGATTCTTACGGCGTTGCGCGTTTAGCTGTTAAGCACGAGCCAGCAATCCTCCGCGGCCGCCTTCGCGGATCTGTTGCTGGATCAGATTGACGGCATAGAGCAAACCGTCCGGCGTGGGCGGGCAACCGGGAACGTAGACATCGACCGGAATGATCGTGTCGACGCCTTGTACGACCGCGTAGTTATCGAAAACGCCGCCGGAGCTCGCACACGCGCCCATGGAGATTACCCACTTCGGGTCCGCCATCTGGTCGTAGAGGCGCTTCACGACCGGTGCCATTTTTTGGGCCACGCGCCCCGACACGATCATCAAGTCAGCCTGCCGCGGCGACGGCCGGAAGACTTCGGACCCGAGACGCGCGATGTCGTACTCGGCCGACGTGACCGACATCATCTCGATCGCGCAGCACGCAAGGCCCATCGTCAACGGCCACACACTCGAGCTCTGCGCCCAGCGCGCGACGTCATCGAGTTTGGCGAGAAGAAATTGTCCGGGCCCTATCTCCATTCGAAGCCCCGTTTCTTCCAAACATAGGCGTATCCGATCGCAAGGACGATCACGAACACGACCATCTCGATCAGTCCGAAGACGCGCAGCGATCGCATCTCGACCGCCCATGGATAGAAGGAAGCCGCTTCAACGTCGAGCACGACGAACAACATCGCGATCAAATAGAATTTCACCGGGAAGCGGCCGGAGATGCTGGAGGTCGGCTCGACGCCGCACTCATACGCCTGCTCCTTCTCGGGGTTGGGCTTGCGTTGCGCCAGCAGCCCGGGAAGCAGGCTGAAACCAAGCGCGGCCGCGAACGCGACGGCCACGAAAATCGCTACAGGACCATAGGGAGTCATCGCTTGTGAAATTTTTCACAAGCAACGCTCATTACCTATCACTGCGTTAAAAAGGCATAGAGGAAGGCGACGCCTGCTTTTCGATGACGCTGAGGACGGGGCCGAAGGCCGGGCGTGGAGCGCCCTTCGCCGGAGCTCGGGACAGGCTGCGCGCGGATACGCCTGTTGAACGACTTTTCTAATCGCTGCGTTGAAACAGCACGGGAAAGTTACGCTGCCGTTTGCCAACTCCGAGGACGGGGCCGAAGGCCGGGCGTGGAGCGCCCTTCGCCGGAGCTCGGGACAGGCTCCGCGCGGATACGCCTGTTAAAACGAAGAAGGGAAGATTATGCGCAATTTTTGGGTGCTCGGATTCGTGTTATTGCTCTGCTTGGGCGCGAACGGCGGCGGCTGCAGCAATCCCAACGCCATCGGCGTGCAGCAGTACGGAACCATCGTCGGCCGCGTTCTCGATGCAACGAATAACCGCCCGGTGCCGAATGCGCTGATCTCCGTCGGCTCGATCTACACCGCTTACACCGACCCGCAGGGCGGCTTTTCGATTTCGGGCATCCCGATCGGCCCGCAGGACGTCACCGCCAGCGCGCCGGGATACGAGCGCAACTCCGTACGCGCGCGCGTTCACGAAAAGCAAACGGCCAGCGTCGGATACTTGCGCATCATGCCGCTGACCGGCGGCCCGACGGCACCCGCGCCGCCCACGCCGACGCCGACGCCGGGAATCGTGACGCCCGTTCCGGCGTTGACCGGCGAACCGTCCGCGCCGCCGTCCACCTCGCCGTCATCCGGAGCTTCCGCATCGCCGGCCCCTTAGGAGCCGGTACACCGTGGTAAGCGCGGCCGCCGTTATCGGGGGCGCTTTGCTCGTCGGGTTGACGCTGGTCGACGTATTCCAGTCCGTCATCGTTCCGCGCGCCGAAGATACGGCGATCCGGTTGAGCCGCTACTTGATCCGGTTCATGTGGCGCATCTGGCCGCGGCTCGCGTACTTGCTGCACCCCCGAAGCGCCGATCGCCGGGAAAACTTTCTCGGCATTTACGCGCCGCTCGTGCTGGTCGTCGTGCTGATTGCTTGGGTGCTGGTGCTGCTGTCGGGATGGGGACTGATCTTTTACGGCATCAGAGATCAATTGCACCCCGGAGGTCTGTCCTTTGCGGACTGCGTTTACTTCGCCGGCGCCTCGCTGCTGACGATCGGGTACGGCGACATCACGCCGTTCGGCATGCCGGCGCGCGTGCTTGCGGTGATTGCGGCCGCGTCGGGATTGGGCGTGGTTGCGATCGTCATTTCATTTTTGTTCGCGATTTTCGGATCGTTCCAGCGGCGTGAAACGTTCGTGGTTACGATCGGCGCGCGCGCCGGTGTTCCGCCGAGCGGAGTAGGACTTCTCGAAGTGCACGCAATCGCCGGTATACGCAGCGATCTGGCGCAAGTATTTCGCGAAGCGCAGCAGTGGACCGCGGAAGTGATGGAGAGCCACCTCGCCTATCCGATCCTGGTGTACTTCCGATCGAGCCACGATTACGAATCGTGGGTCGGCACGCTGGGCGCGTTAATGGACGCTGCATCGCTGGTCATGAGCACGCTCGATCCGCAGAGGTTGGAAAACGTGCAAACGCGCGGCCAGGCGCGTATCATGTACGAGCTCGGGCGGCACTTGGTATCCGACTTCTGCGACTACTTCAACTTGGCGCGAACGGATCTCTCAGCCGGCGTCGAACGCAGCGAATTCGATCGGGCCTGCGAGCATTTGCGCGATGAAGGCTACGACATTCTGGATGCGGATTCGTCGTGGAACCGTTTTGCGGAGCTGCGCAGCGCTTACGCTTCGGCGCTGAACATTATGGCGCGATGGTTGGAAATTCCGCCGGTGCAGTGGGTGGGCGATCGGTCGATGATTTCCCCGCACGTTTGAACAGGCGTATCCGCGCCGAGCGTGTTCTGAGCGGTGTCGGACGGATCTTCACCCTCCCGGCGAGCAAAGCCGTACGATTACTAAAAGCCGTGCGACGCGTCGTACTTGTGCAAGAATTTTTTGGCGTCGTCGATCGGCAGTGCAAAACCGATCGATCGTTCCTCGTCGAACCGCGACTCGGCCATACCCACGATCTCGCCGTTGTCGCTCAAGAATATCGGACCGCCGCTTTCGCCCGGAACGATGGGAAGCGTCACTTCGATCGCCCCCTGCCGCATGGATGAAACGCGACCCGAATTCACCGAGGTCGCGAGTCCGAGGCCCTCGTCGTCGAACTGATCCGGAATCGGATATCCCAGCAGACCGATCATCCGTCCGGGCTGCGCATCGGCCGTCTTTCCGAGAGCGACGACGGGAAGATTCTTGCGCGCCGTTCGGACGAGCGCAATGTCCAGATCCTTGTCCGCCGCAATGACCTTGCCGGGCACTTTTTGCTTGTTCGCAATCGTGACGCGAAGATTCCACGCACCTTCGATTGCATGCTGAACGGTGAGAATGTCGCTTCCCCACACACCGCTCGCGACCACCGTACCCGTTGCAAACTCGTCATCCGGCCCGGAGTTCTTCGTGTCGCCGGGAACCTGCATCGAAAGCAATACGACTGCCGGCCGTAATTTTTGTACGGACGTTACGAAGTCGTCGTCGCCGTGATGCGAAACGCAGCCGCTTAAAGCACATGCGGCTGCTGCGAGGATGAGAAACGAAAGGCGCATTGGAGCGCCCTAAGAATGCGGCAGAACCTCGCAGAGCGCCTCTTTCAGCGCTTCTAGGCCGCTTCCCGAGCGAGCGCTCACGCAAAGCTCGCCCGGTGCGTGCGGCGGCTCCTCGGCCAGCGCGTCGCACTTATTGAAGGCGATCAATCGAGGTTTGTGCTCCAGATGCAGATCGGCAAGCGTTGCATCGACCGCTTGCATCTGACGCGGCCAATCGGGATTCGATGCGTCCACGACGTGCACGAGCACGTCGGCCGAATCCAGTTCCTCTAGCGTGGCGCGGAAAGCCGTCACCAAGTCTTTGGGGAGGTCCGTGATAAAGCCGACGGTATCGACGACTCGAACGTAGCGGTCTTCGCCCAGCCACACGCGGCGCATCGTCGGATCGAGCGTCGCGAACGGCTGATCCGCCACCAGCGCATCCGAACGCGCCAGCCGGTTGAGCAGCGACGATTTTCCGGCGTTGGTATATCCCACCAAGGCCACGAGCGGCTCGTTGTGAGGTGCGGCGCGACGCGTGGCTCGTTGGCGGCGCACGACCTCGAGCTGGTGACGCAGCACGCTGATGCGCTGTGCGATGCGCCGGCGATCGACCTCCAACTTCGTTTCACCGGGGCCGCGCGTTCCCACGCCGCCTCCGAGCCGCGAGAGGTCGGCCCCGACACCAATCAGATTCGATTGACGGAAGCGCAGCTGCGCGAGTTCTACCTGCAACTTACCTTCGCGGCTGCGCGCGTGCTGTGCGAACACGTCCAAAATCAGCATCGTGCGGTCCACTATCGGAAGCGGCACGATCTTCTCCAGCGCGCGGCGCTGGCGCGGGCGCAGATCGTTCAAAACCAAAACCAGGCCCGCGTCGGACTCTTTGGCGATTTCGGCCAGTTCGCGCGCCTTTCCCGAACCGATCAGCGTTGCGGGATCGACGTGTGCGCGCCGCTGCACGATGCGCTCGACGATCCGCACGCCGGATGCCGCCGCCAGCGCTTCCAGTTCTTCAAGTTCCGGTTCGAGCGGCCGCCGCGGATCCTGCGTATCCACCGCCACCAGGACCGCGCGAACGCCGGCTACGTTCCGGACGTCTTCAAGCGTTCGATTAGCCATGCCAGTCCTTCGTTGTACCGTGGGCCGGGACGCACCAAAATGGCATCGTCGCGCAAGATATACACGCGTCTCGCGCGCACCGCACGAAGCGAGCGCCACGGCTCGTTCGCAAGCGCGGAACGCAGACCCGAATCGGAAGTAGCGACGATAACATCCGGATCCGCGCGCACCAGCGCTTCGGCGCTGTATTGCGCGTACGGCTGCGGCAGCTGCGCAACCGCGTCTGTTGCACCGGCGAGTCTCAGAAGTTCCGAAATATACGAGGCCGGACCGACCGTCCAAATGGGCTGCGCCTGAATCACGACGAAGACGCGCGGCCGCGATTTCCCACGTTCCGTGCCGCGTAACTGCGCGGTGCGCGATTTCAAAGACGCGGCCAAATTCCGCGCCTCGCCGCTATGACCGCTCAGTTTTCCCAAGCCGTCGATATCCGAAAAAATGTCCGCGTACGAATCGTCGTTGAAAAACGAGGTCGCGATGCCGGCCCGCCGCAACGGTTCGGTCAGCGCGCGCTGAGCGGGAATCGCCGCTACGGCGTCGGCACGCAGTCGTACGATGCGCTCGGCGTCGATCGAGGCGGCGTTCCCGACGGACGGAACGCCGCGCGCGCACGCAATGTCTTGGCTGTATTCCGAAACGCCGACGATCTGCGTTCGCGCGCCGATCGCGCAGAGATCTTCCGTGAGCGAGGGCATCAGCGAAACGATTCGCCGTGCGGGATCGGCGTGCGGCGAATGTGTTGGCGCAGCCGAGGCGCACGCGCCCAGCGCGCACGCGGCCGCCGCGGCGAGAATCGCTCTCATGCGAAGCGCGCTCTTCCGCAACCAGGAAGGCGCGCCTGCACGCGGTAATTGATGCGTTCACGTTTGCGCACTGGGAAGCCGGTCAAATGCCGGCACGGTCGCGCCACTGTAGGCGGGGAGCCGCCCGGACGTCACTCCCGGTTTCGGGGGGAAGGCACGGGCAATCGGCACCGATCCGCGAGTCAGGATACCACCGCAAGCGTCAAGACCCTCACCTCGCGTAAAGGAAAGGTTGTAGCTCATGCTTTTGCTCACGCACGCGCTCGGCGCGCTGCTTGCGCTTGCCCCGTCTCCTTCTCCCTCACCATCGGCCCCGCCCCAGATAGCGCACGTGTACACGGCCGATCGCAGCGATGAAACGCTGAAGAATGCCGCGCGCACGACATACGTCGTGTCGCGCGACGACATCGTTCGCTATGGATATCGCACGATCGGCGACGCGCTGGCAAACGTTCCCGGCGTCGAGTCGTGGCCGCAAGGCCCAATCGGCGCCAATTTTGCATTCGGGATTCGCGGGAGCGGATCGTCGCAGGTCCTCGTGCTGGTGGACGGACTGCCCGCGCCCGGAATGTTTTCGAACACCGTAGAGCTCGGCAACCTCCCCGTTACCGGCGTCGACCGGATCGAAGTCGTCGAAGGCGGCGGATCCACGCTCTACGGCACGGGGGCGATCGGCGGAATCATCAATGTGATCACGCAGCGCGCCGGCGCATACGGCGCAACGGCGCGCTATGGCTCTTTCGGCGACAAAGAGCTCGACGTCGATACGCCGCACGTACAAATTTCACGAATCGTCGCATCGAATAACTTCGGTCTTCCCGATGGCACCGCCCGTCCCGATAGCGATTACGGCTCGTCCGCACTGCACGCAAACGATGCGTGGCGGATCGGATCGTTTGAAGCCGTCTTGCGAGCGGGAATGGAATCGGATAAGGCCGGCGTGGCAGGCGGCGATTCGTTTTTGTCGCCCACGTCGCGCCAAGCGGACGTGAACGAGGACGCCGGGCTCACCGTTACGCGAAGATCGACGCAGTCATTATTTACCGCGCAAGTGGGCGCTACGCGCCAGCAAATACTGTTCTCGTGTAATTCCGTTACCGATGCGAATTGCGGCGTGATGTACCCGGCGCTGAGTACGGAAAACCGCGTAGATTTCGGAGCGCGCAACGCAATTGAAAGCAACAGCGGTCAAACGCTGTACGGCATCGATCTGTCGCGCGGCTTCGTTCGCAGCGACAGCGGCGGCTTCGTTCCCAAGAACACCGCACCGGTTAGCACGGATGCGCTGGCACAAACGGCGGCGTACGTGCAGCGGCGTAGCGATGCATCGTGGGGCAGCGCGTATTTCGGTTTGCGCGGCGAACGCGACGGAAGTCTGGGAGGCGAATTTTCACCCTCGGCGGGCGTTGTGGTTCGTCTTTCGTCCGAAGCATCGCTCAAAGCGAACGCGGCAACGGCGTTCCGTGCCCCCAACGCCGACGAGCTCTATTTTCCGGGCTTCGGAAATCCGGCGCTCGTACCGGAACGCGCGAAAGTGTGGGATATTTCGATCGCCGACTCCCGTATCGGCGGCGGAGGCGCGGACGTGACGTGGTTCACGAACCGCACGAACGATCTGATTGCGTTCAACTTCACGACCTCGCAGTTGGACCAGATCGATCACGCCTCGATCGAAGGCTTCACCTTCGACCTCAAAACGCTGCCGTATCACGGCATCACGACCACGTTCAACATCACGAATCTCTATCGCGCAGAGAATCTCGACGCGCAAACGCGCCTGGCCAACGATCCGGTAACCGCGGCGAATCTGCGTCTGGATTACACGTCGCACATCGGAAGCGCGTTCGATGGGTGGGGTATCGCGCTGCGCATCGCCGGACAGCGCGGCACCGTGAATCCATTCCTGCCCGCATTCGATCAACCGGTCGAATATTCGACGGCGAACGCCTACGTGCGCTTCCGCACGCCTGTTGCGGCTTTCACGCTCCGTGGTTTCAACTTGGGCAACGAACGCTATGCCGCGGTATCGGGATATCCGATGCCCGGGCGCTCGTTCGTGCTCGAGGCGTCGACGAAATAACGTGAGCGCCCGCCTTGCAGGACTGCTGCTCCTTACGCTCGCGGCGTTGGGCGGCAGCCTGCTGGTGGGCGGTACGTGGCTTTCTCCCGCTTCCGTCGTTAGCGCCTTGCTGCACCCGCGCGCGGACGAAGTCGCGACAATCGTGTGGCAGCTGCGTTTACCGCGCGTCGTTATCGGCGCAATCGTCGGCGCGTCGCTGGGCATCGCCGGCGCGCTGCTGCAAGGAATGCTTCGCAACCCGCTCGTGGATCCGTTTCTCACCGGCGTCAGCGCCGGGGCAGCCGTTGCCATCGTCGCCGGAATGGCGATCGGCGTTTCCAGTGCTGCCGTGCCCGCGCTGGGCTTCTGCTCGGGGACGGCAACCGCGATCGTCGTCGCGGCACTCGCTCGGCGCGGGGCCGGTCTCGATCCGACGCGTTTGATCCTGGCCGGCGTTTCGATCTCGTCGCTGTGTTCGTCGATCATCGCGCTCATCTTGACGCACCTGCAAAGTAGTGACGCGGCACCGTCGATCGTCGGCTGGCTGGCGGGATCGCTTTCCGGACGCGGCTGGAACGAACTCGCGTTTTGCGCTCCCTATCTGTGCGCCGGAGTGCTGCTGGCTGCTGCGGCAGTTCCCGCACTGAACGCGCTCCGGCTCGGCGACGTGCGCGCCGCCTCCTCGGGACTCGACGTGGCGCGCGCTCAGTGGATCATTTTGGGATCCACGTCACTGCTGACGGCGTGTTCGGTAACGCTCGCGGGGACGGTCGGGTTCGTCGGCCTCATCGTTCCGCACGTCGCCCGGCGCGCTGCGGGATCGAACGCGCGCTACGCGCTGCCGGCGTCGGCATTGCTCGGCGCGGCGGTCACGGTCGCCGCCGATGCCGCGTGCCGTTCCATCGCCGCTCCAACGGAAATTCCGCTCGGCGTGCTGCTCGCGTTCGCGGGCGTGCCCGCGTTCTTGTATCTCTATCTGCGCGGTTCGCGCCCAGTCACCGCATGATCGCCGCACGCGAATTGCGGCTGATGGCCGGTTCGAAAATGTTGCTCGACGACGTTACGCTGTACGTCCCTGCGGGAGAATTCACGGCCGTGCTGGGGCCCAACGGCGCCGGAAAAACGACGTTGCTGCGCACGCTCGCCGGCATTCGTTCCGCAGAATCGGGCGTCGTCGAAATCGACGGCGTCAACGTTCGCGCGATGCACGCCGCGCGGCGCGCGCGTGCGGTGGCGTACGTCGCATCGGACGAAATCTTCCTGGAGCAACTGACGGTTCGCGACGTCGTGTCCACCGGCCGTTATGCACATCATCGTTGGTGGGACTGGCGTGAAGAACCGCGCGATCGCGACGCCGTTGACGGCGCCCTGGCGGCCGTCGGAATGCAGGGCTTCTCCGAGCGCGCGTTCGCAACGCTTTCCAGCGGTGAGCGGCAACGAATCTGGATCGCGCTTGCGCTGGCCCAAGAATCGCGCTTCGTGCTGTTGGACGAGCCGACGAGTCATCTCGACGTTCGCATCGCGCAAGAGATTCTGGCGGTGCTCCGTTCGCAGGTCCATGCCGGAAAGGGCGTCGTCTGCGTATTGCACGACATCAACGAGGCCGCAGAATTCGCCGACCGCATCGCCGTGCTCGGGCGCGGGGCGCTGCTCGCGCAAGGAAATA
This sequence comes from Vulcanimicrobiaceae bacterium, assembly GCA_035938175.1. Lineage (GTDB taxonomy): Bacteria > Vulcanimicrobiota > Vulcanimicrobiia > Vulcanimicrobiales > Vulcanimicrobiaceae > DASRDE01. Next base: position 31,866 of record DASZHD010000035.1, read on the forward strand.
CCCAAGACGTTCTGAGCGGCGCGGCTTTGGAAGATGCATACGGCGTTTCGATGGAACGAACGCGATCGTCGCGCGGAAGATTGCGCGTGTTTCCGGCAAGCAATTCAAGCGAGCCGACTCCCCGCTAAACTACGTTTTCAGAGCACTTGGAGGAGTCGCTCTATGCAAAAAACCGCCACGGCGCTGCTTGCGGTACTGGCTGGAATCGGCCTGATGTCCACGCCTGCCGGCGCGCAGCAATACAACGGGTACCCGTACACGACGAACCCTCAGCCTCGTTACGGCTATCAAAATTCCTGTTATCAAAATCGCCGCACGTACCGTCGTCACGATCGCGACGATCGGAACGGCGACAACGACCGCGACGACCGGGATCGCGGCGATCGCGACAACAACGGCAACGGAAACGGTTACGGCTATGGTAACGGAAACGGTAACGGCAGATGGCGTAACAACGGCAACAACAACAACTACAACGGCAACTATGGCAACAACTGCGCCTCGTACGGGCGGCAGAACAGTGTCGTGCGTGGCGCGATCGTCGGCGTGAACGGCAATATGGTGACGCTGCAGACGCAAAACTTCAGCACCGTCACGATCGACGATCAACCTGCGCTCGACAACCGTGCTACGGGCCGCGTAGCGATCGGACGCATCGTTACGGCGTACGGGTACTGGCAAAACGGGACGTTCTACGCGACGCAGCTCGTGTAGGGCTTACCACTGCTCCACAGGTTCCGGGATCCCGGGGCCATGCACGTCGGACGAACTGACCCAGCCATACCGCCCGCGGTACGTTCCGGTCAAAATCAGCACGCCGACCGCATCTTCGGGATCCATCCGGAACTTCGAGTGCACCGTTCCGGCAACGCAGCCTTGAACGATCGCTACCGTGCCGGGACGCGCCAGCAGCGCGTGCGGCAGCAGAAACTTCCGCGTATCGGATGACCCTGAGGCGAAGGCGACGAGCCGGTCGCGATTGTCCCACACGAGCACGTCGGGATCGTCCACGCCGCCGAACAACGTGATCCGCATTCCGCGATTGGCATGACACTGTGCAGCCGCGCCGTAAAGCGGGCTCAGCGCGAGAAATGCCGCAGCGACGAGCGCGATTGCGCGCGTAGTCCTAAGCACTTTCGTCCGCCTCCTCGGCCGGACGTGAAACGCGGATGACGAGCACTGCGACATCGTCGCGCATCGCCTTGCCCGAGCGCTTGCGCGCGCGGTCGATCAGGCCCTGAGCCAGTTCGTCGGGAACTTCCGATTCTTCGCGAATCCACTCCATCGCGCCGCCGGCTTCAAGCAAATTCCCCTGCGCGTCGCGCGACTCGCTCAAACCGTCCGTGGAAAGCACGATGGTGTCGCCGTCGTCCAAATACAGCGTTTTTACTTCGAACGGCTCTTCCATCACGCCGAGCACCGGACCGGTCACCGCCAGCTGTTCCACACCCGAAGAACGTCGGACGAAGGCAACATCGTGCCCGCCGCTCGCGTAATCGAGCCGCAGCGACATGGTATCGAGTATGCCGACGAACATCGAGACGAACAGATACGGATTTTCGACGGTTCGAGGAAACGCGCGGTTGAATTCCTGTAAAATAAAACCGGGGTCGCGGCGCCGCAGCGCAATGCCGCGGATAGTGAATTTGATGAACGCCGTCAGGACGGCGGCGTCGACGCCCTTACCGCTCACGTCGGCGATCAAAATCAAGCCGAGACGATCGGAGAGCCGGTGCACGTCGAACACGTCGCCGCCGACGGCCAAGTGGCTGCTTGCTGCGCCGTAAGCGCTTCCTATTTCGCAATTCGGCAGGGGAACGTGTTCGCTGCGGAACGCGCGCTGCAGCGTTTGCGTAGTGAAGCGTTCTTCTTCCAACTCGCTGGTCAATCGCGACCGCAAGCCGTAGAACACGATCGTGAGCGCCCCGAAAAGTCCGAGCCACAGTACGCGTTCGAACAACGAACGGCTGATCTGGGTCTGCGTCGATGCCAAGACCTCATCGTTTTTGCGGCTCAGCTGATCTTCGATGAAGTGCGCATCTTCGCTCTCGTTGCCGATCAGCAATTTACCGCGTTTGTCGATTTCGCGCGCAGAGTTTGCGGGATTGGCCAGCAGCGGATTGGCGACTTCCACGTGCCATTGGTGATGCGCGCTTTCGTAATCGTGCAGCGCCGCCTGCGCACCGGACAGATTTTGACGCCGCAGGATATTTTGCAGCGTCTGCAACTGCATGTAGAAGCGGTTGCTGGTTGCGCGGAACGAACCGATGTACGATGCGTCGCGCGTTATGACGAACGCCCGGATATAGTTCTGCTCGTCGAGTTGCAGCTTGAGCATCTGTTCCAAGGCGAGCAGTCCGCTTTGAATCTGGCGCTGCTCTTGAAACGACGCGTCAATCGCCGCGCTCGTACGCCAAGCGCCCTCGATCGCCACGACGAGCGCAAAGACCAGGATCGTAGTCGCGGCAAGGGTACCGGCGCTCCGGAGGATGCGCTCCGGAAGCTGGGGGAGGCGTATCAAGCCTCAACGGCCCTGCGGCTTGCGACATTTGGCACACTACTAGCCTTCGCCAAGCTCCTAGGTCTGGACAACCATGCCTCCGAAAACTTTACAGTATGCAAACGCAGTTGAATACGGCGATTTTCAAGAGCTACGACGTTCGCGGGATTTATCCGGCAGAACTTAACGAAGACGTTGCATATGGTATCGGACGGTGCTTCGTGCCGTTACTGGGCGCGAAAACGGTCGCGGTCGGGCGCGACATGCGCCCCTCCGGCGCGCGCCTTTTCGAAGCGTTTGCGCGCGGCGCCACGGAGGCCGGCGCCGACGTCATCGACGTCGGGATGGTTTCGACGGACGCACTCTACTTTGCCGTCGGCAAATTCGGTTACGACGGCGGTGTCATGATTACGGCCTCTCATAACCCCGCCAAATACAACGGCATGAAATTTACGCGCTCGCAAGCGCAAGCGATCTCGCTGGATACCGGCCTTTCGGAGATTCGCGATCGCATACTTTCGGGAAAACTCCCGGAGAAAGCGGCGAAGCCCGGAACCGTGACTTCGCGGAATATTTTGGACGAGTTCGCCGCGCATTGTCTTTCCTTCATCGATCCCAAACGCATCAAGCCGTTCAAAGTAGCGATCGACGCGGGCAACGGCATGGCGGGCGAAACGGTGCCGCACGTTTTCAAACATTTGCCATGCGAAGTGATTCCGCTGTTCTTCGAGCTCGACGGAAACTTCCCGAACCATCCGGCCAGCCCGATAGAACCGGAAAATATGGCGGACCTCCAGGCCGCCGTTCGCAAACACCACTGCGATCTGGGCGTTGCTTTTGACGGCGATGCGGACCGCATGTTCATCGTGGACGAGCAAGGTAATCTGATCGACGGCAGCACGGTAACGGCGCTGGTTGCGCTGAATACGCTCAAACGCTATCCGGGAAGCAAGATTCTGTACAATTTGATCTGCAGCCGGAGCGTTCCCGAATTGATCGAGAAAAATGGCGGCATCCCGATTCGTTCTCAAGTCGGGCACTCGCTGATAAAGAAAACGATGCGCGAGCAAGACGTCGTCTTCGGAGGCGAACACAGCGGACACTTTTACTTCCGCGACAATTGGTACGCGGACTCGGGCATGATCGCCCTGATGCAGTGCCTCGAGCTGTTCAGCGAATCGGGAAAAACCGTCAGCCAAACGATTGCGCCGATCGACACGCGGTTTCGTTCGGGTGAAATCAACAGTACCGTTTCCGATATCCCTGCGAAGCTGCGGCAGATCGAGGAGCACTACAAGGACGCACAGATCGATCACCTCGACGGCGTGACGATTTCGTATCCGCATTGGTGGATGAACATCCGCGCCTCGAATACCGAGCCGCTGATCCGCTTGAACGTGGAAGGCGACACGAAGGAATTGATGGAGCGCCACCGCGACGAGACGCTGGAGCTGATTCGCAGCTGATCGACGAATCGGCGCTGGCGCGCTACGACGAGGCGCGCCGCGGCATCCTGGAAAACGTCCGAGCTCTGGAAGACCTTGCCGGCCCCGAGGAGCGCCCGGCGATTAGCGCAGCGCGCGCACGGCTGGAGCGCAGCACCTTCACGCTGGCGGTCGTAGGCGAATTTTCGAGCGGAAAATCGTTTCTGTTGAACGCGTTGCTGGGTCAATACCGTTTCGAACAGATCGCGGGAAGAGAGCAGATCGTCGGTCTGCTGGCGACCGACATCAACCCCTCAACTGCAACGATCACCGAACTCGAATACGCGCCGCAGCAAGAAGCGTACGCGCATCACGAAGACGGACGAATCGAACGCGTCCCGATCGACCGGCTTTCGCACTTCGTCGCCGTAGACGAAGACGCGCCGACGCGCGTAGTCGTTAAAGTGGATTCGGAATTTTTGCGGCGCGGATTCATCGTAGCCGATACGCCGGGCTTGGCATCCATCAATCCCGCGCACCGCCGCGCCACGCTGCAATTCTTGCCCAGTGCCGACGCCGTGCTTTATCTCATCGATACCCAGCAGCCGTTTACCGAGGGCGACGCGTCGTTCTTGGGAATCATCCGCCAGCATCTCGACACGATCTTTATCGTGCAGACGAAGATCGATCTTTGGGAGCAGCTCACGCACAGCGGAATTCCGGAGTGGGAGGCGGCACGCAACCGCATCGCACAGCTGGCGGCGATTCACGCACCGCAGACGTACGTGTATGCCCTGTCTGCCCGTACGTATGTCGAAGGCCGGCTGCGCGGCGATCGAGCGTCGATCGAGCAATCGCGCTTCGAACCTTTCGTGACCGCCCTCGACGCTTCGCTCGTGCGTAACACCGGCCGCGCGCGGCTTGCACGCGCCGCTGCCGGCGTCCGTCAAGCGTCCGAAGATGCGATTGCGCGAATCGATCGCGACTTGGCGATGCTCTCGCTGGGCGAAGACCGTCTTCGCGCACTGCGTAACGAGGCGCAGCCGCGCGTGGACACTCTGCAAACGTTCGTGGCAGCCGCGCAACAGGAAGCGCGAGGGGCCGCCGACCGCACCGCTTCGGCATTGGAAGAGCGCGGCAAACTGCTTGCAGACGATGCGGAACGGGCGTTGGGTCAAGCATTCGACATCACCGACGTCGCTCGGCTGCGCGATCGCCCGCGCCTGCACATTCTCGTCGATCGCGTGCTGGGCGAGTCCGTCGAGATATTCGCGCGGGAAGTTGCTGCGGCCGTCGCTTCGGATTACGCGCAAGCCGCGGCAGCGGCCCAAGCGCAGCTCGCACTGCGGTTTTCGTTCGGGCAAGCCGCTGCATCCGCGTTCGGAAGTTCCGGCCAGAATAACCTCTGGTCCGAACAGCCCGATTCCGCCCTCGCCGCCACAATCGTTTTAGAAGCCATCGGCGGACCGGCAATCTCGCTCGTCGAGTCGATATCTTCGGGCTTCGCGTCGGCCCCGCAAGGCACGTACATGAAGCGCGAATTGATCGCCGATCTGCGCGCCCACATCTGGCCGAGATTTCGCGGCGAGATGGCGGCGTTTTCGGAGTCCGTCAGCAAACGCATCTGCAATATTGCAGAATCATACGTGGCGGCGCTGGATGAAGCGCTTTCTCAGGAGCGCGATCGCGCGCTCGGGAGTATCGATCGCGCACTCGCGGTACATGCGCGCGGAGACGATGCGGACGAAGCGGCACGGGCCATGGAATCCGCCAAGAGCTCGATCCAGGCACAACTGCAGGCGATGCAGGCGAAACTGGATCCGTTCCTCGCGCGCGGAGAAGAGATTTCGGCGGCCGATCCCGGCGAGGAGGCCGTGCGTCGCGCGCACGCCGCAGAAGAGTTCGACCGGCAAGCCTACGAGCTGGGGCTGCGGCCGCAGCGGTGGCGCGTCGCAATTCTGGGAGCGCTGCGGCGCGGAAAGTCGAGCCTCATCAACGCCTTTGCCGGCCGCCGGGTGCTTGCCGACGAAGTCGCCGGCGCAATTGCCTATCCGGTGCACGTCCGTTATGGCGAACAGGAAGAGGCGTTCGCATTGCAGAGCGGCGGCTCTTGGCGCGAGATCGAGATCGAGAGCGCGCTCGAAGAAGCCACGCGCAATCCGGTCTTGATTCTCACGCCGTGGAAATTACCGCGCGAACTCGTTTTGGTTCACGCGCCGGCCTTCGACGCCGGTGACGCGACGCTCGAAGACGTGTGCATGGTTGCGGCGGGCGCGGCCAGCGAAGTGCTCTGCCTTTTTTCACGCCAGCTTTCCGATCGCGAGCTCGCGTTGTATCAGCGCGTCGCCGAGTCGGGTAAGCCGATGATGTTCGCGCACACGCTCGCCGACAACGAATCGCCGGCCGAACGCCGGCACGTCGTGGAACTCGCGCAGCAGTATCTTCGCGAGCGAAATATTCCGTCGCAGCGCGTCTTTACGGTGTCCACACTGGAATACGCGCAGGCGAAGAAGGAACGGCGCGCGCCCGCCGGTTGGAACGAGTTGGACGCCTTGATTTCTACGATTACGGCTCACGCGGAGGAACACATGGCCCGCTTGGAACGCCTCGAACGCGCGGCCGCGCAGACAAACGCGCCCGCTTCCCCGCAGCCCGGTCAGCCGCAGGCGGAGAAACCGCGCGGACTCTTTGCGCGGCTGTCGAATCTGCGCTTGCGATAGCCATGGAGTCTCCGAAGACCGACCGCTTCATCCTCGGTCCGGCGTCGATTGCGCTGGGCGACGGAACTTCGACCCACGGACGGATTGCCGTCGAACACGGGCGGATTCTCGAGGTATTGGGCCCCGACGGCCCCAGCGATTTCACGTTACCGCCCGGAACGCACGTTGCGCCGGGCATGATTGACGTTCACACGAACGGCGCCGGCGAGTATTTGTTCAATCGCGACCAAGGATACGCCGTTCCGGTGGCTGCGACGGAATACGCGCGTCAAGGCGTCACGGGTTTTGTCGCCGGGATCATGACGGCGCCGTGGGAGTCGATGCTGCACGCGGCCGGCGAGGTGGTCGAAGCCGCGCACGAACTGGAAGAGGATGCGCCGCGCGGCGCGCGCTGTTTGGGCATCCACTTCGAAGGCCCGTTCTTGAATCCGAAATTCCGCCGCGTCCACCAACAGCAGTGGATCATTCCGGCAAGCGCGGCACGCGCGCGGGCGCTTGCAGAAGCGTGCAAGGGCGCGTGCGTCATGGTCACGCTTGCGCCCGAAATCGAAGGCGCAACCGACGCAGCCCGTGTGTTTCTGGAGCACGGTATCGTCTGCTCGGCAGGCCACACCGGCGCGCGGTATCGCGAAGGTATGCTCGCAATCGGCCTGGGCTTCCGTTCGTTGACGCATGCGTTCAACGCCATGCCGCCGCTCGATCACCGCGATCCCTCGATTCTGGCTGCGTTCGTGCAGGACACGCGCACGAGCGTTCAGCTGATCTGCGACGGGCACCACGTCGCACCGGTGATGGTCGACTTACTGCATCGAACGGTCGGCGATCGCATCGTCCTTGCAACGGATAACATGCCGCCCGCCGGCCCCGGTTATCATATCGAAGGCGGCGTGATGCGATCTGAGGACGGCACGATTGCCGGAAGCGCGCTGCGGATGGATGAAGGCCTGCGCAACTACATGGCCTACACCGAACTGCCGTTTCCACAAGCGATCGTCGCCGCGACGTCCGCCCCGGCGAAGCTGATCGGATTGCACGAAGAAACGGGGCGTATTGCGCCCGGGCTTCGCGCCGATTTCGCGTTTTGGGATCCCGAATTTACCGTGATCGGCGCGATGGTTGGCGGCATTACCGTTTTCGGCCGGATTGGATCGCAGGCCGCGGCCTAGTCAGGGCGTCGCCACCCCCGCCCCTTCCGGAACCGGCGGAACGCGCCGTTCCACCGCAGCCGAGCGCAGCATCATGAACGCCGTATAGAAAACGACGATCGCAACGAGTACGAAAAGCCAGTGCAGCGGCAGCGACTTCACGACGTACGCCGCGAGCAGCACGCCGGGAACTCCGCCGATTGCGAGCCCAAGCGCCGCCGGAAGCGTATACGCGTCGAAACGGATGAAGCGCCAGCTGCACACCGGCATCAAGAACGCGCACGAGCCCATCATGATCGGAAACGCGGCGAGCGGACTCATGCCCAGTAGGCTCACCATGATCATCGCCGGCGCATACAAGCCGATTCCCAGCGTCATCAATGCGCCTAAAATGAAGTTGCCGACGATGCCGGCGATAAGCAGCGTTCCGTGCAATTCGTACGACTGTCCGCTCGACGGAAGCCTGCCGCTGAATTTCCCGATAAAGATTGCGCCCGCGGCGAGCAACGCGATTCCCATGCCGATTTGCACGTAGCGTCTGGGCCAGCGCGCAACGATGCCGGCGCCGAGCCACGACCCCAACACCGCCGCGGCAATCAAACTCGTGAGCGTGAGCGGAGCAACGGGAACGAGCGCGATGAAGATGATCGCTTCGGCCACCGTCGGCAATGTGTGTCCTACGTTGAGCGTTCCCGGGATGCGCTCGTCGGGAGAGAGCTTCCACAGTTTGAACGCGGACGTCGTCGGTGCGAACGAACCGATGCCGAGCGTGTCAAAAAAATTCGTGACGAAGCCGATCGCCAATTCCAACGCGCGCGGCGGTTTAAAACCTCGGCGCGCGATTTCCCGGCCCCAAACGATCAGGAAGATCGCAACGATGACGGCAAGGACCAGCAGAAGGCTCGTTCGGACGCTCATCCCGGCACTATACGGCGTGCCCGGCGGCCTTACCGCTCCTTGCGGGGACCGAACGCCCTAACGCAGCGGGCCCGGTACGGCCAAGGCGCGCAAAACCCGGCGCGTTACCATCGGGTGCATGAACGGATTGCGGATTCATCCGGCAGCGGCGCTGTTCGCGGCTGCCGTGACGTTAGCGGCGTGTTCGGGCGGCGCCGCGTTTGACGGTGTGACGGCCGACACCTATTCCAACCGCGCCGGGGCGGCGACGCCGTCACCCTCACCGACGCCATTCCCGCCGAGCGTAACGATCGGATACGGCGAAATATTCGGCTACGACAACGTGTTCACGCCCAACGACGGCGACACGTCGACCGGCGGTCAAGGCGCCACTACCGATGGAGTCCCGTGTCTTTCGTCGATGCCGTCGACCTATCACGTTCACGCATTCGTCGGCATCATCGTGAATGGACGCCAACTCGCCGTGCCGGACGGTATCGGTTTCGTGCAGCCGGAAGGCGACATCACATTCGACGGTATTCCGAATTGGACCGAATACGCGACGAAGTGTTACTACGAAACGCACACGCACGACGCGTCCGGAGTCATTCATCTGGAATCCACGTCGAGTGCGCCGTGGACGTCCAGCGTTTTCCGGCTCGGACAGTTTTTCCATGTGTGGGGTATGAACGTTTCGACGAGCGGAGTAGGACCGTATCGCGGCACGGTTCGGACGTACGTCGCGCAGGTTCCGTTCAAGACCGAAACGATCACGAGCAGCGATTACACGGTGTACACCGGTCAACCGAACGCGATACCGCTGTATTCGCATACGTGCGTTTGGATCGAGGTAGGGCCGAACTTCGTCGACATCACGAAACTGCCGGTGCTGTATTGGTACGAGGAGTATTAGTTTAGCGCCTCGATGCCTCGCGGTCGACACGCGGCACACGGCAACTAATTCGGCATGAACGTCACCTTGAATTGGAACATCGCCGGCACTTGCTGACAATACGCAATTGCTCCGGTGTAGGTCGAGTGCGTTGCCGCCGTCAGCGCGGCATTGTCTAATAGCGAGTATCCCGAAGGACCCCATACCCACGCGTCGCTCAACCCGCCGTCTGCATTAATTGCGACCAGTACGAGCACGGTGCTCATCGGCGCGACATTCGGATCCTCGCGCACGGCATCGGGGAAGTCCGGAGGCTGCTGACGCGCAATCTCAACTGGGCGAAAGGGCTGCGCGCACGACGTCGATGCGAGCGGAGCGGAACTCTTTGCCGCAAGAACGGTCTCGCCCGCTGCGGGCGCACGCCAAAGAGGATCGATATCTTTCAGGTCGACGGTGATGTCGGAACGGGAGGGCCCTCGAGACGCTTTTAGCTCTTTTACATCACCTACATCACCCGGCGGCAAGCACTCCACAATACCTTCCTGCGCCCAGCCGAACCCATCGCCGGTGCTCGTCGCCGACGTAACCCATGCTCCTGCGACGTTCACGGGACGTGGAAACCGCACGTGAAACATCGGCGATACCCACTCGTCTTTCATGAACGACGCACTGGGCCCGTTGTATTGTCTCTGCTTGCGCAGCAGCGTCTGCTCGGGGACGTCGACGGTAAACCACCCGGCATCCGTATCAAACCCGATTTGCGCCATTACCTGGCGCGGGCCGAGTGCAGTCAGCTCTAGCCCGTATGTGTCCGCAGGTCCGGTTGCGGAAGCATCTGCCCCAGCCGCATGCATAACCACGCGTGCGGGACAGAACTCGGTCGTCGCCGATGCGGCGCCTGCGCACAAAAAGAATATGGAGGCGCCGAAAAGCGCCGCGGAAACCACCCGGTTCATGCGCGAAGCGTTCGGCGACCGCGGCGGTGGCTCCGCCGGGGATCGTGTCATGGTGAGGAATCAAACCACCCGAGGTATCGAGGGGCGCGTTTTTGTCCCTTCGATTCCTCAGGGTCCTTCGATACCTCAGGATGACACGGAGCTAAGCCGTCTCCAGCTCCCGCACCGCCCCGGCGTTAAAATACGCCGCCTTCGGATGATGAATCACGATCGCAGCGGTGGATTGCTCCGGAACGATCTGGTGCGCTTGCGTCAGCGTCACGCCGATGGCGTTCGTTGCGTCGAGCAGCGCAAACGCCGTTTCGTGCTGCGAAAGATCCGGGCACGCGCCGTAGCCCCACGAATAGCGTTTGCCGCGATCCGGCTCCAGCCCGAGTTCTTTGCGAATGGACCGGTGCGCGTATTCGGCAAGCGCCTCCGCGCTTTGTACGGAGAAGCCGTGTAGAAAGTACGATTCGCTGTACTCTCCGGCGCGCTGCAGCTCCTCGGTGCGTTCGGCGGCACGTGTCCCCACCGTTACGACTTGCAACGCGACGAGATCGACGGCACGGCCGTCTTGCGCTTCACGCACGTAATCGGCAAGTGACAGATGTTCGCCTCCCGGCTGCCGCGCGAACGCAAACCGCGCAACCTCCCTGCGGTGATCGTTGGGATCGTAAATGACCACGTCGTTGCCGGAGCTCGCTGCCGGGAAATACCCGTACACGAAGCGAGGCTGGAGCAGCCCGTCGCTAATCGCCATGCGCTCGTAGCGATGCAGCCGCGGTTCGAAATCTTCGCGTACCAAACGATCGAAGGCCTCGCCCTTGGTATTCGCGGCGCCCCATGACAGCCGGTACAAGCTGCGGAGATCGAAACACGACCACAATTCGCGCGGATCGATATCGGTTACGGTACGCGCGCCCCAGAACGGCGGCGTGGGTATCGGCGACGGTTCGGATTTCACGCGTGAATACACGATCTCGCCGTTGGAAGTCGTAACAACCCGGCGCTGCGCGTCGCGCAGATTGAACGCTTCGCTTCGCGCGCGCTCTACGAATTTCGTACGGCCTTGCGGGTCGCCTGTCAGCGTTTCCATGATCTGCAGACCTTCGAACGCGTCTTTGGCATAGAACAGCCCCGGTTCGAAAAAGCGCTCGCCCTCGTCCAGCAGAGAAATGCGCCGCCCGAAGTCGCGATTGATCGCTGCGCCGCCAACCAGCACGGGGAAGTTCAAACCGCGCGAATCCTGCTCGCGCACGCACACCGGCATCTGCTTACTCGTGGACACGAGCAGTGCGGAGAGACCGATCGCGTCGGCTTGCACCTCGACGGCTTTTTCCAAAATCGTATTCATCGGCACTTGCTTACCGAGATCGAATACGGTGTAGCCGTTGTTGGAGAGGATCGTGTTCACCAGATTCTTGCCGATGTCGTGCACGTCGCCGAACACGGTGGCCAGCACCACTTTGCCTTTGCTTGCGCCTTCTTTCTTTTCCAGAAACTGCTCCAAGTGCGCGACGGCCTTCTTCATCACTTCGGCGGATTGCAAAACGAACGGCAAAATTAATTCGCCCGCGCCGAATTTATCGCCGACTTCTTTCATGGCGGGCAGCAGAATCTCGTTCAGCACGGCCACGGCATCGCGCGTCTGGAGCGCCTCGTCGATCTTCGCTTCGATGCCGTCTTTGCGGCGCCGCAAGATGGCGTTGTGAATGCGTACCTCCGGCGGCGCATCGGCGTCGTCGTCCTTTTGTTCGACCGTGGAAGCGGTGGCGGAAACGGATTCGTAATGCTCGATCAAGCGCTGCAGCGCGTCCGGCCGCCGGTTGAATACCAAATCGTCGCACAGCTCGCGCTCGGCGGCGTCGAGCTCGGCATACGGCTGAATCTCCTTCGCGTGAACGAGCGCCATATCGAGCCCGGCTTCCACGCAATGGTGCAGAAACACCGAATTCAGCGCCGCCCGCGCGTGCGGCTTCAAACCGAAGGACACGTTGCTGACGCCGAGCGACGTCAACACACCCGGCAGTTGAGACTTGATCGCGCGAATGCCCTCGATCGTTTCCACCGCCGAATGTACGTACTCCGCGTCACCGGTCGCCAGCGTGAAGGTCAGGTCGTCGAAGATCAGCGCGCCCGCCGGTAAACCGTACTCGTCGACAACGATGTCATAGATGCGCTTTGCGACTTGCGCTTTGCGCTCGGCCGTCTTGGCCATGCCCTCCTCGTCGATGGTAAGGGCAACGACCGCGGCGCCATGCTCCAACACCGCCGGCAGCACCGAATCGATCTTCGCGCGGCCGCTCTCCAAATGCACTGAGTTTACGATCGCGCGGCCCGGATAATTCTCCAATGCCGCGGTGATGACGCGCGGTTCGGTGGAATCGATCATCAGCGGCGCTTCGACGGATTGCGCGAGCTTGCGCACGACCGTACGCATCTGCTCGTCTTCGTCCGTGCGCTCGGTTAGCGCACAACAGATGTCCAGCACGTGCGCGCCGCCCTCGATCTGCTCGCGCGCGAGCAACGCAATGCTGTCGTACTGCTCTTCCAAAAGCAGCCGTTTGAGCTTCCGTGAGCCTTGCGCGTTGATCCGTTCTCCCACGAGCAGCGGCCGAGGTTCTTGTTCTAAGCTTACCGCGGTCATCGCCGAAGCCGCGTATTGAACGGGTTTGGGCTGCGGCTTGCGTCCGCGCCGGCCATCGACGGCGCGCCGGAGCGCGGTGATATGCGCGGGCGTCGTGCCGCAGCATCCACCCACGACGTTGACGCCGAACTCGCGTACGAATGCTTCCAATTCGCCGGCCAGCTCCTCCGGCGTTTCGGGATAAATCGTTTCGCCTTTGGGTCCCATGATCGGCAAACCGGCATTCGGGATAACGCTCACATAGCGATCCGACATCTCGGTCAAATAGCGTATGCTGTCGCGCATTTGGGCCGGGCCGGTGGAACAGTTCAAGCCGATTACGTCGATCGGCAGTGCGTCCAGCGTCGCACAGATCGCGCGAATGTCCGTTCCCAGCAGCATGCGGCCTTCGGTAATCAGCGTCGGCTGCGCTTGAATCGGCACGCGCCGCACGCCTTTGGCGAATTCGCGCGTGATGCCGGCGATCGCGGCTTTGAGTTCCAGCAAGTCTTGCATCGTCTCGAGCAGCAAGACGTCGACGCCGCCCTCGATCAGAAAGCGCGCTTGTTCTCCGTAAATGTCGGCGAGCTGCGCGAACGTGATCTTCGACAGCATGGGATCCGAAGATGACACGAGCATCCCCGTGGGGCCCATCGATCCGGCAACGAAACGCGGCCGCTCCGGCGTCGAATACGCATCGCACGCCTTGCGCGCGAGCTGCGCTGCGTTACGGTTGATTTCCGCAACGCGATCGCCCAGGCCGTATTCGTCCAGCTTCAATCGCGACGCGGTAAACGTGTCGGTTTCGACGACGTCGGCGCCCGCTTCCAAATACGATTCGTGAATCTGCCGGATGACGTCCGGGCGGCTCAAAACGAGCGCTTCATTACAACCGTGGTAACGTTCGCCGCCGAAATCCTCGGCGGTGAGCTCCAGCGCCATGACTTGCGTGCCCATGGCGCCGTCATAGACGAGCACGCGCTCGCCCAGCGTACGTAAGTAGTCAGTCAATTTTATCGTGTACTCGCTTTTTCGACGGCGATGGTACTGGACGCGCGGACTTCTCCGACGGCGCGCCCGGCACGATTATACACGATTGCGCGCTCGAAGTCGGCCATATCAGTCTCTACCGCCGCCGGCAATGGTCCCACGCGCCGGAGGCAAGCGAGCACGGCGGGCCCGCGTGCTCTGCTCGCGCCGTCCAGCACCTTGACCACCTGGCCGTGTCCCGAAGCGATGAGCGAGGCGCCGTGGACGCCTTCGGCCCCGCTCTTGCATGCCACGGTACCACCCGCCGTCTGCATCAGCCGCGTGTCGAACTCGCCGGTGCCCGAAACGTACTCCGGGTGCGCGATCATCGCATCGCGGACGGCCTGCAACGGTTGTGCGTCGGCCTCGTCGATTCGATCGAGATTCGCAAACCGCATGAACGCCAGCGCCGCGTCGCGCAACGTCACCGCGTACACGGGAATACCGCAGCCGTCGATGCCGATCGGCAGATCGTGCGCGCTCCGGTCCGATAACCGCGCACAAAACTCCAGAATTCGTTGTTGCGCGGGATTATGGAGATCCACGTACGTCGCGGGATCGGTACCGATCGCAACGCACAGCGCCAGGATGCCGGCGTGCTTTCCGGAGCAGTTGTTATGAATTGCCGTCGGCGTAATGCCTTCCCGCTGCAATTCCGCGGCAGCGGCTGCATTGTACGGCGCGTGCGCGCCGCATTGAAGTGCGCGTTCGTCCAGACCGATTTTCCGCAGAATCGATTGCACCGCTTCGACATGAAACCTTTGACCGGTGTGTGACGCCGCCATCACGGCGATTTCCCGCGGTTCCAGTCCGAAACGCTCGCGCACGCCGGCGGCAATCGCGGCCGCCGCAATGAACGGTTTCGCGCTCGAACGCAAATAGACCGGAACATCGATCGAACCGGCCGCCAGCACGACGTTACGGCGGGCATCCAATGCGCAAGCGGCGACATGGTGAACGGACTCCACCATATCGCCGCGCGTTACTTCTACCAGGGGTTCGCCGGTTAGCTGAGATTGCTCATACGAGAGCTGCTTCGACAATATTGGCTTCCTGCTCCGCGAATACGGGATTAGAGAGATATCGCTCGCCCGTGTCGCACCCGAACGTGACGATCAATTTGCCTTTCGACTGCGGGCGTGCTGCAACTTGCAACGCGGCCCAGATGTTTGCGCCGGAGGAAATGCCGACCAGCATACCCTCCTCGCGCGCCGCGCGCCGCGCCGTTGCGATCGCATCGGCGTCCGTTACGCGAAGCACTTCGTCGTAAATTCCCGTATTGAGGACCTTCGGAATGAATCCCGTGCCCGTTCCTTGGATCTTGTGCGCCCCGGGCTGTCCGCCCGACAGGACGGGCGACGCATCCGGTTCGACCGCAATCATCTGCACGCCGGGCTTGCGTTCCTTGAGTACTTCACCGACGCCGGTGATCGTGCCGCCGGTGCCGATCGCCGAAACGACGGCGTCGACGGTTCCGTCGGTGTCGCGCCAAATCTCCTCGGCGGTCGTGCGCCGGTGAATCTCGGGATTCGCGGGATTCTCGAATTGCTGGGGCATGAAATATTTGGCCGGGTTGGAGCTCAAAATCTCGTTCGCTTTTGCGATCGCGCCGCGCATGCCGTCTGCGCCCGGCGTCAGAATAACCTGCGCGCCGTAGGCTTTGAGCAGATTTCTCCGTTCGATCGTCATCGTATCCGGCATCACTAAAATCACCGGATACCCTTTTGCGGCAGCGACGAACGCCAGCGCGATTCCGGTGTTTCCGCTGGTCGGCTCGACGATCACGGTGTCCGGACGCAAGCGGCCCTCGCGTTCGGCAGCTTCGATCATCGAAACGCCGATTCGGTCCTTCACCGAGCCGGCCGGATTGAACGACTCCATCTTCACCACGACGGTGGCCGCCAGACCCTTGGCCATGCGGTTCAGCTTTACAAGCGGCGTATTGCCGAACGTATCGGCGAGATTCTCGTATATCCGTGCCATACGCGCCATAACCGCCGCGGCACGGCAAAGGCTGCGGCAAGGCAGCCCGCCGAGGACACCGAACACACATTCGGCCGTGTTCCGTTTATCCGAAAAATCGCTGTACGTGGAAGCGATCGATCTATGGATCGATTCCATGCGGTCGCGCGACCGCTGCTACGTCTCGCATGGCCACGGCGATCATGCCCGCGAACACGCGACGATCGTTGCCACGCCCAACACCGCCGCTATTTGCCGCGCGCGTTTTGCACGCCGCGAACGCGATCCGCGCCAGCCTGCCCTTTTGGAAGCACCCGTCCCGCCCCGGCCCCGGTGCGCTTTCGAAGAGCACGCATTCAACCGTCCGTGGAGTGACGGCGAGCACGTGCTCACGCTTTTTTCGGCCGGACATGTCTTGGGAAGCTCGCAGCTCCTTATCGAGAGCGAGTCAGGCCGCTTCGTGTACACCGGAGATTTCAAACTCACGTCGTCCGCGACGGCCGAGCCGCCCGAAGTGAAGAAATGCGACGTACTGTTGATGGAATGCACGTACGGGCGACCGCACTACGCGTTTCCGCCGCGCGACGAAGTCGCCGCCGAAATGGCGGCATTCGCTCGAGACGCGCTCGCATTCGACGCCATCCCGGTGTTTTTCGCGTATTCACTCGGTAAGGCGCAAGAAGCCATTTCCATTTTGGGCGATGCGGGATTGCCGCTCACCGTGCACGGCGCCATCGACACGATCAGCAAAGTTTACGAACGATGCGGTGTTAGGCTGCCGCCGTACTCGCGGTACGATGCGCTCGCGTTTTCACCCAGCGCCGTCGTTTGGCCGCCCGGCCGTCCGTTGCCCAAGACCATCAGCGAGCACACCGTGCGCACTGCCGTGCTCACCGGCTGGTCTTTGGATCGCAACGCCATATTCCGGTACGGCGCCGAACGCGGCTTCGCGCTGAGCGACCACGCGGATTATCCGGCCCTATTGCGGTATGTGGAACTCGCGCAGCCGAAAAAAGTGCTGCTAAACCACGGCTGGCGCGATTTCGCCTATCGTTTGCGCGCGGCGGGCGTCGACGCGGAGTATTTGGAAGAGCATACGCAGCTTACGTTGTTCTAACGCGCGCGTTCAATCGACGCCGATGTCCCACAGCAAGCCCAAGTCTTTCTTCGCAAAAGCGCGAAACGCGATCAATGTTTCGGTATTGCGAATTCCCTGCAGCGCGCCGATGCCTTCGGTAACCAGATCGCTCAGCTCGTCGTGTTGCTTTACGCGCGCCACGACGACCATGTCATACGGTCCGGCGACGCTGTAAACTTCGGTAATTCCCTCGATCGCGAGTAAGTCGTCGGCGATGCTTTTCAGCCGCGGACGCTCGACGTTGATGAGGATAAATGCCGTGACCATGGGGAAATCCATTCCATGGTCCGGTTCGGCCAAACCTGCGCGGAAATCGCGGCCCGCCCGGGAAAACTTGAAAAAATAGCGGTGCTCTCCGCATATCTGCGCACGCTGGACGACGGCGATTTGGCGTGCGCGGCGCGCTTTTTTACCGGGAATCCCTTCGCGGCGCGCGATGAACGCAGCCTCGGGATCGGCTGGCGTGCCATCGTGGAAGCGGCAAAAAACGCATGGGACGTACCGGAAGGCGCTCTCGGCCCGGCTTACCGCGAGCACGGCGATCTGGGCGCCGCGCTTGGACCGTTCGTGCGCCCGCCGTTCGATCTCGCGCTGTTTTCGGAAACGCTGACGCCCGCTTCGCTGTACGAACTGTTCGAACAAGCCGCCTCCGCCGGGGGAAAAGCCGCGGGGCGAAAACGCCTGGCGATTTGCGAGCGGATCTTGCGCGCGTGCACCGATCCCGTCGAAGCAACGTACGTCATTAAGATCGTGACGGGTGACCTTCGAATCGGTCTGCGTGAAGGACTCGTAGTGGATGCAATCGCCGCGGCGTTCGAGTGCCCGCCTCACGACGTTCGCCGCGCGAGTATGGCTGCCGGAGATATCGGAGCCGTCGCGGTCGCAGCTCGAACCGGAAGCCTGGGCGAAATGCGCGTGGCGTATGGAGCGCCGATTGGTTTCATGCTCGCAACCCCGATCGCGTACGGCTCCGATTACAAAGATTTGCGCGAGGCCGTCTGGATCGTGGAGGAAAAGTTCGACGGTATCCGCGCGCAAGTTCACAAATCCGGCGATAGCGTGCGCATTTTTTCACGCACGCTAAATGACGTAACGCGATCGTATCCCGAGATCGCCGAGCGCCTGCGCGCGATGAGCGGCGACTTCATGCTCGACGGCGAGATCGTCGCGATGCGCGGCGGACAGGTGCTGCCCTTTCGCTATCTGCAAGCCCGATTGCAGCGTAAGGTGATTGACGGCACATTGCTGCAAGAAGTGCCGGTGGCATATTATGCGTTCGACATGCTGGCGGACGGCGATGAATTTTTGATCGACGAACCGCTGATCGAACGGCGGGCGCGGCTGCTGGATCGCATCGGCGAGTCGGCCGCCATTTTCCCCGTCTCATTTAAGCGCTTGAGTGAGGCCCCTCCCCCGCACGAGTTGGAAGAACATTTCGAACGCGCCCGCGCTGCCGGACACGAAGGCGTCATGCTCAAGCGCACGGACGCGGCGTACCATCCGGGCCGCCGCGGAAAATGGTGGCTGAAACTCAAGCGGGAGCTGTCGACGCTCGACGTGGTCGTCGTCGCCGTCGAATGGGGTCACGGCAAGCGCGCCAAAGTCCTCTCGGATTACACGTTTGCCGTACGCGGCGACGACGGACGTTTACTCACGATCGGCAAGGCGTATTCCGGCCTCACCGATTCTGAGATTGCCGAATTGACCAAGTGGTTCTTGGAGCATCCAATCGAGCGCGAACGGGGCGCCGGCCACCGGTTGTGGGTCGAGCCCAAAATCGTCATCGAAGTCGCTTTCGATATCATTCAGCCCAGCGATCTGCACGAAAGCGGATTTTCGCTGCGCTTTCCACGCATCGTGCGCGTCCGCGACGACAAGCCCGCCTCCGAGATCGATACCATGGAACGCGTGCGGGAGATTTATGGCGAGATGCTCGCGCGGGAGGGCCTTACGCCTTGACATGAGCTGTATCATACCAATGGATTCCTCGTTAGGTGAGGCGTCCACACGAGAACAAGCCGCTGCCCGGAAAGGTCGAGAGACCCCAATGGGTCACCAGGTCCCGCCGAACCAAGGCGGCATCCTAACGCGGCTGAGTCCCCCGGGACTCTACGGCGTGTGGTGCTGAAGCTCGACGTTGAGGAAAAACCGAATGCAAACCGCGTTTGGAGTTTCGTCAGCTGTCGCGCGCGAGGACGCCGCGGCAGTTTTTTATTTTTACGTGACCTGCGAGAGGGGGTGAAGTGAACGCCATGGACGACGGGCCTAGTTGCAGTCGATTGTTCCTCAAGCTCGCGACGAGCTGCTATTCCTGCTGCGCCGGTTCCGTGGCGCGGCAAAACCGCTAAATCACTAAGGAGAACCGTGCCATGAAACTTCTGGCATTCTTTCGCGGGATCGTATTCCGCGCGCCGGCATCAGCCGTTCACGACGATCAGCTGCGCGCCGGCGATTTCCGCGAGGCCCCCATCTTCACGCCCTGGACGATGCTGGTGTCATGATCCAGGCGCAACGCTCGGCCCGCCTCGACGACTTGCACGTCGGCGACATTCGAGGCGCGCTCGGGACGATCAAGCACGGCGACATCGCTCCACGCAACGGCGTGTGGGCCAAGCTCGTCACGTTCTTCGCGATCGCCGGCCCGGGCCTCATCGTCATGGTCGGCGACAACGATGCGGGGGCGTTCGGCACGTACACGCAAGCCGGACAGAACTACGGAACGGCGCTGCTCTGGACGCTGCTCTTGCTCGTGCCGGTGCTCTACGTCAACCAGGAGATGGTCCTGCGTCTAGGCGTCGTGAGCGGCGTGGGGCATGCGCGCTTGATCTTGGAGCGTTTCGGCAAGTTCTGGGGCGCTTTCAGCGTGATCGATCTGTTCGTTCTGAACGCACTGACGATCGTCACGGAGTTCATCGGCATCAGCTTGGCAGCGGAGTTCTTCGGTATTCCGAAACTGCTCGGGGTCGGCATCGCCGCCGCGCTGGTAATGGCGGCGGTCAGCACGGGCAGCTTCCGGCGTTTCGAGCGATTCGCCGTCGGACTCTGCGCCGGAAGCCTGCTGCTCGTTCCGGTGCTCGTCCGAGTCCACATGCCGATCGCGCAATCGCTTCACGACCTCGTCGTTCCGGGTCTGCCGAAGGGTGACTTGAGCGTGATCATGCTGCTCGTCATCGGCATCGTCGGAACGACCGTTGCACCTTGGCAGCTTTTCTTCCAGCAAAGCTTCGTCATCGACAAGCGCATCACGCCGCGCTTTTTGAACTACGAGCGCTGGGATCTCGTAGTCGGCATTGTATTCGTCGTCATCGGCGGCGTCGCGATGGTGTCGACCGCGGCGGCGACGTTCGCCGGACATACCGAATTCGGAAACTTCGCCGACGCCGGCGCCGTAGCCGCGGGCATCGCAAAGTACGTGGGCCACGTTCCGGCTGCGCTGTTCGCGCTCGCGCTCGCCGATGCGAGCATCATCGGCGCCGCATCCGTCGGACTCTCGACAGCGTACGCCGTCGGCGACGTGCTTTCGTACCGGCATTCGCTGCACCGCAAGGTTACCGACGCGCCGCAGTTCTACGCCGTGTACTTGGGCCTAATCGTGCTCGCCGCTGCAATCGTCCTGATTCCGGGAAGCCCGCTCGGATTGCTGACGAACGCCGTGCAAGTGCTGGCCGGCGTGCTGCTTCCCAGCGCAACGGTTTTCTTACTCTTGCTTTCGAACGACAAAGCTGTACTGGGACCGTTCGTGAACACGACGGGCGTGAACGTCTTTACCGCGCTGGTCATTGCCATGCTGGTCATGCTCTCGATTATCTTGACCGCTTCGGTGCTGTTTCCGGCTTTCGGCACGCCGCAGATCCTATGGACGCTCGGAGCGGGGACCGGAATCAGCGTAGCCATTGCGTTATGGACTGCGTTTTCAAATCGCCGCTCCGCACACAACGCCGCGTCCGCTGCGGAAAAGGCTGTCTGGCAAATGCCGCCGCTCGAAACGCTTCCCAAAGCGGTATTCACGCCGATGAACCGCCTCTGGCTCCTCGTTCTGCGAGCATATCTCGTCATCGCCGTCGGGTTGGTCATTTTCCGCGTCACGCAGTTCGCACTGCATCACGGGTCGCTCTAACGATGCTTCGTATGATTGCAGCAGCCGCGGTAGTTGCAGCGGCGTTGGCTCTGGCGGGCGTGCCGAAACCGGCGCGGGCTCAATCGACCGCGGCCCCGTCGCCGTCGGCTTCACCGTCGTCGAGCCCGGCTCCGCAACAGCCGTACGGACTGCGCATTGCTTCGTCGGCATATACGACGTACATCGACACGGCAGCGTCAGGCCCGGGGCTGACGCCACCCGAAGGTCCCGGGTTTGCCTCAGGATCGCCGCTCTCGCCGATGACGCCGTACGACACGTTTTCGAGCGCACCGCAAACACCCGGTGAAGCGGGAATCGCGCAACTGGATCTCACCGGACGATACACCGGAAAGCGGTACGATGCGTCCGCAGTCTTGGGAATCGGTGCCGTAACCGGCAGCACGCAGAATGCCGCGTACTGGAGCGAAGACCTGTTGCCGGCGCTGAATCCGCATCTGGGTTTCACGCATCTGCCGTACCAAATCGGATTTGCGACGCATGCCGGACAAGACGACGCGTCGGCTGCGATCGTTTCGCCGCTTTATGGATCGTTCGGCGCTCACGATGGATCGTGGTCGGTGCGCGGCGGGTTTTTCAACCTCCGGCAAACGCTGCGTTTCGTCTTCATTCAACCGCCGCTTACGAACGTGACGCCGGCAATCGGAATGTCAACGCCCGAGACGCTCGGTGACGGATCCGCCTCGCTGGACTCGTGGCCGTCGCCGGAACCGGGGCTTCCGCTTCATGGCATCGATGCAACGGCCCATTACGGAAACGCTTCGTTCGAGGCCACGAACGCTGCGCTGCCTGCGCTTCCCGGAACGAGCGCTCGTGCGACGATCCTCTCAGCCGTTATCGATCGCGGCGAAGGCACGCAGTACGCCGCGCAATACCTCCATGCCGTTACGGGCGGATCTCCGATCCAAACCACGACGCTCTACGGCGCCGATGCAACAACGAATCCCGGTCCGCAGGGTCCGCTTCCAACGAGCACGCTGGGCGGCCAGGTCGAGACGATTGCGGGCGTTCGAGCGGCGTTTCATCTCGGCCGCGCATTCGACGGTTTGGCAGAAGCCGGGCGGACGTGGTACGACGCCGCGAACGTCCTCGAACCGGGAACCAATGCGCCCGGCGGGTTCTATCATGCCGGAACGTCGGCGCACTATGGACACTCGACGTACGAAATCGATGCCTACCGTTTTGAGGGCCGCTATGCCGAGATGATTCTGCCATACGGTACGCCAGAGAATGTTTGGAGCGTCGGCTGGTCGTGGCCCGGCGTGTGGCTCAAATCCACGTATCAACTCGTCGACAACCTGCAGAATCCCGGATCGAACCGGCAAGGGTATCGCCTGCGGTACTCCGGCAATGCGGGTCCGGTCGAAGTTCGCGCGAGCCTCGCAACGTTCCATCAGATCGTGCCTGCCACGCTCGCCGTCGTCCATCAAACGGGCTTTGTCGACGGCTTTTTTCTTCCACAATTCGACGATGCCGGCACGCTCGGCGAACAGCATCAGTACGCGCTGTACGTCACTTGGCATCCGCGCTTCGGCGATGTTACAGTGGATTACGTCGACGACTTGATGCACCGCGGTTTCGTTTCCTCGCATCCGGAAGACGACGTGTCGTATCAAGCGCCCCAGGCAATTCTCACGTACACTCGCCGCTTTGGAAACAACGCGCTCGCGGACGCGGGCTTCGGGAGATATGCGATGAAGGGTTCGTTCGGACAAAGCTATACGAACGTCGACTACTTCCAAAACGTGTATTTCGCCGGCGCCCAATTCGCGGAGACGCCCCACGATACGGTGCTGCTGCAGATCCGGCGGTCGGCTTTCGCCGGTGAACCCTCGATGCTGGGTGGTACCCCGCCAAACTATCGCGCCACGACGCTCGTGATCGAACAGCGCTTCCAATGAGCCGGTCTACGCCGCCCGCGCCCGACGATCGCCGGCGTTTCATGGTGGCAATTGCCGTCTATTGCGTCATCGTTGCTGCAGGGCTGGCATTTATCGTGCTCGAGTCCGTAAAGCACGGGGGACGCTGAGTGACTGTCTGGCGGCGCTTACTGCTATTCTTCTCGGTAGTCGGGCCCGGAATCATTACGGCAAACGCCGACAACGACGTCGGCGGCATTCTGACGTACTCGCAAGCCGGAGCGCAGTTCGGTTACAATTTGCTCTGGCTCCTGATTCCCGTGACGTTGGCGCTCGTGGTAACGCAGGAGATGTGCGCGCGGATGGGCGTGGTCACCGGAAAGGGGTTGGCCGATCTCATCCGCGAGAACTTCGGCGTTCGCGTGACGTTTTGGGTTCTGCTCGTTTTCGTCTTGGGCGATCTCGGAAATACGGCGTCGGAGTTTGCGGGCGTAGCTTCCTCGGCGCCGATCTTCGCGTCGTTCGGCCACGGCGTCAATGCCGGAATATTGAAGACCGTCATGGTCGTTGCGGCCGCCATCTTCGTCTATGCGACGATTACCCGCGGAAGTTACAAAACGATCGAACGCGTCTTCTTCGCCTTCTGCGTCGTGTACTTGGCGTACGTCGTCAGCGGAATTCTGGTTCATCCCGACTGGCGCGACGTGCTGCATCAAACGATCTTTCCGCACTTCCAAGCATCGAAGGCGTATCTGCTGATGATCATCGCCGTTATCGGCACGACCATCTCGCCGTGGATGCAATTCTACATTCAAGCGGCGGTTGTCGACAAAGGCGTTCGCGAAGAAGATTACGCGCTCTCGCGGCTGGACGTCGTATCGGGTGCACTCTTTACCGACTTTATCGCCTTCTTCATCATCGTCGCGAGTGCCGCGACGATCTATCTGCACAACCTGCACGTGCCCGCCGGGCAGCAAATCCAGGTGAA
Source organism: Vulcanimicrobiaceae bacterium (assembly GCA_035938175.1). Classification (GTDB taxonomy): domain Bacteria; phylum Vulcanimicrobiota; class Vulcanimicrobiia; order Vulcanimicrobiales; family Vulcanimicrobiaceae; genus DASRDE01. The sequence continues at coordinate 56,119 of DASZHD010000035.1, forward strand.
CGACGCCGGCGACGTGGCGGTGGCGCTTGCGCCGCTGGCCGGTAAATTTGCCTCCCTGCTCTTTGCATTGGGACTTCTGAACGCGGCGATCTTCACGGCGTCCATTTTGCCGCTTTCCACGGCGTACTACGTCTGCGAGGCGTTCGGATTCGAGCGCGGTGTCGATCACCGTTTCTCCGACGCCAAGGTTTTCTACGTCTTATACGCCGCGCTCATCGTCATCGGCGCGGGAGCGGTTATCGTACCCGGCGCGCCGCTTTTAGCGATCATCTTTTACTCGCAGGTGCTCAACGGCATGCTGCTGCCGGTCGTCCTGGTATTGATGCTGCTGTTAATCAACAATAAAAAGCTCATGGGTGCGTGGACCAACTCGGCCACGTTCAATGTGATTGCGTGGGCGACGGTGCTGATCGTGGCCGGATTAACGATTGTGTCGACCGCTCAGAGCATCTTCCCGCAACTTGGCGGCTGACGCAACAGCTGCACGCTAATTTCCCACGACCTCCAGCACTGCATCGTTGATCGCGTAGACCTGGCCGTCGGGCCCGACCACGGTAGGCGTATAGGACTCGGCTGTCGGAGGCGCGAGCATGATGCGCTGCGTGAACGAATTGCTGCGCAAGTCCCACCGGTAGAGTTTGCCGTCTTCACTGTTTACGAAGATCGCGCCCGCCGAAGGAACGACGGCCGCAGAGTTGATGCACCACTCCACGAACCCGGTCGGCCACTGCGGGTCGGGCGTTACACCCAAAATCGTCTCCACTTCTTTCATGACCGTGACTTGCGGAATGACGGGATCCGGCTGCGTTGCATTCGGGTCTAAAATGGCGATGCGGTTTTTGCCGTCTCCGGTACCGAGCCCGTAGTAATTGTTGTATTTCGTCATAACCAGATAGCTCGAGCTGCCGGTATACGACGGTACCATCGACGCGGGCACAATCGAAGCAGTGTCATCCCATCCGAACGATCCGGCGATCTTGGCGTGCGTCAAGGTCGAATCGAAATGCAGCAGCCAGCCGCGGTCGTTGTGCTGCGGAAACACGGCTTCGAGCACGCCGAAATAGACGTCACCATCCGGGCCCACGGTCGGCGAAGACGTTGCATCATCCACGACCGCTGCGGGCAGATTGTCGGATGGGTCGAGCAGCCGTGCCTTGCCTTTGGTTTTGAGCGTGGTCGCGTCCAACGCCAGCATGTCGCCCGTATAGAGATTCGGGTTTTCGCTCGCGGCGTAAAGCGTGGTTCCGTCGTTGGAGAGCGCGGGCGCGGAATTGGTTTGGAATTCGATCATGCTCGGATCGCCCGCCGCAGTTGCGGCCGAGACCCACGTGCCGTGGCCCGAAGGATCGATGCGCGCGATGCCGCTTTGCAGTTGCAGCGGGGTCGGACCGCTTACATAAAAACCGAAAAAAACGTTCCCGTGCGCATCGGCGGTTAGGGGCGTGCTGATCGTGACGTTCGCATCGTACGTGCTTTTCGCTCCCGCGTAAGCGGAGGCGCCATAGAAAACTGCCGTTTGCACTGCGCCCTGTGCCGAATCCGGATTATCGCGATAGAAAAGTTTGCCGCCGGAACCGGGAAAGTACACGCGGCCGGTGGGCGTTAGAACTGCGTTATAGCTCGGTTGAGTCAAGCGAAAAGACTGTATCGGGGACGTGTAGTCGCCCACGAACCTCCAGAGCAGCGTGCCGCCGCTGCCGCTGTGCGCCTCCACCCCGTAGCCGCCGGCCGCCGTGGTTTTCACCGGGACGATCGCGGTGTTCGCCGGCGTGATGACGGGCGATCCGTAATGTGCAGTGACCGCATTGAAATTGGGAAGCGACGGCGGCGACGCATCGACCGTCACGCGCCAGTGGATCGCGTTCAGCGCCTGTGGTTGGGCGTTGCTGTCGGCGGCGTGCTGTGCCGTACCGGCGAAGCCGGCCCACGGGATCGAACCGGAACCGGGGCCGGCCGGGATAGTCGTCGATCCGTTGCATCCGGCCAAGAGTGCTAGGAATAAGAGGACGTTGCGTTTCATCCCATGCCACCCCGAAGACGACGATACTGCAAGACCCTTTCGTAAACGCCGCAAAACGGTCGAGCGTGACGGGCGGATTTTGCAACCGTTCCAACCAAAACGGAGCTTTATGCGAAAACTCGTTATTTGCGTGATGACGCTGCTGTGCACGTGCGGTGCGGCGCCGAGCAGCCCGCTCGGCGATCTTCAATTCTTAATCGGTACGTGGCGCTGCTCGTACGCCTCCGGCAGCCAGCACGGCGTTTACACCGCCTCGTATGCTCCGGCACTCAACGGTTCGGGCTTACTGCAAACGGACAGCTGGAACGGCGGCGGAGGCGATGCCGCCATCTATTCGTATCAGGCGGCTACGCGCCGCGTGAACGTTACGGTGGTGGAGGAGAACGGCGAGACGACGGTGTTTCTCGGAACGCCGGCAGGCGGCCGAATTGCTTACCGGAGCGTGTATCCGGACTCGACCGCAAAAGAGACGTTCGAACGCGTCACGGGCTCGGAATATACGCTAGGGTTCACACAAACGCAGCACGGAAAGACGATCGCCTCCAAAGACGTTTGCGTCAGGACGCCCAGCCGCTAGCCGCGCTAGCGCCGGAATTTCCGTTCGCGCGCTTCTTGAATGCGCAATGCGCGTTCGTACGCGTCTACGGCGCCACCGCGCTTGCGCGACCCGGTGAGTTGCGCTCGCAGGCGCGAATACGATACGAGCAGCAACAGCGCAATCGCGGCAAACGCGAGAAACGGCCGCGGCCGGCCGCCGATGCTGACGGCCGAAAGGCTCGCGCAGACTACGGCGACCAGCGCCACGTACGTTTCCCAGCGTTTGATGGTTAGAGCCTCCCGGCTCTATTTGTTCTTGAACTTCGCGACGCGCTTTTCGTTGTAAGCGGCGATGCCTTCTTTCGCGTCCTCGCTCTTGAACAGCAGCGATTGCAGTTCGCGTTCCAGCGCGAGGGCGTCGTTGAGCGGCAGTTCCGCGCCCGTCTGAACGCTCCGCTTGATGTGGCCCACGGCCATCGGCGCTTTGTTCGGCGACGTGAACTGCTTGGCGTACGTCAACACTTGCTCGCGAAAACCGGCAGCGTCACCTTCGAAAATCTCGCTGACGATGCCCCACTCTTGGGCTTGCTCAAAACTGAAGGTCCGCCCCATGCACATAAGCTCGATCGCGCGCGATTTCCCCACCAAGCGCGCAAGCCGTTGCGTTCCGCCGGTGCCGGGCAGCACGCCCAGCGCAACTTCCGGCAAGCCGATTTTACCGGCATCCTGACGCGCGATGCGGATGTCGGCCGCCATGGCGATCTCCAACCCGCCGCCGACGGTATGGCCGTTCAATGCAGCGATAACGAGCTTCGGCGTCTGCTCGAGCCGCGAGAGCGTCTCGTTAGCATGCAGGCAGAAGTTATACTTGAACTCCGGCGTGACGCTGTTGAGCATGCTGATGTTGGCACCGGCCGAAAAGAACTTCTCGCCTTTCCCGGTAATCAGCAGCACTTCCACGTCCTGGTCAAAGCGCGCGTCCAAGATCGCTTCGTCCAGTTGACGCATCATCTCGTGCGTGTACGTGTTGGCCGGCGGATCGTCCATTTCGATAACGGCCACATGTTCGTCTTTCCAATAATTGATGACGCGTTTGCCGTCGAACGGACGCTGTTCGCGTCCGAAGGGCGTTTGCTGCCCGGGTGCGCCGTTGACCGTCGTGCTCATCTATGCTGCCTCACTCTTTCCTTTTGGTGCGATCCAAGACGGGTCTTTGAAATAATTCGCGAGCCGTTCGTCGTCCTGTTGCGTAGGAAGTACCGACGGCGCGTACGCGTCCCATTCTTCTTTGCTGAGTTGGCGTCCGTCGACGGTCCAGTACTGCCCGGCAAAGGCGCCGATCTGGCGGTTGAACCGCATATCCGGCATATACAATTTGACATCCGACGGATTGACCGCGTTGACTCGCTCGATCGTTTTCGTACATTCTTCGTAGAACTGTTCTCGCGCGCGCTCGTTCAGGTGCTCTTTGTCAACGCCCTCGCTCGCGAGCTTGTCCTCGTCGACGCGTCCCTTGATCCCCCAGGTAAACGCCCATTGCGCCGACCCGGAATGGTCGGTGCCGAACAAGTCGAGTGACCCCGAGATCCATTTGTTGTAGTACTTCTGCTGAAGTTCCACGGGAATGACGTTCGCCTGCGCGATGCGCCGCAATCCCGAAATACCGGTGCCCATGTGGTACGACTCCTCGCGCAGCATCGGCCCCATCGATTGCGCCAGCGGAGCGAAGCCGGAATGCGAGAGCATGGTCAGCTGAAACTTCCCGTCGCGGTCCATGAAGTTCGTATACGCAAAGAAATCGAGCCAGTGCGTAACGTCGTCGTTGAACGCGTTCAGCAACCGGTTCTTCTTTCCGAACGCGCGGCGCTCGAGCATCTTCTGTGCCTCGATCTTTCCGTCGTGGCCGAAATGATTGACCAGCAGATGGCACATCTGATAGCCGTGACGCGTCTCTTCGACCATGATGCGCACGAGCGAGGCCAAATCGTACTCCGACGGCGCATTGTTCACCAGAAACCGCTGCTGCTCGTTGGAAGCAAACTCCGTGTCGCCCTGATAGACGATCATGTTCAGCACCGCGTCGCGCATACGCTGGTCGGGAAGCTCCAGGATCTTCTCCCAGCGGCGCCGCCCTTTGAAGTCGCCGAAATAGATTTCCCCGGTGGGAAGCTCGCCGTATTTCGCCTCGAATTGATAGCCGGGCATGTAGCGATCGACGAGCTCCTGGCTCAAGCCGATGTCGTTCTGCCAATCTTTGAGCAAGTCGACCCACTCGTCGAACGTGGAGATTCGCGCCACAACGGTACCTCTATAGCGGGGGATATGACGGATTTTATCCGTACCGTGAGAATAGTGTCACATCGCAGTTTCGCCTGTCAAGGAGGTCCATGCGCCCGGTAGCCCGCCCCAACTCGTTCATCTACACGCTGTTCGGCGACTTCGTCCAGCGCGATTCCGCGTTGCCGCACGAGCTCTGGGTCGGCGGGCTCATCCGGTTGATGGCAGAGTTTGGGCTTTCCGAGCAGGCCACCCGGCAGGCAATTTCTCGTATGTCACGCCAGGGATGGCTGGTCTCGCGCAAACACGGGGGACGCTCGTACTATGCACTCACCGAGCGCGGCCGGCATCGAGTGGAAGCAATCAGCCCGCGAATCTACGGGCCGGTCGTCGAATGGGACGGGCGCTGGCGCATGCTCACCTACTCGGTCGCCGAGATCAAGCGCGACGGCCGCGACGGACTGCGCAAAGACCTCACCGTGCTCGGTTGGGCACCGCTGTCCGCTTCGACGTGGATTTCCCCGCACGACGCCCTTGAAGCGGCGCGCGCCGCGGCCGAGGCAAACGGCGTGCTTGAAAACATCGATCTCTTTGCCGGCGAGTACCACGGTCCGCACAGCGATCGAGCGCTCTTGGAACGATGCTGGGATCTTGCGGCGATCGGATCGCAGTACGAGGAGTTCATCTCACGCTACAAGACGCGGCTGCAAAGCGAGCGTGCGGCGTCCGGGCTTTCGGACGAGGAAGCGTTCGTCGAACGCATGTGGCTCGTCCACGACTTCCGAAAGTTCACGTATGTCGATCCGGGATTGCCCAGCACGCTGCTGCCCGCGCACTGGCCGGGAACCGCCGCCGCTGCGTTGTTCCGCGAGTATTACGCGCTCATTTCATTGAAGGCCGAGCGCTTTTTTCACGCGGCGCGCGAAAATGGGGAGGCGCGCTAAACGCGCGCCTCGGTACTCTCCTCCTCGTCTTCGTCTTCGTCCTCGTCCTCTTCGTCGTCGCCTTCGTCGTCTTCGAGATCGTCGTCGGGGTCGACGTCGGCGTCGAGAGCGCTGGCGTGGAGCACCGTCGTATCGGCGTACATGGCTCTTTCCTCCCAAGCGTGGAGCGTACTGGTACCGTATCCTTTCCACGTTAACGGCTTTTTAAGACCCGGGCGCCCGCAAGTGCGTCATCCTGAGGTATCGAAGGACCCTGAGGAATCGAAGGGCCTTTGACGTGATCGCACCCTTCGATACCTCAGGGTCCTTCGATACCTCAGGATGACAACGGGCAAGTTCCTATTGTCCCTACGTGTTATGAAGCAAGTATGCTGGAATCGCTGACGGTGCGGGACGCGTGTGCCGCGGATTTACCGACGTTCGCACGGTTTTGGATCTCGATGTTCGAGGAGATCGGCATGTTCGCGGAACGGGATTTCGCCGGCGGTTGGGGCGAGCGGTTTGTGGAGTATTTCGAAAACCGGATCGCGCGCGGGGAGGCATGCCTCTCGGTTGCCGTGGACGGTGAACGGGTCGTTGCGACTGCCGGCGCGCTGGAAAGCGACGGCTATCCGGCGATTATCCAGGGCGTGAAACTCGGTTACGTCTTCGGCGTGCGCGTCGAGCCCGAGTTTCGCCGGATGGGGTTGGCGCGCGCGTTAACGCAGCGCTCTGTCGAATTCTTGCGCGCGCGCGGCTGTAAGCGCATACGCCTGCACGCGTCGGACGCGGGCCGAACGATTTACGAGTCCCTCGGCTTTCGGGCAAGCAACGAAATGGTGCTACGCTAGTGTCGTGTGACGCATGACGCTCGTTATCGTTTGGGAATACGACGTACCGGCCGAAAATGCGGCGCATTTCGAAGAGCATTATGGAGAAAACGGCGTTTGGGCGCAGTTCTTCGCGCAAGCGAACGGCTTTCAGAAAACCATGCTGCTGCGCAAGGCCGGCGGGGGCTACGTAACGCTGGATTTTTGGAATAGCCGAGCCGACTACGACGCCTTCATGGCGCGAGCGCGCGAACGGTATGAAGGTATTGACCGCGAGTGCGAGTCGCTTACGTCCGCGGAGCGGTGCATCGGCAAATTCGAATCGTACGAGCCGGCCAAGATGTCGAAGACTTAAACGTCGTCGCCTTCGTGCAAATGCAGATGGCAGCCGTCTTCCGCGTCGCGCAGCACTTCACGAGCCTCGGCTAACATCGCGGCCGAAAGCGGCGGCACATCGGAGATCGTGCCGTCTTCAGCCAAAAAGCCCGTCTCGCTCCAATCCTCCCACGTTTCGAGCGGATCGTCTCCCGCCGCCGCCGGAAAGCGCACGCAAAAACCTTCGTCCAAATGCAGACCGACGACGCTGACACGCGTCCCGCGCGCAAAGTACGTGCCGTCCTTCCAGAGCGTACCGTAGGTCGTTTGGTAGAAAGTGCCGATACGTAATTGCTCTATGTCACTAGACTCCGAATGGGTCGATGGCGCGTTCGCCGATGTACGTCAGGATGCTTTTCGTTTCGGAATACAAAGCGAGCGTCTCTAGTCCCAATTCGCGGCCATAGCCCGATTGCTTGTATCCGCCGAACGGTACGCCCGGAAAAACGGAATACGGCGTATTGATGGCAACGCTTCCGGTCCGCAGCGAACGCGCGACGCGATTACTCCGCGCGACGTCTTTCGACCAGACGCTGGCGGAAAGTCCGTAGTCGGAATCGTTGGCAAGCGCGACTGCCTGCGCTTCGTCTTTGAATCGGAGAAACGTTGCAACGGGTCCGAAAATTTCTTCGCGCGCGATGCGGTGCGCCGCCTGCGCTTCAAAGGCGGTCGCTGCCCAGAACCAGCCGTGCTCGAAATCATCGCCCGGCCTGGCTGCTTCGCCGCCGAAAAGTTTGGTTGCGCCTTCGTCCGAACCGATCGCACAATAATCGCGAATCTTGTCGAACTGTTCGCGCATCGTAATCGCCCCGACGTGCGTCTGCGGATCTTCCGGATTGCCGACGCGCAATTTTTGCGCCTTCGCGCGAAAGAGATCGATGAATTCATCCGCTATCGCTTCGTGCAGCAGCACGCGCGAGCGAGCTTCGCACGTTTGTCCGGCGTTGTAGAAAATGCCGTACAGCGCGCCGTTGACGGCCTGCGCGACGTCTGCGTCGTCGAAAACGACCGATGGCGATTTGCCGCCGAGCTCCAGCGTCACACGCTTGAGCGTTGCCGATGCGGTGGCCGCGACGCGCTTGCCGGTCTGCGTGCTGCCGGTGAACGCAACTTTGTCGATGCCCGGATGCTCGACGATTGCCTGACCGAGCTGCGCGCCCGCACCGGTAACGACGTTGAGCACACCCTCGGGAAGGCCGGCTTCCAGCGCAATTTTGCCGAGTTCTATCGCCGTCAACGGCGTGGACGGAGCGGGCTTGAGTACGATCGTGCAGCCGGCGGCCAGCGCGGGTGCAACCTTCCACGATGCGAGCAGCAGCGGGAAATTCCACGGTACGATGGCGCCGACCACGCCCACCGGTTCGCGCACCGTGTAGGCCATATGCGCGGCCGCCGGGCTCGGCAGCGTACTGCCGTAGTTCTTGGTCGCCGCGCCCGCGTAAAACTCGAAGCAATCGACGATCGCGCTCAATTCGCCCTTGGCGGTCCCGATCGTCTTGCCGTTGTCTCGAACCTCGAGCAGCGCGAGATCGTTCGCGCGCTCCGCTATCAGCTGCGCGATTTTGTAAACGATCTTTCCACGGCGCGATGCCGCCATCGTCGCCCACTTGCCGCCCTCGAACGCGGCGCGCGCGGTTTTCACGGCACGATCGACGTCGGATGCCGATGCGTCCGCAACTCGCGCGAGTTCTTGTCCCGTGGCAGGATTGACGTCCGCGTAGGTTGCGCCGTCTTGCGCGTCGACCCACTCTTTTCCGATTAAGAGCTTCGTGACGGCGGGCGATGCGGTAGCGGTCATTTCGCGTTATATCCTTTCAAAAATCGTGGCTACGCCCTGGCCCACGCCGATGCACATCGTGGCAAGTCCGTAGCGTCCGCCGCGGCGGCGCAATTCGTGCAGCAGCGTCGTCGCGATGCGCGCACCGCTGGCACCCAACGGGTGCCCGAGCGCGATGGCTCCGCCGTTCACGTTCGCCTTTTCCGCCGGAATTTCCAGGTCTCGAAGACAAGCCAGCGACTGTGCCGCGAACGCTTCGTTAATCTCGATGAGGTCCACGTCGCGCATCGTAATGCCCGCACGCTGGAGTGCTTTCCGCGACGCGGGAATCGGGCCCAAACCCATGACGTCCGGATGCACGCCTGCAGCGCCCGACGACACGATACGCGCCAGCGGCGTGAAGTTCAACCGTTCGGCCGCACTTCGCTCGGCCAGTAACAACGCCGCTGCGCCGTCGTTTATGCCGGACGAGTTGCCCGCGGTCACGGTTCCGCCCGCCTTGAACGCCGGTTTCAGTTTAGCGAGCGTCTCGAGCGTGGTATCGGGTCGCGGATGTTCGTCGGCCGTCATCTCCACGGTCTCTTTCCCACGGCGCACCGGAACGGCAACGATCTCATCGGAAAATGCGCCTCGTCCTGCGGCCGCTTTTGCGCGCATCTGCGACTCCAGCGCAAAACGATCCTGATCTTCGCGCGAGATACCGTATTGCTCCGCAACTTTTTCCGCCGTCTCGCCGAGGGATATGGGCGGATACAGCTCTTGCATGCGCGGATTGATCATGCGCCATCCGATCGTCGTGTCGTAGATCTCGGGCGCGCGATCGAACGCCTTTTCCGGTTTCAATTGCACGAACGGCGCGCGCGTCATCGACTCGACGCCGCCCGCAATCATGAAATCGCCGTCACCCCACGCGATCGCTTGCGCGGCCGAGTTGATCGCCTGCAGGCTGCTGCCGCAAAGACGGTTCACCGTAACGCCCGGAACGTCAACCGGCAACCCGGCGAGCAATACCGCCATCCGCGCGACGTTGCGATTATCTTCGCCGCTTTGATTTGCCGCTCCGAAAAAGACGTCGTCGATCCGGCTTGAATCGATCCCCGTGCGCTGCACGAGCGCCTTGACCACCAGCGCCGCCAGATCGTCCGGGCGTACCGTCGCCAATGCGCCTGCGTAGCGCCCGATCGGCGTCCGTACGGCGTCAACGACTACGACTTCACGGTTGGGCACCAAAAACAACTCCTTCTTCGTTTTCGCCGGCAGGTTCTTCTTCGGGATTTTGCACGTCGAGCACCCAAAGCGCGCGGTGCGGCGCAAATGCGGCGCCGTCTTCGCGGGCGAGACGCTGCAGGATGCGTTTGAGACGGTCGCCGCCGATTTCGCGTCCCCATGCAACCGGGCCCTGCGGATAATTCGTGCCCAATTGCATCGCCAGGTCGACGTCGTCGGGCGAAGCGGTCTCCTCTTCGACGACGTACACCGCTTCGTTCACGATCGAGCCGACGGTGCGCCCCAAAAAAAGCGCGCCCGATTCCTCGACCAGCACTACGCGCCTGCCGATCGATTCGAACAGTTCCTGCGCGAGTTCCAACGCGTCGTCGCTCACGTCGTCGGTATCGGCTATCTCGATCGCACGCTGACGTTCGAGCGATGCAAGAATCCCGTATCCCACCAGGCGCTCGGGAAACTGCATGCGCGCGGCTGCCGCTTTGACGTCGGTGGCGTATGCGTCCGCGAAGATGACCGCGTCCTGCGGAAGGGTGGAATCGAGCACTTCGATCGCGTGCGCACGATCGGATGCGCCGTCACCGACGTCGATCGCGATCGTCGTGTCGAGCGGAATCTCGTCGAGCGCGTCCTCGTTTTCCCACAATTCGACGCTGGCGTAGGCTGCAGACAAGAGCGCATGAAGTTCGAGGGCTAATCCGCCGCTCCCGACGATTACAATCTTTTCGTCGGTATTGACGGAATCCACGGGCGCCGGCGCTGCATCGTCGCGAGCGGGCGGACCATTCGTATAATCGTAGAATCCGCTCCCCGTCTTGCGCCCTAACCGGTTTTGCGTCACCATATCGCGCTGCAGTTGAACCGGCTCGAAACGCTCCGCGCCGGTGCGCTCGAAAATCGATTCCGACGTCGCCAGATTGACGTCGAGCCCGATCAAATCCATCAGTTCGAAGGGACCCATTCGAAAACCGGCGCCGCGTGCCAGGCGATCTAAGTCTTCAATCGGCGCCGCACCGGCTTGATACGCGCGCAGTGCCTGCAGATAGAATGGGCGCGCGACGCGGTTTACGATGAAGCCCGGCGTGTCGGCGGCCAGAACGGCAACCTTCTCCATTTGCGCAACCAGCTCGCGAGCGCGGCCGATCGTTTCGTCCGACGTTTCGCCGGTGTACACAATCTCGACAAGTTTCATCAGCGCGGGAGGATTGAAAAAATGAAGGCCGGCAACGCGCTCGGGCCGCTCGATTCCATCCGCAATCTCCGTAACTGACAGCGAGGACGTATTCGTTGCAAGCAGGGCGTCCGGTCCGAGCGCCGATGCAAGCGTGCGAAACACGTCGCGCTTTAGGTCCAGACGCTCCGGAACGGCCTCGATTGCGGCTACGGCTTGCGTACCCGGTATGACGGATTCGCAATAGTTGATACGCGGCACGGGAACCTTCGCGCGTTCCGCATCTGCGGCAACGCGTGCCTTTGCGCGATCACGCGCGGCCGCATCCGGCTCGATTAAGTCGACTTCGAAGCCGGCTTTTCCGGCAACGAATGCAATGCCGGCGCCCATGGTGCCGCCTCCGGCAACGACGATCTTGTCCATCGCCCCGCCTGATTCGCGCGCGGAGACCGGGGACCCGCCGCGGTTTACGGGAAAGCTCGCGAGCGCATGGACAGGCCCAAGTGGCGGGTGACCGCTTCCTCATACGTCATCGACACGCCGCATCTGCGCTTGCGCAAAGATACGATCGAACTTCCCGACGGCACGCTGGTTCCCGAGTATTTCGTTCGCGAGAGCCGCGGCTTCGTCGTAATCTTCGCGCTGACGCCCGAAGATCGCGTCGTCCTCGTTCGGCAATACAAGCATGGCGCGGCCCGCGTGCTGCTGGAACTGCCGGCGGGCGCGATCGATCCCGGCGAAGAGCCGCTCCAAACGGCGCTTCGCGAGCTGGCGGAGGAAACCGGATACGAAGCCGAGTCGATGGAGCTGGTCAAATCCTTCGTGTCGGATCCCACCAATTCCGATTCCGTCGCGCATCTGTTTTTGGCGCGCAACGCGCGCCGCACGCGCGAGCAAGATTTGGACGTAACGGAAGATATCAGTGTCGAGTTAGCCTCGCTCGACGACCTTCACGCCTACGTGCGCGACGGAACCATCTTCGTCATGCCGCAAGTTGCGGCGATATATACGGTGTTAGACCATCTGGACGGTTTACTGCCACATTCCCGTTAGCAGCGGAGCCGTGCATGCATTTGCCGTGCACGCCGCACCCTCGATCGATTCGATCGTATGCAGTATCGCGTAGTGGTTGACGTTCTGCGCATACGATCCGGGAACGATCGGCGGCCCGATGAGCAGCGTTGCGATTTGGTTGGTGCCGCTCGCGTCGGGATCGGCTTCGTCCCACGTCAAAATCAGCAATCCGCCGTGTGCGGCATTGTAGCTCAGAATCGGCGGAAGATTCGCCTTGAGCCAATTATCACCGGCAGTGGTACTGCAGTTATGCATGTCGTGGCATAAGTTGGGAACGATGAACGTCACGCTGGGCGGAGCGGCGGGAAAGCCGGTGTACACCAAATTCGAGGCCGCCGGAATATTCTTGAAGTCGGACCACGGGTTGTGTTTGCGCGCGTAAAGCGCAGTGGTGCACCCGAGATAGCCGTTTTTCGGCATCGATTCCGAGTACCCGTCGAAGGTCTTCCCAGCCTTGACTACCACCGAGCCGAGGTTTGCCGCTGTAAACGTATGCGGGCACGAATCGTCCGTTATCCCGTGCGTGCTGCCGGAAAAGAGGGCCAAGTAATTCGGCTGGCTTGGATGCGTAACGGCATGGCTATTCGTCAGGAGCGCCGCTTGCGGAATCAGCGTGCCGTTGATATACGGAGCTTGACTGTTGCCGACGATGAGATTGTAGTCGCGGTTCTCCATGATCACTACGACGACGTTATTCGCATGGGGCGCGACGGACCGGTTCACGTGCGACGACGCCGTGCCGGATCCGGATGTAAACGCAGGATACGTTTGAGGACCGCCGGTGCAATTAACGAGCGCTAAAGCCGCCAAGCCGGTGCCGGCGGCGCGCCAAAATGCTTTCATCGAATTCCTCCAATAACACTGCGCACCACTGTTGCGGCGCGCCAACGCATCTATACCAAAGCTTCTCTAAGGATCGCTTATTAATTGATTATCAGCGAAGGAGGGTCGGGAGCGCCGATAAGCGTCCGAAGGGATAACAGCGATCGTGCGTAACCGCGACGACCTCGACGTCGTTTCGCGCGGCGATGCCGAATGCCTGGAGCGCGTGGAAGCAAGCAGGTGAAGCCGCATCCAGCCCGCTCGAATACGGCGTCAGCGCCGGCAGCACGATCGCGCGCCGGCTGTTCAAAAAGGCGGGAATGCGTTCGGACCCGCCCACGTCCATGCTCGGGTGCAGGTGACCGGCGATGAAACGCGTTTCGCAGGCCTGCAACGCCGCCGGAACGCGATCGCCGTGCAGCAAGATCCATCCTTCGCGTGCGGCGTACTCGCACGTCTCGCCCAGCAGCGCAACGCCGCGAGAACGACCTTCGTGGTTTCCGGCGACGATCGTTACGCGTGCCCGATCGCGCAGATCGTTCAGCGCGGTGCGCACGGCGCCGGCTGCGCCCGCGCTCATTCCCGTTGCGTGAACCACGTCCCCGAGAAAGACCAGTTCGGACGCGCCGAATGCGGCAATCGCGCGGCTCAACATCTGCGTGATGTCGGCTACGCTCCACAACGGCAATGCGCCGCCGATGACGTCTTCGTACGCAAAATGAACGTCGGCCGCAACCAGCGTTCGGCAACGCTCGATCCATAGCAATCCGGGAGCCGCAGCATGAATTCCGGACTGCAGGCGCACCACCGGCGATGCACGGCGAGGCACCGCGTTCACTCACCCAACTCCTCGCCGGCGATCTCCAAAACGCGGCGGTGAAGGGCCTCGACCATATCCGTACGCTCGTCCAAAACGACGCTGTCGGCAAAGCTCGACGCCAAAATACCGAACGTGAAGGGCGACGCGGCAGGCGGATGGAGTACCCGGGGCTCCCCGTCGAGATTCTCGAGATACGCGATTGCACCGGGAAGATCGAGCAAATCGCGGGTTATCGTCCGAAGCGTTTCGCGTATCAACGGAAACGATCGGTCGGCCGCGTAGATGCGCTCGAAGATTTTGCGGCTGTTCCAGGCCAGCGCGCCTCGGCGGATCGTGCGTCCTCCCGCGCGGCGCAGGACGAGCAACCCGGTATTTGCAACGTGGCGAAAGTGCGTGCGAAGCAAGTGCGAGGATCGCAGGCCTTGCCACAGATCGCGTTCGAAACCGGCGCGAGCCAGCAAGGACGCCCACTGCGCATCGGCAAGCCTTTTTCCTCGAGGCAGCGCGAGCATAAAGCCTTCGTCGTCGGTGGTAAGATTCGTATTCGCTCCGGTCTGCGCGTAAACGCGCGCACCCGCAGCGCGCGCGATCGCTTCGTTGATGCGTCGCCCGGAACCGGTGTGAAACACCGCCGTTTGGCGCCGGTCCATCACGTAGATCTCGACGAGCGGCCGTGTGGGTGTTGGAACTGCGCTGACCGCCATCTGCTGCGCAATGTAGCGAACCACGTGAGCCGCCAGCGTACCATCGAGACGGTAACGCTCCCGCAGCCATGCGCGCGCTCCGAGCGCGTCGCGGTCGCGCAACCGGCGTGCTATGCCGGTGCGCAAGCAATGAATCTCGTCTGCCAGCGGTACGGGGATGCCTTTCAAGTGCGAGCTCCATTGCGGCACCGTCGGACGTCCTGCAAACGCTTCCACCGTAACCGCGGATGCGGTCAGCTCCTTGACGCGCAGCGTTCTTCCGCCGAGCACGAACACGTCGCCCTGCTGCAGTCCGCTGCAAAAACTTTCTTCCACGCGACCGATCGCCGCGCCGCCGTGCAATCGTACGGTAACGCCCTGCTCGCCCGGCAACGTGCCCGCGTTTTCGAAATAGGCAGCGCACGCCTCGCGGCCCAGCCCATAGATCGCGTTGCCGTCGAATCCCAGGCGGCGCGCGTGCGCTTCTTCGCCGCCTGCGCCGCCGCCGGACAAGTACTTCGCACAGCGGATAAGCTCGTCACGCGAAAGCGACGCGTATGGAAACGCGCGGCGCGCGACGCGCAGCGCTTCGTCCACGTCGATCCGGCGATCGGGGCAAACGGTTCCCACGAGCCACTGCGCCAGAACGTCGAGCGGCGATTGCGGTATCGCGGCCGGTTCGAGCACGCCTTCCGCGATGCAGCGAATCGTCGCCGCAGCTTCGATGATATCGTCGCGATCTTGTGCGATTACCGTGCCGCGCGCAACGGCTCCCGGGCGGTGACCTGCGCGTCCGATCCGCTGCAGCGCGGCCGTCATTCCGCGCGCGCCGCCGACGAGCAAGACGCGATCCACGGATCCGATATCGACGCCGAGTTCCAAGCTGGAACTGCACACGACGGTGCGCAGCGAGCCGGACCGCAGACCCGCTTCCACGCGATGGCGCACGCTGCGTTCCAGCGCGCTGTGATGCACGCCGATGCGCGCATCGTACTCGCGTTCGCGCGGCTCTCTATCGACACGCTCGACTTCGCTGGGATCCTGCGCGAGCTGCCTCATTTCGAGCGCGATACGCTCCGCCTGACTGCGGACGTTGGTAAACACGAGCGTCGTGCGCTCTTTACCGCTCAGCTCCGACGCGGTGCGTGCGACCAGCGGCAACGATGCGAGCGCACCGGAGAACGGTGCCACGACGTCGACGTCGATCGAGCGCAGGCCGCGATTATCGACGATTCTGCACGGACGTGACGTCCCAGCGACGAACCGTGCGATCGCCTCAAGCGGTTCGATCGTCGCGGATAGCCCCACGCGATTGAACGGCATCTCGACCAGCTCTTCCAGAGTTTCCAGCAGCAAGGAAAGTTGAGCGCCGCGCTTGTTTCCCGCTAGCGCATGCACTTCGTCGACGATTACCGTTTCGACGGTGCGCAGCGCACGCCGGTACGAATCCATGGCAATCATGACGGCTAGCGATTCCGGAGTCGTTATCAACAGGTGCGGCGGCCGGGAGATAAGCAGGCGGCGCTCTTCGGGCGGCGTGTCGCCGGTTCGGACGCCGGTGCGCACGAACGCCTCGCGGAGCCGGCCGCGGCGCAGCTGCGCACGCGGCGAATTGGGGCGTTCGAGCAGATCCATTTCCCGCAGCGGCGTGCGGATGTTGTGCTCGACGTCGTAGCCGAGCGCGCGCAACGGCGACACGTACAGGGCGAAGGTCTTCGGAAAGAGGCGGTCCTCATCGCGCCGTTGCGCGAGGCGAGACATCACCGGCAGAAAAGCGGCGAGCGTCTTGCCCGTACCGGTCGGCGAGCAGATCAAGACGTTTTCGCGCGCGGCACCCGCCGGGACGCCTTCTATCTGGGGCGGCGTGGGTCGCTGCAAGTGGAGTTCGCACCAGCGCGCGACCGCGGGGTGGAGGACCCCCGAAAAAATTTGCGGCGATCGTTCGTCCATAGAGTCGAACAGACGTTCGCAAAAAAAGAGGGACGTTCCGCTAGGAACGCCCCTTGCACTTGCGCTTCCTTATTAGAAGAAGGCCGGGCTACGCGACGGCGTCGACGTTCTTCCCGACGCCGATGGACCCGAAAAGCTCGGCCGCCAGCGCGCCTTCCAAGTTCTGCAGCGACTTGAGGACGCTGACGTTCACCTGGCTGGCGACGGCGGTTTGAGCAAGTCCGGTACTTACGGAACCGAGGTCCACTCCGGGTACTCCCTTCTGGGCTGCCGGCCGAAACCGGTACAGCTAATATCGGTAGTAGACAGTAGAACCTGTAGCATCGAGGAGTCCCACCAACATGATGAATACCTACCTGCGCCTGGTCGTCATTGTCGCAGTAGTCCTGGTCGCTTTGGCCGTTTTACACTTCGTCCTACCCCTGCTGATTCTGGCCGCCGTGGTGGCCGCGGTGATCTTGGGCGGACTCTTCATTGTCAATCTTTTTCGAAAACAAACGACCTCAGTAGGGCCGTGAGTTCGTCCGGCTGTTCGAAGACGGGCATGTGCCCGCTATGCGCGAGCGTTTCCAGCGTTGCATGCGGAAACGCTCGCTGCATTTCTCGAGATTCTTGCAGCGGAACGATGTTATCGCCGGCCCCCGCGACGATCAGTACGGGCATTTGCAAATCTTCGGCAATATCGTAAGAATCGGCGCGCTGCGCCATGCCGCGCAGCATCGCTGCAGCGCCTTTAGGCGTAATTTTTCGCGCGAGATCCCGTGCGCGATCGACGACCTCGGGACGCGACTGTACCGTGCTCTGCGCGAATAACCGCGGCACGTAAGCCTCGACGATCGCGTCCACGCTGTCTTCCGCCTCCGCGCGATCCGCCAGCGTTTCGCGCGCTCGTGCCGTTTCTGCCGTGTCCGCGGCTAACCGGCTGCAAACCAATGCCAGCCGCTCCACGCGCTCGGTGTGCATCCGCGCAAACGCCATCGCTACGTACCCTCCGAGCGAATGACCGATCACGGCGGCGCGTTCGACGCCGGCGGCATCGAGGATCGCGGCAACGTCACCGGCGAGCGTTTCCATCAGATACGGCCCTTCAGGTACGCTCGATCGTCCGATTCCGCGCAGATCCGGGCGGATCGCGAGCGCATCTTGCGCGAGCGAAGCGGCTTGCGCATCCCACTCATCGCGCGCGAGCGGAAAGGCGTGAAGCAGCACAATTGCGCGGCCTGCACCGGCAATTTCGACGTCGATCACAGCATCGTCACTCGTTACGCGCATGTCCTCGCATCCGTCTATAACACCAAAAATTTGCGTTGTCTGCCGATATTGTGTATAACAGAGGCAACAACCCTGGTCACTTGCTGACCAGAGAAAGGACGACTACGTCAGAAATGGCAGTCAGACGAAAGAAGAGCGGAGCTCGCAAGAGCACCGCAAAAAAAGCGGCTCCGCGTAAGCGCGCCGCTCGTAAAGCGACATCGTCGCGCAAGAAGGGCACGCGTAAAGCGGCTCGCAAGGGTGGACGCAAAAAGGCCGGCGGACGCAAGAAAGCCGGTGGCCGCAAGAAAGCCGGTGGCCGAAAGAAGGCCGGCGGACGTAAAAAGGCCGCACGCAAGACCACTCGCAAGGCGACGACTCGCCGTCGTAAGACTACTCGCCGGAAGAAGGCCGCCGCAGCGTAACCACTTTCCGGTTTTTTTATGCGCGTCGCGACTGGTTGCGGCGCGCTTTTTTTTTGCTCCGGGCGGATTAGACGGTGCGCAGGATCGGGCGCGTCAGCCACGTGGCCGTGATGACCAGCGCACAGAGTGCGCCGCCGATCGCGAATGCGACGTGCAACCCGGTTACCGAGGCGAGTCCGCCCAGAACGAGTGCGCCGCCCGGAACCAGTCCCAATGCGACCATCGAATACACGGAGATCGCGCGGCCGCGAACGTCGTCGGGTGAAAGTGTCTGAATCAGCGTGTTCGACGCTCCCATGAACGTCATCGTCGCGGTGCCGATTGCGAAAAGCAGCGGCAGAGCAGCCCAAAGATTCCAGACAAAGCCCAGCCCCAGCAAGCCCGCAGACATGATCGCGACCGACGCGCCCCAGATCGTGCCGCGGCGCTCGCGCGCGCCGAAATACGCGGTGAGCAGCGCGCCGGCGAAGCCGCCGATGCCGGTGGCGGCGATTGCAAGACCCAGCTCCTGCGCTTCGTAGTGCAGCGTGTTCACGATAAACGCGGGCAAGAGCGTGCTGTAGGGCCGCACGAGCACGGCAGTAATCGTGTATACCAGCAGAATCCAGCGTAAAATTCGGTGCCGGTACAGAAAGCGCAAACCGTTGGCGATCGATCGCAACACGGGCTCGCGCCGCGACGTGCTCGGCGGCGCAGGCTGCATAAACAGCAGCGCTACGACGACCGCCATCGTCGCCACCGCGTTCACGTAGAACGAACCCGCAATGCCGATCGTCGCGATCAGCACGCCCGCAACCGCGGGCCCGATAACCGCGGGCGCATTGAACGCGACGGAGTTCAAACCTATCGCATTGCCGACGTACTCGCGCGGCACCATGATCGGCACCCAGCTCTGTCGCGCCGGCGAATCAAACGACATCGCGGCGGCATTGAGCCCGTTGATTGCGATCAGCCCGAGAATATTCATCCAACCGAGCGTCGTAAACACCGCGAGCACGAGCGCGAGCAGCGCCATGAACGTGTTCGTGATAAACAGGATGCGGCGGCGCGGCCACGTGTCGGCCACCAGGCCGGCGATCGGAGAGAGCAGCAGTACGGGTACCGCGCGGCCCAGCCCTTGAAAGCCGAGATAAAGGGAAGCGGTGTGCGGACTGCCGGCGAGCTTTGCAATAAAGTAGCCGGTCGCCGTCAGCTGCATCCACGAACCCAAATTGGATATCAGCAAGCCCACCCACAACAGGCGGAAATCGTGAAATTTGAGCGACGAGAATACGCCGATGTGCGGCTCGGCGAGGCGCCGCTCGATCATCGCACCTCGGCCGCGCGCACGATCAATTCGGCACTGCCTTGCGCACCGAAATGCGCGGTATCGATGGAGAGATCGTAGTTCTCCGGATTTCCCCATTCGATGCCGTAGTACACCCGCATATACTCGCCGCGGGCGCGATCCACGCGTTCCAGTTCCTGCGCCGCTTTGCGCTCGTCGATGCCGTGGCCCTCGGCGATGCGCCGCACGCGCCACTCTTTGGGTGCATGCATGAACACGCGGATCAGGTCGTGACGCCGTCCTAAGATTGCGTTCGCGCCTCTGCCGACGATGACGACGTTTCCGTGCGCGGCGAATTCCCTGACCGCTTCTTGAACTTCGCGCAGACACTCGGCCTCGAAATCGCTCGTGCGTACTTGCGCGTTGCCGACTTCCGGCGTACCGGATTCCAATGCCCGCAGCATTCGCTCGCTCATCGTTTTGCCGGCATTTTCGGCGGAATCGACGGCCGCCGGCGTGGAGTTTAGCCGTTTGGCGACTACGACCGGCAGCTGCTCGTCGACGTACTCGTACCCCAGACGCTCTGCCGCCGTTTGGGCAATGTGGAGGGCGCCGCTCCCATACTGGTTCGAAACGGTGATGAGCACCCGACGCCGTTTCGGCGCGCCGGCGCCCCGGACCTGACGGGGCGGGAGAACGGAATCTAGAAACGCCCGGCCATGCCGATCATTCGCACGCGGGCGCTTCGAAAAGTCTTTCGCACGGTCAAGCGCGTACCGGGTGCGGCGGGTGCGCTGCGCACGCTATTTTCGCGCGAGTACGAAGAGAAGGTCGCCGTCTCGGACGTCAACATGGATTTGGAGCCCGGCGAGTTGGTCGGTTATATCGGTCCGAACGGCGCGGGCAAATCGACGACGATAAAAATGCTGACCGGCATTTTGGTTCCCACGTCGGGTACCATCGACGTGGCGGGCATCGTGCCCTACCAGCACCGCCGCCAGAATGCGCGCAACATCGGCGTCGTGTTCGGCCAGCGTTCGCAGCTCTATTGGGACTTGCCGCTGATCGAATCGTTCGAATTACTGCGCGCGATCTATAGCGTCCCGGCGGATCGGTACGCACGCAATCTGCGTACGTTCGTCGAAATTTTGGAGATGGACCCGTTCATCCGCACGCCCGTCCGCCAGCTTTCGCTCGGCCAGCGCATGCGCGGCGATTTCGCGGCAGCGATGCTGCACGACCCCAAGATCGTGTACTTAGACGAGCCGACGATCGGATTGGACGTCATCGCGAAAGGCGCCATTCGCGACTTTATCGCGCATATCAATGCCGAGCGGCGCGCAACCGTCATTTTGACGACCCACGATCTGGCCGACGTCGAACGGCTGTGCCGGCGGATTATCATCATCGACAACGGTACCGTCATTTACGACGGCGGAATCGAGCACATCAAGGAAGAGTACGGGACCCACCGGACGCTGATCGTCACGTATACGACACCGCCCGCGGACCCGGCTTTGCACGGAGCCGAAATCGTCTCGAACGAACACGGGCTGGTTGTAAGTTACCGTTTCGACCGCCGCAGCGTTCGCGCCGATCAGTTGATCCGCCAGGCCACCGAACACGTCGAGGTACGGGACGTTACGATCGAAGAACCCGACCTCGAATCCATCATTCGCCGTATTTACTTGGAAGGTTATCAGAGGGAGCGAGTACAGCAATGATCATCTCGTCCGGAGCGAAGAAGCCCAACGTTCACGCGTCCGCGTACGTCGCGCCGACCGCCGTTGTGAGCGGCGACGTTACCATCGAAGAAGGCTGTGCGATCTTGTTCGGAGCGGTCATAACTGCGGAAGGCGCACCCGTCGTCGTCGGCGCGAACAGCGTGGTGATGGAGAACGCCGTCGTCAAAAGCAGCGGCGGCAATGCGATGCAATTTCCGTGCACGATTGGCGAGAGCTGCATCGTCGGACCGTCGGCGTACGTAGTCGGCGCTACCGTAGAACCGGGAGCGTTTATCGCAAGCGGCGCGCGCATCTTCAACGGCGCAACCGTTGAAGAGGGCGTAAGCGTCGCAATCGGCGGCATCGTTCATGTGAATACGCGCGTTCAAAAAGGGCAGCATGTGGCCATGCAGCATATCGCGCTCGGCGATCCGGCGACGATTTATCCGCCCAACCGCGCCGAGGAAGTTCACGGAAAAATGAACTTCTTCGAAGACGTGTTCAATTTGCCGAATACCGCCGACGTGCGCGCGAAAGCGGCCGAAGCCTATTCGAAATTTTTGCGCAAGACGCACGCGCAAGACGCTGCGCTCGCCGAGCCCGCCAAAAAGCCCGCTCCTAAAACTCCGCCGCGCAAGACGGCCGAGGAACCGCCGCCGTCTCAAGCGGTCGAAGTGGAGAAAGTGGTCGACGTGATGTTCGTGGAGCTCGAAGAAGCACGGCTGCGGCGTGAAGCGGCGATCGCCCGCGAAAAGAAGGGCAAGCGGTAGTGCGCACTACCGCGGTGGTTGCGCCGTGATCGGCGTGAACGCCGCGCCGTATTTCGAATTCGCGAAAAAAGCGTTCGCGCGAGAAGCGACGTACCGTATGGAGGTCTTTACCGAAATCGGATCGCTGATCGTGCGCGTATACCTGCTGCGCTCGGTGTGGACCGCGCTCTATGCGCAAAACGTCGCCCCGCTCAACCTGCCGCTTCATTCGATAATCACGTATGCCACCGTCGCGTTGTTGATGTCGCTGATCCTGGAGGTCGACGGCACGCGCTTGATCCGCGAGAAAATCCGCGAAGGCACCATCGCGACCGATCTGATGAAGCCGATTAGCGTGCCGATCTACTTCTTCAGCGATGGTTTCGGCCAGACGTGGCTGCACGCGCTCCTCGTTATTCCCTCGGTCCTGTTTGCGCTGCTTCTGGTGCACATCGACGTGCCCAGCCTACCGGTCCTGGGCGTATTTCTTTTGACGTTCGCAATCGGCTATCTGGTCAATTTCTTCGTCAACTTTTTGATGAACGCGATTGCGTTCTGGACGCTCGAAACGTTCGCGATTCAGCTGATCGTGCGCTGGGTTTCGGATCTGCTCAGCGGTCAAATCATTCCGCTGACGTTCTTTCCGGGAGTGTTCGGGCGCATCGTATTCTCGCTGCCGTTTGCAGCGATTTACTCGACGCCGCTGCTGATTTACGTCGGCGTCATCAAACCTGGCGATTACGGACGCTACGTGCTGATTCAGCTGCTGTGGCTCGCGTTATTCGCCGTGCTGTCGTGGCTGGTATGGCGCGCGGCTTCGCGGCGCGTCGTCATCCAAGGCGGTTGAGAGCGCCGCTACATCGCCACGAGCTGGTCGACGTAACACCAGCGCCAGTATTCGCCCGGTTCCAGCGAACGGATCACCGGATGGTGCGTCGCGCCGTAATGCTTGGTAGCGTGGCGGTTTTTTGAATCGTCGCAGCAGCCGACGTGGCCGCATTCCAAGCATTCACGAAGATGCACCCAGGTGTCGCCCATCTTCAGGCACTCTTCGCATCCCTGCGGCGTATTCGGTCTCTTGTCGTGCGCCTTGCGCAGGTGTTCGCATTCGTTCATTGCCGATCCTCAAATAGACGGAACGTCCCAAAATACGAGCTCGCCGGTGCCGGAAACGGCGATCTGCGGCGTTGCATCGATGCGTACCGCATCGCCTGCACCCAGAGATTCGCCGTTGGCCTGGATCGAGCCGTCCCAGACGAAGAGAAACCCTTTGCGGCCATCGTCGAAGCGGTGCTGCAGCTCTTCGCCGTTGAGCTGCGCAACGCGTAACGTCGCGCTCTGCGTGAGCGCGATTGGAGATTCGACGCCGTCCTGTCCGCTGGCGACGATCAGCCAGCGCCCGCGGCGATCTGCTTCGGTAAAGTCGACCTGACCGTACGTCGGCGCCGTGCCCGTTCTGCCGGGCAACACCCACATCTGCGCCAAATGCAGCTCCGATTCGCTGCTGGCGTTGAGCTCCGAATGGCGCACGCCGGTGCCCGCGCTCATAAACTGCACGCCGCCTGCTTTTACCACGCCGCGGTTTCCCATGCTGTCCTGGTGCTCGAGTTCTCCGGAAAAGACGTACGTGAGGATCTCCATGTCGCGATGCGGATGCGGCGGAAAGCCTTGCGCTGCAGCGATGTAGTCGTCGTTGAAGACGCGCAGCGCGCCCCAATTCATGTTCGCAGGATCGTAGTAATCCGCAAAACTGAACGAATGATACGTACGCAGCCAATCGTGATTTGCGTAGTAGCGCTGCGCGGACCGCTGAATCTTGAAGCTCACGCCAGCTCAGAATCCGGCGGCGTTGCCGTTAGGTTGCGGATGCGACCTAGCAGCAAATGGAAGTACAGCATGCCGCGAACGGGCCCCAGTGCCTCCAACAGTGCGTGGGCGTCGACCGAAGGCTGGCCGGAGAGCAACCGGATGCTGTGGGCGACGCCGGAATCTTTGAGCGGAAAGACGTCCAACCGTCCAAAACCGCGGAGTAAAACGACGGCGGCGCTCCACGGGCCGATGCCGCGAATCGTGCACAGTTGCGCCGCAGCATCGGGGCTGGCAAGCGCATCGATCTGCTCGCGCGTAACGGAACCGCCGGCGACGGCCTGCGCGGCACTCCGCAAATGCGCGGCTTTATTGGCACTCAGACCTGCGCCGCGCAGCGTTCGCTCGGATGCGGCCAGGATCGCCTGCGGATCGGGAAACGGATAGTAGTGCTTTCCGTTATAGTCGAGCGGCGCGCTCGTCGCTTCGATGGTACGCCGCATAATCGAGGCGGCGGCGTGAATGCTGATCTGCTGAAACACGATCGCGTGCGACAGCGCTTCCCACAACGTGGGATACTGCGGCGGCCGCAGTCCGCGGAGTTCGCGCGTCAAGTATGCGAGCCATGGAAACGGTTTGACTCGCTCGTACCATTGCTCGAGCTTCGCCCCCGTGCCGAGCATGCGTTCGACGCACGGAATCCACCGGCGGGCGCCGGCTCCGGCGATGCGTACGAGCAGCGCACGTCCGTCGGATTGCGTCACGTCGATCAAATTTGCGCCGTGCCGGTCTGCCAAGACACGGCGGTACGCCCCGTCTTCGACGACGTCGACGACATTGGCCGCTAAGCGGCGGAGCGCATCCGCGGTCAAATCCAGCCGGTACGGCGGCACGACGGGTATGCGCGCCTCGAACGTGAATCTTTTCACCAATGCTTGCGACCTACTACCAGTATTGGCGCATCAACTTCCTGACGATGCTCGAGTACCGCGCAAACTTTTTCATGTGGTTCGCATTCACCATCGTGTATCACGGCACGGCCCTGGCGGCGCTTTGGGTCACGCTGCGGCAATTTCCGTCCATGAACGGCTGGGATTTCAAGCAGATGGCGTTCCTGTACGCGCTGTGGATGCTCGGTCACGAGTTTCACAACACGTTCTTCTTCACCGTCGTGAACGTTCCCGAGTACGTGCGCGAAGGCCGTTTCGACCGGTTCCTCGTGCGTCCCCAAGATGCACTTTTTCAGACACTGACGGTGCCCTCGCAGATATTTCCCGACGGCCTGCTTCTGGCCATCGCCACTTTTGTAATCGTAACGCGCTTTTGCGGCGTGACGGTCGATTGGCTCTTCGTCGTATTCGTGCCGTTCGTCGTGGTCGGCGGCGCGCTGATCGACCTCGGGATTTCGCTGGCCGTCGCCACCGTTTCATTCTGGTTCGTGCGCGTAGACACGCTGCGGTGGGTCGTCATGTCGCTCGAGCAGGAGTTTACGCGGTATCCCATCAGCATCTACACGCGCGGCGTGCGCATCATTCTGGCATTCGTGTTTCCGTTTGCGTTCATGAATTACTTCCCGGCAACGTTCTTGCTGCACAAAACCGAAACCGGACTTTCACTCTCGCCGCAGATCGGCTTGCTCGCTCCTCTGGTCGGAGTTACGTGGCTTGCAGCGTCGTATCTGTTTTGGCGCGTCGGGCTGCAGCACTATCAGGGAACCGGATCGTAATTCGCGAATTCCGCAGGCCAGACACATGAAACGATCGGGATTCCTTGCAAGCAGCCTCGCATTTGCGGCGATTCCGCGTTTCGCTCGCGCGCAACAGCCGCTCGCAAACGTTCTCAATCCGATAATCGACGCGATTCCGGGCACCGTCGGCGTGTACGCGCGCACGATGGCGAACGGTCCCGCGGTATTTCAATACAACGCACACCGCTCGTTCCCGAGCGCCTCCACGATAAAAACGGCGATCATGCTGACGGCATTCCGGGCGGCCGAGCGCAACCCGGCCGTCATGCGCGCGCAAATCACGTATAACGGCGCAGACTTGATCGGCGGCTCGGATTTTTTGGCGAACCAGCCGGACGGGGCGCGTTTCACGGTGCACGAGCTGATCGTGCCGATGATTCAAGTCAGCGACAATACGGCCAGCAACCTGCTGATCACGCACTTCGGATTCGAGGCGATCAACGCCGCAATCCGCGCTGCGGGGATGCGCGATACGCAACTGCGGCGGCACTTTCTCGACTTCGCGGCACTCGGCCATCACATGGACAACCGCACGACGCCCGCCGACATGGCGCGCCTGCTGTACCAGCTGGAACGCGGCGCGCGCGAAGCGGTGCCTACCGTCGCGTCGCCGGAATCGTGCCGCAGCATGATCCGGATCATGTTGGGACAGACGGATCGCGAAACGATTCCCGCGGGTCTGCCGGCAGGCGTCGCCGTAGCAAACAAGACCGGCGAGCTGAGTCAGTCGCGCAGCGATATCGCTATCGTCGATCCGTTTGGTGACACGCCGTACGTGCTCGCCGTTTACACCAGCGGTTTGGGTTCGCCGCAAGAAGCGTACGACGGTATCGCGCGCATCTCGAAGGTAATATATGGCCGCCTCGCGGGCAGCGATCTATGACGTACCGTTTGAGTTTTTGGGTTCGATCGTAACCTTCGTCATCGCGTCTCCCACGCGTATGGCGTCCAGTGCATCGAAACCATCGATCATTTGCCCGAAAACGGTGTACTGGCGATCCAAGAAACGCGCGTCGTCCAAACAGATGTAAAACTGCGATCCGGCCGAATTCGGGTTCGATGCGCGCGCCATCGCAACGGTTCCGCGCACGTGCGGACGTTCGTTGAATTCGGCTTTGAGCTGGTAGCCCGGACCTCCCGTGCCGTCTCCGGCCGGGTCCCCGCCTTGCACGACGAAACCGGGCTCAACCCGGTGAAACTTCAACCCATCGTAGAAACCGGATTCGGTAAGCTTCACAAATGCGGCGCAATGCTGCGGAGCATCGTCGGCGTAAAAGGTAAAGACGATGTCGCCCTTTGCAGTCGAAATACGGGCGCGGCCTTGGCGAGCGCGATCGACGGTTTCCTTGAGTTCTTCACCCGATGGCGGCGTGTGTTGCATGGCATCTCCATGTGCTGTGCACGATTGCAGTAGCGGGGGCTTGTGCAGGCGCAGCCCGAAGGCCTGGCTTCCGGCGAGCGCAGCGAGCTTTTGGCCGCGCGACAGCAGTTTGAAACGCGCTTCCAAGTGACGGGCTTGTGTGCGGTCGACGGCCGGCAGCCACGCGGCCAGCTGAACCGGCAGACGCGAGCGGGTATACTTCGATCCTGTTCCGTCCACGTGCGCGCGAAGGCGCCGCGCCAGGTCGTCCGTCCAACCCGTATAGAGACTGCCGTCGGAGCATTCCAGAAAGTAGACGAGCGCCGCTCCGTCAAGATTTGCCATTGGCGGGTTTGGGATTCGCGAGGGCGGCGGTAAAATCTGTCTGGTAAACGACGGTGGCCGCGCACAGATTGTCTTCCGACCCCGCGCTCGTCAGTCGCGGGCAGATGCTCAAGGTCCGCATTCCGCCCAACGCGCGCTTCAGCGGGACGGTGCGGCGGGAAGTCTTGTCGTTTGCGGACCGCTTCGAGCTGACGCCGGAAGAGCTCGAAGAGTTTATTTTTGCAGTCGGCGAAGCGCTGGCCAATGCCATCGAACATTCCCGTTCGTCCGACGTTATCGAGGTGCGCTGCCAGATCGAGGAAGATAAGATCTTGGCCACGATTGTGGACTCGGGCGCGGGTTTCCGCTGCGAGAACATCCCGAGAGTCGATCTGCCGGATACCTATAGCGAACGCGGGCGCGGCCTGCCGATCATGCGCCGGTGCACCGATATTTTTGCGGTCCACTCGGTCCCGGGACGCGGAACGGCCGTGGTCCTTGGGCGCTACCTGCAGCGAAAGCGCACTTCCGCACAAAACGACGACGTCGCATCGTGATTGCGGTCCTCCTCGGTCTGCTCGCGTCGGCTAGCCCGGCGCCGGCGGCCGACGCGCGGATCGCCGCATTGGTACGAGCCGTTTCCGCGGCCGAATTACGCCGTACCGACTACCGCCTCGTCGCGTTCGGTACGCGCAACGATTTCTCGACGACCGTATTTACCGCGCGCGACTGGATCCGCGGGCAGTTCGAAACGATTGCGGCGCAGTCCGGAGGACGGATGACCGTACGGCTGGACACGTTTCTTCAGCCGAAAACCCGGCGCACGCCGCGGGCGGTCGTGGAGTCGAGCGTCATCGCGACCCTTCGCGGCGACCCGGGCGCGCCCACCTATGTGCTGTCGAGTCATTTCGACGACTGCAATAGCCGCTGCACCGACGGAGCCGGGGTCGCGCCCGGCGCTGACGACAACGGTTCCGGCACCGCGGCTGTGCTCGAAGCCGCCAGAGTACTTGCTTCGACGCCGGTACACGCGACGATCGTTTTCGCGTGTTTCGACGGTGAAGAACTCGGATTGTGGGGCTCGGATCATTACGCGCGCGAATTGAAAAAAGAAGGCGTAAACGTTGCGGGCGATCTGAACGACGACATCATCGGCGCGCCGAATGCGCCTGCCGGTTCTGCCGATTCCCACGCCGTGCGCGTGTTCAGCGAAGCGCTGCCCGTAGACGCCAAAATCGACGACGTGAACGCGGCAGGTTCCGAAAACGACTCGCCTTCACGCGAGCTGGCGCGATTCGTAGCCGATACCGGTTCCGTTTACGTGCCGGATATGGACACGGTGCTGATCGATCGCGCGGACCGCTTTTTGCGCGGCGGCGACCAGGAATCGTTTACCGCGCAGGGGTTTCCTGCGGTGCGTTTTGTCGAACGCCACGAAGATTTTCGCCACCAGCATCAGGACGTACGGGTCGCGCAGGGCGTCCAGTTCGGCGATCTGCCCTCGTTTGTCGATGCTGACTATCTTGCGCAGGTAACGCGAATGAACGTCGCCGCGCTGGCGGCGCTTGCGTTAGGACCCGGCCAACCCACGGACGTCCGGATGCCGGCAACCCACCTCACAAACGATACGACCCTGCAGTGGCGCCCGGCTCGCGACGCCGTACGTTATGAGATTGTTTGGCGCGCGTCAACCTCGCCGGTTTGGGAGCACGCGACCGGCGTCGGAAACGTGACCGAAGCCACGGTGCCGTTGAGCAAAGACGATTACATCATCGGCGTTCGCGCCGTGGACGCAAGCGGTTTACTTAGTCCGGTCGTTACCGGTTTGTGACGCTCGCCTATTGGTTAAGTGCGCGGTTGTGCGCTACTATGATTGTAGCAATCGGCGTGAAGTACAGGATCCGCCGTGTTGCTAATAGATAGCGGACCGGCCACCTCCCCGCGCGCCAACGCAATGACCGGTCCGCTATCTTTATGTCGCTTGGTGATGGGCATGGGGACCGCCTCGCAGCCGTTCATCCCCCCGCTTGCCCCTGGGGAATGCCGCAGACCATCCGCATCCCCGGCCGAAATTGCGTAGCCACAAGGTTTTTCGAAAGTTGGCTTTGCGAGACAGAGTTCCGCGGCAGCCGATCCCTTTGTCCTGGACACGGCTCGCCCTCAGTGCCTCCGGCTGCCGTGCAGCGGGCGCAATTACATCGTGGAGCTTTCGGAATACTGACGCTCCGCGGTGACTTCATTAGACGAGCGTTCCGTTTCGTCGCATAGAGCCGTAACGTCGGTGCGGCTCTTACTCATGCGCATCCAATACATCGCTCCCGCTATTACCGCCAGCGCACCCGCGACCGAAACGGCAGCCAAAAGCCATCGAGACCGCCCCGGGCGTTGTCCTTCAAGCCAAAGCCGTTCGCGCGCGCAGTCAGCATGCTGACCATCGCCTTCCATGAACACGTTGCGATGCTTCGGGCAGTGGTTGTTCAGGCACGTGTAATAGACGGTTTCTGTGTAATCCATGACGCTTCCACTGTACCCATCGCAGCACCAAGTGCCACGCTTGCCGCACTACGCCAAATGCGCGGGCTTACCGTTTCGCAGAAGTCCGCGCAGCGCTTTGCCTTCGGTATTGAAATAATACGTCGAGCCGTCGAAGCGATCGTCGGAGCCGTTGAACATGCAATATAAATACTTGAAGTTTTCCGAGAACGAGTACGCCGGGAAATAATCCGCCGCCGTCATCGGCCGCGTCCGTACGTCGTTGAGCGTGGTATAGCCGTATTGCGTGCGGCAGTTGGCGCGCAGCGCCTGGAAATAGCGGTACGCCGTCCGCCGGTATTTTTGGTCCTTCGTCAAAAACCACAAGTCGAACGACGAGTTCGGATACTCCGGACGCATCCAGTACTTCGGATCGACGACCGACAGGTCAGCATAGTTAATGACTTCGGGGATGAGTTGGTATTTGTCGAGCAAAACGGTCCAGGAATCGTAGAACGCCTCGCCGGCATCGCGGTTGCCGCCCTTGGCTGCGAGCTCGGCATAGAACGCGGCCAGTTCGCTCATCGTCGTATCCGAGGTTTTCGCGCCGGTTTTGTAATTCACCGTGCGGAACCACAGATTGCCGTTGATGCGCTCGGACTTATACTTCAGTATCGCGTCCGTGAGCATACGGTACCAATCGCGCGTTTGCACGTTGCCGAGCATCTGCCATCCGCCCCAGAGATACTCGTAGAACGAGTCGACCGGCTCATCGGGCGCGACGTCGTCGGTACCTGAAAATTCGCCTTTCTCGACGTCGAAGTTCGTGCCCAGCAAATTCAATCGCGAGCGCTTCGCGACGACGGTTTCGTACGCTTTCATCGATGCATTTACGTACTTCGGGTCGCCGGTAAGGCGCGACAGATCGCCGAATTCCAGAATGTTCGAACCGATTTCGGCGAGGTTGCTCATCGGATCGCTGACGGCACCCGTCCGAAGGTTGGCGAACCGGTACGGCGCGCCACTGGGAGACTTTGTAAAACACGGCATGAACCGGTCGGCGAGATCGTGCGCCGCGTCCAGCAAGAAACGTTCGCCCGTTGCATAGTATCCGGTCATCAGACCCGCTACCATGCGAATCACCGCTTCGAACATCTGGACTTTGGCGTCGACGTCGAAATGGAGATGCGATTGCAGCCACTTCACGCACGCGGCCAACTCGTCGTCCGCGCCCATGATATACAGCGTATCCATCGCTTCGATAATCGATAATCCAAACGAATGACCGTCGACGAAGAAGTCTTTCGGCTTCCCGGCTATGGGCGCGACCTCGTCATGCCCCCACGCGAAACGCTTGTATCCGTTCCACGCGTGCAGAAATTCGTCGCGAACGTGTTTGGCGATGTCTTTGGGATGCAGCCCATCGACGAGCTCGGATTCGTCTGCTGTCTGCGTTTGAGCGAAGGCGCTGGGCGGCAGCGCGAGCACGGACGCCGTGAGCGAAAGAAACGCCGAGCGCGACCAGCGCGTCACGGGCGGTCCATCGCATCGAACGATTCGTCGATAGCGGCGAGCGTTTCGTCGACGTCCGCTTCCGTGTGAGCGGTTGACACGAACATCACTTCGTTCTGCGATGGCGGAAGCAATATGCGCCGTTTTCTCATTTCGTGGTAGTACCTCGCATAGCGCTGCTTGTCGGCTGAAAGCGCGTCGTCGTAGTTACGGTTTGGGGGACCCGGCCGGAACTTGAAATCCACGATCGACTCGTGCTGTACGACGGCGTACGGCAAACCGCGGCGCTCGAAAATCCGCCGGATTCCGTTCGCCAGCCGTGCGCCGACGCGATCCATGTATGCGTAATACTGCGGATTCGACTCCAGCAAATCCAGCACGCGATGCGCCATGCCGGCGCAGAACGGGTTGCCCGCGTGCGTGCCGCCGGTAAACGTCGCGCCGTTCGGTGCCAACACCCGCATGACGTCTTCGCGGCCGCCGAATGCGGCAATCGGAAAACCGCCGCCCATGATCTTGCCGATCGTCGTCAGATCCGGTACTATGCCGGCCCGCGCTTGCGCGCCGCCGAGACCCAAACGCAGCCAGGTAATGATCTCGTCGAAAATCAGCAGCGCGTTATAACGCTGCGTCCGCTCCCGCAGACCTTCCAAAAAACCGGCAACCGGGGTTACGTACCCCATGTTTCCGACGACCGGCTCTACGATGATCGCGGCGAGCTCGTTTTCGCGGCCGCTCAAGAGATCGTCGACGCTTTGTAAATCGTTGTAGCGCGCGACGGCCACGTCTTGCATCACGCCCGGCGGAATACCGCTGCGAGTTGCATCCGCCGTATGCGCCGACGCGCCGGCATTGAACAGCGCGAAATCCGAATGGCCGTGATAATTTCCGGCGAATTTGAGAATCAGCGTACGCTTTGTGAAGGCGCGCGCGACGCGTATTGCGCTCATCACGGCTTCGGTTCCGCTGGTGACAAACCGCATACGCTCCATCGACGGTACGTGCGCGGCGATGCGTTCGCCCAAGCGTATCTCTTCAGGATGCGTGCTCCCGAAGACCAGCCCCGTTTGCGCCAGCTCGTCCAATCCGCTCGTCAGCGCGGGATGGTTGTACCCGAAGAGCAGCGGACCGTACGCCATAATGTAGTCGATGAAGCGCTCGCCGTGCTCGTCGTACGCGTACGCGCCGTCGCCGCGCGTTTGCACGAACGGCGCGCCGCCGACGGCCCATCCCGATCGCACCGGAGAATCGCAGCCGCCGGCGAGAATCGCTTCAGCGCGCTGCGCGAGGCCGGCGTGGATTTGCACTGGCGGCAGACTCCTTTGCATGTGTTAGGGATGCGCGGATTTTCTTCATTGCATCCACCGCATCGCGCGGTAACGCAATTGCACCGTCGGCAAGGGCCTGCACGTTCCCGCTGTATCCGGGATCGCCTTTCGCGTCAAGAACGAAACGTGCGCGCCCTAATTCTTTCGCGAATTTCATCGTTTGCATCGCGCCACCGTCGATCTCGCTCGCAATCAAAACCGTGGCAACCGCGTGCGCGGCCTGCAAACGATCGCGATGAACGAGGGCCCATTTCGTAACGGGTTCGTCCGGTAAACGTTCGCTCGCGACCGCCCCGCCGCGTTTTGCGATTTCGTCTTCGAGCGCACGGTGCTCGGGCGGATACGTTACGCCCAAACCCGTCCCGACGTATGCAACCGTCGGCAGGTGCGCGTCCAGCGCACCGTGATGTGCGGCGGCATCGATTCCCGTTGCAAGCCCGCTCACCACCGGCATACCGCAAATCATCGCAAGATCGCGGGCGAACGCGGCGGCTTCGGACGGCGGCGTGCGGCTGCCCACGATTGCGATACCGCTTTGCGGCAGTTCCCCGCGAACGCACAAGAACGCGGGCGGGTCCTCCAGATCGCGTAGACCCGCGGGATACGCGGCGTCGGAGATGCTGACGATCGACGCACCTAATTTCACTAGCCGGGCAGCGGCTTCACGGGCTTGATGCCGGGCATGGGCGACTTTACGCGCGGATTCCCCGGTGATCCACTCTTTGAGCGCTTGGTCCTCGCCCCGGACGAGCGCCCGCAGCCGGCGCGCCGGCATATGCAAATACGCGGCGGCAAGCAGCAGCAAATCGTCCTGCGAGATAGGTCGCATAAGAACGACGCCTTCGCAAAGCGAAGTGCAGGTTCATGCCCCATATCGAGGTCGAAATCGGCCCGCAAAGCAATATTCGCGAACTCGTCGCGCAGCTGCCGATCGCGGCGGCCGTCCTCGAGCGTTTTGGACTGCAGTGCGCCGGATGCGGCGTCAACAAGTACGAAACCATCGAGCAGGGAGCACGCGCGCACGGGCTGCGCGTGGAACCGATCGTCGCCGCGCTCACGCAGGCCCGACTTTCCGGGTTCGTGCCCAACATCGCTAGCGAGGACCGCACACCCGCGCGCCGGGCGCCCGGGCAGTTTCGCGGAAAGGCAAAGATCGCGCACGTCGTTCCGGTGATGTCGGGTAAAGGCGGCGTGGGGAAATCGCTGGTCACCGCGTTGCTGGCAATCGGGCTTCGGCGGCGCAATCTGCGCGTCGGGATTCTCGACGGCGACATTACCGGCCCGTCGATTCCGAAGTTGTTCGGATTGAGCAAGCCGCTGGTGATTGAAGCCGATCCCGATGCTCCGAAAACTCCGCAAGGAAACCCTCAGCCGCTGATGATTCCCGCCGAATCGCGCAGCGCAATCGAGATCGTCAGCTCGAACTTGCTGACCGACAAAGAAGACACCGCGATGATCTGGCGCGGTCCGATCCTCTCGGGCGTCATTCGCCAATTTTACGAACAAGTGCTCTGGAGCGATCTCGACTTCTTACTGATCGATTTGCCGCCCGGAACGTCCGATGCGCCGCTGACCGTTCTGCAATCCCTTGCAGTCGACGGCGTCGTGCTGGTAACGATGCCGCAGGCGCTTGCGACGATGATCGTTCGCAAGGCAGCGAACCTGGTTCATCAACTTCGCAAACCGATTCTCGGCGTCGTAGAGAACATGTCGTACTTCATCGCGCCCGATACCGGGAAGAAATACGAAATCTTCGGCCCCTCGTACGCGGATCGCGTCGCGGACCTCGCGCGAGCGCCGGTTCTGGCGCGGCTGCCGATCGATCCGCAAAAAGCGGAGCTCGCCGACGCCGGCCGGGTGGAGGAAATCGACGATCCGGTCTGCGACGAACTAGCCGCTGCACTGATCGCCTCGATCGCGG
Source organism: Vulcanimicrobiaceae bacterium (assembly GCA_035938175.1). Lineage (GTDB taxonomy): Bacteria > Vulcanimicrobiota > Vulcanimicrobiia > Vulcanimicrobiales > Vulcanimicrobiaceae > DASRDE01. The sequence goes on from DASZHD010000035.1 coordinate 90,488, forward strand.
CGCACCCCAAACCGAAAGAAACGATTTCGCTGATCTAGGAACGATCCGCTCGCCCGATCGCCCGGCAGAAGCCGCTCGTACCTGGGGTAAATGATGCTCATGACAACCAAGAAATGGTCGCACGAAGTGATGGAGCATAGCGACGCGCTCGATCTGGAGAGCGGCGTCTTTCTCAAACGCACGCCCGGTGCGATCGCCAAGTCGTTGAAGCGTTCCGCCGAACACAGCAAGCGGCGCAAAGCCTCGCCGTTTGCGTCGGCGATGTCGATGCTGAACTTCTACATCAATCGCGGCGGCAAAAATCTGACCGCCGCTCAAAAGACCAAACTCGAGAAGGCGAAAGACGAGCTGCGCAAAGAATTCGGGCGCGCGCCGAAGACTGCGGCGAAAAAGCGCAAGGCACCAGCAAAGAGCCGCTCTCGCTAGCTCAGGCCGGCGACAGCGCTAGCGATGCAATCGTTTGCACAACGAGCGGTTCTACCGGCAACGCCGGATCGGTGTATCCCTTCAATACCGCGGCCTGCGACGATATGTCGGGCGCGTGCTTGAGCACGTGATTCATCCCATCCACGACGACGAGCTTTGCAGAGGGATTCCCATGCGCCAATGCCTGCGCATCGGCCATGCCGACTTGAACGTCCGCTGTTCCTTGAACTATCGCTGCCGGCACGCGAACTTTTGCAATCTCGGCGGCGGGATCGTATTTGAACCACGAAATCAGGTACGGCTGTACGCTGGCTCGAAAGAGCGGCGCGAGCGGCGAGCCGGCCTCGAGCGGAACGGTTTTTCCCGATTGCAGCGATGCGATGATCGATTCGGATTGCGAAAACAGCGGCGCCGGCAGATTCTTTTGCAATTGTTCCCGCAGCACCGTCGCCGCAGGCCGCCCTGCGCCCTCTAGACTCACGTAGCCCGAAAGCGGAGCGCGCTGCGCCGCAATCATCCCAATGAGCGATCCCTCACTGTGTCCTGCAACCACGGCGCGCGTAAAGCGCCGATCGGCGGCGATCTTTTTGAGCCACGCGGCAGCATCAGACACATAATCGTCGAAGCGCAGCGCGGCCTCACCGCCGGACGGCATCGCAGCGGCGCTTGCCGCAATTCCGCGTTTGTCGTACCGGATCGACGCAATGCCGCGCTGCGCGAGAGCGGCGGCAAGCAGCTTGTACGCGTCGTTTTTTCCGGGCAAGCCGGGACTGTTGCCGTCGCGATCCGTGGGCCCGGAGCCCGCAACGATCAGCACTATCGGAACCGGCGCGTTTCCAGCGGGAAGCGTGAGCGTGCCGTAGATCGTTCCGGTCGCAGTCTCGAGAGAAATGTCGCTTTCGGCGGCACGCGCGAAGCGAGGCAGGGAACCGGCGGCAACGGCGGAGCCGGCGGCCGTCAAAAACATCGAGCGCTTCATACGGCTACGTATTGCTCGGCGCTTCGAGTGTTTCATTCACGCGGCGGCCGTCGCTCCACGTTTCCAGCACGGCGCAGCTCGTAAACGAATCGCCGGCCAGCGGGTCGCCGTCGAGTATCACGAAATCCGCGCAGAAGCCCGGCGCGAGAATCCCCGTGCGAGCCTCGGCATGCGCAAGGCGCGCAGCATTGTACGTATACATCGTCAGCGCTTGGTCCGGCGTGAGGCGCTCGGACGTTTCGCGATGATCCACCGCGGCCTGCATACCGTCGAGCGGCGAAAGCTCGCACACCGGACTGTCGTCCCCGCCGCACAGCACGGCGCCGGAGCGTTGAATGCGCGCGAGCGCGTTCATGCTGCGCATGCGCTGCGTTCCCAGTCGCGCGTCATACATGCCTCCGTGGCCGCCCCAAACCGCGTCGAACTGCGGCTGCATGGAAAGATAGATACCCATGCGCGCGCACGCTTCGATGTGCTCGGGACGGGCGATTTCGAAGTGCTCGATGAAATGGCGCGTACCGTGCGAAGGCACCTTTCCGCCCAAGACCCGCTCCCAGGTCGCGATGCATTGTTCGATCGCGCGATCGCCTATCGCGTGCACGCCCGCGGAAATTCCCAGCGCTTCGGCATTGGCGAAATACACGTACAGCTCGTCGTCGCTGAACCGTAATTCTCCGGTGGATGACGTTCCGGTGAACGGCTCTGAAACGGCGGCCGTGCAACTGCCGATCGAACCGTCCAAAAACACGTCTCCGCCGACGTACGGTAACCCCAGATCGCGCGCGATCGAGGCGTCGGGCTCGCAAATCTTCGGATACCATTTTGGACCGGCGATGCGCCTCAGCGCCTCGATCTCCACAGCGTATTCCTCGCGCGAAAACCCGACGAGTTGCGCGTGCAGGTGCAGGTAGCCGCGGCGCACCGCAATTGCCGCTGCTTGCCGCTCCGCGCTACGCCGCTGTGCGAGCGGAATCTCTTGCATGAACCGCTTTTGCGCGCGCCAATTCGCGTCCAAAAAGAGTTTTCCGGTGGGCGTACCATCTGCGTTCACTTCGATTCCCTGCACGGACCGGTCGAAATCGAGCCATTCGAGCGTCTTGCGGTTCACGATGCACGAATGTCCGTCGACGCGCACGAGCATGGCGTGCGAATCGGGAAACGCGCGCTCCAACGGAGCGCCATCGGCCGCCGCGCCGTCGTTCCAAAAGCTTTCGTCGTATTGTCCGCCGAGTACGAACGCCGCACGCGGTATGCGCTCGACCGCGTCGCTGAATTCGGCGTACGAGCGGACCGACGCCAAATTTCGCGGCCCCAGAAAGTATCCGGTATCGGTAATATGCACGTGGCAATCCGCGAAGGCCGGCAGAATCGTGGCGCCCTGCAAGTCTACGGATTCTACGCCTGCGCCCGCGTCTTCGGGATTCACGCTGCGAATCCGCGGCCCGTCGAGTACCAAACCGGTACTGCGGGAATAAATCTCCGACGCGGGATCGTAGCGGTAAACGCGCGCATTCCTCAGAACCTTCATTCGCTGCGAGTTACGATGAGCAAAAGAAACATTCTTCTGGGAGCGGCCGCGGGTTTTGCGGCGGGATACGCAGGATTTCGTGCTGCGGAAGCGTTGCGGGCTTTTGCAAACGGAGCGCCGCGTTTGAAGCCCGATGCGAAGGCCTATGGCGCAAGGCGTCGAGCACTGACGGTAGCCGGACTGTTCCGGTCGTTGGGAGCAAGCGCCGCAACGGCGTTCGGCCCCGGCGGCGCCGCAGTCGAGCGCACCTTGCAAGGCTTTCCCGTATGGCTGCAGCCGGCGTTGTTCGCTGCGCAAATCTCCGTATTCGACGGCTTGGCCGAGCTGCCCGTGGAATTCGTC
>DASZHD010000036.1:0-167882 GCA_035938175.1 Vulcanimicrobiaceae bacterium
GTCGAAGGCCACGAACTCGAGCGGCGTTACGGTTTGAGCGAACAATCCGCGCCGTCGTGGCTGAGCGACTACGTGAAGCAGCAACTGCTCGGCACGGCCGTCACGATGGTCCTTTCCGGATTTCTCGCGGCGGTGATCCGAAAGTGGCCGCGGACCTGGCCGTACTACGCGGCGGCCGCGACGTTTCCACTGTTGCTGCTGGCAAACATCGTCATCCCGATCTACGTCTTGCCGCTGTTCAATACGTACGTGCCGTTGACGGGCGAACTCGAAAAGCGCCTGCGCGCGCTGGCATCGCGTTACGGCGTCGGCGACGCCGAGATTCTTCGCGTCGACATGAGCAAGCAGACGACCAAAGCCAACGCGTTCGTCATCGGTATCGGCAAAACGCACCGCATCGTCGTGGGCGACACGCTGATCGAACATTTCACTCCCGAAGAGATCGAATTTGTCGTCGCACACGAGCTCGGGCATTACGTCTCGCGGGATACGTGGCGCTTGATGGCCGCGGGCCAACTCGCCGCAATGGCGGCGATTTTCGGCGCGTATGCCGCACTCGGAAACGTTTCGTCCGAAGATCTGCGGCGTCCGCGGCTGCCGGCGAAAGTTCAATTCGTGGCGATGGCGATCGCACAGATCCTCCGGCCCCCGCTATCGGCGTTTTCACGATCGCGCGAATGGGCTGCGGACCGGTTTGCGGTCGCCGCGACCAACGAACCCGCTACCGGCGCGTCGGCATTCCGGCGCCTGCGCGATCAGAATCTCGCGGAAGACGAGCAGCCCGCGTGGTTCGAATTCATGTTTTCCACGCATCCGCCGCTGAAAGCACGCATCGCGGCATTGGAAAACGCGACTTAGATCAGCACCGGCGAGGGGCGTGTGCCGAGCCACGACGCCAAATCGGTCTTTTGCGTCACGTATTCGCCGGTGCGCAGCTCGCGGCGAAACTCCCCGAACGTGCCGCACGCCTCGGCAAAAGCGTCGTGCTTGTGGATCGATTCGTAGTTGACCTGGCTGGCAGAGATGAACGTCTGGTCGTCGAAATCGCCGAACATATCCAGCGCGCTCGCAAGAATACCGCGCACCACGTCCTCGACGAATTTGGGGTTGTGATGCGCCTTGTTGACGATGAAGAATTCGTCGGGCCGCTTGAGCAAATCGTAGGTCTCGCTAGACATCGCGTTTTCGACGATTTCAACTAGATCCTCCGCGTGAATTGCGTCTTCGAACTGCGGCGAAGCGCCGATCAACACCGAGCCTTTGCCGCGCTGATTGTGCGTTGCCACGGGGAGCGCGTCCAGCGCGCGGCGCGCATCGCCTTCGGAGAACCCGGCGTCCATCAATTCGTGCATGCTGTGTTCGCGAACCATCAGCTGCGCGCACGGGCAGGCCGTCATGCCTTCCGCTTCGACGCCCACGACGCGCCGCGTATCGAGTTCGTCCGCGTGCGCGATGCCGATCAGCGTGTACGTTTCCTCTCCGCGTTTCCCGCTTACCGGCGTCCAGCGCTCCAGGCCGAAATCCGCGCGGAGCCTCACGTCGGCTCGAATCGCACGCTGCGAATGCACGATCTCTTTGGCGATCGCCTCGACGATACGTTCGATCCGCGCATGTCCTTGCTCGCGCGCCAAAACGTCGAGCGCCGCTTCTTCCAAAATCTCGCTGAAACGCGACATATGAACGCCCGCTTTATCGGGCGCCAAATCCGCCACCATCGTGAATTCACCGTTGAACACGCGGTCGTGACCGTCGACGTTCAAGTGCACGATGCGCCGCACGCTCGAGACCCCGACGCGGCCCAACGACAGACGCACTTCGGGAGCTTCCTCCTGGCGGTTGGCGTTGAAATGCAGCGAGCGCGCGCGCCGGCGAACGCCGTTCTTCTTGTACGCGGCTGCGATTTCGCCTAGCGTGCGCTGCGTGGAAGACTCGCGCAGCTCGGGCGCGATTTCGGCGAGCGGAATCAGGTTGTACGCGCGCGCCAGGAGTTCGGGATGCGCACGGCCGTCGAACCACAACACGTCCACATCGATTGGCCGCGCCGCAAGCTTGCGCGAATTCGAACGTCCCACCGCCGCCTCAACCTCGCCCGCAAAACGCCGGAAGGCTGCTTCGTCCAGCGTGGTTTCAATGGCAGCCGCCACGTTCAGGAACGCCGGTCCCTCGGCACCGCCCGCCGGTTCGCTTTCGTAAAAAGACGAGACCGAAACCACGCGCGATTTTGCCCGCAGCCGCTGCAGCGCCGCCAGGATGTTTGCCTGCCGATCCCCCAAATTCGAGCCGATACCGATGTAGTTGAGCACGTCAAGTCCCTTCGGCGTGCCGGGCGGGGCCCCCGGCCCCCGCATGAAGCGGGCGGTTTCGTGAGATAATGGGCCAAAGGAGACGTTGCAGAATGCACGATGCGCGAAACGTAGGCACGGTCGAACGCTTTCTGTCGCTCGGCGCGGGCGCCGTCCTCATCATCCTGGCTATTCGCCGTCGCGGCCTGGCGGGAATTTCCGCTGCCGGACTTGGCGGCGAGCTGCTGTATCGCGGCGTCACGGGGTTTTGTCCGGTGTACGGGATGCTCGGCGTCGATACGTCCGAACCCAGCGGCTCGCATAATCCGCGCGCCAGCGTTCCGTACGGGCGCGGAGTTCGCGTGGAGCAATCGATCGCCGTTGCGCGGCCCGCCGCCGAACTCTACGCATTCTGGCGCAGCCTCGGTTCGCTGCCGTCGTTCATGCAGCACATCGAAGAAGTTACGGTGCTGACCCCTTCGCGCTCCCGGTGGCGCGTGCGCGCTCCGATCGGCAGCCGCGTGACGTGGGAAGCCGAGATCATCAACGACGTTCCGGGCGAATTGATCGGCTGGCGATCGCTGCCGGGCTCGGCGATGCACCATGCCGGTTCGGTGCATTTCGACGAACGGGACGGCTTGACGGAAGTTCGCGTCGTTCTGGAGTACGCGCCGCCCGCTCGATACGTCGGCGCATCGCTCGCGCGCATTCTGGGCGAGGAGCCGCAAAAACAGATAGCCGAAGATCTGCGGCGCTTCAAAGCGATCGTCGAACGAGGGGAGCCGGCGAACCTGCAATAACCTCGCGCGCATGACGCTGCGCGTCGCCGCCGGTTGGGATCCGGCGTATGTCTTCGAGCTCCCCACGGCCGTTTGGGCGCCTTTGTCGCTCGGCGATGCGCTGCGCGCCCTGGCGGAAGCCGAAGACGCGCTCCGCGACGGATATTGGATCGCCGGCGGCCTGAGCTATGAATTCGGCGTACAACTCTGCGGCATGGCAACCGGCTCGAGTGCGCTGCCTTTACTGCTGCTCGGCGCATTCGGCAGTCCCAAAAAGCGGCGGTTTCATGGGACGGCGCCGCGCTACTCGCTGAGCAAACCGCTGCCGCGCACGGCATATCCGGAATATGCGAAGAACGTCGAGTATTTGCTCCAGCGCATTCGCGAGGGCGAAGTTTATCAGGTCAACTACACGGTGCCGTTCGATCTGGGTTTTCGCGGCGATCCGTTTTCACTGTACCGGTATTTGGCGAGGCGATCGCGGGCACGCTATACGGCGTTCTTGCAGCACGGAGATTTCGCCGCAGTCTCGATCTCGCCGGAGCTCTTTCTGCGTTTTGACGGCGACCGGGTTCGCACCAAACCTATGAAAGGCACGTCTCATCCGGCGGATACGGCGCCGCTTTACGATGAAAAGAACCGCGCCGAACACGTGATGATCGTCGATCTGCTGCGCAACGATCTGCAGCGCGCGTGCGCGCGCGACGTGCGCGTCGAACGCCTGCTGGACGTGGAGCGCTACCCCACCTTCGCGACGATGACGTCGACGATCGGCGGCGTCCTGCCGCGCGACACGACGTTTGCCGACGTTTTACGGGCAACGTTTCCGTGCGGCAGTATAACCGGTGCGCCCAAACGCGCGGCGATGCAACATATTGCGCACGTCGAACGCGATCCGCGCGGCTTTTACACCGGGGGCATCGGCTTTCTTTCTCCGCGACGGCGCGGCTGGTGGAACGTCGCGATCCGCACGCTGCAGATTCGCGACGAAGCTGCCCGTTTCGATGCCGGCGGCGGCATCGTGAGCGACTCGCAGGCAGGGGCCGAGTGGCACGAGATTGCGGTTAAATCGAGCTTTCTGAACGCTGCATCGCGGGATTTTTCGCTTATCGAAACGTTTCGTGCCGGTCCGGATCCCAGCGACGTTCAGGCACACATCTCGCGCTTGCTCCAAAGCGCCGCGCTGTTCGATCTTGCCGTCGACCGCGGTGCGCTGGAAGACGCGGTGCGCCGGTTTGCCGGATCGACCGTTCCGCTGTTGGTACGGCTTACGGTGAATAGGTATGGAGTCGCAGTGACGCCGGCGCCGCTCGAACCTCTTGACGAGCCTATTGCCGTGTGCATCTCGCAGGAGCGGCTCACGGCCGCCGATCCGTTTCTGCGCCATAAATCGTCGTGGCGGCCGCACCACGACGCGGCATCGCGCCAGGCCCGCGAGCGCGGCTGTTTCGATGCGATATTGCTCAACGAGCGCGGTGAAGTTGCCGAGGGCGCGCGAACGAATATCTTCGTGCGAATAGGGGAAACCTTATATACGCCACCGCTAACGAGCGGGGCATTGCCGGGCATTTTGCGTTCCCGGCTGCTGCTGGAGGGACGTGTATTGGAACGGGTGCTGTTCGCGGAGGATTTGCGCACCGCACAAGCAATCTTCGCGGGCAATTCGGCGCGCGGGCTGCTGCGTGCGGAAATACAAGCGTCATGATCGAAGCACGTCAACTGTATCCGCTGATCCTCAAACCCAAACTGTCGCCCGCCATCTGGGGGGGCGATTCACTGGTGCGCATGTACGGCAAAGACGGCGACTCCGCCGCAAAGATCGGTGAATCGTGGGAATGCTGGGATGAAAATGCGGTCGTGAACGGTCCGCTCGCCGGAAAGACGGTCGCGCAGCTGCGCGCGGAACTCCGGAGCGAGTTGCTCGGCGATCTGGATCCCGATCGAATCTTTCCGATTCTGACGAAAATCATCGACGCGCGCGACTCGCTGTCGGTACAGGTTCATCCGGACGATGCGTACGCGCGCCGCGTGGAACATCAGCAAAACGGAAAAACCGAATGCTGGTACGTCATCGACGCCCAGCCCGGGGCGCAGCTCGTTATGGGATGGACGCGCGACACGACGCGTGAGGAATACGAACGCCGCGTTGCCGACGGCAGCCTCGGCGACATTTTGCATCGGGTTTCCGTCAAACCGGGCGACGCGTTCTATATTCCTGCCGGCACGCTGCACGCAATCGGCGCCGGCATCGTGATTTTCGAAACGCAGCAGGCCAGCGACCTGACGTACCGCATTTTCGACTGGAACCGCGTGGGAGCAGACGGCAAGCCGCGGCAATTGCACGTGCAAAAAGCTGCGGACGTGCTGGACTACCGGGAATCGCACACGGGCGCACTGATCGACTTGGCCTATGCGAGCGAAGGGTTCACGCGCACCATTCTGATTGCGGACACGCATTTTTTAGTCGAGCGAATCGCGGCGACCGAGACGCCGGCAACGATGCACACGCATAACCGGCCCCTGATTATCATGGCGCTGGATCCGGGTTTGCGTCTGTCGTGCGACGGCGGTTCCGTGGAACTGCAGGCGTATCAAACGGCGCTGATTCCGGCAGCGGCAAACGCCCTCGCAATTCACGCCGCCGGCCAAAGCGGTCACTTTCTCTGCGTGACGCCGCCGGCGAGCATCGACGCGGTGGCTCGCCGTCTGCGGGACGCCGGAGTAGCCGCTCCCGTGATCGATCGTTTTCTCGCGCAGTTCGCGCCGCTGACCACCGCGCTAGAGGGCAGCCAATAAAGCCTGCGCGGCACGCACGCCGCTGCGCAGCGCGCCTTCAACCGTTCCGCCTCGTCCGCCCTGCGCCGTCGACTCGCCGCCGAAGTAGAGCATCGACTCAATCGGTCGCGCCAGCACCTCGCGCGCATCGCGCGCGCCGGTAGCCAAATAGCTGTACGCGCCGCGCGCAAAGGGGTCGCGCTGCCAGTCGTGCACGTACACCGCTTCAAGTTCGCGATCCACCGTGCGTCGATCGAGCCCCAGCACGCCGGCGAATTCGTCGATCGCGATCGCTGCCGTCTCGTCCTCGTTGCGTTCCTTCAGGCGCGTGGAATACGGGCCGGCGGCCCACGCGACAACCAGCGGCGAGATCTGCGGATATCTGGTCCAGAACACCGGAAACCCGGTTTGCGGACCGAAAAAGAACGATGCGTCGCGTAACTGCCGATCGCGCAATCCAGTCCAAAACGGCTGCGCGAATCTCAGCACGATTTTCGTTACCGGTCCGGTTTTGATTCCTTCGATTGCGCGCCGGCGATCGGACGGAAGATCGGGCGCGAATGTGACGGACCCGTCCGTCAAAACGCCTGCCGGAAGCGTGACGATCGCCCGTTCGCAATCGAACGCGAGCGTTTCGTTCGCGCGCCGCGCGATAATCCGCACACCGCCTTTTTTCCATTCAACCCGCTCGACAATTGTTTGCAGATACACCGTCGCTTGCAACGGCGGTAACGATGCAGCAAGCCGATCCATCAGCGAGCCGTATCCGGCGGTAAGGCGGTATTGCGAACCCTCCAAGCTCGCGCTGCCGCTCCACTCGTCTGCAATCGATTGAATGCCCGCGATAGCGGGATCCGCTGCATCGAAACTTTCGACGGCAAGCCGCACCCATCGCGCAATTTCACTGGAACGCGCGTCGACGGTAACGCGGCCAAGAAACTCGTCGACGCTTTCGTCGGGAGCGTTTCTATCCAGGCGGTCGAGCAGCTCGGGCAGCGACGAAAACGGATCGTCAACCGAACGAATCAGCGAGCCGTCACGCACCTCCCAGCTGCTCCCGCTTTCGCCCACGGCAGCCGCCCCCACTTCGCGCAACAGATCGAATGTCAACGGCGCATCGCCATGAATAAACTCGGCGCCCAGTTCGATCGGCGCGGCGCAACGCGGATCGGTGCGCGTGTAAACGCGCCCGCCGACGCGATCTCTGGCCTCGAGCACCGCGACGGTTTTTCCGGCGCGCGTCAGCTCGCGTGCCGCTGCAAGACCGGCGGCTCCCGCGCCGATAACGATCGTATCCGGCTTTGTCATGTCAAATATGGTTTCACCCGGCAGGCGACGCGAGTTCCTTCCCGCAAACAAGCGCGCCATGATGCGCATCGGCGGCGTTTCCGCCGCGGACCTGGCCCGAGCGTACGGGACGCCACTCTTGGCGATCGACTACGACGTGCTGGACCGCGCCGTCGCTTCGTTCTTGGACGCATGCGAACCATACGGAATCGAGGTTGCCTACGCGGGCAAAGCGTTGCTGCTGACCGCGCTGGCGAAACACCTCAAGCACACGCGCCTGCAGCTCGACGTCTGTTCGTTGGGCGAATTGGCGGCAGCCGAACGTGCGGGTTTCCCGCCGGAACGCCTTACGCTGCACGGCTGCGGCAAAACCGATGACGAATTGGATGCGGCTCTCGAGGGGCGGGTGGGACGCATTGCGGTAGACAACCTGGACGAACTGCACCGCCTAAAGCAACGCGCATCCGGCACCTATGCCGTCGACGTACTCCTTCGCATCAATACCGGCATCGAAGCGCACACGCACGCGTTCGTCAGAACCGCCGGTTCGCGTTCCAAGTTCGGTTTCGATCCGCACGAGCTGCCGAAAGCCATCGACGTCTTGAAGGACGCGCAGTCCTTGCATTTTACCGGCTTGCACGGACATATCGGATCGCAAATTTACGAGAGCCAGGCATTCGTCGAGCACGTCCTTGCACTGATGGAGCGGGCCGCCTACTGCGCACACGCCGGATTGAAGACCGAAGTGCTTATCGCCGGCGGCGGATTCGGCGTAGGGGAACCGGATCGCGCTCCGATGGATCCGGCGCTAACGGCAAAAGCCATTGCACAAACGGGCGGCAAAGAGGCGCGGCGATGGAATATTCCCGTGCCGCGCATCGGCATCGAGCCCGGCCGCGCGCTGATAGCGCAGGCCGGCACGTCGGTCTACAGCGTCATGGCTGTGAAGCGCCAATTCGAGCGCGCGTACGCGATTGTGGATGGCGGGATGTACGAAAATCCCCGGCCGGCCCTGTACAATGCATACCATCATATCGTGTGCGCGTCGCGCGACGACGATACGGTTGTTGAAATGACCGTGTGCGGGCGAACGTGCGAAAATGACGAGCTCGGCGTGGCAAAGCTTCCTTCGACCCTTCGGGCCGGCGATTTGATTGCAGTGCAGACTACCGGCGCGTATACGTACAGCATGGCGAGCAACTACAATCGTTTTACGCGTCCCGCCGTCATCGCGGTACGCCAAGGAACGCACACGCCGATCGCTCGCCGTGAGACGATCGAAGACGTTTTGCGTGTGGATTGCGATGCGTAGTTTGGCGTTGATTGCCGCGCTGGCCGTTCTTACTGGTGCCGTGTCACGGCCCCAGGCAGGCGGCGCGCCGTGGACCGCTTCCGAAATAGCCTCGCTCGACGTCGCGATCGACCGCGCGCTCGAGGCGCCGGTTTTGCAAGGCGCGCAAATCGGCTTTGAAATCGCCGATACGGATCGCGGAACCGTGCTGTATTCGCGAAATCAAGCGCAAGAGTTCATGCCCGCCTCGAATTTCAAGCTGCTGACGGGATCGGCGGCGCTGTACGAACTCGGGGACGGCTTCGCATTTGAAACGTCCGTCGAATCCGATGTTCCGCAGCGCGACGGCACGATCGCGGGCAATTTGTATATCGTGGGGCGCGGCGACGCCGCGCTCGGTGCCGCCGACCTCGACGCCGCCGCAGCTGCGCTCGCAGCTTCCGGCGTAAAACACGTCTCCGGTGCGTTGATCGGCGATGCAAGCAGATATGACGACGTACGTTTTGCGCCGGGATGGCTCGTCGACGACACGCCATACTACTACGCGGCCGCCGTCAGCGCGCTTGAGCTTGAAGAAGGCGTCGAACACGTTTCCGTTACGCCGGCGGCCGTAACCGGCGCGCCGGTAAGCGTGCGCGCGTGGCCGCAGTCGGGGACCTTTACGATCGACAACCGCATCGCCACCGGCCCTCGCGGCTCCAAAGATACGACGGATGTCGCGCGCCCGTGGAACGCGCCGCACACAATCGACCTGATCGGCAGCTATCCGCTGGGCGCCCCGGCCTCCGACGATCTGTCACCGAGCGTTCCGGATCCTGCGGCGTATGCGCTCGACGTGTTTTCGCGCGCCCTCGCGGCGCACGGTATCACCGTAGATCGCGGCACGGCGATGGGCAGCGCCCCGGCAAATGCGATTACTCTTTGGAGCCGGCGATCGCCGCAGATGGGCAGCCTGCTCGCCTCGATGTGGATCCCCAGCGATAATTTGATGGCCGAGCTTTTCGTCAAAGAGCTCGCGGTTCGTCAATTCGGTATGCCCGGCACGTACGAGCACGGCATTGCAGTAGAACAGCGGTACTTGCGTACCATCGGCGTCGATCCCGCGACCGTCTGGATCTCGGACGGCTCCGGATTATCGGCATACGATCGTATTACGCCGCAGGATCTGGTCGCTATTTTGCAAGCCGACTGGCAAAGCGCGCATCGCGACGAAATTCTGGATGCGCTGCCCGTTGCGGGCGTGCGCGGCACCCTTAAGGACGCGTATATCGGAACGCCGGCCGAAGGCGCGGTCTTTGCAAAAACCGGGACGTGGACGCACGTCACCACGCTTTCCGGATACGCGCAAACCCACACCCACGGCGCCGTCACGTTCTCGTTCTTGATCAACGGCTGGATGGGTGACCAGGCCCCGGGAGGCGACGCCGCACTGGCACGAACGAGGGCGGCAATACTGTCAACTATCGTGTCGATGTAGGGGCCAATGCATCCGGGCGGCCGGGCCGGGCGTTCCTAAGGTGTATGGATAGAGCCGAACTGGACCGCACGCCGTATTCCGAGCCGTTGACGCGCGCAGCCTGGCTGCGAGCCCTCGCTATTCTGGGGGCAGCATCGCTGACCGGTGCGACGCAGCGCGATCAAACCGCCGATGAACGCGCCTACGTGATGTGGCAGAATGGTACGGAGCCGCCGTACAGCAGCCCGCTGAACGGCGAAACGCGCGCCGGACTCTATCACTGCGCAAATTGCGAACTCGCGCTCTTCTCCTCCACGACGAAGTACGACGCGCATGAGGGGTGGCCGAGCTTTTATGCGCCCCTTCCCAACGCGATTACAACCGGACGCGACTACGACATCGGTTATGCACGCACCGAAGTGCATTGCCGCCGCTGCAAGGGACATCTGGGGCACGTTTTCGATGACGGTCCGCCGCCGACGGGATTGCGGTATTGCATCGACGGCGTAGCGCTGCACTTTGTGCCCGGCGCTACAACGCCCCCCGATTCGCACGGGTAATCACGTCGTTGAGAGTGAGAATTTCAATCTTCTCCGACTCCCGCACGTAAGACCTGAATTCGTCCGATAGATAAAACTCGACGAGGCTCGGGCTAAATCCGTCGCCGCCGATGACGATATACGCTTTGTCGTACACGGACGGACTCTCACGCAGCGCGTGCAGCAGCTTAATCACTTCGAACGGAACTTTTTCCTCGGCGCTTCCCGCCGTCTGCTGCCATTTGAGCGAAACCAAAAACTTCGTGCCGTTCGGACGCATGCCCACGAGATCGACACGGTGCCGGCCGCCGCCTGGTTTCGTGCCGACGGTTTGCTGTTTGCTGACGGCGTAGCTATTGTTCAACAGGACGGCTTCGACGGTGACTTCCAGCGTCGATCCCGTTTTCGTTCCGATGCTGCCCGGAAACAGCATGCCCATCAGACGTTCCTCACCGCGAGCATCTCTTCTGCATCCTCGCGATTGCCGTCGCAGCTAATCCGGCGCGGCGCGGCAAGTTTGCGCACGGTAAAGCCGAGACTGCGATAGAGGCGGCAGATTCGGGGCGTTGCTTGATTCGATGCGACGACCGGTCCAGGATGTGCGGCGAGCCATCGCGCCAGACGAAGTTGATCGTCCCAAGTGAATCCGCCGGCCGAGTAGGACGTGAACTCGACGTCGTACGGCGGATCTGCATACACGAAGTCATCCGGCTGCACGTCCATCACCGCGAAATCGCCGCACGTGAATTCGTAAGCGGCGAAGGCTTCACGGTACGATTCGGCGTCGAGGCGGTACGGAATCCGTTTGTACCGCCCGAACGGCACGTTGAAGAAACCGCGCGCGTTGAACCGGCACAGGCCGTTGTAGCCGGTGCGGTTCAGGTAGTAAAAAAGCGCTGCAGCTTGTGCGCTGCCGCCTTGGCCGCCGCGGATCAATTCGTTGAAGAGCGTCCGGTTTTTCGCGTACACGGTGCGATCGTTCTCGAAGGTTACGCCGCATTTCGAAAGATCGATGCCGCGCTGAAGCCACGTGTAAAATGCGATAAGCTGCGGGTTGGAATCATTGAGCAGCGCGCGCCGCGGAACCAGCCCGAGCGTTATGGCTAATCCGCCGGCGAACGGTTCCACCAGACGCCGGCTGCGGTGCGGCTGCCAATACGGAAGAAGCGCCGGCACCAGCCAGCGTTTTCCTCCGGCCCACTTCAACGGCGGGACGAGCGGCGGTATACCGGATGCCGTCGCCTCGCGCAACACGATCATAGACGCATCATTGCGCGAACCGGTGCCATACGCCTGTCCCTTTGCTGCCGCGCCGCACTAACGCTGCGGAAACAGTGCCTTATCGTCGAGCTCGAGCAGATCGTACAACGGCGTGTCGTCGGAAAGGTCCCGTGCAATAGGGTACCGCGAACGCAGGGCCGGCAGGTCGTCCACGTCGCGCAGCCGCCGAGTGGTCAGTGCGGCATTCGCTTTTGCGTACAGGTCGCGCGGCACGCGTTCGGCGAGCCACCGCGCCACTGCAGCTTCGTCTTCGGCACGCGCAATGGCATCGCGCAGTTCGCCGGCGTCGATACCGATGAAGTCGAGCAGCCGCTGCGACGATCCCGCGATCTTGTACTCGCCCATATTCCCTCCCGGCAGCGAAGCGCGCAGTTTATCGATGGTACGCGGCATCATGTCCAGGCCGTCCAATTGCCGGCGAGGACTGCGGGGCGGAGCTTTGGTGAGATCGAGCGGTTTCATCGGCGTAAGAGCGTGTATATGTGCGCGAGCGCCAAACGATCCTTCCGGAGCCATGGATCCGCAGGATATTTGGCGTGCCAATCGCGCATCGCGTCTTCCGCCATTGAGGCGCTGTGCAGCATATCGGGGACGTTACGATCGTGATACGCGCAGCGGATATTCAGGTCGCGCAGGCGGTTTCCGATTTCCAGAATCGACATCTTTTGACGGCCGAAATACTCGTCGGCCGGTGCAAGGCGCACGGCATGATGCGGCGCCGCTAACGCGGGGACATGCAGCGCCGGTATGACGATCGACAAAATAATAGACGCAACGACGAAAGCTCGCACGGTGATTCTCCTTTGTAGGGCATCGAGTAGCGATGCATCTATCGTACGAGTGCAAAATGCGTACCGGATCCGTGGCAGTACTGATCGTTGCGTACCATTGGTACGGATGTTTCGGAATCGCGCTTAGCAATGAAAAAAGCGCCGCGGACGGCGCCTTCTTCATGGAACACGCGTTACGCGTTAGCTGTGTTGCGAAACCAGCACGTCGTCGAGATCTGCCGGATGCGTTCCGTAGCGAAGGACCTGGACGTCGGGCGTGCTTTCGGTTACGACGTGGAGCAAGGCGCCGCGCGAAACCAGAATATCGTTTCCGCGGTGGGCGAAGATTCCGCCCAGGCCGAACAGCGCGTAGGCGCCAAACCCGTTGCCGTTATGTTCGTAGCTGCGCGCGGCATCGCCGGTTGAAGAAAGCATGTCGACGTGAATGTCGGTACCGTCGGGCGCTACCAGCCGGCGAATTTCGAAAGCGAATTCGCCACCGCGGTGAAACATGCCCGAGCGCGACACATGCGAGACGACACCGTAACCGGGCGAACCTTTCGGGAGCACCAAACGTCCGCGGACGTAGTAATCTTCAATCGTTTTCACGGCGATTGGATCGCCTTCGACGGAATTACGAGACCCCACGTCATTGAGCAGCATCACGCTGATGAGATCTCCCGAGGGTACGTTGACGTGTTGGGCGGCCGAAGCGAAACCCGTGGCGAGCAGCAGTGCGGAAAGAGCGGCGGCGGCAAGGCGTGCGATGAACATTGGCGGTCTCCTTTTCAGAGCAAAAAGCGATCGAGAGTGCCCGTACGGAGTTCCGCATGCGTGATGTTCGTGGCGGTAACTCGTTTGGCGTAGTCTCATGCTATCGCCCCGGGGCGGTCGCCCGCGTCCGTGCGGCTACGGGTTTATGGGGCGGCGCGGTACCTACGTTTTGGTGGCCGGTACTGAGATTTGGGCGCGCGCGGCGAACGCGGCTATTTCGGCGCGCGAGCTGACGCCGAGCTTGTCGAAAATAGCCGCCACATGAGATTCGACCGTGCGCTCACTGATAATCAACTTCTCGGCGATGGCGAGGTTGCTCATACCCTGGGCAACCAAGGCTGCGATCTCTCGCTCTCGCTGCGTCAGTTCGGTGCGCGCGCGGCCGCGACGGTTCAGGGGCGTCAACGCCTTCTCCAACCGGCCGGCGTCGGTGGCGTCGCCGGTCGTACGGTAAATCGCCAAGGCTTCGGATCGGCGGTCCAGCAATTCGAGAGTCAGCGCGCGCTCGTAGGGCAGTTGCAGCTCTTCGAACAGTGCTTCCGCAAGCGCAGCGTGCGCCTGGCACCGTTCGCGTTGACCGTTACGTTTGGCAACGAGCGCATCGAATAATTCGAGCGCGGCGCGTTCGTAACGGCGATTGCCTCGCTGCAAGAGCGTCAGCAACCGCGCTCGCGCCGGCGCGATATCGATCTCTGCCCCATGTCGCGCGACTTTCATGGAGATGAGCGTCATTTCGTCGGCTCCGCCGTGTAGAAGCGGCAGTTCCACTGCGCGATGAAGCAACGCTCGAGCGTCGTCCGCCCGGCCTTGGTCGACGAGCAAATCCACCATCGCCGCAGTAACGGTCGCGGAAAAATGGCCCGCGGACAAATTCGAGGCATCGTCCACGAAATCGCCGGTCGCGGCGCGGGCCGACAGGGCGCCGTCGCCGGTACGCAGTCCGATGGTAACCGCCGCAGCGCGAGCGCTCGAAGCCAGTCCGCGCTCTTCCACCGGAAGCGTCAGCGCCTGCTCGATGGCGCTTTTCGCGTCCGCAAGCATCCCCAAGTTCAGATACACGACGGCGGCGTGGGTGAGCGTGCTCATTACGGTGTGCGCTCCGAGCTTTCGCTCGCGAATCACTCGAAGGTAGTCCGCGAGCGTCGCGATGCTCTCTTCACGCAACCCGAGCGTCAGCGCCGCATCGGCGTAATTGACGAACACCAGCGTCGCTTGGAACCAGTTCTCCCGCTCGAGGGCCAAGCGGAGCGCTTCGCGATACGCTGCGGACGATTCTTGGGCGCGATCCTGCAGCGAATACAACGTCCCCAAGACGTATTGATAATGCACGTCGGTCCCGCGCGGCACAACGTCGACCACCGAGCGCGCTTCCTGCAGAATTACATCCACCTTGTCGAGGTCGTCCCAATTGACCAGCGCGTTGGCCTGGCCGACGAGCGCTTTGCAGAGCAGATTCCGGTCGCTTCCTTCGCGCGCGAGTTCGACGGCACGCTGCGCGTACTTTAGTACGCCGTGTGTATCGCCGATGTCATAGCACATAATGCGCAGCCACGAACACACGTGAACCGCGGCGTCCGTGTCGCCGTTCGTCTCGTAGGTTTGCAGAACGGACTCGTACAGCGTCCTTGCGCGCTCGCCTTCACCGCTTTCACGCAAGGCTTCTGCGAGTTTGCACTGTAACTGCGTTCCCGCCAATCCGAGCGAAACATTTGCTTCTAAAGCGCGGTCGTAGGAGATCGCGGCGTCGTGATACGACGACACTGCTACGGCGGCATCGCCCGCCAGCTCGTTGTACTTTACGGCTTTCGCCATGTCTCGTGCCTGCCAGAAATGATACGCAAGCTCCGGAATATGCTCGTTGGCGCGCCCGGACGACTCAATTGCCTGTGCGACTTTGGCGTGGAGCGGGCGCGCTTCGACTGCGAGAAGCTGATTGTAGATCGCATCTCGTGTGAGCGCATGACGGAAGAAATACGCAATGCTTCCGTTGCCGGCGTGTTCGACGATCAACTGCAACTCGACGGCCTTACGCAGCGTGGCGAGAATATCGCTTACCGGACGTTCCAAAACGTCCGCAAGCAATTGTGGATCGAACTGCCGTCCGATCGCGGATGCGTAGGAGAGAATACTTCTATCCGTTTCGCCGAGCGGCTGCAGGCGCTCGAGAATCGACTCCGTCAGCGACCCCGGCAGCGCCACCGCGCCGCCGCGATGTAATACGTTGCTTTCCACCGCGCTTTTGAGCAACTCTTCCGCGTCTAGCGGGTTGCCCTCGGCTTCTTTTTTTATCGTCTCGAGGATTTGCGGCGGCGGCGCGCGGCGGCCTTCGAGCGCGCGCGCCAGGAGCTCGCGTATTTCGGTATCGCTCAGCGGTTCGAGCGTGAAACGCCACACGTACGGGAAACGATCCAGCCGCGAAAGTGCGGAACGCAGCGCAGGTGCTCGGCGCAATTCGTCCGGGCGGTACGTGGCGACGATCAAGACGCGCCATCCGGCAATGCGCGTTGCCAAATATTGCAAGAGTTCTAGCGACCCGGCATCCGCCCAATGCAAATCGTCTATAACCGCAACTACCGGACGGCGCGAAGCCGCCGCCTGAAAAATGCGCGCCGCCGTATCGAAGAGAAAAATTTTATCGATCTGCTCGGAGATCTTGTCTTCGGCGGGCGGCGCGTGCGGCAGGAGGCGCGCGAGAGCCGCTTCGGCATTCGGTACCGCGCGCAGTACCTCAGGCTGCGATTGCGCGAGCGCCGAAAGGGCGAAAGCGAACGGCGCAAAAGGCGATTGCACGTACTCCAAACACGCATTGACGATCGTTTCGCACGGGTGCTGTTCCAACGCTCGGCAAAATTCGGCGACCAGCCGGCTCTTGCCCATACCGGCTTCCGCTGCAATCAGCACGATGCTGCCTTCGCTCTTTTCGCACGACGCAAAGCGCTGACTCAGAGCGTCGAGCTGCGCGCGCCGCCCGATAAATGCCCGGCAATAAACCGGCGCCGATATCACTGCTTCTTACGAAAATCCAATGAGAGCGAGTTGATGCAATAGCGCGTTCCCAGCGGACCAGGTCCGTCGTCGAACACGTGGCCCAAATGCGAATCGCAGCGCTTGCAGCGCACCTCGGTCCGGTGCATTCCATGGCTGAAGTCGTCGAGCAATCGCACGTTTTGCTGTTGCTCGGGTTGTGTAAAGCTGGGCCAACCGCAGTGCGATTCGAATTTTGCGTCCGAAGCAAAAAGCTCTTTGCCGCACGCGCCGCAGACGTACATGCCGTCGTCGCGCACGTCCAGCAGCGAACCCGTAAAGGGCCGCTCCGTGCCGGCCTGGCGCAAGACGCGATACCGCTCGCCGCCGAGCTGCTCGCGCCACTCTTCTTCGGATTTGACGATTTCCGGGGTACTTTGGTCTTGCATAGTATCTACTATACGCCACACCGAGCGCGCGGGACTAGCGCCGGAACGTGTTCTCGACGTTTTCGACGCCGCTCTCGACGGCGGCCTCGCCTTTGTGAAACAAACCGACAATCCAGCGAACGATCGCAATCAGTCCGACGAGCGCCAGCAGAAAGATAATGAAGAATGCCCAGGCCGCAAAGTGCAGCAGATGAAGCACGGCGGATTCCATCGCTCTATCCTTTCATTCTGAAGATTACGGAGCCAGCACCAGAAGCGCGAACGTTCCCGGCACGGCGTGATAGCGCTCGCGGTACGAGGTCGCGTTCGGATTGACCTGGAGCTGCGCCGTGACGAGATACACTTCGCCGTTCGAGGGGTCGAGCGCCATGGTGCGGGCGCCCAATTCCGTCTTGACGTTTTCGAGCACGCTGAACCGCTTCAATGCGCTCGACGCAACGACCGTTAGCGTCGCATCGCGTCCGTTCGGCGCAAACGCCAGATTTTCGCCGGGATAGAATGCCGTAGCGTCCGTGCCTTTTCCGGTAGGCACCGTAGCGATCGTTTTACCGCCGTCGGCATCGATCATCGCCATTTGTCCGTCGCATGCGGCGAAGAGCACGCGGTTTTGACGATCCATCGAAAGACCCGACGGCGAACGGCACGGGTCCATCGGCCACGTGGTAACCACCGCCGCCTTTTGCGCGTCGATGACGGCCATCGCACTCTTGTCCTCGAGATTATCGTAAATTCGGCCCTTTCCGTCGGCTACTGCGAATTCGGGCCGCCCGCCGAGCGGGATGGTCGCAATGACGGCGTTCGTAGCCGCATCGATCGCCGTGGCGTCGTCACTGCCGCCGTTGAACGTGAACACCCGTTTCGTCGCGGGATCGTAGACGATGCAATCCGGATTCTTTGCTCCGGTCTGAATCGTCGCAAGCTTCTGCAGCGTGTTCAAATCGAAAACCGTGACGGTTCCGTCGCGGCCGTTCGACGTGAAGCCCTTTCCAAGGTCGGGCGCCAACGCGATTCCGTGAACGCCGGGAGTATTCGCGATCGTCCCGGCGAGTTCGCCGTTCGACGCGTCGACGACCATCACGCGCGTGGAGCGTGAGATGAAGACGCGTTTGCGCTGCGGATCGAACGTGAGGTAATCCCAGCCGCCGTCACCGCCGAGCACGTAGCGCCGAATTAGGTGGTATGCGGGCGCCGCCGGGGGCGGCGGAGCGGCAGCCGTGGCAAACAGCGCCAGAGCGGCTAGGGCGAACAAGCGCATAATGTGCCCTCCTGGCGTATGGGTTGGCGGCACAGTGTTCGAACCATTCCGTGTGATCGACGATCCGGATTCACTGCTCCGCCTGAACCGCGCGCAGCTCGACGTCTTGTTTTCACGCTCGAACGCGGGACCGGTGCCCGCCGGAACCGCACGCGGCACCGCGCTGATTGCCTCCGGCACTCCGCTTGCCGAGCCGATCGCGCGGCTCGTTCGGCTTTTTGCATGGCAAGGCAAGACATTCGACGCCGCAAGCCGGACGCTGATGAACCGCGTTACGCCGGCCGGACTGCCGGCGGTACGCGCGAGGGTCTACGAGGACGCGAGTTGGCACGACGGCCGTCCATGTATCGTCTTGGATTACTCGACCACGTCGTCCGTCGCGCGATACATCCGCGACGAAATCCGGCAAATCGGGCCCAACCTCTACCTGGGCAAAGTCTTTTTCGCGGGATTTCCCGTGTTTGGTTTTGCGCTCGCGTTTTAGCTCGAGACGCTTTGCAACACCAGCGCGGCGTTGATGCCGCCGAAGCCCGACGAATTCGATAGTACGGTTCGCGCGCGTACGTCTACGGTGCCGGTAGAACAGGCGATTTCGCAGCCATCATCCGCGCGAACGAAATTGGCGTTTCCGGGAATCCGGCCCTCGAGAATCGACAGCGCAGAAATCGCCGCCTCCCACGCTCCCGTTGCTCCAAGTGCGTGCGCGTGCTGTCCTTTTGTCGCGCAAACCGGAATGCGGTGCGCGCGCTCGCCGAATGCGTGCTCGTAGGCGCGCAGCTCCGCCCGATCCCCGGCGGGGGTGGAAGAACCGTGCGCGTTGATCGCTTCGATTTCGCCGGGCATAACGCTCGCATCATCGAGCGCGGCACGCATCGCGCCCGCAACCTGTTCTCCGCCCGCAAGCGGCGCCGCCATATGAAACGCATCGTTCGACGTTCCAAATCCGGAGATTTCCGCATAGATGCGCGCTCCGCGCCGTTCGGCATCTTCGTACCGCTCCAACACCAAAAAACCGGATCCTTCGGCCATCACGAAACCGTCGCGGTCGCGATCGAACGGCCTGCTGGCGCTCTGCGGATCGCCGTTTCGCGTCGACATCGCGCGCGCTACGGTGAACGCGCCGAACGTCAGCGGCGCGAGCGGAGCTTCGACGCCGCCCGCGATTGCGGCAGTGACGGTTCCGTTTCGAATGGCATGCACCGCTTCGCCGATCGCAATCGCTCCCGCAGCGCACGAATTGGCGTTGGCGATCGTCGGACCGTGCAAACCGAATTCGATCGCAATATTCGACGCCGCGGCGCCGCCGAAAGCCGAGATCGTCAGCAGCGGCCGAACCGCGCGCAAGCCCTCGCGGTGAAAGACGCCGATCTGCTCCTCGGCGAATGCCAAGCCCCCTAGCGCCGATCCGGTGTAAACCCCGACGTCGCTGCGGCCTCGCGGATCGAGCTCGGCATCTTCGAGCGCGAGCAGCGCACCGGCGACGGCTAACTGCGAGAACCGGTCCGTCCACTGCAGCCGCCGGCGGTTCATGAACCGCGACGCGTCAAAATCATCGACTTGCGCTGCGATCTGCGAAGGAAAATCCGAAGCGTCGAAGCGCGTGATCGTATCGACGGCAATGCGGCCTTCTAAGAGCGAATCCCAGAAGGCCGTCTTTCCGATACCGAGCGGCGCGACAATGCCGATGCCGGTGATGACGACGCGATTCTTAGCCATTCGCGCGGCCCTCGGCTACGCGTTTGATGCACGCAAGCGTACGGCCGGCGATGCCTTCGATGAAGAATTTCGTAACGACGTAGCGTTCGATCGGGCGACGCGCGAACGGAAACCGGAACACGACGTCGTGCACGATTGAAACCTGGGTTGTTCCGTTCTTCTCCTGGAATTGCCAAACGACGTCCATACCTGCCGTCCATCCGCGGATGTGTTTGAAGTAGATAGCGGGCTGCTCCGGATCGTTGCGCTGGATCGCGGTCCATCGAACGCGGAATATCCCGCGGGTTGCCGCCATTTCGATCGTGCGCTCCTCACCGCCGTCGGCAAGGACGCGAACGAACCGGTAATGCGGCAGAATCTGCGGCCAGCGTGCGGTATCGTGCGCGATGTCGTAGATCTGTTGCGCGGAGGCTGCGACAGTGATACTCGTAACCGATCTCAGCGCAGTGCCCTCACAAGGCCGGCCGCAAGCTCCGCGGGCTGTAACGTCGACGCGCCGCAAAACGCGTCGATCAATGCGCCGTAATCCCCGGGCCGGCGGCGGATCGCGCTCGCAGCGCGCCGCGAAAGAAACCGGTTCGTAAGAATACTGCGCACGAGCCACGCGAGCCGCGTCCGTTCGGCAAATACGGATCGCAACTCTTGCGAATACCGTTCGAATGATTGTTGAGCGGTCACGGGGCTGTCGAACGCTCGAGAAAGTGCGGCGGCGAGCAATTTTGCACCGACGAGCGCGAGATAGACGCCCTGACCCGTGAAGGGATCGACAAATCCGGCCGCGTCGCCGACGAGAACGATGTTGCCTCGCGTAACGTGCCGCGTCGTATGCGCGAGCGGACCGACCGAGCGCCGTGGTCCTTCGAGCTGCGAATCGGAAAAGGCGCGGCGTCCTTCGCTGACCGACCACGAGAATCGCTCCAACTCTTCTCCCAGGTTGCGCCCCGAGCTGCGCAGACGTTCGCGCCCGAGTACGAACACGGTGTTCGCACGGACGTTTCCGAGCGGGTTAATCGCAACATATCCGTCTCCCCCCGCGTACATCTCGATCCATCGTGTGAATCGCATTCCGCCGTAATGCCCTCCCACTGCAAATCGCGCGGATGGGCGCGTGATGGTTAGGCGCATTAGGCGCGCCACCGTCGAGTGCATGCCGTCGGCCCCGATAACGTACCGCGCGCGAATGCACCGGGGATCGTGCCGGCCGTGCACGGCAACATCAACGGACGTTCCGCGGTCCTCGATCGATCGCACGGTGCCGAGGATGGGTGTTGCACCTGCATTCAGCGCACGCTGCCGGAGCCGATCGTCCAGCACGACGCGGGGCAGCGACCAGGACTCGGATCCGAAGGCGAAATCTGCGCGCTCGCCGTGTGCGTGCAAGCGCATTCCGTCGAGCGGCAGCGCAAGCGGTGCAAGTTCGCCGCCGGCGCCGATCTCGCGCAGTTCGCGTACCGCGCCCGCATTCAAATATTCGCCGCAAAGTTTCGGACGCGGAAACGTTTTTGCGTCGATCAGCGCAACCGCATACCCGAGCCGCGCCAAATGCAGCGCGCACGACGCACCCGCAGGCCCGGCACCGGCTACCGCGACGTCAAAGTCGCGCTGCATCGTACATCACCAGTCGAATAAGTTGAAACCGCTCGACTACCGGCTTCGTCCAGCCTGCACTCCGCGCAAGGTGCAGCGCTTCCCTCGGCGTATAGGCGCGCCGCGCGGAAAGCGGTCCGTCATGCCGCGTCAGACGGTTGGTGCTGAATACGCGGCTGAACGCGAATACGGCGAGCCATGAAAAGACCGATCGCCGCAAATCCGTCACGACGGGCGCAATTCGCGAGACACGGCGCATTTCACGCAAGAGTGCTACTGCCGGCTCCGGATCGAAATGGTGCAGCGCCAGATTGCACATGGCGACGTCGAACGTTTCATCCGAAAATGGAATCGATAGCGCATTGCCTTCGACGTACGATAAACCCGGATCGCCGTTCGATTGCTCACGCGCGACGGCAATCAAGTGCGCGTTGTTGTCCAGGCACGTAAAGGTGACGTCACGGCCGCGGCGGCGGTATTCCGCCCGAAGTGTTCGGGCGATGTCGCCGGTGCCCGCGCCGACGTCGAGTACCGAGCACGGCTTGGTTTTGCTCAGCGCGTGGCGCGCTGCCGACGTTCCGCCGAAACGGCGATTGGACAAGGCAATATCCGAAAAGCTCTGGGTCAGTTCGGCGTGCGATTCCACCGGGCCGTCGATCAGCTCGAGCGATCGGGCGCGTGGTCCCAAGGTCCAAATTGCATGAAACACGTCTTCAAAACGCCTTTTGCCCATTGTCTCCGAGAACCTGAGAAAAGCGTGAAGGCGTTTCGCTGGAGCCGACGGCCGGACTCGAACCGGCGACCTATTGTTTACGAATTATATTATGAGCGCCAGGATTGAACGAAAATACGCGGCTATTGGCCTCTTTTTTCTCTAATCTCTAGCATTTCTCACTCATTGGCGGTACAATGGCAGCACAAGATACAGCGGCCCCGACGATGGTTGAGATCGCCGAGGCCATGCCACCAGAAAGGATCGTTCTGATGACGCCCTCAGTATCGCACACCGCCAAGGCCGTTGCTAGCGGCGATAATCGCGCCCTTCGGCCGGCAAATGACTACCGTTCCACGACCGCCCTGTTGCGGGACGCGCATGCGGCGTCCGCTGGCAACATCCGTTTTGCGATTCAGTACCTGCGCTACGCGGCGACCGCTCACAGCAACGCACATGGCGCCATCCGCGTCCTGACGGAAAAGGTTCGCCGGTGTCCCCTCGCCGCGACGTTCGTCGTCGAGCGTAACGGCTTCGTGCGCGTCGAGGAGGCCGCCTGATGTCGCGCCATGACAAAATCGCTCCTTACGTCGCTGCTATCGCTGACGGCCTCGAACAGGCGCGCCGGGGATTGGAAGACCTTCGGGCCTTCGAAGCCGAGCTCGAAGAACGCATCCGTCAGCGCGAAGTCGAGGCTGCTCGCGGGAGCGAGATGTGAGCGCGCTGCCGACACCGATAACGACAGTTCTCGGCGGAGCAATTGCGCCGGCTGTCCTCGATCGCGCGCGCGAGTTTTCGGACGCGGCGAAAGCACCGGCAACACGTCGGGCCTACCGAAGCGACATGCGCGACTTCCAGGCATTCTGCGCGCGGCACGCGGCAAAGTGTTTGCCGGCGGATCCACAGACCGTCGCGCTGTACGCTACGCACCTTACCGATCGCGCAAAGCTCGCGACGATCCGGCGTCGGATGGCCGCGATTTCGCAAGCGCACTTAGAACACGGCCTAGAATCGCCCACAAGGCACCCAATGGTTCGTCGGATACTCCAAGGCATCGCGCGCACGATCGGGGCCGCTCAGGTCAAGAAAGACGCACTAACGCTCGATGCGTTGCGCCGCGCATTGCTTTCGGTATGGGGCGAGTCCTTAAAAGCCAAGCGCGACCGCGCAATTCTCCTCCTAGGATTTGCGGGCGCGCTGCGCCGCAGCGAGATCGCCGCGCTCGACGCCGCCGACTTGGCGTTCACGAAGCGCGGCCTGCTTGTGAACATCCGACGCTCGAAGACGGACCAAACCGGCGAGGGACAGGAAATTGCGATTCCGCTTGTCGCGGATCATTCGGTGTGTGCGGTTACCGCAATGCGCGAATGGCTCAAAGCCGCCGAGATCAAGGAGGGACCGGTCTTTCGTTCGTTTTCGCTGCGGCGTGAGCTAACGACGAGTCGCATCGACGGCCAAGACATCGCCAATCTCGTGAAGCGGGTCGCGAGCGACGCGCGCCTCGATGGTGACTTTTCTGCGCATTCCCTTCGCGCGGGATTTGTGACGTCCGCAGCGGAGGCCGGAGTAACCCTCGAAAACATCAGCAGAACGACGCGCCACAAATCCCTCGCTGTGCTCGCCGGCTACATTCGCCACGTCGATCTCTTCGAAGATTCCGCGCTGTCTGCAATCGTTCGATAAAACTTGCCTCGACGGTTGGTAATTATCGTCGGCGCCCTTGCGGCTGGCTACGCCGCTCCTGATCTTAACCCCCGGCGTCGTGTGCGGCGACTGTAGTCACCGTCGACGGCAAGCGGGCCGCGGGAAAGTTAGGTACGTGATTACTGCGTTCGCGATCGCGGCACCGGAGTTTAATTCCCGTGAACCGGATCATCACCGGTGCCTGAAGGGCTACTGCTGCTTGCGCGGCTGGAACGAAAACTGCGCTGTCCTCAGCGCTCTTGGCGACGTTGACAAGCCGTCACACCAGCGCCGCATAACCTGAATGCGTAATGCGTCAAACGGCATACGCAGCTCGACGGTAATGGCCGTCGTCTTTGCCTATCCCGGATAACGGGTTGCGAAAGGACACCTCCGTAGCGCTTCGAAATCCCTCATCAGGATAGGGTCGCCCGTTGAGGGTAGAGGGGACTCCATTATGCGGCTGCATCGCGCAATTGCCGTTATTTTCGCGGTATATTTTGTAGCTTTTGCTTATGGCTGTGGCGGCACGAGATTTGGCCCCGCCGGGGCAAAACCTCAGACCGTTAGTCCGCGCGGTTCATATTTTCAAAATCTTCGCGCCCAGATCGCATCGCCGTTGCCTTTCGATAAATTGACCGTACTCACGACCTCAGGGGCGTTTACCTATGTTAACGGCGAGGTCCAGCGCAGAATTTTCGGTGGTCATCAGGGCCTTGCAATTCATGTCCCTAATGGAGAGATCATCTGGGACTCATCAGTCGTGCGCGACATCCAAGCACTTGATAATTCAGGCCGTGGGCACCACCTTGATTTGTTGAATGTGCCGATGCAGCGCTTGAATCGGGGCGACGGTCCGATCGAACATATTGCGTGCCTGCCGGGTCAATGCGGTGGTGGCGGCAACGGCGGAGCATGTGATCCCTTCGAAGACCAATTTGACGGGTGTTCCACAACGCAATACTATCAACCATCAAACGATGCCGGATGCTGGGATGGTCAGCCGTGCGGTTTTACAGACCCAGGCCAATCCACAGGTGTCGGAGAGGTTCTGTTCCCGGACCACTGGGGCTGCTGGCTCAATTTTGGCACGAGTCCGTATTATTTTGACTGCTGGCAGAATTTCATGACGCAATACAACTGGTTTCAGCTGCCAAAGAACCTCTTTAGGTACGGTTCGTATAATAGCCAAAGCGGCGAGCTTATTTTCTCAATTTCTTGTAATGCTCCGGGGCAAAGCGGGTGGATGATCACGGAATACTTAGACAGTGGAATCGGTCCAATCGGTTATCACACGTTCGGTATCGCTACGTTTGGGAACTATCCCAACAGTTGGGACAACCCGGGCGCTCTAAGCGAGCTTTTTGCGGCGACGCTGCCCAAGCCTTCGGGACAAAAAATTTCATTTTCGAGTAATTGGTACCAAAACGGTCTACATCTCTTCGCGTTTGCACAATGCAACTACACTGCCCTGCCGACGTAGTAGGCTTAAGTGCTTCACAAAGCGCGTGAGTGGCTAAGCGCTCCCAGTGTTCGCGGCGCTGGCAACGTCGATGTTTTGTAAGATCTTCAGCCCTTTATGGCGACGGCACATTGATCCTGAGTGTGATGACGTATTCCGAACATGAATTAATCTCCATCCTTGGCCCTCCGGCAATTTCCACTCCCTTGCTCCCAGTAAATGTCACTCCCCGCCAGTACATGGCTTGGGATTGCCTGGGGCACGGAAGCGCCCAATCTGATGGTTGCGCTGCCGTTTCTGGACCACCCGAACGATGGTTAGTCCTGCGCGTTTGTAGTAGACATGAAGGCAAGATCCAATCGTCCGCGCGCGACGCGAATCACCCGGGTAAATAGCGACAAGTCAACGCAATCCGGCTCCTCGAATCCGTCCGATTCCGAGTAAGCGATGCGCAGAACCCAAGAATATCCGCTACATTTTTGCAGCGTCCGATCTCGTATAATTCTCTTGAGCTGAGGCGTGTCCGTGCTAGCAGCAAGGATTTAATGCAGGAAATATAGGCGCGTAACAATCGTCTGCGGCCTGAAGTGGGGGGCGAAGATGACCGGATGGTACCGCGTTCCAGACGCGGGATGTACCGTATGCGACGGTTCGGGGTCTCTCGAAGGGCTGGGCTTGCATTGTTCGGAGTCGATACACTTTAGGTTGACGCCCGAGCGCGTGCGCCGTTCGAAGCAATCATACAGCGATGGGTAGGGCTTAGGGACACCGGTTTCGTGTCGTTACATTGACGCCGCCGGCTCGTATTCGCCTTCCACCACGTCGCCGTCGATGCGTTTGCCCTCGAGCAGACATCGCTCGCAGTCCGGGCGATCGTCGCCGTGCTCACAACAGCGCGGACACGAGGACCCGTAGTATTTTAGAGCACAGCCCCGGCAGAAGTGTGGCATCGGCCCCGTTGCGCGAACTAGCCAGCGACCGCCGAACCACAAAACTAGGCCGATGACGAGAAGTTCCACACACCTATTATACAGCGAGCGTTTCCAGTGGCGGATGAGCTATGAACGGCACCGATAACGGACCTTATTGCGTTCGCTGTGGCGATGCCGTCGCTGGGTCGCCCCCTTGGGGAGTGCTCTTCTCAACTACAGCAAGGGTTGACGCTGGCCGTGGCAGTTCTTATAGCGCTTCCCGCTACCGCACGCGCACGGCTGTCGACGCGACTGCGGCGGAACCACTAAGGGGAGATCGGATCTACCCGTAAGCTCAAGTCTCATATCGCGAAATATGACTCGTCCGGTGGATCGGAAAGCAGTCACAACGTCAGGAGCGAAATATTTCTTGTGTTGCTTCGACGAATCGTAACGCCAGCGACCTGGTTTCCTCGGATCTGCTGGCAAAACGACAGACATTATTTGTTTGCCAATCGTTCCAGCACTCTCCGGCCTCTCGGCTGCAACACGGATTGCGTACGCGGCCCTTTCTAGAATTGCGTTTACGGATCTGCGTTCGAGCAGCAGCTTTTTGATCGCAAACACGTCTTCCATTGCAAGGGCATCGTAATTGCCGATCCGCTGGACCGACCCGAACTCAGTGACACCGTCCTTCGGCGTCGTAGTCCATTGCTTAAACTCCGGCCATGCGAGGGCGGCATCAACTCGGGAATCAAAGTCTTGGAAGTTCGTGGTGAATTGGATCGCCGGCACGACGCCGTTTTGCGTATAGAGAAAGCCTGTCAGCATCACCGTTAGCCGGCGTTCGGAATCCGTTAGTGAGCGAAGAACCGCCAGTCGCGAGAACGCGAAGGTCAAGCGTTCTCGGAAACGGTCGAAAATACTCGGAGCCCAGTAGTCGGGCGGTGCGCAATCACGTAGCGTCTCAAGGATCCATCGCTGCGTATTGAACCCGCCAACCCTCGCCACACCGGTAAACCCGAAAATGAATCGTCCGCTGTCACACTCGAATATCGTCGCCTTATTGCACTCGTCCTCTGGCCCTCCGGATCCGCTTAAACGACGATCGGAATGGTGAGCTGCAAATACGGGATTAAGGGTGGAAATTATAAGCGTCACGGCGAAATCTTTCGCAGTCTGTTCTGGTTATTTTTTCGTGAGTTTGAGGGTTCAATCTATTCGCGTAGGCCGCTCCACCATCGCGCAACTGATTGTGTAACGAGGACAGCAAAGGGCTTGCCGGTAAGATTGGCCGCCTCCTTGGCCGCGGCGCGCACTTGTTCGCCGTCCTCGTCGCCTTCGTAGCTGTATTCTGCGGTCGGCAACCGATATGATTTGCCATCAGCCGATTCAATTGTGAAACGGAAGCCTCGGTCTTGCATCGCCCTGTGGAGAATCGCATACGAAGCCGAGCCCTGGGGCACTCCGTGTAGTTCTACGCGTACAGTGTACTTTGGCATTCGCAAATTGCCTATGGCTTAGCCTTGCGTTCTTCTTGCTTGGCGATTCGCTTGTTATACGCAGCGACAATCGGGGACGCTTCCTCAAGCGGAGCAGCGTCTTTGGCATCGTCTTCTGCCGATTGCTGCATGTACAACCCAAACCGATAATCTAGCACTCCTACCGTGGGTATCGCTAGCCGGGTAGTCTTTTCCAAACCGAGAAGATGCCGGATCGGTACGGGCTGCATCTCGCGAAAACAAACCATTCCGCCTTGCGGCATGCCGTGCTCGCCACACTGTGGTAGTACCATGAATCGATAGCACTCGCCCGGCTCGCCTGCATCGGACGGGAAACCTTCAAGGACGAGCTCGTGAAATGGTCGACCTGTGATTTTGTCTATCGGGAACGCGTCGAATGGCCTGATCGGGGCGACGAGAATCGACGGGTATATTTTGTAACCGCTGTGCCGTTTGTTCCCCTCGCATGTACGAAGCATCACAACACCGGACAGGCGTTCCAGTTTTGCTGCGCATGTAACCGGGTACTGCACGTCCGCGAAGCTACTTTCAGCTACGAACGGTGCGCGTTGAAATGACGGCTGCTCCGTATCGTCTGGTGATTCTATGAATATGTCGCCAGCATCTAACGAAACAAAAGGGACGGATTTTAGAACGTCCCCTCGGTAGAGATAATCCCCTTTAGTGGCCGCGTAATGCTCACACACCGATAAGCTGGTAACGGCTCCTTTCGCGGAAGCGTTCGAGCACTGGAGATACGTCGCTATCTTCGTCATCGTTGTCTACGAAGTACTGATCTGCGGCTTCCCGTTTGCGAGAACGCAACGCAACCCGCGCGCGCTGCGAATTGTAGTCGCGTGCGTAGCTCACCTTAATTAACTGTGAAAGGTCTGTCGCGGGACTGTTCGCGGCGACCTCTATCCGCGCTGCGCTGGAAGACACCTCGCTGCAATCCGGGCTCAATCGCCAGCCGTCTTCCGCTAGTTCGAACCGGGGATGCGCGCCAGCCGCGCACTTGGCTGCAATGTAGATCGCGAGCATTGTCGCCTTGCGCTGCAAAAAACCGAGCCCTTGGAAGCAAGATCCGACGACGGACTCGATTTTCTGCAGGTCGTCCAGCACCCAAAGATCCGGCGTGCGCTGCTTCGTGCCGTGTCTCATGTCGTAAGCCATGCTTGAGTCATCTTCGTCCTTGTTACCCGGTCGCACCTTGAATAGTGTCAGCCGGGCCCGAAAGCCCCAACGATCGCCGCCAGCGGAGTCCCTTCCGCGCGGTATACCTCTGTTTTCGGCAGCAGCGCGCGGGATGTGACCGTGACGGCCAGGGCGCCGGCGGCACGGTCTCACTGTGACGCGTGCATCGCGGAGATCTGCTCAAACGACGTGGAGCCGGGTAGCACGATCCTCGCGATTTGTCGGACCGGCTCAATCTGTGGGGGCATTCTGCGAGTACGGTGGAGCTGGCTGCTGCATCGGTGCTATGCGCCTTTAGTACGATTACACGGTGCGAAAATTGCAAAATTTCGTGCACCTTGCGAACCTCATCGACTCAACAATTCGGGCTCCCGATGTGTCGCCGCAGGGCGGTATGGACGCGGGAAGAACGCGTTAGGCGGGATGAGCCGACTGATCGTTGTCCTTTGCGCGCTATTTGTCGCTCTAATGCTTTTCGACGCTGGACGCGATGCGTTCACGTACTATAAGCAATACTCTGAATGGAAACACAATGCCGGTCCTGAGCAGCCGGCGCCAAAGATCGGGAGCCCTACGCTCCCAGGATTTCCGCCTATTCATCGTACCGATGACCTTAATTTCCCACTTTGGATCAACGGTCTCAAAACTGTGCGGGGGCGATACGTAATGCAGACAGACGGGACCGGCGCAAAACCCGACGAGTACATGCATGTAGATGCAGTGGCGACCGCTTCGGATTTTGATATCGTCGCACTTGATGACGACGACATTCCAACGAAAGCGCCCGGCGGGGAGGCTGACTTTCTCCTAACGCCCAAGCGCGATGGCTTCCTCGGGCTGTCAGTGCGCGCGAAAACGTACCGCATAGACCCGAGGACGAACAAGCAAATCGGGGAGGGTTTTCGCAGCGTGGCTAATTTGACCGTACTTGTCGACGAGCCATTGTTAAGTGTTCCATGGTTCGAGGCTCATCCGTTTGCGAAGGACCTGTTTTTTGCAGTCCTGCCCCTATTCTTGGGGTTTGTCGCTGGCCGGCTGTCAACACAAAATCTGGCGGCACCCGCGGAAGGTCCAATTTCGAATGGAAGGGGGCATCATGAGCCTGATTCGCATTGAACTGAGCTCTGATCAGCGTAAGGTGGAGCACCTAATCTCGTACTCCAATTCCTTGTTGGATCAATCGTGGAACTATGACGGCGATGTCGTCGCAAAAAAGGGGACGCGCGAGATAACCGTTTGTGGCCATGCTTCGTGGGCGCAGCACAACGGCGAATGTATTCTCGAATCGGACAGTCCTTTCGGCCACTCTCTAATGTCGAACGGAAGTTTCGGAACGTTCCTCCCAGACGAAGAGTATGCTAAACTTTCGGGCGCCGATGGCTCGTGGAGATCGGACAAAGCGTATGTGAGCAACATTAGTCGTCCCATGGACGGACCAGAAAGCGTCACATTGCGTTTAGTCAAACTCGCCACTGGCAATTTGCACGCGGTAACATCATCTTCGGGACTCATTTTCGCCGGCGCGGATCTGGCCGATTGGCCAATGGCATTCCCAAAGGGCAATGACGGCGCGGGCTTCGCTGTCGACGGGATGGTAACGACCATTTTTGGGCGCGATGCACTCATTCGCCGCATGCCAACGAAGACAGAAGCGGGCTACGACGTACTCGTCGCGTTCGACGGAGAACGGCTGGAATTAATTCAGCAATCTGCCCTTTGGATAGTAATGTCGTTTCTCGCCGGCCGCCGGGCAAACGTCGTTGGATCCGTCGGAATCAACGGCGATCAGGAAGTGTGGCGCGAGCGTCACATGTGGAGCGCGCCCCTTCATGAATCTCATCCGCCTCTCGATCCCCGTCGTTGGAATAACTCTGTCTTCGATCTTCCCAAACGCTTTCCGTCGATGGTGGACAAGGCGCTTGAACTTCTAAACGAAGATATTCCGATCGACGTTTCTCTTGAGCATCTGTTCGCAGACTCTCGACGCCAACTCGACGTTGAAATTCGGGATATCGTGCTTGCCCTGGACGCGCTTGTGGAATGCGATGCGTTCGCAGCTGGGGGTGCGACGCTTATCGACCCCAAAGAATACGCTACTCTTTTGCCAACCCTGAAGGTCGCCATCGACGAAGCACTCAAGGGACATCAACACCACGATGCGCTGCTGACGCGCCTAGTGGACAGAATCAAGCATGCAAACCATGTTTCGCACGGTGAGCGTCGTCGCAATTTTTGGGCGCGAGTTGGATTCGAACTCAAACCGGATGAGAAGGCTGCGCTCGATAACCGTCACCCGATGAGTCATACTGGCTATGTCTTACGTCGCGCGGATCCCGCAAAATATCAGGAGCTTTCGAACCAAGTGCGACTTGCGCGCAATCTCGTAAATCGAGTGATTTTTGCGCTGCTTGGCTACGACGGGCCAGTGCTTGATTATACGAGCGGAAGAATGGAACCATGGGGATTTTTTATAGAGCGTGACGGATCGCGCAGAAAACGGAACGCTGCAGGCTCCGAAGATCCGGCTGCCACACCGGGGTAACCTAAGCACTATAGCAACGACTAGTTGCCGGCCGCAATGTTCGTCGCGCGTCCGCCAGCACTGACCGACCCGCTCGCGCTGACGCAGCCGTGAATCGTCTGATACCAATACGTATAGTTGACCGTCTGAGCCGAAACGTGAACGGCGACGTAATACACGCCGTTTGACGGTATGGTGCCGCTGACCGGCGTATGCGCCCAAACGTTCGGCGCGCTATCTGTCTGCGCGAACACCTGACCACCGCTCGAGTTCAGCAATTCAATCGTGGTCGATCCGGTTGCTGTCGACGTCGCTTGGCGCGAACATCCGCTGTCGGAAAAGTACGTTGCTGTGAGCGACTGCGGGGCGGAGTCGAACGAAACCGTGACGTGCGTTCCGGCGATAATTTGGGCGCCGCCATTGAGCGCCTGTTCGATCGTATACGACGAGCTCGTGCCGACCGCGTCTTTTGCGCCCGACGGTGGCGGCGTCAGTGAATCCGTCGACGCCGTGAACGACGCGGAGCCGGAGACCGTCGTCCAGTCGAGGCTTCCGTTTATGAACCACGGATCCGTCGGGGGCGATATCGTGCTCGAATTAACGGCGCAACCCGTCGCGACGGCGTACGTAATGAGCTGGCTTGTAGACGAGCCGCAGGATCCGTTATTCCGGACGAACGCCTCGAAGTCGCCGATCGACGCCATCCGATTGGAGCCGCTCCAACCGCTCGGCGCGGATCCGCTCCACGTAAAGAGCGTACCGATGTTCGAGACGATGAATCCGCGGCTGATGCACTGATTGCTCGAGGCTCCGAGTAGTGCGAGCGCGAGCACAAGCGCAACAGTAATGTTTCGCTTCGGTAGCATTATGTTTGTCTCCGTTAAGAGTGTGAGGATGAAGTGCCCCCGATCGGATCATGGACCGAATCCAAATCGGGGGCACAGGTTTCACGGGAACGACCGCCGGGGCGATCGATTCCCGCGACGCGGCGAGGTGCGAACCGCGAACTTTTACGACGCTTCGCAATAAACGTCGAAGATATCGCCGATTTTTGAAACGATAGCGTTGTGTGTAATTTGCAGCTCGTGCGCGCGCTCGATAGCCTGACGAATGTTAAAGTCGATGCGGTCCCGAGCTGCGTTTAGCGCGCTTAGTTCGTCCATGGCGCGTTGATGGTCAATTACCGCTTTGGGTTTCTCTGCCGGGCTAAAGCGCGATGGCACCGGTGGCACATAAAACTCCACTTCCTTCCTGAGTTCGGCACATCGCCGCCGGAGCGGTGCAATCTTCGCGTCGAGCAAGTCGCGCTCGCGACGCAACTCGGCCGCGCGCGCGTTCAGGTCTGCGAATTCTGCAGCCGGTTTTATCAATTCAAACGCGCTCAGTGCATCGCGACAATCTTCCGCTCGCTGCCGTAGTAAACTCAGGTCGGGCCCATTTGGCGTCTTCTGGGTTCCGAGGCACGACATCGCGTAACGGAGTTTAGCGTCTTCAAACGATGCCTCCGCATTTTGTAGCTCCAGCGCCGCAGCGTCGATCGCGAGTTGCAGCCTTTCCCCACGAGAATTCATGCGGCCACCCGCTCAAATCTAGCGATGCGCCCGACCGGCTCGCGCGCGATCATGCGGCGCAGCGCGTCGCGCTGCTCGATTGGCCGAAGATCACAAGGCTCAACCTCAGGCGCGCGATGATAATGAGCAGCCAGTGCGCGCTCGTAATCGTTGCGACCGTAGCTTTCCGCTGTCACGAGTGGGTCACAGTTTATTTCCATTGAGCACCTCAAAAAAAGAAGCCGGCGAAGCCGCCGGCTGATGGTCTATGCTTCCCGCCATGGGAATTGTCGTTATCGTTTGTGCTATGCGGGGTGTCCCGCCCGTGGTATGGGTGAGGGTATGGAGGCCGCCAAAGCCGCGCGCCGCGCTTCGTGATAGTCGCTCAGCGCCCGACTGAATTGCCGGTCTAATCGCGCCTCCACATCAGCGACCGTTCGTGCATCGCCCCAGGGAACGATTTGTGCGTCGACCAATGCCCGCGCAGCGGCGAGCTCCGCCACCTCGATCGCCTTCTGTTGCGCGGCCTCGCGTTTTGCGAGCGCGTCGACCAACGCCCATGTGAACGCTTCGAACGAATCACGTCCAAGCTCAGGGGGCAAGGTTTTCCACGCGGCCTGTAGCGCGGCGATGGCGGTCTTGCGCCTAATCGGCCGTTTGCGTGCTTCAAGTGCCGCTAACGCCTCGGAATCGAATTCCAGACGTGTCGACAAGGCTGAATCGAATAGGTACTGCACCGCCTCGCGGGCGCGTTCGAGTGTTGCAGCTTCGACGGCGCCGCGCCCGTATCGAATAGCCGAAATTGCCGCGGAATATACCGTCAGCAAGTTTGCCTCTTCGCGTAGCTTCTGCAATTCGGTCACCCTTGCGGTGTGCTCCCGGGCGCGAAGATTCAGGTGCTGGGTTTCGACGCGATGACAACGCCGAAGGCGCCAAGCGATTGCGACAAACCGTTCCGCGGACAAGCGAACCACCGGATCGTCGGTTGGGTCTGCTGCGAGGACATCGCGCATAAGCGTTTCGAATTCGCTCGGATCTTCGACGCCGTCGATCACGATCGCCTGAGAGAATAACCCGTGACGCAGGCTGTTCATCGACGATCGACGTCGCCCGCGTTCTGTTTTTGGACCGCCACCGCGACGCCGCGGCCCGAACTCGAGGATCTCGGCCATGCTTTTTATTTCGCCTTTGCTAGGACTTTTTGCAAATACTCGTCGATCGCTACGTACGCGCAATACCAACGATGCCCGGCCATATGCATACGCGCGCGATTCAAAACTGTTCGCGCCGTTCGCGGGGCGACAGCCTTCGTGACTTTCTTAAATTGCAAGTCGTCGAACTCTTCAGCCGCGAAATCTTGGCCGGCGGCCAACGTCGCTCGAAGGGCGCATAAAATGCCTACCGCGCTCGCCGGCGTCCGCATTTCGGCGAGCGCTTCGCGACGCGCGAAAACTTCGGCGCCCTTTAGCAGCAGCCCCCGAAGTGAAGCCGTATCGACCCCAACGTGCGTTTTCGTGGAGCGAACTACAAATTCGCCAGCCATTTTAAGGGTTTGCGCCGTTTCCGATGCCGAACGAACTGGCGATTTCGCCACGTTTTGCTCGCTGTGCCACGCCGAAATGTGTTCGGTAACGACGCTATCGACCGTCACAAATCCGTCCGCGAAGCGCTGCTCCTGTATAAAGCCGGCACACGTCTCGATGGCCGCAACGGCCTCGGCGAAGGGAAGCCGACCAGCGAGGATCGCATTCGTCGCGCCGTCCGCGTCATCTAGGTCCGTATCGTCAATGTCATCGTCGGTCAGGTTCGTGATTTCAACGCCTTGCACGCCGGCGAGCGCCGATCGCATGAGCAGCAAGAGTTCGATGGCGTCGTCCCGCTTCGCCGGGCGCCACGACGTATCTAAAAATTGCGCAAGGAGTTCACGCAGACGTTCGAGGATCGTTTCAGAACCATCGGACCCTACGACAAGCTCCATCTGGCGGAGGTCGGCGAATATGCGCAGGAGGCGCAGAATTTCGCTCATGGTTTGACTTCCAATGCTATGCGCTGCCAAACGCGCTTGACGACGAGGTTCGTACGATCTTGCGCGCAGCATCCGCCACATCGCTAGGCGAAACATGTAGCGGCAACGTGTGTTCACGAACGACGGCGCGCACGTCCTCGATTCTCAAAATGATTTCGCGACGCAGTTCGGGGTCGACGCGCTCAAGTCCGATCGTGACGACACTGCCATCCTCAGCGTATCGGAACTGCACTCCTCGTTCACGTGCTAATGCGGCCAGGCGCATCGCTGAAATGCTCATATAATACTATTCGCCGCTGAAGAAGGAGATTGTCAGCGGTAATCAGTCCGAAATTGGGACTCTTATATAACCGTACGTATGTGGGACTGGCCTCTATTCTAGGAGTACTTTGGTTATAAGCGTCCCAAACTCGGACTAAATCGCGACGAATCCGGCGGTTATATAAAGGTCCAGAATTGGGACTTTTCAGGCCGGAGCTCTGGCGTTTGCTAACATCGATGCATCGGTCTATAATCCGACCAATGACGAGACCAATGCTCGAACAGCTGGCAAAACGAATTTTACCATGGGTCCTGATTGGTGCCCTAGTCTCGTATCCGTTGTGGTCTCGATTCGTGCCGTCCAAGCCGATTGCGTTTGAACTTTATAACGCGCCCCCGGCCTCAATGATTAAAGCGCCGTTCACCCAGGCCGACGTGGAGGTTCCGGTACGGTGGTTTCCGGACGAGGCAAGCTGTAAGGCTGCTGCTCTGGGTGCGATACGCCGGATGAACCGGCGGGACTTCACAGCGTATTGCCGCCCAATATACAACAAGAGCGGTTCTTACTAGTTTGACGTTTCCCAAAGTTTCCGATTTTCGGGCAACTCGCCGCTGTAAGCAAGTCGTGAGTAACGCGCAAAGCCGAAAAAGGGAAAGGAATTATTGCCTTGGGTCGTCACGCCGCGTTGGGGGAAGCGCAGTTCGATAATCGGAGCCGCTTTGCGCCCGCGATTGTGAACGACGATCGCGCCACGTTCATGGAGTCTCTTGCGCGCCGCGTGGTAGTGGTTCGCCGCTAACCCCGTTTCCCGCGATGCAAATTCACTCGAAGGCGAAAGTGGCCCGGCTACACATTCCGCCAAAGTGCCGAGAAATAAGGCTACGCGAAGCTCTTGCGGAGTCATCGGCTGCGACCGCCATGCTATCAGCCAGCCAAAACCGTCCCGCTCCGGCGCGTATCTTGAAACGCTTTGCGCTATCGCCATAACTTCCGCCTCCTCAAGTATTGGATTGCAGCGCGTTTCATTCGCACGCTGTAGAGCAGCACAGATTTCCATTGCATTCGCGCCGGCGCGTCGCAGTTTCCCGGCAAATCGTGTTAGTAAAACGTTGCGTTCGCCATCACGAAAGACATCGGGGACATTGGCTTCAACGCGATCGATTATACGTCGACGTATCCGTTCGATGAGAACCGCAGGTAGCTGCCTCGGACGCCCCTCAAGTCGCCCGGACGCCGTTCTGGCTTCGTACCGGCCCACTGAACGAGACGACGGCGGCGCAAGAGCGCCTTGGCCGCGGGCAAGCACATCCACGCCGCGGCCTAGAGCATGCGCGCCGCCGACGAGTTCCAGGTCGTCGGCTTCGAAGTAGATGTGGAACCCACCGCCGGGCGTCGCGACGGTGATGGAGCCGTCGAGCGTATGCAATCCAATCTCGGTACACAACTTCCGCCACGTTGCGCTCCCGCCGTTCCGCGGATCTACGTCGAGTACCAGGATACGACTAGGACCGCACGCGATTCCCACGGCGGCGCCGCAAAATTCTCTTTCAAAACGCCGCTCCGCTACTGCAGGGTCCGTCATCGCCCCAACTCCGTTCCATTTCGAAATTAAAGGACTCTTCGTTTCGGGGTTGGCGGGATAAACGGCGTAGCCGGCCAGCACGAGATCGCGGGCGGCTTCGGCTATTCGCAAGAATTATGCCGCCTGCGTCGATCGCGAGGCTGCGGTCGTTTGGACTCCCCAGATTCGCACTGCTGAAACGTCCGCAGACAAATCATCGACAATGACTGGAGCCTCGTCGTCGCGTGTGGGCTCGGCAACAATTCGGCGTGCGCGCGATCCGCCACGTTTTTGGGCTTGCGCGAAACACCACGCCGCCTCCCAATCGATCCCATCGCAGTCTTTGAAGCCTTTAGCTCGGCGAATGTCATCGAAGGTTTCGGCCAAGAATTCCGCAACTTCGCTAACCGTCAGACCGTCGCAAAGCAACACATCGCCCATGCTCCGATAGTGCGCTGCTTGCGCGAAATCGCGGCGCAGTGCTGCGACGAAATCATCTAATCGGCGCAATACGGACGGCGCTCGGTCAATATTGATGTGCGCCATAATGGCACTCAAAGCATCGTCGGCACTCGCGAAGTGCTCGAATCCACAAACCTCACAAAATGGACGAGCGTCGATGCTCATTTTGCGCTCGCACCAGCGACGTACCCGAGTTGTGCTCGTTCGACCCGTTCGACTTCCTCAACCGGAACGCGGATTACGGCACCGAATCGGGCGGCGCGAACCTCGCCGCGCTCTATCATCCGATACACGTGCGCCGGGGACACGCCCCATCGCACAACGAGGTCTGACGCGCTATAAAATTTCCTGCCACTCATGATTCTCAACGTATCGCAGGAAAATCTGTCACCGCTAGGGAGGTAATTCTGTCACTTTACGGCGTAGCGTGACGGAAATGCAAAGCACCAAGACGCTAGGCCCCGACTACTGGACTATCGACAGATGTCTGCACAAGGGCGAACATCGATCCTTTTTGCACCTAATGTCGCGCGTATTTGAAACGAAACGCGGAGTCGGCCGCACGCCTGGGCGGATAAGGAAAGCGGATGTCGTCGAGCACAGTTGCGTCGTCGAGGGTGATGGCGAGGTGTCTGACGCGGATTGCCCCTGCTCCGTACTCGGGGGGCCATGGAAGCGGACTGCGGCCGGGCGGCGCGCTGCACGACAGAGTGTCGAAAACCTCCTTCGCCCGCCCTCACCCGAGCGGCCTCGCATTCCCAGCGTACGCCAAGCTTCGGCTCTGGTTTTCGTGGTGCTACGGACGAAAAAAATTCTCGAGTGGGATTCAGGTCACCCCGATCAGCCGGACGCTATCACAAAGGCAATCGTAAGGAACGTTGGCAAGCCACGGCCCATCTATTTGCGGCCCATATGGGCCTCGTTTGACGATGCAGCCTCACAGAGTGCGGTAAAAATTCCCGCCGTCATAATACACGCGAACGACATCCGGGTGTTCGCTGCGAGACTCGCGGAGGCGATCGCCTCAAACGACGATAGGTGCCCGCGAAAACGACTGGAAGCGCGCCGGCGCTACATTAAGCCGATTCAGACTGCAATCGAAGAGGCACTTCGTGAGGGATGGAGCGAATGTGCCAACGCCTTTGTGCGCTATTGCAAAGGAGTAAATGCCGCGCACCGCTTGCGGAGCAAACTTCCGCCCGGAACAGTTTGGGATTTGGAAGAGGCGTTAGCGTACATCGTTAAAGTGAGCGCGCCCAGGGGGAAGGACTAAGCTGCCTTCGTGCTCACGTAGTCGATAGTGCCGACAATGCCTTGCTCATTGCGGCGGCCGCATGCTCTTGCAGACTCGGAATAGAATCGGAATATGTGTCGAGCGTCAGAGCGATCGATTTATGGCCCAAACGCTCTTGGACGATCTTTGGGTGGACGCCGGCGCGCAAAAGCAACGTCGCGCAGGTGTGACGTAACGAATGAAAGCGCGCGTTCGGAAGGCCGGCCCCCTTGCGAATTGGCCCCCAGACATCGCGTCGGAAATTACTTTTCCAAAGCGGATCGCCACTTTCACTGCAAAAGATGAGATGGTTTCGACTGTCCAAACCCTCACGTTCTGCGGCGGCTCTTCGGCGCTTCAATTCGGCGATCGTTTGCAGCGTAACCGTGACGTTGCGACGAGATCCGTGCGTTTTAGTATCGCAAAATTGCAGTCCAGCGCTACTTTCCGAAAGATTCCGTTTGATGTAAACCGTCCCAGTCTCAAGGTCAACATCTTGCCATCGCAGTGCGAAAAGCTCGCCTTGCCGCGCCCCGCTATCCACAGCTAGCTGGACGATCTCCCCGAGCCGGAACGGTTCGGCGGCCTTTAACAGCTTCGCTATTTCGCTGGGCTCGAACGACACGACGTGCGGCGCCGTATGGCGTGGCACGCCGCTGCGCGGAATACCAGCAAGTGGGTTCACTGCTATCACCCGCTCTTCGATCGCGTACGCGAACAAGAGACGAGTGACGGCATGAACGCGCGCCAGCATTGATTGGGACACTTTCGCTTCAAGCCGGCGGTAAAGAGCGCGAACGGTATCGCTGGTGACCGCGACGATCGGCACGTCGCCAATGTATGGCTTGACGTGCAGATCCAATGTGATTTTGTACGAATCCAGTGTGTTTGGAGCCCGCATCTTGCCACGCTCGGACGGTTTCTTTTTCCACGCGGCGAGAAAAAGGTTGATAAATTCGGCGACCGTCGTAGGGTCAACATCGGAGTCCGCGGGCGTCGGCTTCCCGGCCTCGGCCAGATACGCGGATCGCGCCGCAATGGCTGCGGTCGCATTATCGAAATATAAGACCTTTCGGCGCCGTCGGCTCGAGCCGTCCGCATTTTGTTCGATGCCTTCGCTAACGGCGAAGCACCAATACAACTTAGAACGCTCGCGCCCGTCTCGCGTCTTCCATCGACGTACCTTCTTAAAAATGGACCCCTCACCGCGAACGCGGCGGCGCTGCTTCCGTTCGGTCGACCTCGTTCGAGGCACGTTCCCCCTTCCAGCCCGCGTCC
The DNA here is from genome assembly GCA_035938175.1 of Vulcanimicrobiaceae bacterium. GTDB lineage: Bacteria > Vulcanimicrobiota > Vulcanimicrobiia > Vulcanimicrobiales > Vulcanimicrobiaceae > DASRDE01. The sequence goes on from DASZHD010000036.1 coordinate 39,603, forward strand.
GGCAACGCGGGCGCTCTCCCGCTTCGGTGGCACGGCGCTAGGCATCCTCTGGCGGTAAATGGCGGCACAAAAGAAAGCGGCCGCCCACCGGGCTCGAATGAGGAAATCGCCATATTTTAAGGGGGCTGGGCGCATAAGCCGACGGCCGGACTCGAACCGGCGACCTATTGTTTACGAAACAATTGCTCTACCAACTGAGCTACGTCGGCGCAGATTGCGCGAGGGGCGAAAAAGCCGCCGACGTTGATTCAAGCCGGACGGGGTTTCGCCTTCTGCACGGCCGGCGCGCTCGGCCGGTCTACCGCTCGACAACTGCTTCGGCGAGCGCCAGGGGATCGGCTACGAGGTCGATTGCGCCGATCCGGTCGCCGAGTATCGTGAAACGGAAGGCGACCCGTATCTGTCCGGCGTGAGCCCAAACGGCGCCCGGACGTCCATCGATGAAGGCCGGAATCGCGGCGCGTGCGCGACCCAAGAAGGTGCGCGCCACCGCCTCGGCGCCCCTGATGCCGTCCTCCAGGTTTCCGGCTTGCCAGTATTCGGCGCCGCCCATCGCCACGACGGCCGAGTCGCCGCGCAGAGTCGCCGCCGGGTCGAGCAGCGCCAGAAGCGCCGAAAAATTACCCGAGCGGGATGCCTGCAAAAAGGCGCGCACCAGTTCGTCGTGCCGCTGCGTCACCACGTCCCGGCCGGCGGACGCGCCGCGAACGCGCCTGCGCCCGCGGCTTGCGAGTTGGCGCGCCGCCTCCGGCGACTTTCCGACCACGGCCGCGACGTCGTCGAACGGTACGTCGAACATGTCGTGCAGCACGAATGCAACGCGCTCGGCCGGCGGTAAAGCGTCTAACAGAATCAGCAATGCAACGCCGATCGAATCCGTCAACACCGCTTCCTCTTCGGGGCGTTCGCCGGGCGCTATCGCAACGATGTCGTGCCGGGGATCGTCGGGCGTGAAATCTTCGCGGCGGCTTTCGCGCCGTTTCAGCGTATCCAGGCAGACGCGCGCTACGACGGTTGTAAGCCACCCATCGAAATTGACGACGCCGGAAACGTCCGCGCGGCTGATGCGCAGCCAGCTTTCTTGCAGCGCATCGTCCGATTCTGCGGCGGACCCCAACATGCGCAGCGCGATCCGCTGCAAGCGCGGACGCGCGGCCTCGAACCGCTCGGCGAGCCGCTCGAGCGATTCGCCCGCCTCGTCTTCGGAGGCGGCCCCGTCACGTTTCATCGCGATCGATCCGTCATAGAAACGGAAGGAGAATACAACCTTGAAGGACGTTTCACTGATTATCTATCCTGCAACCGATTTGGACTCAGCAAAGCGATTCTTTCGCGAGCTCGTCGGGGCCGACCCCTACGTCGATTCACCGCAATACGTCGGCTACAAGAACGGCGACATGGAAATCGGCCTGATACCGAATTACGATAAACGCGAACCGGGCGGTCTTGCCTATTGGACGGTGGGCGACATTGCGGCCGAGGTAAAAGCACTCGTGAACGCCGGCGGTACGATCGTTCAGGATGTCACCGATGTGGCGTATGGATTACTCGTAGCCAGCGTCAAAGAACCCAACGGATCGATCGTCGGACTGCGTCAACCGCCAAAGAAGTAACACGAACGGAAAGACTGTGAAAAACGACCCTTCACCCTCTGCACGCATCGATGCGCGCATCGACGAACTGAACGACTGGCGCGGCGAGATGCTCGCGAAGATTCGCGGGCTGATCAAACAAGCCGTACCGGACGTGGTGGAGGAATGGAAGTGGCGCGGGGTGCCGGTTTGGTACCACGACGGCATGATCTGCACCGGTGAGACGTACAAGAGCATCGTGAAGATCACGTTTGCAAAAGGCGCTCATTTGAACGACCCGGCGCATCTCTTTAATTCCAGCCTCGACGGGAACGTTCGGCGCGCGATCGATATTCGCGAAGGAGAAAAGATCGACGCACCAGCCTTCAAAAGGCTGGTGCGCGAGGCCGTCGATCTCAACGCATCCTCCGCGAAGGCGTCCCGCGCTCGCCCGGCCAAGGCGCGGCGGAGCGGCTCTTAATAAATTAGTTGACATCGGCCTCGGGATGCCGTATGCTTCTCCTAAAGAATTAAGAGACGAAGGTGCAGCAATGAATTCCCGATCGATGGCCGCCGCCGCCTTGACCGCCTCGCTCCTGGCGACGGCCGGCCGCGCGCCCGCGCAGTTCGAAGACCACTCGTACACCTACAGCTCGGACCGCATGGACTGCATCCGCAGCTCCGCACAGGACGCCGACTGGCACGGACGGGATTTGGAGAACGGGCACCTGGAACGGATCGATCTTCGGAGCGCCAACCTGCGCGGAGCAAACTTGCGAAACGCGTCGCTCTATTGCGTCGATTTTCGAAATGCCGATCTGCGGAATGCCGATTTGCGCGGCGCACGCCTGACGGGCGTCGATATGGGCGACGCACAGTTGACGGGAGCGCGGTTTGACGGCGTTCTCTCCAAGGGCGTGGGATTGGCGGGAAGAGCGCTGACGGGTGTCGACACCGCAAACGTCCGGGCACTTCTCCACGATTGCGTGGGCTGCGATCTCGAAAGCGCGGATCTGCACGCACGCGATTTGAGCGACCTCTCAATCACGGGGGCGGATCTGACCGGCGCGAATCTGCGGAACGCGAATTTGGAGCATACCCGCTTTACCGGCGTCGATTTTCACGACGCTCAACTCGACGGCGCGCACTTCGACGGCACGGAATTCGTGGGATGCGACTTCGAAGGCGTGGACATGCGGCGTCTGGACACCTCGAAGATGCAGATGACCGGCGTCGACATGAAAGGCGCGATTCTGCCGTAGCAGAATTGGCCCGCAATGCGGGCCGCAATCGCAGCCTTCATCGCGGCAATGAGCGCTCTCGCGCTCGTGCGATGGAATTCTTGGACGTATGGAACCGATACGGGGACCTTTGCGCAGGTCGCTCTGAACGCGTTCCACGGATTTACCGACGGCCCCGAACACGGCAGCCATTTCGGCTTTCACTGGTCGCCGATTCTTGCATTGCTCTTTCCAATCGCAGCGCTGACGCGATCGCCGTTGTCTTTGCAGATCGTCCAAGTCTTTCTGATCGCCGCGACCGCCATACCGTTATACGCCATCGTCCGCACCTATGCCGGACCTTCGTGGGCCACGCGCTGCTCGATACTCGCGCTGGTGTATCCGCCGCTGCTTTCGATAGCGTTTGAAGAATTTCACGAACTCGCGTTCTATCCCGCGATCGCGCTCGGGCTGGTGTGGGCCGCCGATCGCGCACGATGGGGATGGTTTTTTCTCTTTTCAATCGCGGCCGTGACGATCCGCGAAGACGTGTGCGCGGATCTCGTCGTCATCGGGGTGGTCTTTGCACTGATCGGACTGCTTTCGCGCAGCACCGAGGAGCGTGGACTACTCGCCGGATCGCCCCAGGAACGCGAACGCCTGACGGTCGCGGGCCTCTGGCTTGCGCTGCTCTCCGCCGCGACGCTGGCTATTTACGCGTATGTCGTCGTGCCGCATGCCGGCGGATGGAGACCGTCGCACTTCTACACGTATTCGTTCGCGAACGGTCCGCTGCAAGCGGTGCTGGCGATCTTCTCGCATCCGGCCGCCGTTATCGCCGCCGTATTCACCGTTGGCCGCCTGACGTATCTGCTCGAGGCACTTGCTCCGCTCGCATTTCTGCCGCTGCGCAGCCGCTGGTCGCTGTTATCGGTACCGGGATTTGCCGGCGTGCTGCTTGCAAGCGATTCGATCGTGTGGCGCATGGGCTTTCATTACTCGCTGCTTTGGACGCCATGGCTGCTGCTGGGCGCGATGTGGACCCTCTGTAACCTCGTCACGAGCCGGCATGAAGAATCGGCGCGCCGCTGGTGGACAACCGCAATCGCCGTCTGCATTCTAGTGTTGATATTCTTCAATCCGATGCACCCGGCGCACTATCTGCGCGCCCAGAAGTATGCCGAACCGCAGAACGCGTCGCGTGCATTTGCTTGCGTCCCGGCAGACGCACCGCTCGTTACGCACGACGAATGGTTTGCGCATATTGCGCTTTCCCATCCGCGTTCCGCAAATTTGGACGAGCAGGCCGCACGGTTCGACGGCTATATCGTCTATACGCCGCGTTGGGAAAACGCCCACGTACAAACGGCCGTTCTGCCACAGATCGAAGCGGCGCTGCGGGCGGGCCGCTTTGTGCGAGTCTGCAGGTTCGGAGACGTCTCGGTTTTGCGCGCTACTTCGTACCGTACAGGCGAATAACGCGAGCCGCCGGCTGACGTTCTTTATTGACTTCTTCGATCGTGCGGATCAAGTCGTCTTTGCGCATCGGATGGTGGAAGAAATACCCTTGCGCGTGATCGCAATGCAACAAGCTGATGAATTCCCATTGGGCTTCGGATTCGATGCCTTCGGCGATGACGCGCAGGCCGAGCGTTTGCCCCAAGGCCAGGATCGCTTTCACGATGCCCTGATCGTACGGATCGCGCGTAACGTCGTCGATGAAGCCTTTGTCGATTTTGATCGCCCGGACCGGAAGCTTTTTGATGTACCCGAGCGAGCTGTATCCGGTACCGAAGTCGTCGACGACCACGTTGACGCCCATGGCGTCGATACGCGCAAGCGTGCCGAGAGCCAGGTCGTTTAGCATGACGTTCTCGGTGACTTCCACGTCGACCGCCGCAGCGGGTAAACCGGTTTCTGCGAGTACCGCGCCCAACCGCGTGAAGAAATCCGACTCGTAGAAGTCGCGCGGCGAAAGATTGATCGCAATGCGAAACTCCGGCGCCAAACTGGATCGAATTGCGGCTGCGGCCGAACACGCTTGCTGCAGCACCCAGCGGCTGATGTCGACGATGATGCCGGTCTCTTCGGCAATCGGCACGAACGCGCTCGGCAGCAGCTCGCCCAGCAGCGGGTGGCACCAGCGCAGCAGCGCTTCGGCGCCGATGATGCGCCGCGTCGCCACGTCCACGACCGGTTGATACAGCATCGTGAGCTCGTTGCGTACCAGCGCCTGGCGAAGATCTTGTTCCAGACCCATGCGCTCCAGCACGTGCGCGTGCATCGTGCCGTCGTAGAACTTGGCATTGTTACGCCCGGATTCTTTGGCGCGGTACATCGCCGAGTCGGCAAATGCGATGAGCTCGTCAGGCGTCTCGGCGTTTTGCGGAAAGATGCTGGTCCCTACGCTCGCCGTAACGAACAATTCGCGGCCGTCGATATCGAACGCGTCCGCGAAGACGTTGAGCACGTCCATCGCGACGGAAGCGACGGTACGCTTGTGCTTTATCGATTGAACCACGACGACGAATTCATCGCCGCCCGGCCGGAAGATCGTCGCCTTCGCGTCGATACGGGTCTGCAGACGCTGGGCAATGTCTTTGAGCAGCACGTCACCGGTGCGGTGTCCGAGCGTATCGTTAATCGTCTTGAAGCGGTCGACGTCGACGAACAACACCGCGAGCGATTCGTCGTTCTCCACCGCATGCGAGAGCATATCCGGCAAACGTTCCGCAAGCGCGAGGCGGTTAGGCAGACCGGTCAATGCGTCTTGGCGTGCGAGACGGGCAAACTGTTCGGCGTTCTCCCGGATCTCCGTGACGTCGAGCATCACGGCGACGGCACCGACTACTTCGCCCGTTTCATTGCGCAAAGGCTCGACGTCGCTTTGCAGCCAGCGTCCGTTTTGCCGCGACTCGTAGCGCACCGCTTCACCTTCGATCGCGCGGCGCAATGCGTCCAGCGAGGCGTGGCGATGCTCTTCATCGGGGATCAGCGTGTCGATTCCCATGCCGACCGCGTGTTCTTGCTGCAATTCCCGGTCTGCGAGCGCCGCACCGGCCATCGACGTTACTCGCATTTCGCGATCGACCGTCCAAAGCAGTGCGGGTACTTGCGAGAGCAGAAAGCGCAGCCGGCTTTCGTTTTCGCGTGAAACCGTTTGCGCGCGGCGATAATCGTCCAGTAATCTTTGCTTTTCGCGGCGCGAGCGGACATGCGAAAGATGCACGCTTACAAGAGCTGCAAACGCGAGCACCACAGCGATAATAGCCGCGATCACTCCGACTGACATCCGGCCTTGATAGTTCGCAGTCCAAGCGAGCGAAGGCTCTAAGGACGCCGTAAACGCGGAGTTAAAAGGTTGTAACGCTACTCGTCTTTACGATCGTGAAACGTTCCGCGCTTTGCAGATTCGTCTAATTCGAGATCTTCGAGCAGATAGTATACTATCCTACGGTCGTCAAAACCGACCTTTGCGAGCTCCCGGCCGTTGATTGTAACGACTTCGTGAATGTGTCCGGTCCGGCCGGCGTAATCGTAGTTGACGGCAGTGTACTGCGCGTCTCCCGGTTTCGGCCGAGGCGTTGCCTTCACGCCGCGCAGCGGGGTGTTGTGCCGGTGCATGAGAATCGGCTTCGGCGGAGGATAACGATGATCATTGAGTACCGCGGACGCACGCCGGTCGTGCACCCCAGCGCGTTCATAGCGCCCAATGCCGTCCTGATCGGCGATGTCGAAGTCGGCCCGGAATCCAGCATTTGGTTCGGTGCCGTCCTGCGCGGCGACAACGGCCCGATACGTGTCGGCGCCCGCACCTCGATTCAAGACAATGCCGTGCTGCACGTCAGCGAACACGGCCAAACCGTCGTCGGCGACGACGTCACGGTCGGCCACTGCGCGGTGATGGAGGACTGCGATATCCGGCGCCGCGCGCTGATCGGCAGCAACGCGGTCGTATTGGGCGGCGCGGTCGTCGGGGAAGGGTCGCTCATTGCAGCCGGAAGCGTAGTCGGCGAGCGAGCGCAAATACCGCCCGGCGTGCTGGCTGCAGGCGCTCCCGCCGCGGTGAAAAAGCCGATCGCCGGCGAAGCCGCGACGTGGATCGAGATCAGTGCCCAGGAATACGTGCATCTTTCGCGAGCGTATATCGAGCAGGGCATAGGTTAGCCACTCGATTTCCAGAAGATGCCTGTAGTGAGCAGCGTAAACGACTTTACAATTCGCGCGGCAACGGTCAACGGCTCGGGCAGCCAATCGGCGAATCTGGTTTTAACCAACGCCATTTTCCGCATGGGCATTCCGGTCGCGCCGAAAAACGTTTTTCCGTCGAACATCGAGGGGTTGCCGACGTGGTTCGACGTGCGGGTCTCGCCTCGCGGCTATCAGTGCCGCTCGCGCGATATCGATATCATGGTCGCGTTGAATCCCGCGACGTGGCACAGCGACGTACGGGACGTCAAAGCCGGCGGCGTAGTCATCCACGAGGCGGCGTATTCGGTCGGCGCCGCGGCACGCACCGATGTGACGTACTATGCGGTGCCGTTCGCAAAACTGGCCAAGGAACACGTTTCGGACGGCGCGCTGCGCAAGTATCTGACCAATATGATTTACGTCGGCGTCGTCGCGCGTCTGCTCGGCATCGCGGAAACGCACGTGGAAGCGGCGCTGCGATCGCAGTTCAAGCGTAAACCCAAAGCTGTCGACACGAATATGGAAGCGGTTCGCCTCGGCATGCGTTATGTGGACGAAAATCTCACGAAAGCCGACACGTACGCCGTCGAGCCGATGCAGGGCAATACCGATCAGCTGCTGCTGATGGACGGAAACAGCGCGGCCGCGCTCGGCTGCGTCATGGGCGGATGCACGGTAGCCGCATGGTATCCGATTACGCCGTCGTCTTCGCTATGCGAATCGTTCATCGCGTACTGCGATCGCTATCGCACCGATCCGCAAACCGGCGAACGCCGCGCGGCGATCGTGCAAGCCGAAGACGAGCTGGCGGCGATCGGCATGGTGTTCGGTGCCGCATGGGCGGGCGCTCGGGCCATGACGTCGACGTCGGGTCCCGGTCTTTCGTTGATGGCGGAGTTTGCGGGTCTCGGCTATTATGCGGAGATTCCGGGCGTTATTTTCGACATTCAACGCGCCGGCCCGTCGACTGGGCTTCCAACTCGAACGCTGCAGGGCGACCTAAGTTTTGCCTACACCCTCTCGCACGGCGATACGAAGCACATCGTCCTGCTGCCGGCGACGGTTCCCGAAGCGTACGAATTTGCGATGCAGGCGTTCGACCTTGCGGACCGGTTTCAAACCCCGGTTTTCGTGCTGAGCGATTTGGATCTCGGGATGAATCTCTGGATGACCCCGCCGCTCGCGTACCCCGAAACGCCGTTCGACCGCGGAAAAGTTCTCGACGCCGACGCGCTGGTGCGCGTGCAGTCGTGGGGCCGCTATCGCGACGTCGACGGCGACGGTATTCCGTACCGCACGCTGCCCGGCACCGAGCATCCTTCCGCGGGATACTTCACGCGCGGTTCGGGACACGACGACGAAGCGAAGTATTCCGAAAATCCGGATGTGTTCAAGAGCAATTTGGATCGCCTGGTACGTAAGCACGAAAGCGCGCGTTTCGCCGTTCCGCAGCCGGTTATCGAAGAGCGCGGAGCGCGTATCGGCATCATCGCGTACGGGACGACGCACCACGCAATCGTGGAGGCGCGCGATATTCTCGGCGAAAACGGCGTGGAGACCGATTATCTTCGCGTGCGAGCGCTGCCCTTCACTACCAACTTCACCACGTTTATCGAGCAGCACGATCGCGTCTACGTCGTCGAGCAAAATCGCGACGGACAATTGTTCGGGCTTCTGCGCGCGGAGCTTCCGGGTACGTTGGCCGAGCGCGTTTTCTCCATCCGTCATTACAACGGCGTACCGATCGATGCATCGGTCATCGTCGAAGAACTGCAAGGAATTCTGGTATGAGCACGGACACACCATCGGCACCCGTAAACCGCTTGGGTCTAACGCGCGACGTCTATAAAGGATTAGCGAGCACGCTCTGCGCGGGATGCGGGCACAACTCGATTACGAACAACCTGATCAAGGCGCTGTACGACTACGGCGTCGATCCGTACAAACTGGCGAAGATGAGCGGCATCGGCTGCTCTTCCAAGACGCCGGCATATTTCGTGGAACGCGCGCACGGTTTCAACGGCGTGCACGGGCGTATGCCTTCGCTTGCGACGGGAGCGAAGCTCGCGAACCGCGAGCTCATGGTGCTCGGCATCAGCGGCGACGGCGATACGGCCAGCATCGGCTTGGGGCAATACTGCCATTTGATCCGCCGCAACGTCGACTGCACGTACATTATCGAGGACAACGGCTGCTACGGGCTCACCAAAGGCCAATTTTCGGCTACCGCCGATCGCGGTTCCGTCTTGAAAAAAGGACAGGTAAACGAGTTCGAAACCATCGACGTCTGCGGTCTGGCCGTGGAGCTCGGCGCGACGTTCGTTGCGCGCTCGTTCTCCGGCGACGGCAAACAGTTGATCCCGTTGCTGCAGGCGGCGTTTTCGCATCGCGGAATTGCCGTGCTAGACGTAATCAGCCCCTGCGTAACGTTCAACGACCACGAAGGGTCCACGAAGAGCTACGCCTACGTCAAAGAACATCACGCGATGCTGCACACGCCCGATTTCATCGTCGGAACCCAGGAAATCACGGTCGATTACGAGCCCGGAACGGTGCAAGAGATCGTTTTCGACGACGGCAACCGCGTGCTGCTGCGTAAACTCGACGTCGATTACGATCCGGCCGATCGCATTTCGGCGCTTCGCGTGATGCACGAGGCGCGCGACCGCGGCGAACTCGTCACCGGCCTGCTGTACGTCGACACATCCGCGCGCGATCTGTGTACGCGCGAACGGCTTCCGGCTAAGCCTCTCGCGAAACTGGACGAAGACGAGCTGCGTCTGTCGCGCGAGCAGTGGTCGGAGCTGATGTCGAGCTTGCGCTAGCGGCGTAAATCGTTTGTCATGGTGAGGTATCGAACCACCCCGAGGAATCGAAGGGGGAAAGCGCCTCGATACCTCGGCGTGGTTCGATACCTCACCATGACAAGCGCGAAGCCTCGGTTCTAGTCGTGCGGCTATTCGCTGTAAATCTCGATCTCGTACTGATCCGGATCGAGAAAATAGAACTTGCGCTCGCCGTTCTCAGTGATCGGCTCCCCGAGAACGCGCACGTGTTGCTCGCGCAGACGCTTCGCCCATGTGTCCACTTCGGAAGCGCTTTCCACGCGAAATCCGAAATGGAATTTGCCGCGCGCGGACGGAGGATTTTCGGTGAAGGTTACTTCTAGTTCCGGCCAACGCACGCACAGATCGTCGCCGTCGCGCTCCACCGGCAACTGAAGCACGTCGCGATAGAACCGTTCGGTTTCGCCCAGGTCGCTTACGCCAAGGCTCAGATGCGTTATGCGAATCGTCATGGGCGCGGATAGTGCGACGCGTCGGCGTACGGGCGGAAGAGCGTGTATTCACGGATGAACCGCAGTTTGACGGTACCGGTAGGCCCGTTGCGGTGTTTTGCGACGATGAATTCAGTCAAGTCTGGTTCTGCCACCTCGTTATGATAGTAGCCTTCGCGGAATAAGAACGCGACCATGTCCGATTCTTGTTCCAACGAGCCGGAGTCGCGCAGATCGCTCAGCATCGGCCGTTTATCCGTGCGCGCTTCAACGCCGCGGTTCAACTGCGCGAGGGCGATGATCGGGACTTGCAGATCCTTCGCGGTCGTCTTCAACGTACGGCAGATCTCCGAGAGTTCTTCGTTCCGGTTTGCGCCCTTGCTCAGTACTCCCGGACGAAGCAATTGCAAATAGTCGATGAACACGGCCGACAATCCATGGCCCGATTTCAGCCGGCGGCACCGGCTGCGGATCTCCGAAACCGAGAGTCCGCCCGCGTCGTCCAGGTAGATGCCGAGTTCGTTCAACTCGCCCATCGCGTCGGAGATCTTTTCCCAGTGTTCGTTCTTGATGTTGCCGCGGCGCATGTCGTGCATGCTGATCTGCGCTTCAGCGCAAATCAGACGCTGAACGAGCTCGTCGTTGGACATTTCAAGCGAGAAAAAGGCGATTGGAGCGCTTTCTTCGCGAGCGGCGGCGACGGCCATATTTAGTGCAAAGGACGTCTTGCCCATACCGGGACGAGCCGCGACGATGATGAAATTGCCGGGCTGGAATCCCGTCGTCATCTCGTCGATATCGCTGAAACCCGCTGTGAGGCCCGTCCGGCCGCCGCGGTTGTGAAAGAGCTTGTCGATGTGTTCGAATGCGGGTTTGAGCAAACGGCTGACCGGCGTGAAATCGCCGTGAAGTTGGCGATTGCCCAGCTCGTACACCATCTGTTCGCTCTTGTCGAGCGCGCCGTCGACGTCTTCTTCTTGTTCGTACCCGAGCTGCGTTATGCGCGTTCCGGCGTGAATCAGTCCGCGAAGCACGGACTTCTCGCGCACGAGCTTCGCGTAATATGCAGCGGATGCGGCCGTTTGAACCGTATCCATCAGCGACGTCAAATACGGAAGTCCGCCGACGTTCTCTAAGTCGCCGCGCCGCTTGAGTTCTTCCGCGACCGTGATTTTATCGAGCGGTTCGCCGCGATCGTACAAATGCTGCAGCACGGCGAAGATCGATTCGTGCACGTGCGCATAGAAATCGTCGGGGCGCACGATCTCGCTGACGATGCCCATGATCTCGCGATCGACGAGTACCGACCCGATGAGTGCCATTTCCGCCTCGAGGTTTTGCGGCGGTATACGATCGACTACGGCAAGGCTGGGTATGCTCATGGGCGAGCGGAACTACTGCGCCGCGTGCGCACCGCCCGCCTTGTGGATTTCTTGTGGAGAGTTAGCGCGCGAAACGCCTGGTCGATCGAGGCGATTGGAATCACGTCGATTCCCGCTAGGGAACGGTCGATCTCGCGCATATTTTCTTTCGGAAGCAAGATCGCTCGCATACCCGCTTGTCGCGCAGCATACAGTTTTTCGACGATTCCGCCCACCGGCCGAACCATGCCTTGAATCGACAATTCTCCGGTGATCGCGACGTCCTGGGGCAGCGGCGTTTTGGTCAGCGCTGAGTACAGCGCGAGAAAGATCGCCAATCCCGCCGACGGGCCGTCGATATTTCCGCCGCCGATCACGTTGATATGAAGATCGTAGTTGGCGGTGTCCAAACCCGTCACCGCGCGCAATACCGCCGCTGCATTGAAAACGCTGTCTTTCGCCATCGCGCCGGCGGCGTCGTTGAACCGCACGCTGCCCTTGCCCGGAGTGCTCGCGCCGAAAGCCACGGCTTCGATTTCGATGATGCTGCCCAGATAATGAAGAACGCCCAGGCCGAACGTCTTGCCGATCTCGCGCGTACCGCGGGCTTTGACGAGCGTGTGTTGCACTAACCGCCCGGATTGCACGACGTCGGCGACGTCGTCCTCGGTAATGGTAACCGCCGCGTGCTGCTCCACCGTCGCTTTGGACCCGTGCAGCCGGTACAATGCATGGCCGTATGCATCGGCGACGATTTGCACGGCTTTACGGCCTTCGATCGTGTACGACGCGATGAGCGGCGCCACGCCGCGCGCCGCCTTGGCACCCAAACGTTTTATCGCTCCGTTCACGATTGAAACGATTTGATGCTGCGTGAGCGGCTCGAAATACACCGCCGCGGCTCGCGACCGAATAGCGGGATCGATGTCTTCGGGCTCGCGCGTCGTCGCTCCGATCAGGATGAAATCGGCCGGCGCGCCCTTCGAAAAGAGCTGCTTGATGTATGCCGGGATGTGCGGCGAGCTTTCGTCATAGTACGACGATTCGAACGTGACCTTTTTGTCTTCCAGCACCTTGAGGAGGCGCGTTTGCAGCAACGGGTCCATCTCGCCGATTTCGTCGATGAACAGCACGCCGCCGTGCGCGCGCGTCACCAAACCCAGCTTCGGCTCGGGAATGCCGCTCTCCGCGAATTCCCGCCGGCTTCCCTGATAAATCGGGTCGTGAACGCTGCCCAGCAGCGGATTGGTGGTTTCGCGCGGATCCCAGCGAAGCGTGGTCCCGCTGGCTTCTACGAAGGGCGCGTCCTTCTTGAAGGGCGTATACGCACGCGCTTTTGCCACTTCGAGCGCCAGCCGCGCGACGGTCGTTTTACCGACTCCCGGCGGTCCGTACAGAATCACGTGCTGCGGATAGGGCGACGAAATCTTGGAGAGCAGCGAACGGATCGCGGTTTCTTGACCGACGACTTCCTTGAGCGACTGCGGCCGCAGCAGTGCCAGCGCGGACGCTGCCAGACCGCGCGCGCTGAGTTGATCGAGTTCTTCGAGCTTCTTTTGCGTGGCCGGCGTCTCCGGACCGGAATCCTCGCGCAGCGCCTCGAGCTTGAGGTCTTTCAGGTAGTCCTGATGGCGCTCGATCATCTTCGAATTGATCTTGCGCTCGATCGAATCTTCGACGCTTTTTTGCGCGATCAGATCCGCTAAGCGCTCTTCGATCTCCGTGATGACGCGGCGCGTATTCGCTCTGCCGGTGACCCGTTCGAGCGTGGGATCTTCGTGCACGAGGCGAGCCAGTGCGCACACGCGATCGGGCAGCGCTTGCGAGCGCATCATTTTGAGCGCGTTCATTTTGCCCGCGCGCAGAACGAGTTTGTCGGCGCCTATCGTGCTCGCAAGAACATCGTAGAGCGCCGACACATAACGGCTCGTTTCGTCTTCGCTGCTGAATTTGCGGCGAAAGCGCGCGACATATCGATTTTCACCGGCGGCCATGTTGGAGTGCCGCCCGCTACGCGGCCACCACGCTTACGGTCGTTTTGGCCACGACGTTCTTGCCGAGGCGAATCTCGACCGGATAGGTCCCGAGTGCTTTAATCGCGTTCTTCACTTCAATCTTGTGTTTGTCCACGGACACGGAAAACGCTTGCGTAATCGCGTCGGCGATATCGGCGTTCGTCACCGCTCCGAACAGCTTGCCGTTGCCGCCCGCCTTGGCGCGCACGGCCACCGGTTTGCTTTCCAACAACTTGGCAAGCTCTTGAGTTTCAACCAGTTGAGCGGCTTCGCGTTTGGCGCGTGCTTTCTTCTGCTCGTCCAGCATCGTCATCGCGCCTTTGTTGGCCTCCGTTGCAAGCTTGCGCGGAAGCAAGAAGTTGCGCGCGTAGCCCTCGGCGACGTCGACAACCTCGCCCTTCTTGCCGAGCGCCTTGACGTCGGTCAAAAGTATGAGTTTCACGTCGTGCGGTCTACTCCGTGACGAAGGGGAGAAACGCAATGACGCGGGCGCGCTTGACCGCAATGGTCAGCATGCGCTGATGCTTGGCACAGTTGCCGGAGATGCGGCGCGGAAGAATCTTGCCGCGCTCTGAAACGAACTTCTTGAGCCGCCCGACATCCTTATAATTGATGTCCATCACCTTGTCGGCGCAGAAATTACACGGTTTGCGCTTGGGCCGCCGGTCTTTGACGGCGCGCTTGGTTTTGGTCGCCACGCTATGTCCTTTCACTAGGTGGTTGCGGCCACATCGCAAAGCGCGTGTGACCCTAGCGAAGTGACGCGCCCAACGCGCGCCACTACCAAGCCTGAGGGCTTGGATTTGACCGGGGCATGCCCCGGCGAAAACGCTACGAGTATACCGGGTCGCAGGCGGACTGGCTACCCCCTTTGCCTGATCCTTCTCGCGCGTTCGATCACGACAGCGCCTGCGCCGGCAAAGGGCTGGACGGGCCGCCCTCCTTCAAAGCCTTCATAAAGGTGCCGTAGTCGGCTTGGGCCTGGTCGGCATATCCGACCGCATACTCGGCAAGGGCCTCTTCGAACCGCGCGCTAGCGCCCATGTAGCCCGCCATGAACCCCGGATCGCCCGAACGCGCGTGCGCCAAGGCGAGCGTCGCACCGCAGAGCGATGCATATTCGTGAAGCTCTTTGGTTTGCAGCCGTTCGAGATTGGCGTTTGCTTTGCGATCGCGAAAACGGCGCAAATAGTAATGCTGCCCGCCCTCCAGGGCAATCCACCCCAGAAACATATCGCTCGCCGCCTGCATCAGCCGTTGCCCTGCGACGACGCGTTGCCCGTGATTAGCATAGTGGCTTGCGCCTGCGAAGGGCTCCAGAACCGACGGTCCGGCTTCCTTCATCTGCAAGATCAGCGCATCCGCGGGGCCCGCTTGAAACAGGACGATCGCGCAATGCGTGCCGACGCTGCCGACGCCGACAACGCGAATTGCCGCGTCGCGCAGGTGATAACGGCTGAAAAGTACCCGCGTATCGTCCCGTAGTGACGCCTGATACTTGCGCAAACCTTCGCGCGCCCGTCCACGCAGCACGTCGTTATGGGGCAAATGGTGCAGCAGCGGCGGATTTTCAACGAAGCGCAGCTTGCCGCTGCGGTTGGCCACGTACGCCGGCGGAATATGCTCGCCGCGAAGCGCCGCGTCGCGCTGTTTGCGTTCGATCGAACGCGCTTGCTGCGGATTGAGCACCGCTAAAAACATGCCCGCATCCACGCGGCGGAACCAGATGTCGAGCGGCGATACGTGAGAGAGTTCGCGCATATGCAAGCGGTACGCGCGAACCGCTTCCAGCGCTGCGCGCCGCGATTCTTTTTCATTCGCGCCGAGTTCGCGGGCCGCGAGTACGGCGCTGGTTGCCAAACGTTTGACGTCCCATTCCCACGGCGCGGGGAGCGTTTCGTCGAAGTCGTTGAGATCGAAAATAACGTTGCGTTCGGGCGTTCCAAAGAGGCCGAAGTTCGCCAGGTGGCAATCGCCGGAAGCCTGCACGATGGAGCCGCTTGCGGGTGTGTTCGCGAGATCGGCAGCCATGACGGCAGCGGTTCCCCGAAAAAATGCGAACGGCGACCGTGACATACGTTCGATTCGCAGCGGCACGAGCCACGAGATGCGCTGCTCGTTTTGCTGCCGGATGACGCCTATAGGGTCGCGGCCCGGCGCCAAACTGACGCGGGCATGGGAAGAACGCCCGACCTTCTTTCGCGCTCGCTGGCCGGCGGCATAGGACCCCATCGCGTCGGCAATTTCGACGGGCGCTCGGGCCGCACCGCTGTTCTACACGGCTGTCTTGAATATCACGCAACGTTGCCTATTTCCGGCGCATGTACACTCCAACAATTCATGCAGGCGCGCCTGCATGGCGCGTGCTTCTTCGATGATGCGGTCGAGATCGGCGATGCGCCGGCGAACGGCGGCGGTGCTCTGCGCTGCTCCCAGGTCGTCGCCCGACAGCACGGGCGCCAGCGCCCGCACGGGAATGCCCGCGCTGCGAAAAAATTTCAAGATGCGAATGCGTTCGACTGCTTCCGCGCCGTACGTCCGGACGCCGTTCTTGCGCTCGGGCTTGGGTAAGAGGCCCGCCGCTTCGTAAAATCTGATTGCCGAGGCAGTTACGCCGGCACTTTTTGCGACTTGACCGATTTTCACGCGCCGCTCCTTGACTTCAAGCGTACTTTAAGTTGTACGCTCGCGCCATGAAAACGGTTCAATTTACGGGACGAGGAACGCTGAGCATCGTGAGCTGCACGGCGCTCTCATTTCTGTCCCACCTCCTTAGCGCTCTTACGTGCGCAACGTGCTGGGCCATCTTCGGACCTGCGCTCGTACTGCTGCTGGGGAGTGCCGGCACGGCATTCATGGCGTCGCTTCGTCCGTTTGCTCCTGTCGCGCTGCTTCTTTCGGCACTCGGGCTTGCGTACAGCATTTACCGCCTCTCGCAAGTAGAACGGTCGTCACGCAAGCTGCCGTTTCGCATGGCACTGGCATTCACGATCGTGTCGGCAGCCGGCTGGATCGGTTCCGCGGCGTACACCACATTCACGTTGATTTCGGGGTAGCTCGTCAAATGCAAGAACAAACACCAATAATCTGCACCCTCGACGCTGCTGAGAAACTCGAACGTAGCTCGGAGTGGCAAGAATTGGTTCGGACGGCCGTTGAGGAGCGCGGCGAATGCGAAGGCGGGTTCGTTTTAACGCTGCGTGCCGGTGCGCAGATTTTGAGCGACGTGCAGACACTCGTCGACGCGGAAAAAACATGCTGCAGGTGGATCGATTTTGAATTACCGCAAGGCGATCGCCTAACGCTGCGAATAACGGCCCGTTCGCCCGAAGGCGTCGCGGTTATCAAAGAGATGCTGGGTCTGTGAGCTTTGCGGCATAGTCCGGATCGCCGCGCTATTCGAACGCCTGTAACGTGCTCACCGGCGGAATCACGTAGTACGAGCCGGTCAGCGGCGTCGTGTAGCGCGTGATCGCATCGCGGATACCGTCTTCGATGCCGGCCATACGCGCGAGCATACGATGCAGGCGCGACTGCTCGGCGGAGAATCCGATGAAGATCGTTCCGTAATCGACGACGTTGCCATACGGAAGATTTCGCCGGAAGATTTTGCGCTCTTCGCCGTTCACGACGTCCTTAGCTCGGGCCACGTGGGAATCCGGCGGCATGCGTTCTTCATCGAGCTCCGTGCTGTCGGCTTTGGTCCGCCCCATTGCGGCCTCTTGTTCGCCGTCCGATAAATCGAGCCACGATTTTTCATGGCGCCACTGTTGAAAGAGCAAGATGCTCGCGCCCGTACCGCGACGTCCTTGCGGAACGATCGCAACGCCCGGCGCCTCGAGCAGTGTCGGATTTTCCGTTCCGTCTTCAAAGCCCGTGAGATCGCGGCTGTGGCGGTATGCCCAGCCGTCGAGTTCGCGATCCAGCGTCGCGATGCCGCGCAGGACGTCCAAGGCATACGAAGCGCTGTCCCAAACGATGTCGTACGACGCACCCGCAAACCACAACCACAAATCGGATTGCGTTGCCGGCATCGTGAAGCCGTCCGGTCCGGTCATTGCGCGATCGAATCCCGCCGCGTCGTCCGGCGTCGCTTCCGGCGCCGCCTCGCGCAAAAGTTCCGGGCGAAAACCCACGACGAGATTCACTCCGCCGACGGTCGTGCGCGGTTCGTGAATCCGCGAAACGGTCTTTACAAGTTCAGTCGAAGAAACGTTTGGTTCGGCGGACAACTCCAAGAAAATATGTGCGGCGTCGCCGAGGGCAAAGATTCCGGTTTGCGGCATTTCCATGCCGCGCCGTTACGATGCCGCACGCCGCGTCCCCCCTCGGCGAGACCTTTGCCGCTGAACCTAAAACAGATTCCAGAGATACTGGTTGTAGACTTCGTGGTGGTACTGCACTTCTTGAGGTTTGACGAACGTGCCCAACAGGCGCGGGCAACGGTCGGCGCTGGCCTGCTTCAAGTCGGCATAGCGCGTTTTGACGTCGGACCCTAGCAGTTCGGTCGTCCAGGCCGCGCCGCGGAAATTCGACAACGCGTCATAAATGTTGTCCGGCAAATACCGCTCGGCTTGACGCAGATCGCGCTCGGAGCTGATGCTGCCTTCCAAACCGGTCTTGAAGACGGCAAGCATCACCATGTACGGATTCGCATCCGGAGCGACGGAGCGCACTTCGATACGGGCGCTGCGTTCGTTTCCGATCGGAATGCGCACCATCGAACCGCGATCGACGGCCGACGCTTTGATTTGATTCGGAGCTTCGAAATGCGGATCGAGCCGGCGGTACGAGTTCACGCTGGCGTTGAGCATCAGACAGACGTCGTTTCCGTGCGTCAAAATGCGATCGACGAACGTCCAAGCCAACTCGCTCAGATTCTCTTCGCCGGAAGGATCCCAGAAGAGATTCTTGTCCTTCTTACTGACGGAAATGTTCGTGTGCATGCCGCTGCCGTTCACACCAACGACCGGTTTGGGAAGGAACGAGGCGGTCATACCCATTCGCGTCGCTACTTGCCGGCAGATCAACTTGTACAACTGAATCTGGTCTGCCGCACCTACCGCGTCGCCGTAGTTGTAATTGATCTCGAATTGCGACGGAGCCACCTCGGGGTGATCTTTTTCGTTTTGAAATCCCATCGCGCGCTGCACTTCCGCCACCGTGTCGATGAACGTGCGCAGCGGATCTCCCGGCAGCGAGTGGTAGTAGCCGCCGGTGTTTACATATTCGAACTTGCCCGTTTCGTGATAGCGCTGTTCGGCGTCCAAACCGTTGAACAAAAAGCCTTCGATTTCGTTGGCGGCGTTCAGCGCGTAGCCGTCCTGCTCGTAATACTGGTTCGCGAGCTTCTTCAGCAATCCGCGAATGTCGGCGGTAAACGGGGCGCCCTGGCGATCCAGCACGTCGCCGAAAACCAGCACCTTTCCCGGGCCGAAGATGTCGGACGGCGCCCAATAAAACGACGCCCAGTCGAGCGCCAACCGCAAATCGCTCTCGCGCTGCGCGGTAAAGCCGCGGATAGACGATCCGTCGAAAGTCAGATTGTCGTAGGATTTCAACAAGAACTTCTTGTCGTAATCCAACATATGCAAACGGCCTTCCAGATCGCTGAACAGCACCGTCACTGCTTTGATCCGGTGTTCGTCCGTTAAATACTTCAGCCGTTCTTCTTGGATCTTTCCGTTGGAGACGCGTTCTTTGCGCTGATGCTTGGCACGCAGGTTCAGATCTTCGAGTTCACCATAGGGCAGCGTCAGGAATTCACGCAATTCGCTCGGCATTTTTTCGTTCGGCACTCCTTACGGCTATCGCGGCTGTAGGCTGAACGGTTACACAACAGGCGGGGGCTGCCTTTGTGCAAGTGGTTAAAGTGCGGCGTCACGCTTTCCACAGGCTGCGCGTGGTACTACGATAAGAGGAGCGAAAGGATCCCGACGTGCTGGACATTCTGGCCATGGCGCTTGCGAGCGCCTTCGCAGGGCCCGACCCGCAGGCGGTGTTGGCCCAGGCCGCGCTGGCGTGGGAAGCGCGCCGGCTGCCCGAATCCGTCGATTGGACGCTGGACGTCGCGCCGGCGGCGCCCGGTGCGCGGCAAGTGCGCCGGACTTGCATCGTGGCGGCGGACGGGACGGTGTCGGCGGGATGCGCCGCTCCGGACGGCACGCGATTGTTTTTCGACGACGCGCACGATCCGTTCCGCGACCCGCCGGGTTCTTTCGATGTCTCGTTCGCGGCGCCGGACACGATCGACGGCAAGAGCGTGTATCATTTGGTGCTGACACCGCGGGCGCCGCAGCGGTTTCAATCGCCGCTTCACGACGTTTGGGTCGGCACCGACGATTATGAAGTGCGCAAGATTGCGTACGGAAACACGTCGTTTACGTTCGCGCAATTCGGGTCCGATGGTACGTGGTGGACGCAAGCCGCGAGCGGCGCCTGGGGGACTGCCTCGTCCGTGTCGGTACGTTTATCCGGTTCGAAGACGATCGCCAACGTGCGGGTAACGCCGCTTTGCTGGGCGGTAAAGTCGATGGTCGTGCCGTTTTTGTCGATCGAGCGCGCCAATCATTCGCTGTTCACCGACATGAATGCGAACGTGCGGCGGTACGTCGAGGCGCAAATGCTCGCCGACGACCCCGGAAGCCCCGGACTAATTTTGGCCCGGGCCAACCTCGATTGGTATTCCGCGCAGATGTACGACAATCTCGCGCGCGCCGATTTGTTATTGAAAGCTTCGTACGAACGGATGCCGGCCGGAAAAGATCCGCCGCTCGACGCCCTTCGTCAACGCGTGCAAACGCTCGTGGACGTCGAACGTATCGCAACGAATCAATACGCGTCCTTCGCTGCTCCCCGGATGACCAGCTACCGCTACTGGAACAGCATGACCGCGGAAGTTGCCCAATTGAAAGCCACGGACGCGCACGCGGCGGCCGACCCGCCGCCGCCGCAGGCATACGGTACCGCGTGGCTTCTAACGCAGCTGGACGACGAACGCCGAGACATCGTGCGCCCCGCGATGATGGCCGCCGATTACTGCGGCGTACCGTTGTCGACGCAAGGGCGCACGGCGACCGGCATCTAATACGCCCCGAACGACTTATTGTACTTCGTAAAAAAAAGTCCGCCGGAGGCTCCGTCGCAATGCTGGGTCTGATTTTTGCACTCGTCACAACGCCCGTCGCGATCCACGTGGACACCGCTCACCGGATCCAGACGATCCGGCCGGTTCGGACGTTCGGTACCTCGGTGGATTCCGATCCGAAGGGGAAAATCGCACTCCTGTACTCGCCGCAGAGCGTCAAGCTGATGCGCAGCACCGGACTCGGTACGCTGACATACCGCTTGTATACCGAGCTTTCCATTCAAGACTGGCAGTGGAATCCGTCCGGCATCTTCAGCAATCCCCGGACGCAATCCGGATATTGGACGAGCAATCCGGATCCCGGACCGCAGCCCATTACCGATTCCTTCGGGTATCGCTTGCCGCATCGCGGAGACTCGCGCGATCAGGGCGACGACAACGGCTATTCGCGCATCGACGACGGCGATCCGAATACGTACTGGAAAAGCGATCCGTATCTGACGCATGCATATACCGGCGAACCGGACTCGGCCAATCCGCAGTGGGCCGTCGTGCAATTTCTTTCGCCCGTTGCGATCGATGCGATACGCATCGCGTGGACCAATCCGTATGCGACGGCGTACAAAATTCAGTATTGGGTTGGAACCGGCGATGCGGTGATTCAACAGGATACGGGAGATTGGCACACGTTCGATAACGGCGACGTTACGGGCGGCGACGGAAAAACGTCGGTGCGCAAGCTCGCGGACGTTCCGGTAAAAACCACCGCAGTGCGCATTTTGATGACGGCCTCGTCGGACACGTGCGATTCACACGGCAGCGGCGACCGGCGCAACTGCGTAGGCTACGCGATTCAAGACATCGGCGTAGGAACGATCGACGCCGGCGCGCGTTTTCACGACTTGGTCGTTCGTGCGAAGACCGGCTCGTGCCACGGTACCGTGTACTGCAAGCCGGATCCTCACCGGCAAACGCTGATGTGGACGTCTTCGGACGATCCGTGGCATACGGCCGCCGACAAGGTCGCCGGCGATCAGGATCAGACCGGCTTAGACGTCATCGCGCGCAGCGGAATCACGCGCGGCCTTCCGACGATCTATCCCGTGCCGGTTTTCTACAGCACGCCGCAAAACGCCGCAAATGAAGTGCGCTACTTGGAAAGGCGCGGATACCCGATCCGCTACATCGAGATGGGCGAGGAGGTAGACGGCCAATACGCGCTTCCCGAAGATTATGCGGCGCTTTACGTGCAGTTCGCCAACGCGATTCACGCCGTGGATCCCAACGTGAAATTGGGCGGTCCGATATTCGAAGGCGTCAGCAAGGACGTGCCGGCATGGCGAAACGCGCAGGGCGACGCGTCGTGGCTGCATCGATTCCTCGCCTATCTTACCCGCCGCGGTCATTTGAACGATCTGGCGTTCATGTCGTGGGAGCACTATCCGTATCATAACTGCGATCGCGGTGCGCAGTTGCAGGCCGATTTGCTCGACGAACCGTCGTTCGTGCGCCGCATGGTGGATCAGTGGCACGCCGACGGCCTCCCGCGAAACGTGCCGATGCTGGAAACCGAAAATAATTTTTCCCCCGACGGCACCGGGGCATCGCAGCGCGTGTACGGCGCGCTGTGGACGGGCGACTTTATGGGATCGTCGCTCGCGTCCGGCATCTCATACATGACCTACTACCAAGGCGAGCCGGAGCCGCTGGATCGCAACCAGCGCTGCAACTCGTGGGGCGCGTACAACCCGTACATCGTCGACGAGAATTTCACCGTGCGCGCGAAAGGCGCGGCGTACTATGCGCTTCAGCTGATCTCGCAGCAGTGGGCGCTGCCCGGTGACCAGCCGCATGGCGTCTATCCGGTTACGAGCAGTTTAGGAAATCGCAACGCGCTCGTTACCGCGTACGCGCTTGCGCGTCCCGGCGGAACGTGGTCCGTGCTGATCGTCAACAAGGACGACGTCGCTCGTCCCGTGACGATCGATTTCCAAAACGGCTCGGCGGTTTCGCACTTCACCGGTACTGTGCGCGTCGTCCGGTTTGGACGCGATCAATACGGCTGGACAGGCAACGGACCGGACGACCTGCCGAGCCCCGACAAAGGCCTGCAGGCAGAATCGCTCCCCGGCGGCACAACGTACATAGCGGCACCGCGTTCGCTTACGGTAATCCGGGGGACGATCGCCCGCTAAAAGTTCCTGGATATTTGCACGCGCGAAGGGCACGTGCACCGTTGCGACGTAGTTCGACGGTTTGATGCTTCCCGAACGAATGCGCGACGCCGCCGACGGCGCGGTAGATAGTTGGATCGAGCTCGTCGCTTCGTCTGCGAACGGTGAACCGGCGCCGCTCGATCGCGATCACGTGCGCTATGTAACCGACGTACGCGAGCGCTACTACGTTCCGCATTTCGAACTGCAGGCGTTTGCCGTGCCAGTCCTCAAGAGCGGCACCGTAGGTTCGGCGCGGCCGTACGATCTGCGCAATCTTTCGACGGGAAGCGCCAAGCAAATTTCGGCTTCGGACCGCGCCATCGGCCGGCTCGTAAGCGCGAGCGGTTTGCTCGGAGGACTCGGCAACGTACCGCCGCCCATACTTGCAACGCTCCTCGAAATGCTGATCGCTACGGGGCGTTTGCATTGGCGCACGATCGAAAGTCCGCCGTTGCGGCGCGAACACGTGACGGCGGCCGGCATTGTGTGGGAAACGCACGCGGACGGCCGCCAGCGGCCGCACTTGGCGGAACGGCCGTCGACGATCTTGATCGGCGCATCACCTCTGTGGTACGTCGATGCGGAGCACTTGCTTGCGGGGCCGGCCGACGTGCCGGTGCAGCGGGATGTGGCCGCTGCAATCGCAACGGCGCCCGCACTTACGGCCGAACAAGCACGGCGTGCGCGCGTCGCACTGGCGCATGTATTTACAAACACCGGCGCCGGCGGCCCGTCATCCGACGTACACCTGCGCATCATCGATCGCAATCCGGTACCGGTTCTTCGTCTGCGGTCGGCGCGCGAATCGGCCGCCGCGGAACTGCTGTTTGCGTATGGGGATCATCGGGTCACCGCCGCAGACGACCTGCGCGAATTTCAAGTTTCGGAGGGCGGAGGGCTTGCCGTGTGGCCGCGGCGCGCGGCCTTCGAAAAACACGCGGCGGCGCGTTTGGAAAAGCTCGGCTTCTTTTCACTCGGTGACTCCTTCCGCTTGCCGTACGGCGACGAATTCGGATGGATCCGCGTCCTGACCGGCTTTGCGCCGCAACTACGCGCCGACGGATGGCGCGTCGAAATCGACGAGGATTTTCCGTATACCATTTTGGACGCGGACGGCGAATGGGAAAGTGACGTCTTCGAAACGTCGGCGCACTGGTTTGAGGTCGACCTCGGCATCATGGTCGACGGAAAGCGCGTGCCGCTGCTGCCCATAATCGTCGACGCACTGGCTTCAAACGGTTTGAACGCCGGTACCGATCTTGCGGCTTTGGCTCGCCGGACGGAACCCATCATCGGAAGGCTTCCGAACGGCGGATATGTGGCGTTGCCCGCAGCACGCGTTGCGCGCGTGCTCGCTACGCTGGTCGACCTGTTCGATTCCGACGAAGCGCTGACGGCGGAAGGGCGCTTACGTTTGTCGCCGCTGCAAGGCGCTTCGCTGGGAGATCTTGCACAGACGTCGGCGCTGAATTGGTGCACGCCCAGTGCGACGCGCGATCTGCTGCAACGCTTAATCGATGCCGGAACCGTACCGCTCGAACTTCCCGACACGTTCAAGGCGACGCTGCGCGCGTATCAGCGAGACGGCGTTGCGTGGCTGCAAACGCTGTCACAGCACGGATTCGGCGGAGTTCTCGCAGACGACATGGGCTTGGGGAAAACGGTGCAGCTGCTCGCGCACGTTGCCGTGGAAAAAGCGGCCGGCCGCCTTGACGCGCCCGTCTTGATCGTCGCGCCGACCAGCGTCATTCCGAATTGGCGATCGGAAATTGCGCGCTTCGTGCCGAGTCTGCGCGTTCTTTCGTTGACGGGTGCCGATCGGCTGGAGCGTCTAGACGAGATCGACGGCAGCGACATCGTGCTCACGACGTTTGCGCTCTTGCCGCGTGACGCCGAACACTTGACGGCGCGCACGTGGTCGATCGCCGTACTGGACGAAGCGCAAGCCATAAAGAATCCGCGCGCCAAAGCCGCGTCGGTCGCACGCGAGCTGAGCGCGCGTCAGCGAATCGCGATGACGGGAACGCCGATAGAGAATCACCTCGAGGAGCTTTGGTCGATCTATGCCTTCGCGCTGCCGCAGCTGCTGGGGGAACGCTCGCGGTTCGCGCGGCTGTATCGAACGCCGATCGAGAAGCGCGGCGACGTGATTCGTCATAAGGCGCTCGCTTCGCGTCTGCGTCCGTTTCTGCTTCGCCGCACCAAGGAACGCGTCGCGTCGGAACTGCCGCCGAAAACCGAGATCGTGCAGCGGGTCGAGCTGGCGGGCGAACAGCGCGACTTGTACGAGACGATCCGGCTCGCAATGCACAAGCGCGTGCGCGACGAAGTCGCTCGGCGCGGGCTTGCACGCAGCCGCATCGTCGTACTGGACGCGTTACTCAAACTCCGGCAAGTGTGCTGCGATCCGCGTTTGTTGAAAGTACCGGCGGCCGCGGCCGTGCGCGAGTCGCAAAAGCTCGAAGCGCTGCTCGAGATGCTGGAGAGCCTGATCGAAGACGGCCGGCGCGTTTTACTGTTCTCGCAGTTCACGTCGATGCTGGACCTGATTAAACCGGAACTCGCCAAACGCCGTATCCCCTTCGTGGAATTGCGCGGCGACACGCGCGATCGCCAACTGCCCGTTCAGCGATTTCAGGCCGGAGAGGTTCCGCTGTTCCTCATCAGCCTCAAAGCCGGCGGCACCGGGCTGAACCTCACTGCGGCCGACACCGTGATCCACTACGATCCGTGGTGGAACCCCGCGGTAGAACGGCAGGCCACCGACCGGGCACACCGCATCGGACAAACGCGGCACGTGTTCGTGTACAAGCTCATCGCGGAAGGCACGGTCGAGGAGCGCATCCTGCAATTGCAGGAACGTAAAGGCGTGCTTGCATCGAATCTGTTTGAAGAAACTTCAAATGCGCCGCTGCGCCTGGATTTCGATGAGATCGAACGCCTCTTCGTCTGACCTTCCGGGGTGAAGGCAACCGGTGACCACAGCACAAACACGCCTCGCCAAAGCCCTAGGGAGACTGACTATGAGCGGCGTTCGCGTATTGGTGGGAACTCGTAAAGGTGCGTTCGTTCTTTCGGCGGATGGAAAGCGCCGCGATTGGAAAATCGACGGACCGTTTTTCGGCGGTTGGGAGATCTACCACGTAAAAGGATCTGCCGCGGATCCGAACCGGCTGTACGCATCGCAAAGCAGCGGCTGGTTCGGTCAAGTCGTGCAGCGATCCGACGACGGCGGCAAGACGTGGGAGGCTACCGGAAATCAATTCGTCTACGACGGCATTCCGGGAACGCACCAATGGTACGACGGAACGCCGCGCCCGTGGGAATTCAAACGCGTGTGGCACTTCGAACCCTCGCTCACCGATCCCGATACCGTCTATGCAGGCGTCGAAGACGCCGCATTATTCAAATCGGCGGACGGCGGAACGACGTGGACGGAGCTCTCGGGGTTGCGCAAACACAAAACCGGGTCGTCCTGGCAACCCGGTGCCGGCGGAATGTGCCTGCACACGATTGTTTTGGACCCGGCGAACGCAAATCGTATGTACGTCGCGATCTCCGCGGCGGGTGCATTTCGCAGCGATGACGCCGGCGCCACGTGGATCCCCATCAACCGCGGTTTGAAGTCCGAGCAACTCCCCGATCCCGTCGCCGAGGTCGGCCACTGCGTGCACCGGATTGCCATGCATCCGTCGCGGCCGGGAATCCTGTATATGCAAAAGCACTGGGACGTCATGCGCAGCGACGACGCGGGTGAAAACTGGCGTGAGGTAAGCGGCAATCTTCCCACCGACTTCGGTTTTGCGATAGACGTGCACGCTCACGAACCGGAAACGATCTTCGTCGTTCCGATCAAGAGCGATTCGGAACACTATCCGATCGACGGCAAGTTGCGCGTGTTCCGCAGCCGTAGCGGCGGAGACGAGTGGGAGGCTTTGGCTTCGGGCTTGCCGGAGCGCGACTGCTACGTAAACGTCTTGCGCGATGCAATGGCGGTCGATTCGCTCGACTCGTGCGGAGTGTACTTCGGAACGACGGGCGGCCAGGTGTACGCGTCGGCCGACGGCGGAGACAACTGGTCGGCAATCGTTCGTGATTTGCCTGCGGTCCTGTCGGTAGAGGTGCAGACGCTGGCGTGATCCGCGTCGTCTTGCCGGCGCATTTGCGCACGCTCGCGCGCGTTTCCGGCGAAGTCGCACTCGACGATCGTTCTGCGACGACGCTGCGATCGGTGCTCGATACGATAGAGGAACGCTATCCCGTGTTGCGCGGAACGATTCGCGACATGGCTTCCGGGCGACGCCGTCCGTTCATACGCTTCTTCGCGTGCCGGCGCGATCTATCGCACGATTCGATAGACACGCCGTTGCCGCAAGCCGTGCTGGACGGCGCCGAGCCGCTGCTGATCGTCGGAGCGATGGCGGGCGGCTGAGCCAATCGATCGTCACACCGCGATCGATTCAATCGTTTTTCCTGCAACATCGGTTTTCTCGAGGGTGATGACATGAACCGCCTTTATTTTGCTATGCTGCTCGCCGGTTTCATGACCATCGTTTCGGCGGTAAGCGTCGTTGCGGACGTCGCCGAACGCCCAAGCACCGTTGCGGATCGCGACGGCGTCAACCTGACGATTTACAACGGCGGAACCGCGCTCGTGCACGACCGGCGCCGGATCGCGCTGACACAAGGATTGAACCGTATCGCGTGGCGGGATGTGAGCGCGTCAATGGACGCGACGTCCGCGTTACTCGAAGCGCCGGCCGCGCCGGCACCGCTTCACGTTCTGGAGCAGAATTTCGATTTCGATCTGCTCGACCCGTCGGCCCTATTGCAAAAGTATGTCGGCCGCGAAGTCACCATCGTGCACGAAGCTCGCTTTCCCGGCGGCCACGATACGCGCGAACCGGCGCGGATTTTGAGCACCAACGGGGGGATCGTCTTACAGTACCGCGATCGCATCGAAACGAGCCTGCGCGGATACATTGCCTTTCCGGCGTCACCGGCCAATTTTCGCGACCGGCCCACGTTGGATTTGGACGTCGACGCCGGAAAAGCCGGCACACAAGTGCTGGATTTGAGCTATCTCACGGCCGGATTGACCTGGCGAGCGGATTACGTCGGCGTGCTCTCACCGGATGAAACCAAGATGTCGCTGACCGGCCTGGTAACGCTTTCTAATACCAGCGGCGAATCGTTCGAAAACGCGCATCTGCAGCTGGTCGCGGGAAACGTCAACGTCGCGCAGAGTACGCCCGACGTAACCTCGCTTCGAGCCATCGCGCGCGTTTCCTCATATAACGGCTATCAACCACAAGGCGTACATCAGGAGAATTACTTCGAGTACCACTTGTATTCGTTCGACCGCCCGACGACGATCGCGGACAAGCAGACGAAGCAAGTTACCCTTCTGACGGCGCGCGATGTTCCCGTGCGCAAAACGCTGGAGTTGCGCGGCGACGCTTCGTACTACCAGAACGGACAAACGGATCTGGGGCAACGTCTGCCGGTCGGAATATATCTGTCATTCGAGAACCGCGGCGGCGATTTGGGTGTGCCGCTTCCCGCCGGCATCGTGCGCTTGTACAAGAACGATCGGCAAGGGCTCTCGCAGTTCATCGGCTCCGACCAACTCGATCACACGCCCCGAAACGAAACGGCGCGGCTGCATTTGGGAGATTCATTCGACGTTACCGCGCGCAAGCGTCAAACGGAATTCCAGCAGCAGGGGTCGTGTTCGACGATTAGTTCCTACGAATTCGTGATTTCGAATGCGAAACCCGCGCCGCAGGATGTTTCGGTCATAGAACCGATTCCCGGAGATTGGCTCATCATCGAAGAGAGCGCCAAGCATTTCAAATCGTCGGCATCGGCAGCCGCGTGGAACCTGCGCGTGCCCGCAAATGGGCGTTCCACGCTGACGTACCGAACGCTGGTGACGTGGTGTTAAGCTGCAAACGCCGGTATAACGGCCGCTTGCTCAGTTAACTCAAAGCCGGCACCGGGTACCCTGTTTCCATGGCAAATGAAATCAAGAAAACAGTTGACGACGTACGCGACGCGGTGAAGGAAGGCATTCACCGGGGTAACGCGGCCGCCGAAAGAGATACGCGCGAAAGCGCCGGAGATCTCATGACGCCGGGAGAGAAAGCGGGCTCGGTCGCGCGCGAGACGGAAGAGAACGTGAAAGCCGGAATCGACAAAGCGAAACGCAACATTCGGGACGCGACCTAGCGGAGTTTAGCCGAGCGGGACGTCCTCGGAAGTTTCGCTCAATTCGAAAACCTGATGCAATCCCGTCAGCTGGAGAACTTTGCGGACTTGGCGGGTTGGACCCACAAGGCGAATGAGTGAGGAACCGTTCTCGCTCATTCGCTTTCTCAAGCGGATAAGACATTCGATCGCGGTGGAATCGATGTACGAGACGTCGCGCACGTCGAGTATGGCTTCGGTCGCGTTGTAAGCAGCGCTGAGCGCGGCGTTCAATTCGTCCTTACGCGAGATATCGTATTCACCGGACAGACGCAGAACGACCGAGCCGTTCGAATTGTCGGAATGAGCGGGTTGGTTCATCGCGCGGGACATTGGGGCCGTCCTGGTCCGCGTCCTGTGACCGGAAAATTGGATGTCCGGTTTGTCGTTGACGTGCCGGAACTTTGCATGGGAGCAAAGACCTAGAGGCGGCCGAGGCAGCCCTCGCTAAGTCCCTGTCCACCGGAAGGGGTGCCACATGGGATGTAAGCCGTTCGCCATTTTCTTGCTGTTAGCCGCACTGACGACCGGATGCGAAGGAACGCAAACGGGAAAAACGCTTTTCGGAACGCCATCGAATAATGGCATCGCCAGCATTCAGATTTCGTTTCCGACAGCCCCCAGCCGCGCGGCCGGCGCCGGGATTCAATATCTCGCGCTTACGGTAAACGCGTACGATCGCTGGGGCAATCTTATAACCGTCCCGTACAACGGCGAGATCAATTTGTCGAGTACCGGTTCATCGTGCGAAATCGCGTTCTCTTTTTATCAGAACGAAAACGGCGCAGGGAGCAGTCCGCCGCCGTTGTCGGCAAACCTCGCGTTCAATTCGCCTCAGGCCATTGGCGTCGCGTTCGATCCCGCTTGCGGTCCGAATCCGGTGACCATCACCGCCTCGGCGAACGGTGCGAGCAACGCGACGCTGACGTTCTAGGGGCTACTCGGAAAACGCCTCTTCTTCGCGGTCTTGCCGGTCGAGATTTTCAAATTTCTCGACGCAGACCCAGCTGTTGGCGGCGTCCGCAGCTTCATCGGTGATGCGGCTGTCTGCCCAGCGCAAAATTGCGTCGTCGGTCGGGCTTTGTGCGACGGCTTCGTTGAACTGCGCGGGCGTAACGCCCCAAAGCTGCATCACGCCTTGATCGATCGGGCACGGATAGATGTATTCGCCGATCCTCCCGTTTGCATGGGCACGCGCCTTGTCGAAAACGCGCGCTAGCCACAGATAGCGTCCCATCGGCAATCGACCGCGCCGCGGGAACGTTTTGCCGTCGCGAAAATCGGTTGCCATCTAGCGTACTCCTTCGTCGTACGATTGCAGTTCGAGCATGTTGCCGTCCGGATCCATCACGTGGAAGGCGTGCGCCCCATCGCCTTGCGCGCCGAAATTTCCGGTCATTTCCCGCACGATTTCGATGCCGCGCGCTTGCAGAAACGCACGGATCTCGCCGGCCGAATTTGCGATCGTCAGTGCAATGTGGTTGACGTTGTTTCCGCCGGGTGCCGCGTGCGAATACGACGGCGGGAAAAAATCTAGAATCGTGTTCGCGTTTACCCGCACCGACGGAAAAGGTATCTTCCCGTCGCGAAACTCTTGCGCGCGCTCCGGGCACAGGCCGAGTTTGCCGGTATAGAACTCCAAACTGCGCTCGGGGTCGGCAACGTTAAATACGACGTGGTCGAGGGCAAGTATCTTAATGTCAACCATCTTGATATAAAGGTACCAGGCAGGAACGCCCGCGTCAAGTGTCTCAACGTCAAGATATGCAGGATCGCATAGACCAAATTCTCGGTCAATGGAAGCGCGAGCGGCCCGACCTGGACACGCGGTCGATGGGTGTGGTCGGCCGGATTCAGCGTGCCGCAGCGGCTTTGCGGCCTCGCCTGGACGAGACGCACGAGGCCTCCGGACTGCAGGGCGAATCGTTCGACGTCCTGGCGTCGCTGCGCCGGGCCGGGCCGCCGTACCAGCTTTCCCCGACGCAGCTCTATCGTGAAATGATGTTGACGTCCGGCGCCATGACTAACCGCATCGATCGCCTGGAAGCGGCGGGCTTGGTCGCGCGCCGTGCGGATCCCAACGACCGGCGCGGTACGCAAGTGCGTTTGACAGCCAAAGGTAAGTCGCTAATCGATGCCGCCGCGTCGAAACACGTCGCCAACGAAGAACGCCTGCTTTCGGGCCTGACGATTCGCGAACAGCAGCAACTCACCGATCTGCTTCGCAAACTGCTGCTAACGCTGGGTGACGAAAGCGCCTAGGCTACGGCGGGCTGCCGCGCGCGGACGAAGCGATCGTAGAGCCACAACAACACCGTCGTCACCAGACCGATCGCGGTCAGAATCGGCCAAACCATTGCCGAATTAGCGCCTTGGCCGTAATGCGTCAGCAGCGCTCCCCCCAACCATCCGCCGGCCAGCGAGCCGATGCCGATGGGCAAGAACGCGAATCCCATGTAGGTGCCTTGTTGTCCGGGCGGCGCAAGCCGGGAAACGTATTCGTAGTAGCGCGGAGATTGCACGATTTCGCCGAGTGCGAGCACGACCAGACTCAGCACCGCGGTCAAGATGCTGGGGTGTACCGGTATCAACAGCCACGCGAGCGACGTCAAGAGCGTACCGAGAATGAGCGCCTGAAACGGCAAAACGCGGCGCGTGCCTGCGTTAATCGCAACGGTGAGCGAAATTACCATCAACGGATCGGTCATCAGAATAAGCGGCGTGTTTGCGTTCTTGTCGACGTAGTGAACGATGTAGAGCGGCAGGATCAGATACTGCTGCCAGTACACGATCCAATAGCCGGAAAAGATCAGCAGGAACAGCATAAAGCGCCCGTTACCGACGACGGTGAGAAAATCTCGAGCGGTTTGCGCAACCGATCGCGAACGGGTACCCGCCTCGGCGCGCGGCTCGCGGAAAAAGATCAGCACGACGAAGACCATCAATAAAACGCTGATCGCGGCGGCCATGAACACGGCTTGCGGGGGAAGCCGCGAATGCAGCCAGCCGGCCAAAAACGGGCCGAGCGTGCTGCCGATATTCACCATCGTGTAATAGATCGAATAGCCGATCGAGCGAACGTTTTCGTTCGAAGCGCGCGCGGTCGTTCCGACGACGGACGGCTTTACGAGTGCGACCCCGAGCGCCGGCAAAAAGAGCAGAATGCCCGCGAGCAGCGGTAACGGCACGACGGAGCGCACCGGTGCAAGCCACGGCGCGGCAATCGATCCGATCAGGAAATATGCGCACGCAAGTATGAAATACGCAGTCGAAAGCGCACGCCGGAATCCGACGCGGTCCGCCAGTGCGCCGCCGAAAATCGCCATCACCCAAACCGCGCCGCCGAAGATGCCGCTGAGGCTGGCAGCCTGCGCGTTTGAAAGTCCCAGCGTTTGATTGAGATAGACCGCGAGCGTCGAGAAAACGGCATAGTACGAAAGCCGCTCGAAGATCTCGGTGATATTGGCAACCCAAAACGGCCGTTCGAATCCGCCGCGGATCTCGGACCAGCGTCGCGCGATGCTCAAATCGTAGCTCCTATCGTGAAAAGCCAGGCGCCGCAGAGTTACGACGATCTGTGCTTACACGCCTCGCTGCGCAGTACGGTTACGTGCCCTTCTGCCCTCCCGCGTAAAAGATGATCTTGAAGATCGCTTGCGGCACGGTTACCAGCGTATTCGGGTCGCCGTAGGCAAGGTAAAACTCTTCGTGCGAGAGGCGCAGGTGGTAGGCCACGGAGATGTTGGTGCACACGCCCTCGCAATTTCCGCCGCCGTTCGGCTGCGGCGGAAAACCGATGACGCGGCGAACACCCAGCGCGAACGACGAGTTCGGACCAACCTGATACGCGTAGGATACGCCGTCGAACCATTGTACGTTCGGCGCGGCGTTCGGGAAATATTGCGCCGTATCGTCGAGCGTCAACGTCAGGTATCCGCGGTTTCCGGCACGCATCGTCGAGTTTCGGAACCACGTGTCCAATCTGCCGGTCCCGTAGCGGCCGGTGTTGAACGAGATCGAGGTCGGCGTTGCGGATGAACCATGCGTCGGAAAATTGTTGATGTTGTTTTGCATCCCGCTATGATACGTAACGGAAACTCCGGCGTTTTGCGAGATGGGCGTCACCAGGCCGTCGAACGGCGAACCGGGGGCAATTCCCGATCCCGGCAGGCGCGAACTGAACAGCCAGTAATTGCTGCCGGTCGAAAATTGGACGTCCACGGTGCTCTTGGTGAGAAAATCGATCAGTGCAAAGTTGTCGCTTTGCGCGATGCCGCCGGGTATACCGTTGTAGGTGGAGCTTTTGTAGCGGTCGATGACGCCGTCGACGCCGACGGAAGAGAAGAAATCTCGCGGCGAAAACGTCCAGATGCGCGCGCTATACACGGCATAGCCGGCGATCCCCGGATGCGAATCGAATCCATCGACCGGATCGAACAGCGCACCGAGTTTTCTCATCGATCCGAAAAGCGCGAAATGCTGATTTGCCCAGCCTCCGCCGCCCTCGATCCAGGTACCTTGCGCGCGATCCGTAACGTTGGTTCCGGATTCTACGGCGTAATTCGCGTACGCCGATAGATACTTGCCGTTGTACCAGCTCACCCCGCCTTGATTCGTGTCGTCCACGACTCCGGGGAGATTGGCGCCAACGTGCTGCAATGCAGCGTTCCAGCGGTTATCGTTGGACGTGTACGTGAGCGCGCTCGCCGCATCGGAACGGCCGGTGCGGAGTGCGTCAAACGCGGCAAAGCCGAAGTTCCCTTGCCGGCCTTCGAACGCGTACCCTTCGCGAGGCGTTGGAATTGCCGGCGTATAGAGCGTCGTATGAAAACCGCTGCAGACGTCGCAATTGAAATTATTATAATATGCAGCAGCCTGCGTGAAGAACGGACGCACTTCGCTGAACGTGCGCTGGTACACCGTCGGAGAAATCGACTGTTGGTCCAGTTCGACATTTGAATAATCCGGATGAAGCGTCCCGAAGAACGCTGCGGTTTGCGTCACCGGCACCGAAAAATCCAGCCCGGTTCGCGATGTCGATCCCCCGATCGAAGGCGCCGCTGCAATTCCGAGCCCGTACACGGC
Source organism: Vulcanimicrobiaceae bacterium (assembly GCA_035938175.1). Taxonomy (GTDB): domain Bacteria; phylum Vulcanimicrobiota; class Vulcanimicrobiia; order Vulcanimicrobiales; family Vulcanimicrobiaceae; genus DASRDE01. Next base: position 73,875 of record DASZHD010000036.1, read on the forward strand.
AACGCGCGGCTTCGGAAGCGGAGGACGCGCGACGAGCGGCACGGTTACAGAGGCGGCTCGTGCCGCATCGTCCGGATTCGTTTGAGCGCTGTCGTACGACCACACGTTCAACTCGCCCGTCGAACGAACGTACCGCACGAACTGCATTCGCCACGTTCCCGCATGTGCGCCGTGGATCACGCTCAGCGGAATCGCCATGGTCACCGTGTAGCCGCTTCCGGCGATCGCTCCCGAAGAATCCCATTGCGGCGCGAAATCGGTGTTTTCCGACGATGCTTCATTGTGCGCACCGATCGCATTGGATTCGAATTGATATTGAAAGCCGCCGGGACCGGTCGGCCATAAGTCGACCCACACAGCGTCGTCGGGCCACGCGATGCCGCCGTTGATGTTGCTTCCGCCGGCGACCAAATCGTTGCTGTGCTGGGAGGCGATCACCGGCTCGTGCTGCACGGCATCGAACCGCACGTACAAATATTTTCCGTCGGTCGTGAAGTGCACCGAGGTCGCATCGCTTGCGGCCCGGGCGTGGGCGACATCCCATTCCAACGACGCAGCGGCGTCCTGGCTCCAGGCCGCGGAGGCGGTCGTCGGCGTAAGCGGCGGGGCCGTCTGGACGACGGGCACGGTCAGGCTCGGAAGCATGGCGTTCTCTCCTAATTCTTTAAGAGATACTACCAAGGGCTGATTTTTGTGTCAACTAATATTTTAGTTCGATGGCTTGCCGGCGGGTGGATGCGGCCGGTACTCGAGAGGCGTCAGTTCAGGAAGCCGCCGCGCCGCGACGAAACGCACGGCATGATTGCCGCACTGCTCCTTACCACGACGGCTTTTTTGGCAGCGACCGAATGCGATCGCAATCCGAGCGTTATCGCGCTTGCCCCCTCGAAGAGCGCACCTGTTAAACCGTCGGCCCAGGGCGCTACGCCGGACACGATCGTGACGGTAACCGTGGATGCCTCCGGGAAACCGCTCGACGTGACGGTCGCGCGCAGCTCCGGGGATGCGGCAGCGGACGACGCGTCGGTGCAAATGGCTCGCGCAGCGACCTACGCGCCCGGTACGCTGGATTGCAAACCATCGACGATGCGCACGTCGTTCGATGTCGTTCCGGCGGCAACGGACGCTGAAGCGACGGTGGTAGAACCGGCAACGCCGGTTTGGCCCCGCGGCGTAAAGCTGAACGGCGCGCAGACAGTTACACTCGAGGTTGAGCTGGACGCTTTCGGCCAAGTTCAAAATGCGGTTATGTTGCAGTCCAGCGGCATCGCGGACCTGGATACTGCCGCGCGCGGGGCAGCGCTTGATTCGATCTACCGGCCGAAGTTCGTCGATGGCCACGCCATTGCAGCGAAATACCTATTCAAAGTGACGTTCGATCCGCGTCAATAAGACCGAGACCCGTCATCAAATCTTTTCCGCCTCGCGCACGATGCGCGTTGCCATACTACCGAAGACCCATGCGTGAAAAAGCGCCACACCATACCAATAGAGAAAGCCCATGAGCCCCCGCGGTTCGAAGACTGCCGTTTGACGCAGTGTTGCGGCGCCGTTCGCACTTGGTTCAGCCTCAAATTGCAACCACGCACGCCCGGGCAGTTTCATCTCGGCACGCAAGCGCAACAAGCGTCCGGGCTCATACGCTTCGACACGCCAAAAATCCAGCGCGTCGCCGGGACGCAGCTCGGTTGGCGAGCGCCGGCCACGGCGCAGCCCAACGCCGCCGGCTACGCGATCGATCCACCCGCGAAATCGCCACAACGCATCGGCAGAAAGCCAGCCGCGGCGTCCGCCGAGCGAACTAAAAACGGCCGCAACGCGCTCGGGCGAAGCCGCTGCGGTACGCACTCGCATATCGATGAGCATCCCTTCCCGCACGCCCGCAAAGTCCGCCGGAAGCGCATGCAGATCGAAAGCATCAAACCACGTGGTCTCGGCGCCCGCACCGCGCTCCAACGCACTTCTGACGGCATCGTCAAACCCATTTGGCACGATCTTCGGAAAGTCTCGCGTCGCCGAAAAATCGCGCACCACGACTTCGTTGTACAAGCCTCGGATAAGCGGCTGGGCAAGCCGCGCAGATATCGGCGTAACCAAATGCACCCAGTACGATGAAAGCTGCGGTGTAAAAAACGGAACGATAACGATTCGTCGCTTCAGGTCGCGAATTTCAGCATAACGGAGCATCATGTCGCGATAGCTCAGCACATCGGCGCCGCCGATTTCGTAGATTGCGCTCTCGTTCGTGTTGAGCTCGAGCGCGGCCGTAAGATACGCGAGCACGTCGTTGACACCTATCGGCTGGCATCGTGTAACGACCCATTTTGGCGCGATCATAACCGGCAGCCGCTCGGTGAGGTAGCGCATCATTTCGAAGCTAATCGAACCGCTGCCGATGATGAGCGCCGCGCGAAATTCGATCGTTCGAACCCGGCTCGAGCGCAACACGTCCCCAACTTCGTGGCGGCTGCGCAAGTGGGTCGAGAGTGCGTCGCGATCGTTGCCAAGGCCGCCGAGGTAGACGATCGTGGCAACTCCCGCAGCGCGCGCGGCCGCGCCGAACGTGCGAGCTGCTTCCCGATCGGCATTCGCAAATGCATTCGTGGAACCCATAGAATGGACGAGGTAGTAGGCCGCATCGCAACCACGCAGCGCACGCAGGAGAGAACCTTCGTCGTTCACATCGCCTTCGACGATTTCGACACCCTCGTCGAAGCGGCCACACAACCGCTGGGCTGCGCGCGCAAAACAGCGAACCTCGTAACCGCATTTACGCAGCCGCGGGACGAGCCGGCCGCCGATATAGCCCGTGGCTCCGGTTACAAGCACGCGCATCGTTTACCATCCCTCCGTGCCGCGCGCGCCTTTGAACGGACCGATAATCTCGCTCGTGATCCAGCCGCCGTAAAAGTCGCCCGGCTGACCGCGCACGCGCTCGTCATCGACGTAGGCAGCATCGACTCGCGCCGGATAAAAAGCGATGGAGTTCGAAAGTTGCGCATAGTGCGGATAAGGCGCTAAGTAGGCCCAAGCCGCGCGCTCGGCTACGCGATCGCCTACTACCAGATCGTAATACGTTGCTCTTCCCTTCCACTCGCACAATGAACTGCCGGCTGCCGGACGTAACGCGTCAACTGCCAAATCCTCGCATGGAATATAAAAGACAGGCGGATGGCTCGTTTCTAAAACGCGCCAGGTGCGCGCGCTGCGCGCGATCTCCAGCCCTGCGAATTCAATTCGCACCAAGCGTTTGCTGCGCTCGATGCGCGGAGGGCGGGGGTAATCCCAGACCCACTCTTGGCCCGGTTCGAGCTTCGGGATTGTCATGCCAATCATAACGGTCGCGACTTGTCCGTGGATTCAATACGAGCGCGCAGCCGAAGCTTTTTTGCCGCGCGTTGACGGCTTTCAGACTACTTCATACCGCAATCGCACGGTATCGTCGCCGATGCGATCGCCGTCAAGAAGCCGAAGTTGCGGTCCGGCGGCCGCAAAGTACGGCTTTCCCGCACCGAGCACAACCGGGCGGAAGTACAGATGATACTCATCGAGCAGGCCCATTTTGTTCAAGCCGGCTGCCAACTCGGGTCCCGCGACGGCGATGTTGCCGTCGATTTCGGACTTCAAGCCGCGCACGAACGTTTCGACGTCACGATCGACGAGCGTTGCGTTTGGCCCGACCGATTTTAGCGAACGAGACACGACCCATTTTGAATGCGCGCGCCACGCTGTCGCAAAATCGCGCTCCGGCGCGGTCCAGTCGGGCTGCTCTTCATCCCAGTAGCGCATCATTTCGTAGATGCGGCGGCCGTACAGAACGCCGCCCAAATTGCGCTCGAACTCGGTAAAGTGACGGAACAGCGCGTCGCCGGGTGGATGCAGCGGAGGCCCCAGGGTGCCGTCCACCGCGGCGACATACCCGTCAAGCGATTGCGCCATCGCAAAAATCAGTTTCCCCACGCTCGAACCTCCCGCTGCAGTGTAGTCATTCTACATGAATCTCGTTCAAATTCATTGCGGTGCCGACAGGAGCCGGGCGAAACATCTGAAATGGGCGGGGGTATTCAGGGCATGCGGCCTTTAAGCGACGTCACGATTAACGTCCGGTTCAAGCTCATGGCCCTCTGGACCAGCGTGATGTTTTGCTACATCTACGCCGACTATTTCGATCTCTATACGAAGGGGTCGATTCAGCAGCTTGTCCGCGGTCAGATGGGACCCTTGGGCCCAGCCACACCAGGCGTGTTGGTGGGGGCCTCCGTCCTCCTCGCAATTCCGAGCGTGATGATTTTCTTGTCGCTGGTGTTTCCGCCGAATGTCGCCCGCTGGTTGAGCCTAGTTGTCGGGACGCTTTACACCCTCGTCAACTGTACGAATTTTCTCAGTTCGCGTCCCTTTTACGTTTTCTATGGAGTCGTCGAAGTCGTACTGACGTTGCTGGTCGTGTGGTACGCCTGGAGATGGCCAACAAGCAGCGCGACAACAGATCGTTAATTGGTGAGCGAACGTAAAATCCCCATTCGCGCAAACCTGTCTGTTGTAGCAGCACGAGCGGTCTGCCTTGTAGCACTGGCGGCCTGCGGCACATCATCGATGAGCGCAATCGTCACGACATACAAACCGCCGAGCGGCTCGGCGCCGAGTGTTCCAGTGGCGTTTTCTTCGGGCACGGTGTGGTACGCCGATCAGAACGATACGGCGATCATCCCGTTCGACGCCTCGACGCATACATTCGGAAAGCCGATCCCCAATCCGACAGTAATACCGTACAGGTCATCGATCGTTGTTGAGAACGTATCTCCAAGGGTTCTAAACGGAGCACCGCTCGCGCCGCCTTCTCTCTCGCGCGGAGCGGACGGACGCCTCTGGGGAGTGGGCTACGCCGACAAACGTTTAGGGATGTCTCAGTACGCGTCGACGTCAGCGATCGTCGCGTACGATCCGTCCGGGTCATCACGCGCATTTTCTATCCCCAATTTTTATACGCCGGGCAGTCTGACCGTTATTGGCGAGAATGGCCGGCCTTGGTCTATGGTTTGGACGCATGAAAGTATCGCCGCGGTGGTGCAGATCAACGCAAACGGCTCAATTACGCCGAAGTTTACCGTACCACGCACTACATTGCCGGCTCAGTATAGCGTGCGCTATGCGAAGTTCGGAGCGAACGGCGTCGTTTGGCTACTGAGCACTGGTTTTCCGTATCCGCGGATCACTCGATGGATTTTGGGTTCTCAGAGCGCAACCCAGATATCGCTGCCGGTGGATGGCTATCTACGATGTGAGGAGATCACAACGTCACCGGACGGTTCAGCGTGGATCGTCGGCCAAGAAATCAACGCCGCAGAACGCGCCCAGACGTATTTTTATCGCGTATCACCCGCAGGCGTTGTTACGGTCTTCGAAATCCGCGGTTTGAATTCGCGCAGAACGTGCCCCGTAACAATCTTCGCCGCGAACGGTTCGATTTGGGCTGTAGCCACCGTCGCGTACGGGCCAAATGTCGGGGATGCGTATCTTCTTCGGGTCGACCCATCGGGCACGGTGACGCAATCAGCCATAGCCGATGCACGCGGTGCGATCGCTCAAGTTGGTCCATCCATACAGGGCTCATCTACCAACGCGTTCCTCAGCAGCTCCGCCGGAGTCATTCCGGAGCTCCGCTACGAACCACGGTGAAGGTTTGGTTGCGCTTAGTGACGGATGCCGCCACAAAGTTTTCTGCCGTCGTCTATTTTGACTTGCGCCGGCTGAGCACGTACTGCACGGACGGACTGATTGCCTTATCCGTGCGGTGAATACAGCCTATCCAGCAACAGGGTCTGCGCTTTCCCTCCAAAAGGTGCGCCCGCACTCTCGCGACGTGTTCCGCTCGCGTCTCTGCTTTCTTGACGGACAAAACCCAACAGATCCACTCATTTCGAGCGAGTGGAGTCAGGCTCTCCCACGCTGCCAATGCTTTGGCGTCTGCAAGAAGCGTTTCACGCAAATCGGCCGGTACTCGATGAACGACGCCGCCGGAGATTTCTTTATTCGTTCGAGTCATTGCCAATGGATGTCGTCCTTGGGAACACTACATTATTTAGAAGCAAATACGCGTTAGAACGAAATATTTCATCCCGCGTGGTCTTCCGCTGAGGGGCCGGCGTTTTCCGCGCCTGGGCGATTTAGCCGGATCTCGCTGTCCCCCGTTACAAAAAGGCCATTTGCGCCGGCGTTAACGCCTGGGCTTGTAAACAAGGGATGGGTCCGTCAAACTTGGTAGCGCTCACCACTTCCAAACGCAACCCTTGACTTTGTTGACCAGATGTGGTTTGTGTATGGCTGCGATGGCCGGCGCATCCTGGGTGAGTGTCCGCGGTGACCTGCTTTGATGCGAGGCCCTTCGATACTGATTGCAACCTGGGCCGACGGCGTGTTCAGCGTCATCGGTACAGCGGTCCATCAAGAACTTGCGAATCGGCAGGTACGCGGGTTGTCGGGTGACGGGCGCGGTGGCGTGCTCGCGATTGTTGATGGGCATTCCCTCTGCCGCCGATCCGCTGATGGGCAATGGACCACGTTGGCAAAGAGTGAACTCGAGCTTTCCTGCTGCGTAGCAATCGAAAACGCCGTCTTCGCCGGAACGAACGACGCACGGATGCTGCGTGTCGAATCCGGCGACGGAACGCCGCACCTCCTGACCGCTTTTGATGCCGTAGAGGGACGCGATAAGTGGTACGCGGGCGCCGCGATAGTCGACGGCAAGCTGATGGGTCCACCTCTTGGAATTCGTTCGATTACGGCGACATGCGACGGCGTGCTTCTGGTCAACGTCCACGTCGGCGGAATTCCGAGATCGACGGACGCCGGCAGAACTTGGCGGCCCACGATCGACATCGACCCGGACGTTCATCAGGTCTGCGCGCACCCAACTCGTCCTGACATCGTGATAGCGGCCGCGGCGGCCGGCCTTTGCATCAGCCATGATGCCGGAGCAACATGGAGCATCGAACAGCGCGGACTTCACGCACTTCATTGCTCGGCCGTTGCATTCGGAGCAAACGACATGTTCGTGTCCGCGTCTACCGACCCGTTTTCCGCACAAGGCGCAGTATACCGGCGCGCGATTGACGGCAACGGAACGCTGCAGCCTATAGGCGGCGGTTTCCCGCAGTGGACCGAAGGCATAGTCGATACCGGCTGCATCGCAAGCCGTGACTCGACGATCGCGCTGATCGACCAGTCCGGATCCCTTTACGTCTCCGAGAACCATGGCGTTTCTTGGTCGCGTTCAGCCGTTCGCGTACCAAACCCGAGCGGCGTATTTCTCGCGTAGCTCCCAGCGTGCCTAGAACGACATTTCATCATCGCGAAGGCCGAAGTAGTGCCCGAGTTCGTGAATCACGGTCTTCTGCACTTGGCGAATGACTTCGTTTCGAGATCGAGCGACGCGGGTGATCGGGCCGCGAAAGATCGTGATCTCGTCCGGCAGCAAAGGGACGCCGTGCGTTCGTTCGGTCAGCGCAACGCCGCGGTAAATGCCGAGCAGTTCGCGATCGTCGCCGGCTTCTGGTCCGACTTCGCGAAGGTCGCGGTCGTCCGGCTCGTCTTCGACGGTGACGCTCACGTTTTCGACCAGGTCGGCGAAGCGTTTCGGAAGCGAGTCGAGTGCCTCGACGACAGCATCTTCAAACTCTGCACGCGTTAGGTCTCCGCCCAACATTCGAACGTTACTCCTCATCGATCGGGTCGGGCTTGTCGCGAATGCTCAATCCGAGCGAGCGATGATATTCTTCATTCACTGCGAGTGCAGCTTCGATGTCGTCCCGGACGCCTTGCTCGCGAATGAGCCTTTTCAGGCGTTCCCGGCTGTCCCTCAATTCACGGGCGTATCCTTCCAAGACTTCGCCGGGAACGTCCGGCGCGTCCAGCGGGCGGCTAACCCACGCTTCCATGGCATCATAGGCGGCCTTTGCTTGACGCTGCGCTTCGGCTAACTCGTCTTTATAGATGCTCATTAATCGACGCTTTTAGCTATTCTGAATTGTCAGCGGTATGTACTGCACTATCTAGGACGCTTCGCTTTTCGATTGGTGAAGTCTAAGGAGCCATAGCGATGTCGGTTACCGCAGCCTGGCCTCCGGCCGCCTGGCGAAGCTCGGAATGCAAAGAGACTACGAGATGAGCTACGGGATCGTAATTTCCTTGCCCGTTAATCGCCGGGCCGGTTCCTTGACTAGCCCACGTGACGGACAACGTGTCGCGCCCATTCTGTTGCTGATGCGCGGTAATCGTATAGACGACGTCCACGAATTGCATTGCAGCGGCGTGCCACGACGTACCGGCTTTCTGGGAGGGCGCCGCGGCTAACGCATCAGCGAACGTATCGAGCGGACTAATGAAGTTCTGCACCATCGGACCTGAAGCGGCTTGGCTTTCCGCAGCGACCTGCATCTGCGAATAGCTTTTGTTGATGTCGCCCGTGCTTGCGATCTGAATCGCGCCAAAGGGCGAAAGTGTCGCATTCATGCGTTTTCCGTCGAGCGGGCGCATCCACGGGATATGGACGGTCACCTCAGCCCGGCGCGAGCTGTCCGATGCTGTCGATTGCACCGCAACACTGAGCGCAAGAGTCACGCTGGGCCCGGAACCGGTACCCATTTTGACATTGTAAGCGAAGCTCGCCGGCACTGAAGATTGCTGCGCAGTCGCGATACCGCTTAGCGGCAATAGCAAAATCCCAAGCACTGCGAAGAGGCACTTTTTCATTTTGTTACCTACCCTCCGCCAGTATACTCCTTGCGGAGGCGCGATAGCACGTTTGAGTGGAGCAGACTTACGGCGCAACGCCCCAGTGTCAGTCCGCGACTATCAATATTCGGATTCGCCTCAGGCTAGATGTAGGCCGCCAAATAGGGAGCCGTGCGGCTTTGCTTCGATCGCGAGACCTCCAGCGGCGTTCCCGCAGCTACGATTCGGCCGCCTTTATCGCCGGCGCCCGGACCGATATCGAGCACCCAATCGCTTTGCGCGACCACGTGCATATCGTGCTCGACGACAACCACCGTGTTTCCGGCCTCGACCAACCCGTTCAATTGCGCGATCAGCTTCTCGACGTCAAACGCGTGTAAGCCCGTGGTCGGTTCGTCGAGAACGTACAGCGTATCGCCGCGCTGCGTTCTCTGAAGCTCTGTCGCTAGCTTTATGCGCTGCGCTTCACCGCCCGAAAGTTCCGTCGCGGGCTGCCCGAGCCGCAAGTACCCGAGCCCGACTTGTGCCAGCACGTCGAGCGCACGCCGCACGGCCGTCTCGCCGGCGAAGAATTCACGCGCATCGTCAACGGTGAGATTCAGCACGTCGGCAATCGTTTTACCGCGATACGCGATCTTAAGCGTTTCGGAGTTGTAGCGCGAACCGTGACACGCGGAGCACGGCGCGTACACGCTCGGAAGAAACAGAAGCTCCACCATAACGAAGCCTTCACCTTTGCAAACAGGACAGCGACCTTTGGCAACGTTGAAGGAGAATCTGCCTGCGTCAAAGCGCTTGGCGCGTGCGGCTTTGGTGCCGGCGAAAATCTTGCGGACGACATCGAACAGTCCGGTATAGGTTGCGAGATTCGAGCGCGGCGTGCGGCCTATCGGTTTTTGATCGACGACGACGAGACGCTTTATCAACTCCATGCCGGCGCCGATTTCGCCGGCGCTGGGCGTAACCGGAGCTCGCTGTAAAACGTCTTCACCTTCTTCTTCCGAAACGGCGACGCCGAGCTTCTTCGCGACGAGTTCGACCAGCGCTTGACTCACCAAACTGGACTTACCGGAACCCGAGACCCCGGTCACCGTTGTGAAAAGGCCGATCGGGAAGGCAACATCCAGTCCGTTAAGATTGTTCCGCGTGACGCCTTTGAGGCGAAGTTCACCTTTCGCGGAGCGCGGCGCGCGTGTGATAGACTTGCCGTTGCCGAACAGATATCGCCGTGTTTGCGAGGCATCGACGCTTTGCAGGCCGTCGGGCGGACCGCTGTACAGAACGAGACCGCCGTGCTCCCCCGCGGCCGGTCCGATGTCGACGATCCAATCGGCATGCCGTATCACGTCGATCTCGTGCTCCACGACGAAGAGCGAATTCCCGGAAGCCTTGAGTTGATCGAGCGCGCGCAAAAGCGCCTCGGTATCGGATGGGTGCAGCCCCGCGGATGGTTCGTCGAGAACGTAGACGACGCCGAACAGATTGGAGCGTACTTGCGTTGCCAAGCGAAGACGCTGCAATTCTCCGGGAGAGAGCGTCGGCGTGCTTCGATCCAGCGTAATGTACCCGAGTCCGAGATCCAGCAGCACCGCAAGACGTCCCAGAAGGTCCTCGGCGATGCGCGCGATGACGAGCGCCTTTTCCGGGCGATCCTTTGCCATTTTGCGCACAGCCGGACTGTTCGAAGTGGCGTACGGTTCGAAAATCGCGTTGAGGCGCTCGAGCGGCAATCCCGCCATCTGGGCAATATCGCGTCCTGCAAAGGTTACCGACAGCGACTCGCGCCGCAATCTTTTGCCTCCGCACATCGTGCATTCGATGCTCTCAAGGAATTGCTCGACGCGGCGTTTCATGAGCGCACTTTGCGTATTCGCGAACGTTTCCATGATGTAGCGCTTCGCGCTGGTGAAAGTGCCTTGATAACTCGGTTCTTCTTTGCGCTTGAGCGCGCGCCGCACTTGCGCCGGCGTATACCCGGCATAGACCGGCACGGTCGGCTGTTCGTCGGTGTACAGCAGCCAATTCCGATCTTTTTTCGGCAGATCGCGCCATGGCCGGTCTACGTCGATACCAAGCGTGGTCGCAATATCGCGCAGATTCTGCCCGTGCCATGCCGGCGGCCACGCGGCGATCGCGCGTTCGCGTATCGTGAGCGAGTCATCGGGGACCATCAAACGTTCGCTCACGTCGTACATTCTTCCGAGCCCGTGGCAGCGCGGACACGCGCCGGCGGGCGTGTTCGGAGAAAACGATTCCGCCTCCAGATGCGGCTGGCCGGGTGGATACTCGCCGGCGCGCGAGTACAGCATTCGCAGTAGATTCGAAAGCGTCGTCACGCTGCCGACCGATGAACGCGTGGTCGGCGATCCGCGCTGCTGCTGCAACGCTACGGCTGGAGGCAGGCCATCGATTTCGTCGACGTCAGGAACGGCCATCTGGTGAAACAACCGCCGCGCGTACGGCGAGACGGACTCGAGGTAGCGCCGCTGCGCTTCCGCATAGAGCGTGCTGAACGCGAGAGATGACTTTCCCGAACCCGATACGCCGGTGAATACGACCAGTGCACCGCGCGGCACATCGACATCCACCGATTTCAAATTATGCTCGCGAGCGCCGCGCACGCGGACCGAGCCGTTGGGCGTGTGCATTTCTGGTTTGTTCCCCTGCGAGCGCCATGGCATGCGTCCGACCGCTGCTCCAGTGCGGAGAAACAATGTGGTCCTTACGCTAACGCCTCCAACTGCGTGGAAAGTTCTTCGTCATTTATATGCATGCCGCCGCCGAACGTCACCGCCCGGAGCAGCACCGCTCCCACTTCTGATAGCCATTTCTGCATCTTGTCCGCCGTTGCTCGGCGGGCTAGGATAAAGTTCTCGCAATATGAATGGGGCAAGCGATGAAACAAGCGTTCACAACCGCATTTACCGTTGTTTGTTCAATCATGATTTCTGCGTGCGCTTCCACGCCGCAGGCCGCTCCGAGTGCCCCGGAGTCGCGGCCCGGCAAGGTACTGCAGCGCTACGCCACGCTGCCGAAACTTTCCATCGGATCGTATAACCCGACGCGAGGCGGGTTCGAAAGTTTGCGCGGCAGCGGAGAGACCGGGCTGAAGAAGCATCTCAGTTTGTTTTTTCCGGGAACGACGTACCACTTCACGGGCTTCCTGAGTAAGACGTTCTTCCAGTCCATCAACGTCTTTCTGATCGGCGTTGCGTTCAGCGACACGACGCCCATTAAGCCCCTGGGCGCGACGGAACAAGCTAACCTGGTCAACTTTGCCAAAGGCGGCGGGACGGTGATCATCTTCGCCGACAATACCGATTTTCAGACCGCCGACGACAGCCTACTCTCGCCGTTCGGCGTGTCCTCAACGGGCAAGCTTACGGGCAGCCAAACCGCGGCCTTCGTAAATACCCCGAATCCCATCATGAACGGGCCGGCGGGCAAGGCGGCACAGATCGACTCCTACTATCCCGGCTGGCTTTCTTCTTTAGGATCGAGCACGGCTGTGGCCGATCTGAACGCAAATGGTGAGCCGGTCGTTTCCTATCTTCCGGCCGGCGCGCTGGGATCGTCGAGCGGCGCAGTGGTGTTCTTTTCGGATTCGAGCCTCATGGTTGACGGCATCCGCACGAACAACGATCGAATCGCGATCTTCAATGCGCTGGCGTTGACGAAGTAGGTCCAGGAACACCGCCTCAAACAGGCGACTCGGCCTGCGGAGCGCCCGGAAAACGGAGTTCTACCCTAGCGCCTCCAGCTGCGTGGAAAGTTCCTCCCACTCCGCCAGCGCGCGCGTTGAGGCGCACTCCAGCACCTCCTTTTCCTTATGCAGCGCCTGCAGTTTCGGCACGTCCGCGTACACGTCGGGTTGCAGAAAAAGTGCGTCGATCTCGGCTTTGCGTGCGTCGATCTTAACAATCTCACGCTCGACGCGAGCAATCTGCGTTTCGAGTTTCGAACGCTGTTTGAGTGGCGTCATCTTCGACGACTTCGGGCGCGCATCGCGATCGTCGCGGGTTTCTTCCGTACGGCGTTGGCGGTCACGCTGCGTAGCTTCGTACGCTTCGTAGCCGCCATCGAGGACGCCCCACGCGCCGTTCTCGATCCACAACACGCGCTCGCATAAGCGCCCGAGCAAATACCGGTCGTGCGAAACGACGACGATCGCGCCTTCGTACTCGCCGAGCACCGACTCGAGCGCTTCGCGGCTATCGATGTCGAGATCGTTGGTCGGCTCGTCGAGGAGAAGCACGTCGGCACGGCGCGCCATTAGCGCGGCCAACATGATGCGCCGGCGCTCACCGCCCGAGAACGCGGTTACCGGCTTGTCCGCCGCCTCTCCCGAGATGCGCATCCGCCCGAGCAAATTGCGTGCGCGTTCTTCCGTCACAGGCGCGGCGGCGAGGACGGCGGCCACGGCGGTTCCGGTAACGTCGAGTTGATCGTGCGTATTCTGCGTAAAGTATGCGGTGCGCGCAGCGGGATTGTAACGCACGGTGCCGCGATCCGGGACGAGCTCCCCGGCGAAGATGCGCAGGAGCGTCGACTTGCCGGCGCCGTTCGGACCGACGATCGCGACGCGCTCGCCTTGCCGCACGTCTACGGTCAGGTTCGTAAATAACGGTTGCGCATACGTTTTGCTCACGTCTTTCGCTTCGAACGCGAACCCGTTGCTCGCACGCCGCGCGGAATCCAAACGCACGGCGATCGACGCCGGCGGCGGCGGGGGCGCCGCGGCAACGTTTTGCTCTTCCAGGCGCGCGAGCTGCTTCTCGCGGCTGCGCACTTGGCTGTAATCCGACGATGTATGCGTCGCACGCAGGCCGGCGATGCCGGCGCGGCGTTTGTCGCGCTCGGAGATGTACTGTTCGTACGCACGGCGCTCGGCTTCGAGGCGCGCCTCCTTCTGCTGCAGGTATTGCGTGTAAGCGCCGCGTGCGACGCGATCGTACGCGCGCAGCGTGCCGCGCTCGATCTCCCAAATCTGCGTGGCAACGCGATCCAAAAAATACCGATCGTGTGAAACGACGATGTATGCGCGTTTGTCCGCAGCGATGAACTCTTCCAACCAACGCACCGTGTCGATGTCCAGATGGTTCGTCGGCTCGTCGAGAATCAGATAATGCGGATCGTCGATGAGCACGTGCGCAAGTGCCGCTTTCGCGCGCTGTCCCCCGGAGAATTGCCGAAGCGGACGCTGATAATCTGCTTCCGAAAAGCCGAATGCGCGTAACATTTCGCGGAGCACCTTATTACGCAGGCCGAACTCCTCGTGGCTCGCGCGTTCCAGGGCCGCATCGATGAGCTCTTGCAGCGTCGCCTGCGTTTCGTCGGCGACCGATTGCGAGAGATAGCCGAGCTTGGCATCGGCGCGTACGATCGTGCCGCCGTACGGCGTGTCGACGCCGGCGAGCAATCTCAGCAGGCTGGATTTGCCCGCACCGTTCGGACCTACCAAACCGATGCGTTGGCCTTCCGCCAATACGCCGCTAACATGCACGAAAATTTCGCGCGCGCCGTAGTGGCATTCTAGGTCGGAGAAGCGGAGGAGGTCCACGGCCGTGGACGATTGGCGACGGCGGGTGCGGGCTCCGCTCGCACAGTGCGAGCCGCCGGGGATTGACTTCCGGGCCCAACTGTATATACTGAGTATATTGATATGCACAGTGGTTTCGTCATCTCCCGGTCTGACGGCCGGCCGATGTACCTCCAAATCATGGAGCAGATCAAGGAGCGCATAGCAGTCGGCGACTGGCCTCGCGGGGCGGAGATCCCTTCGATCCGGCAACTTGCTGCGACGCTCCGCGTAAGCGTCATCACTATCAAACGAGTCTATCAAGAGCTCGAACGCGATGGCGTGATCGTTACGCAACAAGGCAAGGGTTCCACTGTCTCGGACAATCCGAACGTGGAACGCCCGCGAAACGAAGATTTGATTCAACACATCGACCAAGCCGCACGGCTTGGAACGCTGCTTGGATTTTCCCCAAACGAACTCGCCGACCAGATTCGTGAAGCCGCGCACAAACAAAGAGAGGACATAGCATGAGCGACGCGCTCGCCGTTCGCTTTACAGGCGTAGGAAAAGATTATCGACACTTTTCCCTCGCCGGCATCGATCTCGAACTTCCAACCGGAAGTATCATGGGATTCATCGGCGCAAACGGTGCCGGAAAGTCGACGACGATCCGCATTCTCATGGGCTTGATACGTCAAGATCGCGGCGAGGTTGAAGTGCTCGGCTATCCGATGCCCGAATCTCTTGCGCTCGCAAAGCGGGACATCGGTTTCGTCTCGGAAGATATGCGGCTCTACAAAGGTGCAAGCATCGCGTGGCACATGCAATTTATTGCCTCGCTGTTTCCGGGTTGGGACGAGGCATACGCTAAAGAATTACTTCGGCGTTTCGATCTCAAGAGCGAACAAATCGTTAAGGGCTTATCGCACGGTCAACGCGTGAAGGCGGCGCTTCTCCTCGCACTGGCACGACGCCCACGACTGCTCATGCTGGACGAACCGACGACCGGACTGGACCCGATCGCGCGTCAGGAGGTGCTCGGCGCGCTCATCGAAGCACTCGTCGACGAACGGCGCACGGTGCTGTTTTCGTCGCAGAATACGTTCGACGTCGAGCAGATATCAGATCGGATCACATTCATCGATCGAGGACAGATCGTCGATTCCGGTGACAAGGAAGAGTTTCTCGACCGGTGGCGCCGTATTCGCATCGATCTTCCGATCGGCCATGCCTTGCCGTCCATACCGGGTATCGTCGACTTCAGCAGTAGCGGGCGCCTAACCGTCGTGACGACAAACCGCTTCGGCCCCGGCGTCGCCGCTGTGTGCGAAAGCGCCGGCGTTTCGCTTCTTGCTATCGACACCATGACGCTCGAAGAAATCTTTGTCGCCGAAGTCGGCGGAAGACGAAAGGAAGCAGCCGCGTGAGCACCTCGATCGTCCAACGTCTGATCTCTAAAGACTGGTATCTCTTACGAAAACCCGTGCTCGGCTATGTCGGGGGCGGCATCGTCTCACTGATGCTCTTGCAGTTCGGCGGAGCTGCAGCGTTCAACTTCGGCTCCATCCTCATCATTACGGTATTGATCGCGCTCGGAATGCACGTGGTAATGGCGACCGTCGTCGGCGAACGCATCGAGCAGACACTTCCATTCGTCATGAGCTTGCCGATCTCAATTGCCCAATATACACTGGCAAAAATCCTAGCGAATGCGACGCTATTTGTCGGTGGGTGGCTGATCATCTCGCTCGGGGTCTGCGGAGTGATCCTCTTTCGCGAGGGGGTGCCCCACGGGCTCATCATGCTCTCGACGATTATGCTGATGTATCTTCTCGCGAGCTATTTCGTTCTGCTTGCCGTCGCGGTAACAACGGAATCGATGGGTGCGACGATTGCCACCGTCATCGCCAGCAACATTTTGCTGAACATGCTCATGTATGCTCTCAGCAACGTTCCAAGTATCAAGAGCACGTATGGCTCGGATCGCGTGATATGGAACGCGGCCGGCCTCGAGGTAATAAGCGTTGAGGCGGCGGTCATTCTGCTTGCGCTTGCCTTAACGTTCATTTTTCAGGCGCGAAAGACCGATTTTCTCTAACGACTTGCGACAATGCGCCTCGTCGGCTCGGCGCCGCTCCATTCGTCGCGATCGTTCGATACCTTACCATGACACGGTGGCTAAAACGGTGCTGTCTCACGTCTCGAACTGCGGGCGCGCCGCTCAGGGACTTTTTGCTCTGCTGGACCCAGCACCATGTATGTGAAAAGGCGGACGCGAAAGATAGGCCATGTCGAACCGCGTCCTGCCGCTTATTTCGTGGTTCCTCGGCGCAGTGGTTATCTCGACACAGATCGCGAATCAGATCGCGCTCTTCGTCTACGATTACGGCCACGTTGCACTGGTGCAGAAGATCTTCGGCTTCTACGGCGGCGCCGACGCGACATTCGCGAGCTGCGCAATCGTAATCGCCGCCTGGCTGGTTACGGTTCGTCCGGGATGGATGACGTTCTCGCTGTTCCTGGCCTCACTCAACGCTGCCGACTCCTACTTGGGAGGCCTGCCGGTATCGACCTCGGCCAGCGACGCAATCCATTTCGTCTCCACGATTTTGACGCACAACGGCTTCTGGCCGGCGCTAATTATTTTTGCCCTTCGCTTTCCCGACGATACCGTCCGAGGGTGGCGCATCCGTGTCGACCGCGCCGCGTTCGTCGTCGCTATTGCCGCTGAAAGTTTTCTTATCGCAAACGAAGTGTACGAATATCCGAAAACCCTACACGGCAGTTTTTGGGGCGAGTCGGCAATGGCGTATTTCTCGGCTGCATCGCTACTGATTGCAGCGGGTATTCTCATCGCGCGTTACCGCGAGGGCGCGGGCCGCATGCAGATGCAGATTCGGCTGGCGCTTTTTGGAATGGTCCTCGGCCTGTGCTACCTCGTCTACGCAATGTTTCTGATCGCCGTTCGCGTCCCGGTCGTCGGGTACGAAACGGCATTTGGATTGTGGGCAGGATTTGGGGCGGCAGCGATTGCCGTAATTCCAGCATGCACCGCGTATGCGCTTGTCAAGAGCAGTTATATCGACCCGCTATTTGTCCTCAACCGAGCCACGGTATTCGCTGCAACGGCAGTCACGCTTGGCGCATCCATAGCGGGCATCGACTGGCTCATCGAACACTATCTTACGGAGACTGGAACGGCGCTAGCGTTGCAGGCAGTAGCAACGATTCTGCTCGCGCTCGTGATGAGTACGGTGCACCGGCGCATTGAGGCGATCGTGGAGCGAACGTTATTTCGCGCCCGTTACGATGCAGCTCGATACCTGCGGCGGCTGGGCGCATCGTTGGCTCTAGCTTCGAACGAACGCATAATCGAGGAAGCGCTCGCGACTCAAGCTCCGGAAGCTTTGGGACTGGCGTCTGCCGCATTGTTTCGACGTAACGGCAATAGCGAATACGCGCGTGTGGCTGCCGCCGGTTGGCATTCCGCTGATGCCGCTAACCTGGAACCGGACGATCAGCTCGTGCGCTTTTTACGCTCCGCGCGCTCACCGCTCCGTATTCGTGAGGCGCGCTGGTCACGCACCGATGTTCCGCACGGTAGCCATGCGCCGGTGATTGCCATCCCGTTGATCGTGCGCGAAGAGATGGAGGGATTTGTCCTCTACGGCGGACACAGCGATCACAGCAAAATCGATCCGGTTGAAGAGCAGCACCTCGTCGATCTCGTCGATCGCGCGTGCTCCGCATTCGATCATGTGGAGAATGCAGCGCTCCGTGCATTACTAGCGGCGTCGCACTGATCCAGCGCGCCGCGCGCGCTTCGGATGGAGCGTCTGCCCGTTTTCAAGCATGGCGATGAAGGTCGCAATGCGCTTCGCGCGCGTCTCCGCCTGCTTTGCATCCTGCACGCGATAGATAATCGCATAACGGTTCGCGCGATCGAGTTCGGCAAACTTGCGCTGTGCTTTCGGCGAGGCGCGTAGCGCCTGGAGTAGATCCGCCGGCGGTTCTGCCAGGCGCTGCCCAGCATATGCCGACGACCAGCGTCCGTCGCTTTTTGCCGCTTCGATCTCGCGTAATCCGGCCGGCGTGACGCGGTTCTCTCGCATGAGGCGTTCCGCCATCTCCACGTTCAGCGCGGACCACTTGCTCCCGGGCCTTCGCGGCGTAAATCGTATGAGGTAATACTCGGCATCAAAAGCGCTCAATTGTCCGTCGATCCACCCTTGCCTGATGGCGGTCTCGATCGCTTGCTGCTTCGTTACCGTTGCGCGCCGCGCACCTGCCTTCGCGATCATCAGCCACACCCCCGGAGAAGCCGCTCCGTGGAGCGCAAGCCACCGGTCCCAGGAGGTTTGATCGTCGAATTGCTCTGTCGGAAGTTTATCCTTGCGCACTTTCACGATCTACGGTTCACCCGGCGGGCATCCTGCGGTCTATAACGGCGATGACGTTCACTACGGAGGCGCACAGGAACGGAAAACATAAAAAGTCCCCATATTTGGGGCGTTTTCTGCAGCATTCGCAAACGTGCGAAGAACCGTGAGAACGCTAGAAGGGGTCAGAACGGTCAGCGGCATTTCATGAAAGCACTTTGGCTCGTTAAGCACGGCACTTGGGAGATTCGCGAAAGCGCCGATCCGCAACCCAAAGCCGGCGAGGTCCGCATTCAGGTGCGCGCGACCGGCTTGAACTTTGCGGAGTTGATGGCAAGTCAAGGTCTCTATCCCGACGCGCCCAAGCTGCCGGCGATCTTGGGATATGAAGCGGCCGGCACAATCGATGCAGTCGGCGACGGCGTCAATGCATCGCGAGTCGGCGAGCGCGTCGTCGCCCTCGCACACTTCGGCGCACACGCACAATACTGTTGCGTCCCGTCGCAGACGGCGCTTCCGATTCCCGACACAATGCCCTTCGAGGTTGCCGCCGCGCTTCCGGTGACATACCTGACCGCGCATCACCTGTTATTTTTCGCCGCCAATCTCCGCGAGAAGGAATCGGTGCTGGTGCACATGGCTGCCGGCGGCGTCGGCACGGCAGTATTACAGCTTTGCCGTACGGTTCCAGGCATCATCACGTTCGGCACGGCGTCCGCATCGAAACATGGCCTGCTCCGCGAATATGGCTGCACGCATCCGATCGATTATCACGCAGTCGACTACGCCGCCGAAGTGCGACGCCTTACGGATAATCGCGGCGTCGACGTGGTGCTCGATCCGCTCGGTGGACGCGATTCGCTCAAGGGTTACCGCCTGCTGCGTCCGGGCGGGCGCATCATCGCCTACGGGTTCGCGAACCTCCAACGTCGACGGCGCAGTCTGCTGCACTTGCTGATGCAAATAGCGCGCGTCCCGCGCTTTTCGCCATTGCAGTTGATGGATGCGAACAAAGGCGTCGTAGGCGTCAACATCGGCCACCTTTGGAGTCGAGCCGATCTCTTGCTCGAAGAAATGCACGTCCTACTGGGACTTTACGAACAAGCGAAGATATCCCCGGTGATCGACGCGATATTGCCGCTCGAACACGGGGCCGAAGGTTACGCGCGCATCGCCTCCGCCGCCAACGTTGGGAAGGTCATCCTTACAACCGAACGTGCGATGTAAAACGGGTTCTTCATATGGCCGCGGAATCGACTCGCGGCGGGGTTTGAAGCAACTGCTTTGCAATGCCAAGCAAATCTTCCAGTTCCGTTTCGTCCGCAAGCGTTGCCGCGTATTCCGGTTCCGAAGCGATACGCTGGGTTTCTTCACCGTTCAGGCGGGTCACTACGCCGTAATGCGAAAGCGCGCGCTGCTTCACGGCAATAGCGAGTAGCGTCGCAGCGCGGGCACGTTCGCCCGTTGTGTGAAGCAACAGTGCAAACAACTCAATGGCCGGAATCAGGAGCGAATTACCGCGGTCTTCGACCGCAACCTGGAGCTCTTCGCGTGCGTACTCGAGAGCGGGCTCCAAAGCGCCCTGGCGAGCGTGTAGAAGTGCCAGGTTTGCCAGCAGGTCGGTGAGGGCTTCACGGTTGGATATCCGGCGCTTGATTTCGAGCGCTTCTTTGAGGAGCGGCTCGGCACTTTTCACATCCTCGTGTTCGAGTTTGAACCCCGCATAGGCGCCGAGCACCAACGACAGATCGTTTAGGTGGCCTGACGATCTGCACAGGTCGATTGCAGTAATGTAGCCTTGACGCGCCTCGTCCAGTTCGCCCCGCTCTCCGGAAATTATCGCGCGGTTCGTTATCGCTGTTATCTTACCGTGAACGTGCCCCGCAGCGTCAAATCCTTCCAGCGCGCGTCCGTAGTTGTCGAAGGCCGAATCGAAATCGCCGGTGAGGTGTTCGATAACAGCCAGCGCATGAAACGCTTGAGCGATACCGAGCTTATCGCCCAGCGATTCGTAGATTTCGCGAGAGGCTTGAATGTGGCGGCGAGCAGCCTCGTAATCGTCCTGCTTCGCTGCAAAGGTGGACGCACGGCGGAGGAGCCCAGCCCGCTCCGCCGGCGAGAGATCTTCATACTCTAAGACGCGCGTTAGCCATGTGCGCCCTTCGGCGATGTTGCCGCGGGACTGCCAGAACGTAACGAGAGAAATCAGGAGTTCCACGGCGGCCGATTTCGATGGTTCATCAAATCCCCATGAAAGTGCCGCACGCAGATTCGGCAGTTCGATTTCCATCTCCGAAGCCGTTGTGCTTTCGGGAGTCTTGGCCTGTAAGTCCCAATTCGCGGCGAGACGTTTGAAATAAGAAAAATGACGCCGTGCTACATCGCTCGCCGCATCGCGTTCGAGGAGCTTGAGAAGAAAGCTACGTATCGGGTCGAGCATGCGATAGCGCGTCGAGTCACCCGCACGGATGGCTCGGACGAACGATTTGTCGACGAGCGAATCCAAACCGTCGACGAACGATTCCATCTCATCCGGATCGAAGGCGACCTCCTCGCCTGCGCGCGTGGTAAATCCTCCGTCGAAGACGGAAAGCCGCTGCAACAACTTCTGCTCTGCCGCGTCAAGAAGTGTGAAACTCCACTCAATCGTCGCCGCAAGCGTGCGATGTCGCGGTGTTCCGAGCGGGTCCTTCGAAACTAAGAGCCCCGGCCGGTTCCGGAGCCCATCCGCAAGTTCTTGCGGTAAGAGCGTTTGAGTCCGCGCGGCGGCAAGTTCGATTGCGAGCGGAATGCCGTCGAGTGTCCGGCAGATGCTTTCGATGGCATCGTGTTCTGCTGCGGTTGTTGACGGACCGCCGGTCAACTGAGCGCGCTGCAAAAACAGCTCGACTGCATCGCGCGAATCGAGGGGATCGATTCGCACGACGCGCTCTCCCGTCACGTGCGTCGGTTCGCGGCTCGTAACGAGAAACACAACGCCGCTGCATTCGGCCGACAATCGTGCGATCGTCTGGGCGACCGAGGCGAGAAGATGTTCCGAGTTGTCCAGCAACAACAGCATACGCTTATGCTTAAGCTGCGTGGCTAAGGTTTCGAAGATTGGCCGGCCGGGTTCTTCACGAACGTCAAGGATCGACGCGATTGCAGCCGGGACCAGGGACGGGTCTCGAATGTCGGCCAGAGCAATGAACCAGCATCCGTCACCGTACTGGGGAGTGAGCTCCGACGCTATTTGTAGTCCGAGGCAGGTTTTTCCGATGCCGCCCGGCCCGGCGATCGTGACAAGGCGGTTATGCTCCAAAAGTTCGAGTGTCTTTCGAATGTCTTCGGCGCGCCCGACGAATGACGAAATCTGCGCCGGCAAATTGTTCGGATGCGTATCGAGCGTTTTGATCTTTGCAAACGCGTCTCGTAACCCGGGAGCGACGACCTGAAAAAGCGCTTCCTCGTGCCTCAAATCGCGCAGCCGATGCGTGCCGAGATTGCGCAGTTCGATGTCCGCAGGCAATCCGTCACGCACGAGATTGGCCGCCGATGCCGAGATCAAGATTTGATCCCCGTGGCCGGCAGCCATGACGCGCGCCGTGCGGTTCAGCGCCGGTCCCGCAAAATCTCCACCTTCAATGGCAAGTGCCGTTCCCGAGTGAATGCCGATCCGCACGCGCAGCGCGTCGAGCTCGTCGGGCCACTGGGTTTGTGCCAGATCACGCTGCACTGTTACCGCCGCGGAAACCGCGTCCGCCGGACGCTCGAACACGCAGCAGAATTCATCCCCAACGCGCTTGAAAACGCGACCGTCGAACTTTGCGATGGCACGGTCAAGTATCACGTTGTGCATCTCGACCGCCGTACGCATCGCCTCCGGGGATGTTTCCCAACGGCGCGAGCTGCCTTCAATATCGCTGAACAGAAAATTCAGAACGCCCGTTGTGCCGGACTCACTTCGTTCGCTCACGTTCCGAACGATTATAACAAAAGAGTCCCCGATTTCTTGGGACCTCAAGTCACCGTTTGCACCGAGGCCGACCGATCGTCGAAGATCGCCGGGCGCGACGGCCCAAAACGCTAGGAACCTACCCGAACTCGAGCGCCATCAGGCCACGACTTGTCGGCGCCGCCGGCCCAGGCCGCAGTATGTGCAAAACGGCGCGAGGGCCGCCTAACACGGGTTCGGGTTCTTCGGTGGAGCCAATGACGTACTCGGGCGCCTGCCTAAAACGGAATCTCCTCGTCCAAGCCGTCTTCCACGCGCGCGCCCACGCCGACGGGCGTGCCGTTGTACGAATCGCCGCTCTCTTGACGATCGCGCGGAGAATCGAGCATCTGCATCGTGTTCAGAACGACTTCGGTCGCCTTGCGCTTGTTGCCGTCCTTGTCGTCGTACGAACGAATGACTAAGCGGCCCTCGACGAGCACGTTCATGCCCTTCTTCAAATACGTGTTGCAGGTTTCGGCGAGCTTGTCCCACGCGACGAGATCCACGAACAACGTATCCTCGGGTTTCGCATCGCGCTTGTTCGGATTGACGGCGATGGAAAACTTGGTGACACCGGCGCCGGAACCGACGTAGCGAATTTCGGGATCGCGAACGACGCGCCCGACTAAAATGACTTTGTTAAACGATCCTGCCATGATGCGTTACTCTTTTCTTCGTCTTCGAATGAAACTGCTGTGCGGGTAATCCGAGAGTACCGTAGCCCCGTGACAGGGGCATGGCATTATTGTTGCGGCGCGGTTGCGGCAGCCTTCTCGGCCGCCACGGCGTGCTTGTCCAGCTTAATAAGGAGGGCACGCATCACGTCTTCGTTCAGGCCCAGCTGCCGTTCCAGCTCGTGGGCGGCGGCCGCCTCGCTGCGGAAGCGCAGCACTG
This sequence comes from Vulcanimicrobiaceae bacterium, assembly GCA_035938175.1. Classification (GTDB taxonomy): domain Bacteria; phylum Vulcanimicrobiota; class Vulcanimicrobiia; order Vulcanimicrobiales; family Vulcanimicrobiaceae; genus DASRDE01. Next base: position 97,375 of record DASZHD010000036.1, read on the forward strand.
CATAGATGCCCTCGCGGACATCGTTGATTTCGTAGGCCAGGCGCTTCTTGCCGAGCACTTCCAAGTTCAGCACCTCGCCGCCGTTGCTCTTGAGCTGGTCGGAGATGGCGTTGGTGCGCTCGGTAACCTCGTTTTCCTCGAGGTTGGGACGCAGAATATAGGTGACTTCGTAGTCGGTAACAGCCATGGTAGCCCTCTATGGACGCCCGTGCGGGCGGCCCACCGGACGCGGCGGGCAGCGGGTAGGCCCGGGTCGGCCCCGGAACCGGGATAGTTTACCAGGTCGGCGCGCCTTGGGCAAGGACGTTTTGGGGCTTGGCCGCGCCTCTCAGCTTCCTCTAATGGGGAAATGCCATGGTTGGGTACGGCAATGGGAAAGTTCAGCTAGTTCGATGTCGATTGCACGCTTCGCCGTAACCCGCCGGGTGACGGTGGCCATGATTGCCACCGCCATCATTGTTTTAGGCCTCTTCGCGTTTCCGCGATTACCCGTAGACCTGCTTCCTTCGTTTACGCCGCCTGTCGTGAACGTCGAAATCACCTACGCCAACGTTGCGCCGCAGACGATGGAAACGCTCATTACGCGGCCTATGGAAAACGCCATCAGCCGCGTCAGCGGCGTGCAGCAGATCAACTCCACGTCGTCCGAAGGCGACAGCCAGATTACCGCGCAGTTCTATTACGGGACGAACATCGATACTGCCGCCGTCGATGTGCAGCAGCAAGTGCAGCGCGCATTCAGCAGCCTACCGAACGACCCGAATCTGCAGCAGCCGCAAGTTCGTAAATTCGATCCGAACCAGATTCCGGTCATCCGCATGTTCGTCACGTCCGACAACATGTCGGAGCGCGACCTAGGCGATCTGTGGACCAATACGCTTTCGGACGAGTTTTCGAGCGTCAACGGCGTTGCAGCCGTGACGGTTAACGAATCGCAGCAGCGAGCCGTCATGATTCAGCCGGACGCGAATAAAGTCGCGGGCTATGGCATGACGCTTGCCCAGATCGTCTCACGCGTGCAGCAAGAGAACTTGAATCTGCCCGCCGGCATCGTGCAGGTGGCCAACAACGAATATCAAGTTCAAACGAACGAACTCTTCCAGAACGCCCAGCAAATCGGCAATATCATCGTTACGACCAAGAATGGCGCACCGGTCTATCTGCACGACATTGCGACGGTCAGCGATTCAATTCAGGAGCAGCGCTCGTTCCAGCGCGTTTGGACCAAAGGGAGCCCAACCAGCCAGCCTGCGGTGAACGTCAACATCACCGCGCAACCGAATGCGAACGTCGTTCAAACCGCTACGGGCGTCTATACAAAGATCGCCCAAGTGCAAAAGCGCTATCCCGGCATGCACATCGCGGTGGTATTCGATCAGAAGGGCTTCATCACGCAGGCCGTTTCGGCGCTCGAACACACGGCGATGTACGGCGCTATACTGGCGGTTCTCATCATTCTGCTGTTCCTGCACTCGTGGCGATCCACACTCATCGTCGCCATATCGCTTCCCATATCGGTTCTCGGTACGTTGTTTGCCGCGTACATGTTCGGTTTCTCACTCAATACGATGACGCTGGGCGGCCTGGCGCTGGCCGTTGGCCTGATCGTCGACGATGCCATCGTCGTCATCGAAAACATCTATAGGCATATGGCGCGCGGTCAACACGTGAAGGAAGCCGCCGAAAGCGCGGTCAGCGAGATCTTCACGGCAGTTCTGGCGTCGTCGATCACGGTCATCACGGTGTTCGTGCCGCTGATGCTCATTCCGGGCCTGCAGGGACTGCTGTTCGGGCCATTCGCGCTGATGGTGATGACCGCGGTTGCCATATCGCTGCTCGTCGCCGTCACGACGGTGCCCATGCTTTCGACGCTGCTGCTACGCGATGAAAAGCCGCATGCGAACGGCCACCACAAACGCGGTTACGCCGCCTTTGCAGCAAAATTCGACGCCACCTACGAGCGGTTTTCCGCTTGGTACCGCCGGTTCTTGGGCTGGGCAGTCGATCATCCCGGACGCATCTTTGCGGTCGCAGGCGTAATCTTGTGCGCAACGCTGCTTGCGCTCAAACTTGGCGCGGTAACCACCGAGCTGTTCCCGGCAAGCAACTCGCGTTTCGTGCGATTCAATCTGCGCATGCCCAACGGCACTGCGCTCAACGTCACCGACCAGGTTACGAAAGAAGTCGAGCGCCGTATGCGCCAAGACCCACGCATCGTGAATCTTGCGGCACAGGTTGGCGAGGGAAGCAGCAACGCGTCGCAGATCAGCATCACGCTTCAGCCGGGCACCTCGAGCGCAAACGCTTCTCGCTTCGTGCAGCAATGGCAAGGCGCGCTCAACGGATTCAGCGCCCGCGGGCGCGCGCAAGGGCAAACTCGCGCCAATAATCCGCAGTTTGCAAAATTCCGCCGGATGTTCGGGCAGCCGATACCCGGTTTGGTAGCCTTCGGCCGGACAATCGACATCGTGCAGAATATCATTTCGCGCGGACAAGACGCACTAGACCTACAGATATACGGACCCGACATGAGCAAGCTGTACGATATCGCACAGCAGCAAGTGATTCCCAAACTTTCGCAAGTCCAAGGCCTTACACGCCCGGATACGAGCATTACGCCATCGCAGCCGCTCTTAAACATTACGTTCGACCGGACGCGTGCGGCAATGCTCGGGCTCTCGACGCAAGCAATCTCGCAAACGATCGATACTGCGACGAGCGGAAGCACGGCGTCTTATCTGCAGATCAACGGCACGCAATATCCGATTATCGTGCAGCTCCCGCCCGACCAGCGACGGTCGTATCAAACTGTAGCCGACCTTGCGTTGCAGGTTCCCGTTCAGGGTGCGAACGGGACGGCGAGTCTGAACACGAGCACGACGCCGGCCCCCGGAGCCGGCTATGCTTTGCAGACGGTCCCGCTTTCCGACGTCGCGAGTATCTCCATCGGATCGGGCCCGTCGGAGATCACCCGTCAGAATAAACAACGTGAGATCGACGTCACCGCGACGCTAGCCGGAATCCCGCTCGGAGCGGCAGTGAAAGCGACGACGCAAATCATGAACTCGATCGTGCTTCCGGCCGGATACTACTGGACCTTCGGCCAAGCCGTCACGCAGCAAAGCGATACATTCGGCAGCCTTGGAATGATCGTGCTGCTCGCCGTATTGTTGATTTACATGCTGCTGGCGTCGCAATTCGAGTCGTTCTTGCATCCGCTCGTCATCATGATGGCGGTTCCATTATCGATCGCCGGTGTCGTCGTCGCTTTGGTGGTGACGCAGCGCTCGTTCGGCCTCACCGCCTTTATCGGTCTGCTGATGCTCGTCGGCATTGTGGTGAAGAATGCGATTCTGGTAGTCGAGTTCACGAACCAGCTGCGGCACCGTGGGCTCTCGGCGCGCGATGCCGTACTGCAAGCCGCACCGCTCCGGCTGCGTCCGATTCTCATGACGACGCTTGCGACGATCGGCGGCATGTTGCCGATCGCGGCCGGCATCGAAGCGGGGAGCGAAACGCAGGCGCCGCTGGGCACCGTCGTAATCGGCGGACTGCTCTGCTCCACGCTGCTGTCGCTCGTCGTGATCCCGACGCTCTACCTGTGGGTCGCGAATCACATCGAGCCGCGCTTCCACGCGACCGCGAAGAGCGGCAACGGCCGCGCGCACGTTCTGGAAGCACCGCGCGAACCGGCGCCTGCCACGACCAACTAATGAAAGAGCCCTCCGTCCGGAGGGCTCCTGATCGCGGCGCGCGCTTACGGCAAGCATCTATTTAATAAAGAAGTATGCGGTCATTCCGGCGCCGATCGCAAGCACGATCGCACGCGTCGCGTTCGACGGGATGGTTCGAAAGAAGCGGGCACCTGCATAGCCGCCGCCCATGGAAAAGACCGCCATCAACAGCGCGATCGGCCAGTCGATAACGCCCGCTATCAAAAACGGGATCACCGCAACGCCGTTGATCGCCATAGATAGCAGGTTCTTCACGCCGTTCATCGCGTTCATATTCGGCAGCGAGGAAAGAGAGAGAATCGCCAGCATCAAGATGCCCATGCCCGCGCCGAAATATCCGCCGTAGATCGAAACGGCGAATTGCAGGACGAGTTGAAACGGCGAATGGACGCGGTGATCTTCCGCATTGCGCGTCAGTAACGGACTAATCGCGAAAACGAGCGTAGCGAACAGCAACAGCCACGGAATCATTCGCTCGAAGACTTTCGGCGGCGTGTGGAGTAACAGCAACGCTCCGCCGATCGAACCGACCACGCTGATCGCAAGCGCGGGTAAAATCACGCGGCGATACGTCTTGATCTCTTCTTTGTAGCCGCGCGCACTTGCGAGCACGCCCAGCCACATCGCGGTGTTGTTGGTTGCGTTGGCGGGTATTGCGGGAACGCCCGCAAGCAATAACGCCGGAAACGTCAGGAAACTGCCTCCGCCCGCGACGCTGTTGATCGCTCCGCCGGCGAAAGCGGCGAGGAGGAGGAGCAGGTAGTGGTTCACCGCCGTCATCCTGACGTATCGAAGGACCCTGAGGAATCGAAGGGCAGCCGATCGCAATACGCCCCTCGATGCCTCGGGGTGGTTCGATTCCTCACCATGACTAAACTCGATTCCTCACCATGACTAAACTGAGCATGGCGATAAAGCCCCTTCGATGCCTCAGGGTGGTTCGATTCCTCACCATGACAAAGGAGAATTAACTGGTGCGGGCTTCGCGTTTGGTCACGCGGTAGACGCGCCGCACGTCTTTCAACGTTTCGATCTTGCGCAGAATCTGATGCAAATGGTCGAGATCGCGGATTTGCACGGTTAGGCTCACCAGCGCGTGACGATCGCGTTTCACCCGCGCGGTTACCGAACTGACTTGCGTCTTGAGCTCGGCGAAGACGGCCATAACGTCCTGCAGCAAAGCCGGACGGTCGAGACCTTCGACTTCGACGTCGACGGCGTGCGTAATCTCCGTTTTGCCGACCCACGACGCCTCGAGCATGCGTTCGGGCGTCGCAGTCATGTATGCAACGTTCGGACAATCCGCACGGTGCACCGAGACGCCTTTTCCGATCGTCACATACCCGATAATCGGATCGCCCGGAACGGGGCTGCAGCACTTGGACAACCGCACCAGCACGTCGTCGACGCCGGCAATGCGAATGCCGCTCGTCTTTCGCGCGACGCGGCGCGACACCGACGGCGGACGCGTGATGGGCGCGAACTCCACGACGTTGTCGGCCTTGAGCTCGTCTTTGATGCGGTTTGCAACCGCCTGCGCGGATTGATCGCCGAACCCGACGGCGGCAAAGAGATCGGTGGGCGTAGCGTAATTCAACCGGCCGGCGATGTGCTCGATGACCTCGCCGCTTAGCGTAGAGAGACTAATATGCTGCCGCGCCAGCTCTTTCTCGATGGCTTCTTGGCCCGCGAGCACGTTCTCTTCGCGCCGCTCTTTGCGGAACCACTGCTTGATCTTGTGCTTTGCGCTGCTCGTTTTGACGATGGAAAGCCAGTCGAGCGATGGATGGCCGCTGGATTTATTGACGAGAATTTCGCAAATGTCGCCGTTCTGCAGTCCGTGATCGAGCGGAACGATCCGGCCGTTCACGCGCGCTCCGACGCAATGGTTTCCGACGTCGGTATGTACGTAGTACGCAAAATCGAGCGGCGTGCCGCCGGCCGGCATGCTGAACACGTCGCCGCGCGGCGAGAAGACGAAAACCTGCGAGTCGAAAAGGTCGAGTTTTAGGTTTTCCATGAACACGCGCGAGTCGCGCATGTCCTTTTGCCATTCGAGCAGCGCGCGAAGCCAGGAGAGTTTGTTCTCGAACTGGTCCGCTTTGCCGCCTTCTTTGTACCGCCAGTGCGCGGCGATGCCGTATTCGCTGGTGCGATGCATCTCCCACGTGCGGATCTGAATCTCGAGCGGTTCGCCTTCGGGTCCCACCACCGTCGTATGCAACGACTGATACATGTTGGGCTTGGGCATTGCGATGTAATCTTTGAACCGGCCGGGCAGCGGTGTCCAGAGCGCGTGAACCGCGCCGAGCGCCGCGTAGCAATCCTTAACCGAGTCGACGATAATGCGAATGGCGGTGAGATCGTAAATCGTCGCGAAGTCGCGTCCCTTTTTCATCTTCGTATAGATCGAATAGAAATGTTTGGGACGGCCTTGAATCTCGGCGTTGATGCCGAGATCTTTGAATTCGCCGTTGAGCCGCTCGATAGCGCCGGCGACGTTGCGTTCGCGCTCTTGGCGTGTTTTTGCGACGCGTTCGACGATCTCGCGATAGCCTTCCGGATCGATGTACCGCAAGCAGAGATCTTCCATCTCCCACTTGATCTTCCAGATTCCGAGGCGATGCGCGATCGGCGTGTAAATATCGAGCGTTTCGCGGGCAATCGCGAGTTGTTTGCTCGACGGCAAACTCCCCAGCGTGCGCATGTTGTGCAAACGGTCCGCGAGTTTGATGATGATGACGCGGATGTCCTTGGCCATCGCCATGAACATCTTGCGCAGGTTTTCGACTTGCGCTTCTTCTTTTGACTGATACGGAATGCGCGTCAGTTTGGTGACGCCGTCGACCAGCGTCGCGATCTCCTCGCCGAATTCGGCCGCGACTTGCTCGGTGGTAACGCTCGTATCTTCCACGACGTCGTGCAGCAGGGCGGCCGCAATCGTCTGGCGGTCCATTTCGAGCCCGGCTAGGATGCCGGCGACGGCAAGCGGATGTTCGATGTACGACTCGCCCGAGGCACGGCGCTGGCCCTCGTGCGCGTGATCGGCCATGGCGTAGACGCGCATAAGCCACGACCCGTCGAGGGACGGGTCGTAGGCGGCGACTTTCTGCACCAGCTCCGTAATCGTCATGACTTTCCGCTATGATGCCACAGATTCGGGGGCGGGCGCAAAGCTAGTTAAAGTATATTCGCAGAATCTTGCCGCTGGGATCCAGGGAAAAATCCATATCCACCGAGCCGCGGTCGCACGTCATATGGTAGACGTAGAGGTCGCCTTGCTTCGCATGGCTGATGCCTTTGAACGTCGCCGACTGCAGCGCACCCATATTGGCCAGCGTCTTGGCGGCCTCGGAAATGACGTCATCGCTGAGTTGGCCGTTGACGTCGTTGCTGTAGAGCGCGCGATCGATCTGCCCTTGCTGCCAGGCAAGAAATTGCTGCACCGCGAGCTTGTGGACTTTCGGGTCCTCGGCGACGGGGACGGGCGAGGGGAGCGGTACGGGCGTTTCGGTTGCAGCAGGCGACGGCTCCGGCGTGGCCTCCTGGGCTCGAACCCCCGCGCCGCAGAAAATTCCCGCGACGAGGATCAGTGTTAGAAGAAGAGCGGCGCGCAGAAACGGCATGAGGACGGTAACTCCGGTTGGCTAGTACTTGATGAACGTTGTAACGTCGACGCCGTGCAAAGCGTCGCGGCCTTTGAGCGCCTGCAATTCGATCAGAAACGCGAACCCCACGACCTGCGCACCGAGACGTTCCAAAAGGCGCCGCGTGGCCGCGGCGGTCCCGCCGGTGGCGAGGAGATCGTCGACCACGAGCACGCGGTCGTTTCGACCGATCGCATCCTCGTGGATCTCCAGCGAGTTCGTGCCGTATTCCAGCGCGTAGGACTCGCTGAGCTTGGAGTACGGCAGCTTGCCGGGCTTTCTCACCGGGACGAAGCCTGCTCCGATGGAGTACGCAAGCGGCGCGCCGAGCATGTAGCCGCGTGCCTCGATGGCCACGACGTAGTCGATTTGCCGCGCTTTGAACGCTCCGACGAAGAGGTCGATTGCCGCCTTGAAGCCTTGCTTGTCCCGTAGAAGTGGAGTAATGTCACGAAAAAGGATCCCGGGGATCGGAAAATCCGGGATTGCTCGAATATAACTCTGAACGTCCACGGGGGAGGGGCTTTCGGGGTCCGCGCCCCGGAACCCCACGATGCTGCTATTTCGTTCTCGGTGGGAATGCTTTCGGAGTGAGGAAAGGACATTCTATGAGGCGCAGACTCCTGGCGGCGGCGCTCGCGGCGGCCATGGGCCTCGGCACGATGGGGCCCGCGCTGGCGGATGGACGGGCCAGCACTCGAAACATCATCACCCTTCTCGGTGCCGCAGCGGCGTTCTTGATTCCGAATTACAACCACAAACTGCGGGAGCGTCGCTCGCAAGTGCTGCAAGTTCGCAGACGGCAAGCGGCGTACCGCGATTGGTATTACCAGAAGTACGGTTACTACCCCACCGACTCTCAATTCGCGCAGTGGTATAAGCAAACGTACGGAGTAAATCCACAGACTTCGTAAATTGGCGACCAGACAAACGACCCGTGTAATACGGCGAGAGTCACCTGCGCCAAGCGGGTGGCTCTCATCGTTCTTCGAAGACAACCGGCGGCGTCTGATATTCGCGCTTGCTGCTGCAATCGCCGTGCACGAAATCATCGCGGGTATCTTTCCGTGGCGCAGCCAAACGATTTCCGAAGCCCCCGCGGAAACGATTACGATCGCGAAGCTGACGCGGATCGAGCATCGCGCAAAGCCGACTCCGGCTCCGACGCCCAAACCGATCGTGCACACGAAAAACATCGCGGAAACGCACGTGCGTCCGCAGATCGTCAATCCCGGCAGTCCCTCGCAACCCGAACACATCCGTCGAATTGCAAATGCTCGCCCGATCGCGCACACGCGCTACCACAGCAAACCGGCAACGATTCACGTTCCGGAAGGCGGTCAGGGCGCAGGCACGAGCAAGATCGCAAAGGTGCTGACCGGCGGCGTCGGAACGGGCGGCACCGGAAGCGGAGAAAGCGGTAACGGCAACGGAACCGGCGGCGCACCCGAGGCGCAAGAGCCGTGCGGCTATGTGGATTTCGAACCCAACGCACAACCCATTGTCGATCAGGCTACGGGACGTATTTGGGAGCATATCTCCGCGGTCGTACACTTTCCCGACGGCAGCGCACAAACCGTCGTCCTGGATTACCCCTTCTTCTTTCCGAACCGCACGTCCGATCCGTACTTTCCCGAAAACAAAAACGTTCCGGCGCTTTTCCAGCAGCCTCCGCCCAGCCAAGCGGCAGCGGAACCTCCGCTCGTGCAATACATCATGAAGCACAGTACGGCGGAAGGATTTACGCGGCTGCGGGATTGCCCGGGCTCTACGCCGTAGGCAATCTCCATGAAATACTGGCTTTTGAGCGCCGCGGTTCTTGCGACGCTTACAGGCTGTTTCGCTACGATCGGCGATTCGACTAGCCGCGCCGTGCAGCAGCACATGCATCAGGTTATTCCGGCAGCGCAGCTTCGCGTACTCCGGATAGAAAACGTTAGCGGAACGATCGACATCACGGGCACGAACGCGCCCGTCGCGACCCTCGACATTACGAAATTCGCAGGTCATCAAGACGCAATCGACGATACCGAAGTCGTGGTTTCCCGCAGTGCGGAGGAGGTCGACGCGCACACGCATTACCAAAGCAGCGGATGGTTCGGCAATCCCCGCGCCGGCGTCGATTACAAAGTCTCCGTGCCTGCCCGCGTGGCGATTCACGTGGCCAACGTCAGCGGGCCGGTAACGATTCGGGGCGTCTCCGCAAACGTGGAGATTCAAGAAGTCAGCGGCGCTATCGATGCTTCTCTCGGGCGCGTCGGGGACGAACGCGATATCCGCATCAACACCGTCAGCGGCGGCACGAAGTTAGCCGTAGCGCGCAACAGCGACGTCACGGTCGACGTCAAGACCGTCAGCGGATCGGTGAACGGCTTCTTCAGCATGGACGTGAACAAAGGATTCGTGGGCGAGACCGCTCACGGGCGCATCGGGAACGGCTCGGCGACGATCAACGTGAACGCGGTGAGCGGCAGCGTAGACGTCATTCCGCAATAAGCGGGTAAAACGCCGGCATGTTCGCACACGCACTGCTCGCCGCGATTATCGTGGCCGCCTCGGCCGCGCCGGCTGCTACCTCGTCGCCCGCCGTCCCGGCAGGGGTTCGCGTTACGGCCGAAATGGTGTCTACGGTCGACTCCGCGACGGCCAAAACCGGCGACATGTTCACGTTCAAGACGACGCAAAACGCGCAGATCGGCGATCAGCAAATTCCAGCGGGCACGACCGGCCAAGGCGTCGTCGCGGCAGTATCGGCGGCCTCCGGCGCACATCGCGGCACGCTTTCCCTCACGCCGCAATTCCTCGTGCTCGCAGACGGCCGGCACATACACGTTGCAGCAGCGACGCCGACGTCGTATGCGGCGCGCCGCCATATCTTTCCGTTTCCGATTCCCGTTCCGGGCGTCGTGATGGTCGGCGGCATCGAAAACCCCGGCGGCAACGTGCGAATCGGCCCGGGAACGACGTTCGCCGTCGTCATCGCTCCTCGAACATAAAAATCCCCGCAAACCCGGGGCCCAGGTTTGCGCCGATTGTCGGCCCGGCTAACAACGTCGTTAGCTCCTTTGGCGCCGCAGCGATCTTGCCGCGCAGCTCGGCGTCGAGAAATGCGGCAAGCTCGGGCGCATTAGCATGCGCCACCGCCACGTGCGCGTTCGCCGGCCGTTCCAACCGGCGCGCCACGATTCCGACCAAGATGTGCTTGGCCTGATCCCACGACTTGACCGTCGTTTCGTTTTCTAAAATGCCTTGCGCGTTCACGCGCGTAATTGGGACAAGATGCATCGCCGTTCCGAGAAGTATCTCGTGCCGGTTGATGCGCCCGCTGCTCGCGAGAAAATCGATGTCACCGTAAATCGCATAGCCTTGCTGCGTCGCGATCCACTTTTGCACCTGCGCTTCGATTGCATCCGCGCCGGCTCCGGATCGCGCCATGCGGGCCGCTGCCATCGCGAGCAGTGCCTCACCGCCGGAAAGCGTCCTGCTGTCGATCACACGCACTTTACCGGCAAAGGATCTCGCGGCTTCGCACGCGTTAGCGTGCGTCTTGGAAACCCCCGAAGCGACGGTAATACACACGACGTCCTTGCCGGCTCGCACGTGGTTGCCGAAACTTTCCAAAAACGCTTCCACCGGAGGCGGCGCCGTTACCGGACGTTGGCCGTTATTTTGCAGCTTTTCGTAGAATCGAGTCGCCGGAATGTCCACGCCGTCGCGAAACTCTTGCGTACCGAAGCGCACGAGGCACGGCACCATATCGATGCCGGCCTCTGCCGCATGCGTTGGAGTCAGGTCGCTCGCGGAATCGACGACGATGTCAACCGCCATGGAACACGTTCCTTAGAGATGAAAAGTGTAATTGAGCTGTGAGACGAGAAACGCGGTGCGCAGCGTATCGATACCGCCTAGAGGAAACGATTCTTTGAACTGCTGGATATTCCAAACCGCCATGCTGAGAGACAAGTTCTTGCTCAACGTGCGGTTGACGCCGTATTGGAGAAGCTGATATTGCACCGGCGCCGGATCCTCGCGCAAGAAACTCTCGTTGTGGCTGTATGCGATCCACGGCACCCACGTGCGCTTCGCCGTCGGAATCGTCAGGCGGATACCGTACGCGGGGTAATAGATGCCGCTACCTTGGTACTTCGCACCACCGAAAAGCGGATCGTTGGCGGCCAAGTTTGCCGGCACGGGATGATTTGCATAGGCGACCGTCGCGAAGAGGGTCACGGGATATCCCACCAACGTGTGCGGCCCGAACGAATAGTTTTCGGTCAGACGGTAATCGTTCTGATCGATTCCGCCGTAGCTCCACAGAGCGCCGCCTCCCGAGACCGCCTGCGCGTCGGCCGGGCAGCAGATGCGCGAACGGTGAAAGTATGCCAAACTTTGCTGCAAGTGCAGGTTGGGCGAGTTGTTGATCATGACCGTGTCGATCCGGTCGTGCACGTCGCCGAGCGTTAGCGGAACCTTTGCCAGGCCATGCGCGGTTTCGTAGTCCAGATTCAGGTTGACGTGCGCGTACGCCAAATTGAACTTCTTGCTGATCACCCACGCTGCCGAGTAATTCAGATTCCAGTCCGAAAGCGCCGCTTTATTTCCCGCGCTCGGCACCGCGCTGCTGCTGGGTAAACCGACGCTCAGTGCGGCCGGCTCGATTGCGTCGCCTCCGGTATTCAGCGTGTATACGGGCGAAACCGTAATGATGACCCGCGCAAACGGATCGCCGCCGGCTGCCGCGGGTTCGGCGCAGAGCGCGCATGCGAGAACGGCCGAAAATACGCCAATGTAAAGATGTCGCAACGTACACAACCTCCGTCTGGACCGGTTTGACGGAGATCATGCCGTTTTTGCCCTAGCGTCCGCTACGCCCGAAAGGAGGTAATTGCAACGTCCACTTCGCCGGTTTCCGCGGTAAAGAGCACGCGCATTCGTTTCTTGTCGATTTTTCCGACGCTCGTTTTCGGGAGCGCTTCGACGAAGTGCACGCGCTCGGGAACGGCATACTTCGGAACGACGCCCGCTTCCGCCGCTTGGCGAACCATGTCGCGCACGTGTGATGCATCGACGCTTGCCTCGGGGCGCGCCACGACGATCGCCGCGGGCCGTTCACCCCACTTGGAATCCGGAACGCCGATGACAGCGACTTCGGCGACGCCCGCGTGCCGGCCGATGATGCTCTCCAGTTCGAGCGAGGAAATCCACTCGCCGCCGGTTTTGATAACATCCTTGAGACGGTCGGTGATCTGCAGCGAACCATCGGGATGAATCACGCCGATGTCCTGCGTATGCAAATAGCCGTTTTCCCAAAGCGCTCGCGTCGCTTCCGGATTCTCGTGATACGTCGCGGTAAGCCACGGCGCGCGCGCCACCACTTCGCCCTGCGTCACGCCGTCGTGCGGCACGTCGCGGAAATCGCCATCCATGACGCGCATCTCCACGAGCGGCAACGGCTGACCCGCTTTCATCCGCGTAATCGCCTCGTCCGCAGTACCTGCCGCCAATTCCGAGATGGCACGGCTGCACGTCAGCACGGGACATGTCTCGGACATGCCGTAGCCGCCGTAAATGTCGATGCCGCGTTCCAGCGCAGCGTCGCACAGCGCGCGCGGCAACGCCGACCCGCCGATGACCATGCGCAGACCGTCAAACGGTGCGTCTGCTCCGGGTGCCCCCAGCACCATCTGCAACACCGTCGGAACGCAGTGCGTGAACGTTACACGTTCGTTGCGCAGCAGTTCGACGAGCTTCGCCGGTACATATTGTCCCGGATAGATTTGCGTGCAGCCCAGCATCGTGGCCGAATACGGAAAACCCCACGCATGCACGTGAAACATGGGCGTCAGCGGCATGTAGACGTCGTTTGCGGTCAAGCGCGTCGCGATCACTTCGGCGAGCGTGTGCAGCACGAGTTGACGATGCGTGAACGTTACGCCCTTAGGAAGGCCGGTCGTTCCCGTCGTGTAAAAAATCGTCGCGCGCGTATTCTCGTCGAAATCCAGGAACGCATGTTCGGGATCGGCGTTCGCAAGAGACGCTTCGTATTCACCGGCAGTGCGCGGATCGTCCGGAACGGGCCCGGATTCGCAGATCCAAATAACGCGCTTGACGCTGGTCAGTTTATCGCGTACCGCCTCGAACAACGGCAGAAACGCGACGTTACAAATCAAGACTTTCGGCGCAGCGTGGTTCAGGCAGTACAGCACTTGATCCGGCGACAGGCGGATATTCACCGTTTGGAGCGCCGCGCCCAGCATCGGCACGGCAAAGTAACATTCTAGATAACGGTTGCTGTCCACATCCATAACGGCCACGGTATCGCCGATCCCGACGCCCAGGCGCGAGAGCGCGCTGCCTAACCGCCCGATGCGATCGCGAAGTTCCGGATACGTAAACCTCCGTTCGCCGTACACGATCTCGGCGCGAGTCTTATGCGCGAGCGGCGTAAGCAACAGCTGCTTGATGAGTAGCGGATACTGATAGGCTTCGTTCATTACAGTAATCCTCGCTCGCGGGCTTTCGAGATCGCCTCTACGCGATTGCGCGCGCCCAGTTTGTGCATCACGTTCCGGAGATACGTTTTCACGGTATTCAGACTTAGCGCCATTGCCTCGGCAATTTCGCCGTTCGTTTCGCCTCGGGCTACGCGGCGCAAGACGTCGTACTCGCGGCGCGCGATCAGCGTGTCGCGCTGGCGCGGCGAATCGTCACGGGCGCTTTCCGGCGAATCCTGCTGCATCGTGCGCGCAATCGCGGCCGCCAAATCCATGCGCGCGGTATCCTTTGGCCAAACGCCGTACGCCCCCGCCTCCAGCGCCGCCGTGACAGCCGGATGGTCCGGATATGCCGTAAACAAAATAATCTTCGATGCGGGCGCCCGCAGTTGCAGCGCGCGCACCAAGTCGGGCGCCAACATGTCCGGCAATCGCACGTCCAGCAAGATGATGTCGGGCTTGCAGCCCTGCGCGATCTCGAGCGCCGCCGCTCCGGTGGCCGCGTAGCCGACGACGCGAAGATGCCGCGAGCTTTGCGCGAGCATCTCGACGCCGTCCCGGACGACCGGATGATCGTCGACGACCAGGATTCCGACGTCGCGCGTCAGCACGGCAGCCATGCCCGGAAACTGCATCCGCCTTCACCGTTTTCGCTGAGCGTAAGCTGGCCGCCGCGCTCGGTGAAGGCCTGCGAAAGCGCGTCGAGCCCAAAGCCGCGTCCGCCGGAAGTCTGGCCCTCGAGACCTTTGCCGTCGTCGGTTACCGTGAGCGCTGCGCCGTTTCGTACCAATCCCACCGTCACGACCACGCGCGAGGCGTGCGCGTGCTTCTCGACGTTGAGCAGCCCTTCTTTGGCCGCCGAGAGCAGCATCTTGAAATTCGCGTCCGGAATCGACGGAAGCACGTCCAGAATCACCAGCTCGGCCGTTAATCCGCTGCGTACTTCAAAGAAGCGGCACGCCGCCGACAATGCGGAACCGAACGCCTGTTGCTCGGCCGGGATGCACAGCGCGCGCAGCGATTCGCGCAACACCGCCGTCGCTTCCCCCGCTTGCTGTTCCAAGGCCGAAAGCTTTTCGCGAATGCCGGCATCGACGCCGGGCTGCTCGCTGAGTCCCCGCACGCGCGCGCCGATTGCAAACAGCATCGCGCCGATCGAATCGTGCAGTTCGAATGCCATGCGCTGCCGTTCTTCGTAGACGGCGACGTCGGCCGCGTACCGCGCGCGTTCTGCAATCAACAAACTGTGCGCGGTTTTCTCGGCGACATGCTTGACGATTCCGGCGGCTTGCGCACCGAACGTGACGTCGTCACGCAAACCCGCATACAACACGCCCATCGGGAGGCCGTCAGGACCGAGGATCGGCGTCGCAATCATGCCGCGAATCGTTTCGCGCTGAACGTGATCGTCGTAATCGCTGCAATGAACGATCGAATCATCCTTCAGGTAGTTGTCGACCCACTCCACCACCCCGCGCGCCAGCACTCTGCCGCCAAGCCCGGTGCCGGGGCGAATGACCAGACCCGTAACCGCCGCGTTCAGGCGGCTGGAGTTCAAAATAATCGCGCCGCTTTGACCGGGCTGCGCGATCCACGCGGCGTGAAAGCCGAAATCCGTGAGCGCCGCCACGGTGCTTTCGAGCACGGCGTTTCGATCGACGAGCGCGACGATGCGCGAGAGCTCCCGGTCGAGCCTCTTCAGGGCGCTCGCGGCAAAACGCAGCCGCGAGTACGACGAGCCGCGATTGTACATGCGGGTGCTCTCGCGTTGGCAGGTAATCGGCTTCACCCTCCGTGCAGGGTGAGCATACCGCCTTCGGAAGGCAAAATTTACCTCCTTTTGGGTGTATCGGCATTTCCGGCTCGGCGCTTCGTCGGGATAGTCTCTCGCGACACATCAACGTCGCGGGAGGATGGTTCAGTGGAATCAGTTTACGGCGCGGGCCGTACGGTCGAGTTCGGTATCTACCGGGACGGCGACAATAACCTTGACGAATCGCAGGCGCTCACGTTACGTCAGGCGCTGCAGACGAGCGCAAAAGACTCGCGCATCGAGTACACCGTGGAAGACACGACGTCGATCGGCACCGGCGAGCTTCGTACGGATTCGTTCACGATTTCCGGCGGCGGCGTCGGGCGGGCATCGATTGAAGCGCCGCACGACATGTCGTCCGAAAAGAATCTCGCGCGTTTCGTAGCCGACACGCTCGAAAACGCGCATAAGAGCGGCGCGAAACAGACATGGATCGAGCTGACCGATCACGGTGCAGGCGACGGCGGCGGCCTGGAAGCCGACAGCACGAAACACATCATGCCGATGCCGAAAATTGCACAAGCGATTGCGGATGGCGTCAAGCTGCATGCAAAAGAGCACCCGGAAGATGCGGGGCGCAAGATTGACGGCGTGGTCGCCAATCAATGTCTCATGGCGTCGCTGGGTTTTGCAGACGCTCTTTCGCACGCCGGCGTTACGTGGCTTGCGGCAAGCCCGGAGACGATGGTATCCCCCGGCGTGCCGAGCAACGTCGCCGAAGCGATTGCGCGCAACGCGGCCAAACCGCACGCGATGGCGGATTCGATCGTGAACGACGTCATGAATCAGCAGTACGGCATGGGAGAAAACGTGTGGACGCCGGCTGCGGCATTCGACGTTTTGGACGTGCGCCGGGCGAAGATGCGCGGCGTCGAGCAATCGGTCAAAGCGTTGAACGACGCGATCGCGCAGCGCAAGGATGACGCACAAACGATGCAAGCGATACGGCACGATGCGCAGCTCGTTCACGGCATGGTGCGCTTTCCGCAAGCGAAGCGGAATATGCCCTGGCATGCCGATCGCCCTGCGATCGCGCTTTACGACAAGCTCGCGAAAGATACGCGTTTGGATTCGACATTGCGCCAAGATGCGATCGACGCCGAAAACGCGGTGGGTTCGCTGGTTGCCGCGCACAGCGAAGCGCAGCGCTTCGAACCGTTCGGCGGATCGCGCTATACCGACGCTGTCGGCCCGACAGTGCACTTTCCCGTACGGCCGTCACAGGTCGACCCGTGGGCGCCGCACGTAACCGAAACACACAACCGCTTCTTCGACGAAACGGACGCGGCCGCGGTGGAACGGGTTATCGCGTGACGGGGGCGCTAGTGTAAAACCGCGGCAATCGCTATCGCAATCGCCGCGACGTCTTCGGCAATTGCCGCGGGGATGGCGCCGATTGCTTCGATCATCCGCAGGCGGACCGCCAGACCGCCGTAGAGGCCTATGGCGGCGCCGGCTACTCCCAAAATCGCGCCCGCGACCGGCGCATTTCCGGTCAGAGCCGCCATGGCGTAGCCGCAATAGGCACCGCTTGCGGCGCGAAGCAGCGGTGAGGGTAACTGCGTGCGCGGCGGAATTTGCGGCAGCGCGTCGGCCACGTACTCGCCGATGGCCAGGGCGGCGAACACGAGCCCGAGCCACCCGCCCCGGGTTAGCAGCAGCAGAACCGCGGGCGGCGTAAAGACGCGAAGCCCGCATGCAAAACCGATGACCAATGCAAGCAGCAGCATGGCCTCATTGTAGCAGGTGATGCGAAACTTCAGCGGCCCCGGGACGATATAGTAGGCATGGCCAGTCCGAAAATCGTCGTCGCCGCTTACCGCAACTTCCGCCGCGTTCTTCCGCTGCTGCGCGACGAACGCGTTCCGCTGGGCCTCAAAGTCGGTACGTGCATCATGGGCCTGTTGATCGTTTCGCCGCTCGACGTTTTCGGCGACATTCCGGTGCTCGGTTTGCTGGACGACGCCGTGCTTTTAACGCTGCTTGCGGCCGCGTTTGTGCTTCTCGCCGAACGCATGACGCAGCGCATCGTAACGCCGGTAACGCCCCAGACTACCGTCGAACCCGAGCCCGGCGTCATGCAATTGCCGCGCGCGCACCCGGTGCGCAAAGCCTAGCTCAGCGCTTCAAGGCGACGCGCTCGGGATAGATCGGGCGGTTGATGATGCGTTGCAATGCCGACGCATCCGCCGTCAAAATCAGATCGCAAAACCGCGCAAAGTCTTCGCGCGCCGCTTCGCCTTCCGCGAACCGCTCGTTCTTCGTTAAATCTACCCTACCGTCGACGGCGCGGAAGCGCAGGTACCGCCCGTCATCGTCGATTCCGGTTTCCAGCAGCCCCTCGTCTTCGAAGATTCGCACGGCAACGCTGACGGTGCGTTCGTTCGCTTTGTCCAGATCCAGCGTTCGCGCGATCTCGGCGAACGACATGCGAAGCGGTCCGCGCGCCGCCAACGAACGCATTCCCTTATAGAGCTCGCGCAGTACGTTGATCGTGGGCGACTCCTGATCGATGATGAACTCGTTGATGCGCCGGTCGGCGTCGCCGAAAAGCAAATGAATCCGCGCGGGCTCGCCGTCGCGGCCGGCGCGCCCCGCCTGCTGGTTGAATTCCGTGAAATCGAAGTTCAGATGGTAGTGCACCACATTGCGCACGTCCGGCAAATCGATCCCTTCGCCAAACGCCGAGGTCGCAACGACGATCCGCAAGGTGCCGGCACGAAAGAGGCCCTCGACTTCCGTGCGATCGGCCGGCGGCATTCCGGCGTGGTAAAACATGACCTCGTTTTTGAACCGTCTGCGAAGCGCTTCCGCCGTCTTCGTCGCTTCGCTGCGGGAATTGCAATAAACGATTCCCTTGCCGGGTGAATCTTCAAATAGTTCCGACAGGTACTTGAGTTTGTCGCGCGTGCCGCGTGCGTCGGCAATGTGCAGATTCTCGCGGATAGTGGGATCGATGACCCACGATTCGATCGCCAGGTCTTTGACGATTTGCGCGAACGCATCGTCGCCGGCGGTTGCGGTAAGCGCGAGAACCTGCGGGCGTCCCAGAGACGCTATGGTGGCGCCCAATTTCCCGTATGCGGAGCGGTGTTTCGACTCGTACACGTGATGCGCTTCGTCGACGACGACGAGCGAAGGCGTGCTGCGGCCCGTGAACGCTTCGCGATGAAACTGTAAAAATTCCGGGGTCGCGAGCACGATATCCCACGCACCTGCGTCCAGCGCGTCCATCAGGTACCGGCGCTCTTCACCGCCGATCGATCCATTGGCACGCAACACGCGAATGCCCAGCGGATCCAGGCGGCGCGTGAGCGCGTCGTATTGATCGTTCGCGAGCGCGCGCAGCGGATAGATGACCAGCGTCTTGCGCTCGGACTCCAATGCGTGATTCGCCGCGGGGTACTGAAAGCAGAACGATTTTCCGCGTCCCGTCCCAAGAATCGCAATGGTGTTCTTTCCGGCCTCCACACGCGCCAGTACCTCGCGCTGCGCGCTATGCGGCTGGGCATCGCCAATCAGCGCTCGGCGTACGGCATCGCGGTCCGCCTGCGCACGCGCATGGATTGCGAACGTATCGGTCCGCGCAACTTCTCGCTCCACGCGGATGTTGACGCCGAAGTTCTTTCCTTCGGTGCCGCCCGTAACGTGTTCGATGCGTGCCGCGTAGCGCGCGCCGCCGTCGATCAAGGGCGACAGATGTTTCGCGATTTCTTTGCGCAAGAACCCGACCTGGAATGCCCCGTAGCACACTGCGATTGCATTGGCGTCGACGGGGTTGTCGGGCTGCCGCTGCAGTTCGAGTTCGAGTCCGGGTGTCAATCCGGCAATCAGATCTTGGCGGCGTGCGAACGAAACGCCCATGACTTTGGTGGGAAATGAATCGCGCTCGCCTACGCCGGAGAAGGGATCGCGGCGCAGATACTCCGCGCTGCGGCGGAACATGCGGTCGAGGAAGTCTTCGGGATTGTCGCCCTGAGCCTGTCGAAGGGCCGAGCTTGTCGAGGCCTTTGCTGTTCCCTTCGATTCCTCAGGGTGCTTCGATTCCTCAGCATGACACGATTCCTCAGCATGACGAGATGCTTCAGCGTGACGAGCGGCGTGAAGAGAATCGAATTCGCGTAACAGCCGTTCGAAAGCCGCCTCCGACGGAGTCGGAGGCGGCAACGCGTTACTCGCCTTGCGGCTGCGCCGGTTCATCCCGAGGCGGCAGCGACTGCTCCGGCTCGAAGTCGTCGAGATTCAGATTGATCTCTTCGTGCCCCTGATCGAACGCCGCTTCGTGCAAGCCGGAAGCCTGCGCGTCCAGCGGATCCATTTCTTCGTACGCTGAAGGCGCATCTTCGAGAGCAGTCGCCGCGGTGGTCGGACCGCCGGCATCGCTACGTTTGCGCTTATAGCGCGCGGGCGTGGCGGACGGCGGCCGCGTGGCCTTTGCCTTTTCGCGACGGGCTTTGCGTGCCGCCACGATGTCTTCGCGCGCGACGCCGCCGTGCGCCGCGAGCGCCTTGCTTTCGGCAATGCTGCGCGCGGAACGCGTGCGATCGGCGGACACGCCCGCGGCACGTTTGCGCATCGCCGCTTCCATCTGCCGCTTACGGAACACCAGCACGAGGGGTGCTGAATAAAAGATCGAGTGATAGCCGCCGGAGCAAATGCCGACCAGCAATGCGAACGCGAAGTTCTTCAGCGACGCACCGCCCAGCGCGAGCAGCGCAACGAGCGTGATGACGACCGTGGCCAACGTATTGAACGACCGGGTCATCGTCTGGAGAATCGACGTGTTGACGATCTTCTCATACGGCTCGCCGGCCATCAACTTCGTGTTCTCGCGGATACGATCGAGAATGACGATCGTGTCCATGACCGAGTAACCGATGACCGTCAAAACCGCGGCGAGGAAGGCGTCGTCGGCTTTCTTGCCGGCCAGCGCGTAGATGCCGATCATCATCGCGGCGTCTCGAACCAGCGCGATGATCGTCACGAGACCGAAGATGTAATTCCAGCCGAAGCGGAACGCGATATAGAGAAATTGGATCGCCAGTGCGATAACTAGCGCCTCGATAGCCTTGGTAAGATACTCGCGCCCCAACGTCGGACCGACCGACGTGATTTGCGATTTCTGCCGGTCGACCGGCGCCAGGTTATCGAGCGCGTCCCACAACGGCTTGGTGTTGTTGCCGAACGCGACTTGCGTCTCTTCCACGTTGTAGCGCTGCCAGCCGTCGCCGCTCTGCGTGCCGACCGTCCGTAGTTCCATATCCGTCACGCCGACGGATCCCAACGCCGTGCGGACTTGTTGCACCGTGACCGGCTTCGTAAACGATACGTCGATTGCCGTACCGCCGGTGAACGAAAGGCCCAGCTGCATCATCTTGCCGGGCTGGAAGCCGTTGCCGCCGGCAAAGCCGTGATAGACCATCGAGCCCAAACCGGCCGCGATGACGAGATACGAGATCAGCGATACGGTACGGAACCAGCCGACGATGTTCCAGTTCAGTCTGCGAAAAAACATCAGGCACCCGCCCCCGACTTAGCAAATACGCCGACGTCTTCGGAATTGACCCCGTACAGCGACGGCGAGGTCGCGATGTCGTTGTCGACCAGCACGTCGACGAAGAACCGCGTGATCAGCACGGCAGTTACGAGTGAGAGAATCGTTCCCCACATCAGCGTAAACGCGAAGCCTTTCACGGTTCCGGTACCGAATTGGAAGAGCACGAATGCGCCGACGATGGTGGTAACGTGACTGTCGAGCACGGCCGACATCGCGCGCCGGAATCCGGTCGCGACCGACGCGCGCATCGTTTTGCCGGACCAGAGTTCTTCTTTGATCCGCTCGAAGATCAACACGTTCGCGTCGACCGCCATACCGATCGACAGCACGAAACCGGCGATACCGGGAAGTGTTAGCGTGGCATGCGAGATGGAAAGTATCGCGAGCATCATCACGACGTAGATCAGCAGCGCGACGTCGGCCAAAAAGCCCGGCAGCCGGTACACGACGATCATGAACACCAGCACGAGCCCGAGGCCCAGCATCGATGCGCGCAGCGACATTTCGAGGTCGATTTTTCCGAGCGTCGGCCCGATCGTCTCGTTTTCGATAATCACCGGCGTAACGCGCAGCGCGCCGGAATTCAGGTTGTTGGCGAGTGCGATCGTGTCGTCTTGCGTGAATTGTCCCTGAATGATGCCGTTGCTCGAAATCGCTCCGTTGATGACGGGCGCCGACAAATACCGCTTGTCGAGGAACATCCCCAAATCTTTACCGAGGTTCTTTGACGTCAGATCGTAGAACTTCTTGGGATCTTTCGTGGTGAAATCGATCGCCGGATTTCCGGCCGTGTCGAAGGATGCTTGCGCGCTCTTGAGATCTTTGCCCTGATAGACGACTTTGCCGCTGGCCTCGTACGCGCCGGCGTTGACGTAGTCGCACGCCTTCTTGTCCTTCGGATTTGCGGTGCATGCCGCTTGTGCCGCCATCGCCTTGTTGTTCACATCCGCCGGGACGATCTTGTACTCCAGCACCGCGGCTTGTTTTATCGCCTTCTCCGCTTGCTCGGTGTTGCTGACGTGCGGCAGATCGACGGAGATACGGTTGCTATTCACCTTGGCGATCTGCGGTTCGGCAACGCCCAAACCGTTGATGCGCCGGTCGATCGTATCCATCGTTTCCTGTTGGATCTCAGGCGTGATCTGCGGAACGTCTTGCGTCGGATTGAGCTGAAGCAGCAGATGCGCGCCGCCGACCAGATCGAGTCCGAGATTGATCTTCTTTTGGACGGGAAGCGCCGCCCAGAGGCTGAGGGCCGTGATGGCGATGACCACCAGGGCTTTGATCGGATTTTTGTACTTGTTCCAGCTCATGCGTACCGTAAAAAAAGCAGTGCCCGCCACAAGGGCGGGTCCAAACCCTAAGAGTCTAACAGGCCGTCGTGGGACCGTCAAATTGGGGCCTGACGAAGTTCTCTCAGGCCGCCTCGGGCCCTTGCTCTTCCTTAATTAGTCCTGCAGGAACCAGCCGCAGCTCGGGAGGCAGCTCGGCGTAGCTGTACACGCCGATGCGCAGTCCGGAACGCAAAAAGAAGTCGGCCAACAGCGGCCGCACGGCGCCCGTACAGACGATCGCCGCCTGCCCGGGCGCAGCGGCGGACGCGTACTGCTCCGCCTGGTCGCGTACCGCCAAGGCAAGCGCCGGGTCGGGCTCTGCAGCTCCGGTCGAGAAGGACTCGGCGAGCCGGCGCTCCAGTTCGGGCTCGAGCAACAGCGGCTCGATCGTTTCACGGCCGCGGCGACGCAGCTGGGAGGGAACGATGACGCGGCGCGCCGCCTCGGCCAGGTCGCGCGGTTCGCGGCTTACGGCGGCGGCGTCGATCATCGCTTCGAACACGGTCACCGGATCGCGCGGCCAGATTCGTTCGCGCAGCAACAGTCCCAGCGCCTTTTGGACCGCAGCCAGCGGCAACGCGTCACCGCCGATCTCTTTCACGAGCGTCGGAACCGTTGCACGCAGATGCTCCAGCATCGTCTGCAGCTCTTGCCGCCCCAGCAGCGCTTCCGCGTGCTCCCGCGCGATTTCGGCCAGATGCGAACCGACGATCGAAACCGGATCGAAAACCAGCGCACCCTCTTGCAGCGCGCGCTCGCGCGTTTGCGGATCGATCCATTTTGCATCCAGACCGTAGACCGGTTCGCGGGCGGGTTCACCCTCGATTCGCGCAAGAACCGGATCGTCGGCGACGGCCAGCATTCGAAGCAGATCCAAACAGCCTTCGCCGCATAACTCATCCCGTACGCGGATCGCATACGAGTCGGGATCGCGCGTCAGATCGTCGCGCAGCCGCACGCCCGGCAACACGATGCCGATCTCGGCGGCTAATGCCCGGCGCACTTCTCCGACGCGATCCAGCAGCGCATCCGCGAGCGGCGGCGCGAGCAGCTGCGCCAGATTCGCGCCGATCTCGATGCACACGGCGTCGACGCCGACCAGCGCCAGCGCCATTTCCGGGCGGCGGATCGCCGATCGTTTCGACAGCTCGCGCTCGTGTGCGAGTGCTTGAGCGGCAACCGCGTTGCGCTTTTGCGCCGCTCGTGCTCCGGCAGAAGCGCACAGACCGAGAACGACGAACACGGGACGCGGCAGCGCCGGAACAAACGCAAGTGCCAGCAGCAATCCGCCCGCAACGCGCAAGATCTCCGGCCGCGCGAACAATTGGGAGGCGAGGTCTGCTCCCAGCGAACCGTCCGCGGCTACGCGCGTTACCATCATGCCCATCGCGGTCGACATCAGGAACGCGGGGAGCGTGGTGACCAGCGCGTTGCCGATCGATAAGAGCGCGAACGTCTGGAGCGCCTGCCCGGGCGGCATGCCGTGATACACTGCGCCCACAACCACTCCGCCGATCAAATTCAGCACGACGATGATGAGCGCGGCAACGGCATCGCCCTTGACGAATTTACCCGCGCCGTCCATTGCGCCGTAGAAATCCGCTTCTTTTTGAACGTACGATCGTTTTTCGCGCGCGCCGTCCGCGTCCAGCACGCCGGCATGCACGTCGGCATCGATGGCCATTTGTTTGCCGGGCATCGCATCCAGCGTAAAACGCGCGGCTACTTCGGCGACGCGTTGCGAGCCGCTCGCAATGACGACGAACTGGATCGTGATGAGAATCGCAAAGACGATGAGCCCGACGACCAGATTGCCGCGTACGACGAAGTCTCCGAATGCGGGAATCACGCCGCCTGCGCCGCCGGGCAGGTGGCCCTGCGTCAGAATCAAGCGCGTGGCGGACACGTCGAGCGACAATCGAAACAGCGTGGCAATCAACAGCGCGGGCGCGAAAGCAGAGAACTCCAGCGGCTCTTCTACCGTTACGCTCAGCAGCAACACCAGCGCGGATCCGAAGATATTGATACCGAGAAGCGCGTCCAAAATCAGCGGCGGCAACGGCACGATGAGAATCGCCACGATGCCGAGCAGCACGAACGCAAAGCCGTACGTCGGAACGCGGTTACGCATACGTATCGCGATCCCGGAGAACGTGCTGCAAGCGTAAGACGATCTCCGCAACGGCGAGGTACGTTTCTTGCGGTATGAAATCACCCGCATTCGCCGACGCATAGAGCGCACGCGCGAGGGCGACGTTCTCTACCAGCGGGATGCCCAGCGAAAACGCGCGTTCGCGTACGCGTGCGGCCGCTTCATCGGCGGCACGGATCAAAACCCGTGGCACCGGTACCTCCGGCGGGCGGTACTCGAGCGCCATCGCGATATGCGTGGGGTTGGTAACGACGAACGCCGCGTCTTTCACGCGCGCGAGCGAACCGCGCGCAATGCGCCGGTGCAGCGTCTTGCGCCGTCCGCGTGCGAGCGGATCGCCGTCCTGCTCTTTCTGGTCGCGTTTGAGTTCTTCGTACGACATCTTCAGACGGTTTCGCCAGCGTGTGAATTGGATGCCGTAATCGGCGAACGCAAAGACTCCGCCGACGGCGCAAGCCGCCGCGCACGTTTGCAGCACGCCATGCCAGGCGGCTTGTGCAACCGCGAGCACGCCGGCACCGTGCAGTACCGTCGCGTACACCGCGCCGGCAACGCCCGTCATCGCAGCTCCCGCGCAAAGAAAGGCCACGATGGCTCGCATGCTCGACACGACGGATTCGCGCGAAAACATCCGCTTCACGTTTTCCGATGGGTTCAAGCGGCTCGGCTTGAACGCAACCGCCGTGAAATGCAATCCGCCGCCTTGCGCGATTGCCGACACGCAAGCCGCCGCGCCCGCAGCCCCGGCCGGCACGAGCATCAAACCGAACGACGCGGCGAGCGGCCCCGCCGGATTTGCGCCCGCAAACGCGTTTTCCAACACGATTTTCGCTTGTGCGCCGAGCGCGGGCGCCACGAGCGCCGTGGCGATCAAACCACCGGCCAGCGCTGCGGCACTGCACAGCTCTTGCGAACGCGCAACGTCGCCCTCGCGTTTTGCTTTTTGCAGCCGCGATGCAGTCGGTTCAAAGGGTTTTTCCTCGGCCATCTACGGGCTCAGAAATGGAACGCGCACCCACGGGACTGCGCTTTGCGCGAAGAGCGGTGGGATCGTAACGAGCGTAACGACTACGGCAGTCGCAAATACAATCGGAAACGATAGCGTGAAGGCCGCGAAGCGCGGTATCACGCGCGAGGCGGCTGCCAGCGTAACCTGTGCAACGAAAACGAGCGCAATCGCCGGACCGGCAACCAGCAGCGCCGCCTCGACGATCGACGACGGCAGCGCGATCGCATACGCGTAAAGGCCGCCGGATGACGGCAGCGTGCAGACGGGAAGCGCTTCGAAACTGCGCGCCAGCGCTTCAATCACGACGCGATAGCCGCCGAGCAGAAAGAAGCCGGCGAGAAACACCATCGACCACACGCGTCCGAATGCCGACGCCGCAAAGAAGGACGAGCCCGGCACGCTTCCGCGGATGCCGACGTAATCGTCGAGCGCGCGCCCGCCGGCGTATGCGCCGTCGTAGAGAATCGAAGACGCGAACCCGATCGCGGCACCGATGCCGAAGTCGGCCGCCGCAGCAAACGGCAGCGGCAGTCCGCCGCAACGCGGATGCCCGAACGCCGGCGTTAGCGCGAGCGCTACGGTCAACGCCAACCCGGCGCGGACGGGCGCGGGGACTGAAGGATGCGAGAATCCGGGCGCGCGGGAGACGAATCCGGCGCACCGGCAGAATACGAGTAGCCCGGTTATACTCATTGCTGGGTAAGCGCGTTCAATTGGGACACCGCGCTCGTGAAGAGACCGGCACACAGATGCAGCCCGAACGAGCCGGCGATCGTCACGGCGATGCCGACGCCCACCAGTTTGGGAAGCAGCGAAAGCGTCTGTTCTTGAACTTGCGTCGCGGCTTGCAGCACCGCGACAGCCGTACCGATACCGGCGGAAACCAGTAAAACCGGCAGGCAAAGCACCGCCGTGTCAAGCAGTGTTTCGCGCAAAAGTCCGTCGAATGCGCCCATGCGACGAGCCTACGAAGTGCGTGTTGCCGCTGTGCTGCCGGGCGGTAACTATTTTCGCATCCGCGGCGTTACTTAGGGGATCTATCGTCGCGCCTGACCGGTTGGGGAGTTTTTTGCGTCGTGAAGTTACGTTTTGCCGGCATTGCCGCTGCGCTGTCGCTGTCTTTGAGCGCCTGCGGCGGAGGAGGTGGAACGCCGGCAGGCCCCGCGCCCAGCACCAATCCCAGCGCGAGTCCGGTTCCGTCCGGGAAGATTACGCATGTCGTCATCATCTTCCAGGAGAACCGCTCGCCGGACAATCTGTTTCAAGGCCTGACCGGAGCCGACATCGCGACTTCGGGCAAGAATTCGAGGGGTCAAACCGTACCGCTGACGCCGGTTCCGCTCGATTCCGTGTTCGACGTCGATCACAGCCATAGTCCCTCGTTCTTGAACGAATATAACAACGGGCAGATGAACGGCTTCGATAAGGTCACGTTCTCCTGCGCGCCCGGCGGCTGCGGAAATGTGACTCCCACCGCGTACGGATACGTTCCGCCTTCACAAGTGCAGCCGTACTTCGCGATGGCGAAACGGTACACGTTTGCCGACCGGATGTTTCAGTCGAACTCCGGTCCGAGCTTTCCGGCGCACCAGTACATCATCAGCGGAACGGCAGAGACTGCGCCGGGCAGTACGCTCTACGCGGCGGAGAATCCGCGGTACGCGAACAACAACGTCGGCAATTGCGACGGCGACCCCTCATCCACCGTCGGTTTGATCGACATCAATACCGGCCAGGAAACGCAAGAATCGAAACCCTGCTTCGACCATCCCACGCTGTTCGATGAAATGGACGCGGCGGGCGTCAGTTACAAATACTACACGGCTCCGGCGGCGGGGTTGTGGAACGCGCCCGACGCGATATCGCATATCCGGTTCGGCAGCGATTGGTCGCACGTGATCGTCGGCAACACCGCGATCCTTACGGATATTGCAAACAGTCAACTTCCCGCGGTCTCGTGGGTGATTCCGAACTCGGCGCAATCCGATCATGCGAAGATCAACGACGGAAGCGGCCCCGACTGGGTAGCGACGGTCGTCAACGCGGTCGGCCAGTCACCTTACTGGCAAAACACGGCAATTTTCGTGACGTGGGACGACTGGGGCGGGTGGTACGATCACGTCGCACCGAAACAATACGACAAGTTCGAACTGGGGTTCCGCGTGCCCCTCATCGTCGTCTCGCCGTACGCCAAGCCCGCATACGTCTCCCACGTGCAGCACGAATTCGGCAGCATCTTGCATTTCACCGAAGAAACGTTCGGGCTGCCCTCACTTGGCTACACCGACGCGCGGGCCGACGACTTGCGCGACTGCTTCGACTTCTCCCAAACGCCGCTAACGTTCAGCACGATCCAGACCAGGCACAAAGCGTCGTATTTCATGAAGCTGCCGCCCTCCAACGTTCCGATCGACGACGATTTCTGATCCGCGCGCAATAGCTATCGCATGATGAACGAACGCCAGGCCGTGGCCGCTAAGAGCGCGCTGACGATGGCGCGGGTCGCGGGCGATTTGTTCAACGTGTAAAAATGGATGCCGGGCGCACCGCGCCGCAGCAGATCCGTGCATTGCAGCGTGGCGAAGGCAACGCCGAGTTCCTCCACTGCCTTGGGCTCGTCGCGGCGGATTTGCAGCTCTGCCAAAAGTTTCGGAGGAATCGTTGCTCCGCACATCGCGGTAAAGCGCTGGATCTGCTCGAAATTGGTAATCGGCATGATGCCGGGAAGAATCGGAACCGTCACACCGATGGCGCGGGCATGCTCTACGAACGCGAAGTAACGGTCGTTGTCGAAAAACAACTGCGTGATCAGGAACTCCGCGCCCGCATCGACTTTGCGCTTGACGTTGTAGAGATCGTCCTCGAAACTGGCCGCTTCCGGGTGCTTTTCGGGATAGCACGCCGCGCCGATGCAAAAATGATAGTTGCGCTCGATCGTGGCGATCAGATCGTTTGCGTGCGTGAATCCGCCGGCAACCGGCTCGAACACCGCCGCGTCACGGGGCGGATCGCCGCGCAGCCCCAAAACGTTTTCTATACCGGCAGCCTCGAGATCGCTCAAGACGGCGCGCAGATCGGCGCGCGTACTGCCTACACACGTCACGTGCGCCATGACGTTGATGCCGATCTCATTCTGAATCTGCTTGGAGACTTCAATGGTGCGCGCGCGCGTCGAGCCTCCCGCGCCGTACGTTACCGAAACGAACGCGGGACGCAATTCGCGCAGCGTGCGCGCGGTTTCCAGCAAATGGGCGTGCGCTTCATCGGTGCGCGGCGGAAAGAACTCGAACGAGAAGAACGGCCGCTGCGTCGCGAGCGCTTCACTTATGCGCATGGGCGCCATGTTATCGAAACGTCGAGACCAAGCCTCCGCAGACCAGCGCCCATCCGTCGACCATGACGAAGAGCAGCAGTTTGGCGGGCAGCGAGATGACCGGCGGACTGAGCATGAACATGCCCAGTCCCATGAGGATCGAAGCGACGGCCAAGTCGATCGCGACGAAGGGCAGATACAGCGCGAAACCGATCGCGAACGCATCGCGCAACTCGCCGACGACGAATGCCGGCACCAGCACGTTTAACGGGACCCTGCTCGGCGCTTCCGGCTGCCGGTGCGCCACGCGTTCGAAAAGGCCGATGTCCGCGGCGCGCGTTTGCCGGATCATGAATTCGCGGAGCGGCGCGCAGGCGCGAGCGACGAACTGGGATTGCGAGAGCCTTCCGCTGGAATACGGCGAGAGGGCTTCGCTCGATATCCGCGTCAGCGTGGGCGACATAATCGTGAACGTGAGGACCAGCGCGAGGCCCGTCAAAACCGAGTTCGGCGGCAGCGCGGCGGCACCGATTGCGGACCGTACGAGCGAAAGTACGACGACGATCCGTACGAACGACGTGCACATCACCAGCACGAACGGCGCGATTGAGATTAGTGTGAGCGCAGCCAGGACGTCGAGCGGTAAGGTCCCATGCGCGTGGCCGGCAATTCGCAGCAGAGCATCCATCGCTTTGAACGATAGCGCCGCCGCGTTGCGCGGCTGTTTCCGGCGTTAGGCCGGTTTTTGAATCAGCTCCGTTACCCGGACGCCGAAATTCTCGTCGATCGCCACGACTTCGCCGCGCGCCACGAGTTTGTTGTTGACGAGCAGATCGACGGGACCGCCCGCCAGGCGGTCGAGTTCGACGATGGAGCCGGTGCCGAGTTTCAGAATCTCCGCGACGGCCATCTTGCACTTTCCGAGCTCGGCGGTAACCTGCAGCGGAACGTTCATCAGCAGATCGAGATTCTGCTGATCGGCCACCAGCGTTCCGTTCTTTTTCTGTTCTGCCATTATTGTCGTTCTAATCCTTACCTGTGGAGGCATTCAGCACGATGACGCTGCGCTCGCCAATCTCGCCGCATTCGCCGCGGCCGAGCGCGGCAGCGCCCAGCTTGAGCAGGCCCGGTTCTCCCATCCTAGTCATCATCGGCACGTAAGCGCCCGGGCCTAAGCGTAGAAACTCCGCGGCTGCGATCTGCCCGTGGGCGAACTCGGCGCGCACCTCGACCTCGACGTCCGACAGGTCTTCCAATCGCAGGGCAGGAGCGCCCTTCGGTTCCGGGTCCCGCGAGAGCGCGACCCCCACGCGCACCTTTACCGGTTCTTCAACAATCAGCTCCAGGTACGTCGCGAACGCGCGAGTGTCAAGAATTTGTTGAAGAGCGCCGGCGTCGCGCCCGCACAAGTGCGGCAATGCCGGGGCGAGCGCGCGCAAAACCCGTTGCAGCATTTCGTTCTCCATGCCGGAGAGCGCACGGCTGCCGCTTTCGATTTCGCCGAACGCGGCGGCGGAAAGCGCGAGCGCATCGGCCGGCCGCACCACGAACGCGGCTTCGCACAGCGATCCGCGCATGCCGAACACCAGCGCGCCGTCAACGATCGCACTCCACGCGGTTGCGTCCGGAATGCACGGTTCGGACACATGCAGCTTTACGGCAGCTCGTAAGAGTGCGGAAAGCGTTTCCCGCGCCGTATTGCCGACGACGCATGCGGCGCTGAGTGGAAGCGCGGAACGCCGCCGGAAACACGGGCGGCGCACGTGCCGTCCGTGAATTAGCTCGCCGCGCCGTTCGAAGCCCAGTGCAAGCGGTGCGCTCATTTGAGCAGATCCATGGCGGTTTTTTGCGCGCCGTACTGCGCTACTCCGGCGGCGCGCATCGCGTCGAGAGCGATGTATGCCTCTTGCAGACGCTCCAGACCCAGATCGATGTCGACGGCGCTCGAATCGTGCGAAAACGGGCGAACGGCCGTGAAGTTTCCGTCTTGGGCGCGGCCGACGTGCGGCGCTATCTGTGCGGGCGCTGCAAAATGCTCGGCGTCGACCGCCTGCAATTTCGTCGCGGCCGCAAATCGCGCGAGCGCGATGCGCCCGACGACGGCGCGCGAGACTTCCGCGATTCCGGTGCGCGGATCGATCGTTCGGCGCTCGTAGGTCACGGAGCCGTCACTCTGCACCGCCGCCGTGCCGGTACGTCCAAGCGCAGCATCGACGGGATCGGCTCGCAGCGGAGCCAGCGGCGCGCGCTCGTTTGCAAAACCCAAAACGGCGCGGCCGCTCGAATCGACGAGCACGCCGTCCTTGAAGGCAAAGCGTCCGTCTCGTGTGTACAAAGCGCGGGCTCCGTCCGCCGTAACAAAAAACGCATCCTGGGGAGCGGTCACGGAAAGCGGATCGGCCGTATACACCGGCATGGGCGTACGCTCGACGTCGTTCGTTTCGGGAAAGGCGCCCGGCGTGTACGCGCGCAGCACGTCGCGTTCGCGCGACTCGACTGCTTCCATCGCGCGCGTCGTTTGATTGGAGATCAGCATTGGCTCGACTCACGCGCCGACGTCTCGGCGCGCACGCCGCGCAGCGCTAATGCATAACGGACCTGCGCGAGCGCAACGGCCACTTGCGGCTTGATTCGCGGCGAACAGATCGCTACCAGGCGAAGTTTTTCTCCGCAACCGCGCACGAGCAGCTGCACGCGCGCACCGTTACCTTCAAGCGTGAATGCGCTCTTCGACGGCGTTCGCGCGCCGCTTCGGAGCGTTCGTTCGATGCGGCGGCTCAACGCAGTTCTCGGGGCGCGGCGTTCTGCTTGGGCGCCGCCGAGGCCGAGCGATTCGCGCGAAGCGTTGGGAATGGCGGTTGCGCCTCGCGGCCGGACGCGGTGAAAACGTTGCGGGTCACTCGCCGAAGCTTGGCCCTGTGCCGGTGCCGTCTTTGCGATCGGCGTCCCCGAACGCTCCGCCGCGCACGCGTTCGTTCCGTACAACGCCGAATACCATGCCTGAGAAAGCGACCGCCGGTCCACGGATGCGACCGGGGCCGAAAGCACGCTTAGATCGAGATGTTTGTCGATCGTCATGGCGCCATCGTAGGCTCTGACCGTGACGCGTTTGCGGCGAGCGGATTACCGGAACATTACACCGGGGTCCTCGGTGCGGCGGCGGTCGCGTCCGTCGTCGAACGCTGCGGATTTCTCGACGTAGATGCGTGCATTCGCTTCATCGAACGTCAGAACGAAATTTTTCAGCACGCCCATGCCGATGTTGCCTGCGTCGAACCGATCCGCAAACGCGCCGCGATCGCTCATCATGATGCTTGCATACCGGTTGTAGAAATGGAACGGACCGAATTCCAATTCATCGATATATGCGAAGGCCGCACGTGCCGAACCTCCGACGCCGAAATCGCTTACCGGGTGCTGACGGTCTTCGAGCGGTACGACGTACGGATGCGCTTCCATGAACGGCGAGTAGAGCAGCACTTCGGTGCTGTTTCCGGTATCCACTACAAATGTGCCGTCCACGCGATTGACCGTACCGTGCATCTCCACCAGCTGGCGGTCGTTGTCGATGTCGAACTCGGTGCCTTGCGCAACGAGCGTCCCCGGTTTTCCCAGCGTCATCGATCGCGAAAGCGGATCGATCGTTACTTCGGCCGATGCGAAGAATGGATATCCCAACACGCCGTCGGCGCCGCCGGTCGCGCCGCGCAGATCCAAAACCGAGACGGAATGTACCGGAAGGACCGCGGATCCGATCTCGATCGACGGCAGCGGCGCGAATCCCAATCCGCCGACGCGCTTGGCACCGGCAACTTCCAGATGACCTTGGTACGGAATATGCTGCTCGGCGGCAACGTGCGAATCGAGCGCGATCATCTGCGCACCGGTGTCGATCAGGAACGTATAGTCTTTGGTTCCGACGTGCACCTGCGTGTACAGGTGCCCCAGCGATTCACGCACCGGAACCGTTACGGGTTTGTCGGTCTGGATCGCGGTTGACGGCGGCAGTGTAAACACGGACGGATCGATGCGGCCGCCGACGACGACGTGACGCGTGTAGTGCGTAACGTCGTACTCGCGATCGCCGTTGGAATCGACCTCGCGCGAGGGAATCAGCGCTCCGTGGAACACGCCGTAATCGTAGTAATCCTCCGTTGCTATCCCATCGTCTTCTTCGTAGCTCACGCGGTCGATCATGAAGCTGCGGTCGTCGAGATAGACGGTTTCCGGCTGGGCCTGCGGCGGATTGACCTCGATCGCGTAGGTGGACCGCCCGTCCTCCAGCGTCTGCTTGCCTTTGAACGTATCGTACTGGGGCGCAGAAACGAATTCGCCATCGGCAACGAAGTCTTGCCCGCGCTGGTGCCGCGCGAGAACGCCGCGAAGTTCGCGCACGTCGCCCGATTCGTTAATCACGTATTCGCGATCGCCTAGACGCAGCGTGCGCACGCTGTGCGAGGCAATTTCGTCGTCTTCACGCACGTTGCCGGCGGACTGCCAGCGGTGAAAAGACCCGATGATGTCGCCGCCGCCCATCGCCCCGAAAACCTCTATCGTCGAAACGCCGTGCACGTGCAGCGACGCGAGCGCTGCTTTGCGCGCCGCCAGAACGCCGTCTAAATTCAATTGTTGCGCTTGCGCGGGAAACGGGGGAAGCGAAAAAATCAGTGCGGCAAGAATGCCTGCGCTATTGCGCGCGGTATTTTTGGTAGCTGCCCAATACGTTTTGAACGTATGCTTGCGTTTCGGCATATGGCGGAACCCCGCCATACTTCTCTACCGCCTGCGGTCCAGCATTGTACGCGGCAACCGCTAATCGCATGTCACCGTGGAAGCGGTCGAGCAAGCCCCGCATATATCTGGTCCCGCCCCAAACGTTTTGTGCGGGATCGTACGCATCGCTGACGCCCAATCCGGCGGCGGTGGACGGTTCGAGCTGCATCAACCCCTGCGCGCCGGTTCGCGACGTTGCATTGGTATCGAAGCCCGACTCGTTCGCAATGATGGCCTTTACGAGTGCCGGATCGACGCCCCACGCCGAAGCGTTGGCACTTACGAGCCGCTCGATCTGTGGGGGCGGAACGATGGCGGGAGCCGGCGCGCTCGATTCTTGTGCGATCGCCGTTTGCGCCGGCACTGCCGATTGGTCCATCGCCGACGCTACCAAATCGGAAAAACTAGACCCGGCCGCGGCCGGAGCCGGAGCCGGATCGATTTGCTGCGCGATCTGCGCGATTCGCGCGGTCACGGCCGAAAGGTCAGCGCTGATATCCATCCGTTCACCTCAGTCTATCGGCAAGTGCGGCCAGAGCCGATAGCGTGGCGGCACGATCCGTGGGCTGCTTGCCTTGGCATAAAAAGCTTTCGATCGCATCTTCGGCCGCGACGGCGCGTAAAGCGCGGGCACTGGATGGCATCAAGCCCAGGGCTCGCGCGTCTTCGCTCGCCTGCAAACTGCTCACCGCCGCCTTCACCACGGCAGCGTCGTCCAAGTGGCGCGCGGAAACAACTGCGCTCATCGTCCGGCTCGTTCCGGCGCAAACGTCGATGGCCGGATACCGTCCCTTGCGCGCAAGTGGCGCTGTAAGCTCGAGATGGCCGTCCAGCAGCGAACGGGCGGCGTCGCTCACCGGGTCGCGGTCGTCACCGTCCGAGAGGACCGTGGCCACGAGCGTAACCGAACCCGCCCGCGAGGCGCCGGCGCCCTCGACGAAGCTCGCCAGATCCGAAAACACACTCGGAGGGTAGCCGCCGCGGCCGACGCTCTCATTCGCCGCAACCGCGATTTCGCGAAGCGCGTTCGCATAGCGCGCGAGACTATCGACAATGAGCAGCACGTCCAGACCGCGTGCGCGCAGTGCATCGGCCTGTGCCATCGCAAATCGAGCCGCGCGGACGCGAACGGCCGCAGGACGATCGGACGTAGCGCAAACCACCGTCAAGTGCGGCCCGATCGCGCGCAGCCATTCTTCCGCTTCGCGGCCGCGCTCACCGATTAGCCCAACGACTACGGCGTCGGCAGCCTGCGCGGTGCACATCATTTGAAGCAGCGTCGATTTTCCTGCGCCCGGTGCACCGAATATTCCGATTCGCGCTCCGCGTCCAATCGTGAAGAGCCCGTCGATAACGCGCACGCCGGTCCAAAAGGGTTTCGTTACCGCGACGCGTTCGTTCACGCCGGGCGCAAAAATACGCGCGCGACGCGGTCGCGCGTCGATCGCCGGCCCGCCGTCGATAGCCGTACCGTCTGCATCGACCGCGCGTCCCAAAAGCGCGGTGCCTAGCGGAAAACAGCACGCCGCGGGATCCGTAACGATGGAATCGCCGGCTGCGATCCCCTGAATGTCCGCGTGAAGCGCAATCATCGCGCGTCCGAGCTGCACTGCCGTCACCGTGCCGGTAATTTCACGCTCTGCATTTCGCAGACGTACGCCTTGACCGATCGCCGCTCCGGGAAGCAAGGCGTGCGCGAGACCGCCGTGCGCGCCCGTTACCGTCCCAATCGAAATCATCGCAATCCTCGCAAAACGGCGTCGAGGCGAACGCCTAAGGTTGCATCGACGCTTCCGCCGGCCACGTCGAGCGCAGCGTCACCTTCGCGCAGCGCTTCATCAATAATCACGGGCAGGTCAGAATCCACGCGTCCTTCGTCCGCGCGCGCAATACGGATTCGCAGCGGCTGTTCGGCACCAAAACGCTGCAGCGCGGATTCGATAACCGCACCGATCTCGGCCGGGGCGAGTTGCAATTCGCGGGCGATTACCTGCGCCGCGATATCGGCCAACAACGTTCCGGCGGCATCTTCCACTAGTTCGGCGACGCGCGCCTTGAAGAGCCGGACGTCGCGAAGCAGTTCGCCGATCTCGGCGTCGCAAGCACAATCCGAAGCGCACGTTTCTTCCGGCGCCGCCGGCGGTTGCGCGGGTTCGTCTTCGACGGGCAAAATCAGCAGTGAAGCCAGCGACCGAAATCCCTCAGGCGCGCGCAATGAAGTTCTCCGCGTCGGTAAATAAGGGAGATGCCGGACGATGCATGCGTTTGACGATCGCTGCGCGCTCGTGCTCCGGATACATTTCCAATACCGCCGCCGCAGTTGCGGCGGGCAGTGCGCTAATGATCGCGGCCGCCGTATGCGGCGGCTCGTTGATAAGCGATGCACGGACGGATGCCGGCGCCGCGACGCGAGCAGCGCTTTCCGTGCGCGTCAGCTCCGCACGTTCGCTTAGACCTTTCGCTAGCGCGGTCAACGGCGGCGCCGCGTACCGCAGTGCCGTCACGATTCCAACCGCAAGCGCGACCGCGGGTAACAGCGGAACCACTGCGCCATAAGCCAGCCACCAGACGTCCTTACGCACCGGCGGTGTGCGCGAAAATGCGATGGCGGCAACCTGCAGCGTGTCGCCGCGCGAGGCGTCGATCCCGAGCGTCGCAGCCGCCAGGCTTTTCACCGGCTCGAGATCCGTAACCATAGCGGCGTCGATGAAGACCGCCGCGGTAATGCGGGCAACGCGGCCTGCTTGCGCCGATGAAGAGATCTCCCGCGTCTCGCTTCCCCGATCGACCTGCTGACTGCTGCGATCGTACCGTTTACCGTCCGCTGCGTAGCGCTCGTCCTGCGTCGCGGCCGAGATCGGCAACACGGCAAGCGGCGTACGCCGCACGTCCTTGCTGTCGATGGTCCTTGCGTCATAGTCCACGTGAACGCGCACGATGCTGGAACCGGCGCCGAGCGTTTCGTCGAGTGCGCTCTGCAACGCTGTTTGAAGGTCGTTCGCGTCGCTCTGCGCGCCGGAACGGCCAAGGGCAACGCCGCGGTCGTCGACGATCGTCACGTTGCGTGCGTCGAGCCCCGGAACGCTCGCGGCGACGAACGATCGGATTCCGGTAACCGCATCGGCCGAAAGGCGCCTGCCGTCGGCGGTGGTAATCCGAACGCTCGCGCTGGCATCGCGCGAAGGATCGCCCGCAAAATAGCCGGTCTTCGCCGGTGCAACGATGACTTTCGCATCCTGCACGCCGTCGATTCCGCGCAGCGCCAACTCGATATCGCCTGCGAGGCCGTCTCGCGTTTGCGCATCGATAACCGCTTGCGGCGTTAATGCGCCGAGCTTGTCCAAAATCTCGCCGGTTCCGTCGACGTGCGGATGCGGAGCACCAGCCATCGAGAGACGCAGCAGCAAATCGCTGCGCCGCGCCGCGTCGACAATCACATTGTCCGAGGCGGGCGTGAACGGAACGTTCCATGCTGCCAAGCGTTCTTGCACTTCGGCGACTTGATCGGGGTGCAGCGGACTTGCAAACAGCGGCGCGCGCTGCGGATGCAAAACGACGGCGCACACGATAGAAACCGCCGCGGCGAGCGCAAACGCCGCAACCAGCATACGCCTTGTGCCTGCAGCGAGCGCATTCCAACGCAACAACAGCGCCGTAACGTCCACGCTCACACCTGCATGTTCAGAATCGACTGAAGCGCTTGAGCGCTTCGTTGCGCCGCCGCCGTCGCGACGGACAGTGCGACGTCCGCGCGAGCACGTTCGTATACGGCCGTTTGCAGGTCGCCGGTGCCGGCCGCGAACGCGTCTTCCGAACGTTCCGCCGACTCGAGCGCGGAGCCCAACCCGTCGAGTGCTTTGGAAAACGCATCGCTTTGCGGGACGGCCTGCTGCACCTGCGCCGGCGAATCGGGAATCAATGCTTCGATTTTCATAGCTTCCCCATGTCGATCGTACGTTCGGCGAGCCGTTTACCGATATCGAATACCGTCGCATTTGCTTCGTAAGCACGCGACGCATTCAGCACGCTGACCATTTCGGTCAGCACGTCGACGCTGGAGCCGCGCTGAAGATGCGCGCCCACGTACGATATCAGCGGTGCATCGTCATCGTTTTGAACCAGCCGGAAATCCGGAACGAGCCGCGGGTACGAACCTTTGGGTCCGGCGGCTTCTGCCGCGGCCACGTTGCGAGCTTCGATGTCCAGTGCAGCGCGCTGCGCTTCCATACCGCTCGCCGCGGTTTTCAGGAGATCCAAACTATCCACCGGCGCGGTCTCCCTCAAATACGATTTTCCACATGCCGATCATGCTAGAAGCTGGCTGTGACGCGATCGATGCGGTTTTGTTACCGGGTAACGTCCTTTATTTCCATCAGGCGAGCGTGAACCGCGCTCAGCAGTGCCTCGGTAAAGATCGCTTGCCGCGCGGCGCCGGCCATGGGTCCGTCGGTGCGCGTGTTTCCGTACGAAGTTTGGGCGAGAGCGGTTTCGCGCGCAGCGTGCGATACGCGCTGCGCGGCCATGTGGAGTGAGGCGATCAGGGAGCCTGCGATGTCGAACATCGCGACACCGTAACCCCGCGGTATTTCCGGCGAATTACGGTACTGTTACGCGGCGAACTCGCGGCAGCCCATACTGGTCGAGCGGTATTGCGGCCATCAGGCGCGTGACTTCGTCGTAGTTCTGCACGCCCGAAGCGACGTGGTTGGTCTTCAGGTAATTATTGTAGACGCGCCAAGAAAACCGCGACAGGCTCAAATTGACGAAATGCGCGTTCCGCCTGCGGATCGCAGCAAAATCTTGCCAGACTTGCGGGACGAACGTACTGCGCGAGTAATGCTTGAGCTGCGGCAGGTACAGAAAAAGCTCGAGCCAGCCCGAATACTGCGTTATCGCATCGTCCGAGCGCAAGCACGAAACGGCAGCGATATAATTCGCCTCGTCCTCGCGGTTGAACCCGGCAACGTGGCTCCACTCGTGCGCTTGCGAGAACGGCAGCTCGAACCAGAGCAGATCCGGAGCGAGCTGCGTCTCGAGCGTGAACGGATTGGTGAAGCCGCTCGTTCCGCTTCGATCCATGAACCAGCCCGCAAGCGTGAATTTGGACTCGTTCACTTGCGGCAGCCAGCGATCGCCCAAACGCGCGACGACCGGAAGCCAGGACAGACGCAGATCGTCGACGTCCAACTCCCACTCCGCGCCATCCAGATCGTGCGCGGCGTGAGCCTGCCTTGCGAGGCGATTCATCTGGGCAATCGCACGCGTGCGTAGTGCGTCGATGGCGGCCGGATTCAACCGCGACGCATCGAAGTCGGCACGGACCTCGACGGGCGCGCGATCGTAACCGAACGCCCAGCCTGCGTAAAACCACAGTGAGTAAAATCCTGCGAGGGCTGCAATACCGATCAGCGCGCGCCACCACGGCCTGACGGAAACGATTGCTGCGATGACGATGACCACGCCGATCAGGACGACGACATCGCCAATCGAAAACGGGACGTACGGCGTGAACAGCGACCAAAAATGCTGCCAGTACGGATAATAGCCGTTGGTAAAAACGTTTTCCACCCATTGCGGCGATGGCCGCCAAAACGCCGCAGCCGCACCGGCAGCGATCGACACGAGGTCGAGCGGCAACGTCCGAAAGTAAAAAGAGCCGCGGTTCAACGCGCGACTCTTTCGTACGATGGGTTCGGCAAACTAAAGCCGCTCTTCGAGGGGTTCAGCGCGCCAGGCTGCGATTAGCGTTTGCTGAACTGGAAGCGTTTACGCGCGCGTTTGCGGCCGTACTTCTTGGATTCTTTTTCGCGCGGATCGCGGGTGAGCAGGCCTTGTTTGCGGAGCACTTCGCGCAGCGACTCGTCCATGGAAATCAACGCGCGCGCGATGCCGTGGCGAATGGCGCCGGCTTGGCCGGCGATACCGCCGCCCTCGGTCTTCACGTCGATGTTGAAACGCGACACGCTCTGCGTGGCCTCGAGCGGCTGGCGTACGATCTGCTGAAGCGTCTGCCGCGTGAAATACTCGTCGATCGGGCGCTTGTTGATCGTGATGACGCCCTGTCCGAGCGAAATCTTCACGCGCGCGATCGAACGTTTGCGGCGGCCGGTTCCTTGAAAATTCTCGTTCACGGTTACTCCTACGCCAGCGGCTGCGGCTGTTGCGCTTCGTGCGGATGCGCCGCTCCGTTGTACACTTTGAGCCGGGTCAGTTGGACGTTACGCATGCGGTTGGTCGGAAGCATGCCGCGCACGGCACGCTCGATCAGACGTTCGGGATGCTTCTCTTTCACTTGGCGGGCCGTTTCGATTTTCAGGCCGCCCGGAAATCCGCTGTGGCGGTAATACACTTTGTTGTCCCACTTTTTTCCGCCGAGCTCGATCTTGTCGGCGTTGATCACGACCACGTGATCGCCGTCGTCGATGTGCGGCGTCCACGTGGGCTTGTGCTTGCCGGAAAGGGCGCGGGCAATCCGCACCGCCAACGTTCCCAGGCGCTGTCCGGCCGCGTCGACGATGTACCAGTCGTGCTTCGTCTCGGCGGTCTTCTGTTGATAGGTCCGCATAACCGGGCCAGTTTAGCGAATTTTTTCCGTGGCGTCAAGCCGATTTACGCAGCAATATTATTGACTATTGCTTGAGTAATCAAGTATAGTCCGGTCATGGTGACTGAAAACGCGGCCTTGGCCCTGGGTATTTGGCGCGCCGACGCCCTGATCCGCAAGCGTCTCGAGGGGCCGCTCGGCGGCGGCCACGGGCTGGGATATACGGACTTCATTATATTGTCCGAACTCGCTTCGGTGGTCGGCGGACGCTTGCGCCCCGTCGACTTGGCCGCCCGACTGCAGCTGACCCCGTCCGGCGTAACGCGGGCGGTGCTTCCGCTCGCAAAAACGGGGTTTGTGGAACGCGAGTCGCACGAACGGGACGCGCGCGCGAGCTACATATCGATCACACCGGCAGGCCGGGCCCGCGTAGAGGAAGCGCTGCCGACTGTCGAGCGCGTCATCGCGGATACGCTCTCTTCGCTGACCCGCAGCGAACGGCTGACGCTGGTCGGATTAGTCGAACGGCTCGGCTACTGAGCACCGGGCGCGCGATACAATAACGCCATGTCCGTCTTTTTCCGCATCGCCGATGCACTTTCGGAACCGCACCTGGAGCGCGCGCTCGAGCAAACGCTGAACGTTCTCGCCCGCGACTTGCGGTTGGATGCCGCTTGGGTTTGGCTCTTGGACGAAGAGCGCAATGCGTTCTACCTTGCGGCCGCATTCGATTTACCACCGTACTTGCGCGAACCGCTGCATATGACCGGCGAACCGTGCTGGTGTATGCAGGCGTTTTTCAACGGCGAATTCACGTCCAGAAACGTCGACGTCATGTCGTGCAGCCGGCTGCAGGAAGGGATCGAAGAGGCCGGTGCGGGTGCAACGCGCGGATTGCGATCGCATGCCAGCGTGGCGCTGCGCTTC
The DNA here is from genome assembly GCA_035938175.1 of Vulcanimicrobiaceae bacterium. Lineage (GTDB taxonomy): Bacteria > Vulcanimicrobiota > Vulcanimicrobiia > Vulcanimicrobiales > Vulcanimicrobiaceae > DASRDE01. Next base: position 138,672 of record DASZHD010000036.1, read on the forward strand.
GGCGATCGCGCACTCGGATTGTTGAACGCGGCGCGATCGCAGCAGCCCGCGCTTTCACCCCACGAGCTGGAAACGCTGGAAACGGCCGGCGCCCAGATCGGAATCGCCGTCGAACGTTCGCGCCTTGCGGAACTCGCGGCCGACGCGGCGCGCGCCGAAGAGCGCGTGTCGATCGCGCGCGAGCTGCACGACACGGTCGTGCAAGATCTTACGGCCGTCGCGCTGCACTTGGAAAACGCTGCCGCGAAAGTGCAGACGTCGCCGCACCGAGCCGCCGAACGCATCGGTACCGCGCTCGAATTGACGCGTGCAGCGTTGGAAAGCCTTCGCCGCAACGTCGAAGGTTTGCGAGACGATCCGCTCGCAGGAGAGACGCTTTCCAGCGCGCTCGCGCGGTTGACGCGTGAGTTCATTTCACGTACGGGGATTCAAGTCGTACTCGATCTGCACATCGAAGGCATCTTGCCGCCGAACGTGGAGTTCGACAGCTACCGCATCGTCTCGGAAGCGCTCACCAACGTCGAGCGCCACGCCGGCGCGCGCAGAGTGCAAATTTCCGTCAGATCCGATGGGCAGACGCTGTCGATCGACGTTGACGACGACGGAACCGGGTTCGATCCGGCAGCTTCGTCGACAGGATTCGGCGTACGGGGCATGCGGGAACGCGCAAATGCGCTCGGCGGTACGTTGACGATCGAATCGAGCCGCGAAACGGGAACGCTGGTGCGTGCTGCGATGCCGGTGACGTCGCCGTGATCCGCGTTGTCCTGGCCGACGATCACCCGATCGTGCTCGACGGTATCGCAATGAACCTGGAGGACAGCGGCGACGTGCAGGTCGTCGCGAGAGCGGTCCGCGGCAGCGAAGCGCTTGATGCGGTGAAACGCGAAAATCCCGATGTGCTCGTGCTCGATCTGGAACTGCCGGGTGAAAGCGGACTCGACGTCCTGGCAAACGTCAAGCGCATTTCTCCCGTGTTGCGCACGGTGATATTCACCGCGTACGGGGGTACGGAGCGAGTTTCATCGGCATTGCGCGCGGGCGCGGACGCGTACGTACTGAAAGGCACGTCCTCAGCCGAGCTCTTGGATGCAATTCGCTCGGTGGCGGCGGGGCGCGCGTATCTGCCGCCCGCGATCGCGGCGGAGCTGATTGGAACGCTGCGCGATCCGGCGCGCGAGCGGTTGACGCAGCGCGAAACCGAGATTTTGCGGTTACTTGCGGACGGACTTTCGAACAAAGCCATCTCCTCGCAACTGAACATCGCCGAACGCACGGTAAAATTCCACGTGAGCGAGATCTTCGCTCGCCTCGGCGTCGCCAATCGCGCACATGCCGTGGCCGTGGCGCAAAAGGCGGGTCTGATTTAAGACGCAACACCTGTACGAAAGGACAGGCTGCCGTTGTCCGTCAGTACGAATCGCAATCGCGCGCGGCGCGCTACGCTGACGGTATGAACGATATATGGTTTGAGCCGGGACACGTCGCGATCGTCACCGGCGGTTCGAAAGGACTCGGAAAGGCGCTCGCGCGCGAATTAGTCCGCCGCGGCGTCACGACGATCGTCGACGGACGCGATGCAGCTGTCCTCGAATCCGCGCGCACAGAACTGGAGCCGTTGGGCCAGATCGTCGCCATTGCGGGCGACGTTGCGGACAAAGAGCACGTGCATGCGCTCATTGCTGCTGCAAAACGCCTCGGCTGGCTCGACCTTTTGGTAAACAACGCCTCGACGCTGGGTGAGACGCCGCTGCCCCGCGTCGACGAATTGGCAAAACCGGTCTTCGAACGGCTTTTCGACGTCAACGTGTTTGCTCCAATCCATCTGATGCAGCATGCGCTTCCGTTGTTGCTGCGGCACGGCGGCCCGGCAACGATCGTCAACGTAACGTCGGATGCCGCGGCAAATGCATACGCGGGATGGGGCGGATACTGCGCGTCGAAAGCGGCGCTCGAGCACATTTCGCGCGTGCTTGCCGAAGAGCTCGCCGATCCGCGCCTGCGCGTGCTGGCCTTCGATCCCGGCGACATGAATACGGAGATGCACCGCGCTGCAATTCCGGACGCCGATCCGGAGTCGTTGCGAGATCCCGCGGATTCCGCAGCTGCTATGATTGCTGCTATTGCCGGCGCGAGCAGCGGCTTTTCGCGAATCGGCCCGGAAATTGCGGTGCGCGCGTGAACGCCGCGCTTGCAATCGATGCCGGATTAGAAGAGGCCACCTCGCCGCCGGAACGGCGGGGCGTCGCGCGCGATGCCGTCCGGATGCTCGTAACGGATCGCGCCGCCGGCACGCACGAGCACGCGCGGTTCTTCGATTTGCCGAAGTATCTGCGCCGCGGCGATCTGCTCGTCGTGAACGATTCCGCGACGCTTCCCGCCGCATTGCGCGCCGCACGCCGCGGCGGCGAACGGATCGCGCTGCACGTGTCGACACGAATCGACGATCAGCTGTGGGTCGTCGAACCGCGCGCCGCGGTTTCGCCCGGAGAGATCTTCGTGCTCGACGACGGCGCCGCCGTGACGCTGCTCACGCCGCTCTCGGATACGTCGACGCGATTGTGGTACGCCGCGTTTACGCTGCCCGTTCCGATGCATGCGTTTTTGGCCAAGCACGGCAAGCCGATCCGCTATGCGTATATGACCGCGAACTTCCCATTGAGCGACTATCAAACGGTCTTCGCGCGCAATCCCGGTTCCGTGGAAATGCCGTCCGCCGCCCGGCCGTTCACCGAACGCACCGTGCGCGAAGTGCGGAGCGCCGGTGCAGCGATCTCGCCGATCACGCTGCACTGCGGCGTGGCGAGCCTCGAAGCACCCGAACGTCCGTCAATCGAACGCTTCGCGGTTCCGCACCCGACTGCCGAAGCCGTGAACGCGGCACGCGCGCAAGGGCGGCGAGTAATTGCGGTCGGGACGACGGTCGTGCGCGCGCTCGAAAGCGCGGTACGGCGCGGAAAGGTCACGGCTGCTTCCGGTTGGACGGATTTGGTGATCGAACCCGGACATCGTTTGCAGGCAGCCGACGCACTCATTACGGGTTTTCACGAACCGGCTGCTACCCACATTGCGATGCTGCGCGCCTTTGCGTCCGAAGAACTGCTTTCGCAGGCATACGCCGCAGCTGCGGAACGCCGGTATTTCAAGCACGAATTCGGCGACGTGCACGCGATCTTGTAGCGCGGAACGGTTACCCAGCGGAACGCCTCGCCGCGGCGTCGAAACGTGCGCCCGTGCAGCAGTATCTCACATTTCTCCGCCACATCATCGACGACGGGATTGAAAAAGGCGATCGCACCGGCACGGGAACGCGCAGCATCTTCGGGTACCAGATGCGCTTCGATCTGCATGACGGCTTTCCGCTGGTAACTACGAAAAAACTCCATACCCGTTCGATCGTGCACGAGCTGTTGTGGTTCTTGCGCGGCGAGACGAACGTGAAATACCTGCGCGACAACGGCGTAACCATTTGGGATGAATGGGCGGACGAAAGCGGAGAACTGGGGCCGATCTACGGCAAACAATGGCGGTCGTGGCCGTCACGCGACGGCGGCACGATCGACCAAATCACGAATGTGATGGAAGAGATCGGACGCAATCCGGATTCGCGCCGGCTCGTCGTCAGTGCGTGGAATGTCGGCGAACTGGATGCAATGAAGCTCATGCCGTGCCACGTGCTGTTTCAATTCTGGGTCGGCGGCGGCCGTCTGTCGTGCCAACTCTATCAGCGCAGCGCCGACGCGTTTTTGGGCGTGCCGTTCAATATCGCCTCGTATGCGCTGCTCACGCATATGGTGGCGCACCAAACGCAGCTCGAGCCGGGTGAGTTCATTTGGACGGGCGGCGACTGCCATCTCTATAACAACCATCTCGAACAAGCCAAGCTGCAGCTGAGCCGGCAGCCGAAACCGCTTCCCCATCTGGCCTTCAAACGGCGCCCGCCCTCGCTGTTCGATTACCGCTTCGAGGATCTGTGTTTCATCGGGTATGAAGCGCATCCGCCGATTCGCGCGGAAGTTGCCGTCTAGTGTCGGGCCCCTAAGCGTGGCGCGGGTGATCTTCGTCGTCGCGCACGACCGGCGCGGCGTGATGGGGCGCCGGGGCGTGCTGCCCTGGCATTTGCCGGAAGATCTCAAGCATTTTCGCACGCTGACGATGGACAAGCCGGTAATCATGGGGCGCGTCACGTTTGATTCAATCGGAAAACCGCTGCCGCGCCGCCGCAACATCGTGCTAACGCGGGATCGCGCGTTTGCCGCAGCCGGCGTCGAGGTTGCAGCGTCGCTCGACGAAGCCTTCAGGCTGTGCCAAGACGCCCCGGAGATAGCGATCATCGGCGGTGCGCAAATCTTCAACGCATTTTCACCGTACGTCGACACCGCCTACGTCACGCGGGTCGAAGCCGAAATCGACGGCGACGTGTACTACACTGCGCCGGCGCGCAAACACTCCTGCGAAATCATCGGCGCGCACGATGCCGACGAACGCAACGCCTACGCGATGACGTTTCTGCGCTGCGATTATACGTAGCGTACGCGCGATTGCGCCACTGCACCGGTGACCGGAGGCTCTTTGAACGAATCGAATCCGTCGGCGTAGCGCACGCCCGCTAGATACAAGCCTTGCGGAGGGGCCGTTAATCCGGCGGCGCTCCGATCCCGCGCTTCGAGAATAGCTTCGATCGATTCGGGATCGCGCCGCTTCAGACCGCATTCTACCAGCGTTCCGACGATCGTGCGCACCATGCGATGCAGGAAACCGTCCGCGCGAATCTCGATGCGGATCACATCTCCCGTTTGCGCGATGCGCAGGTCCTTTACGGTCCGAATGGTCGGACCGCTTTCAGGCAGCACACCGCAAAACGATCGAAAATCGTGCTCGCCGATGAGGTACGGTACGCCGGCCAGCATGCGTTCCGCTTCGAGCGTTTGCCAGACGTGATACGCTTGGCGCGAAAGCAGCGGCGAACGCGCACGCGCGGTATAGATCGCGTAGATGTACGTACGTTCCAGCGCCGAAAAGCGAGCTGAAAAATTCTCCTGCGCCGGCGCGCTCTCGCGCACCGCGACGTCCGCGTCCAAGAGCGTGTTGGCGGCGATCGTCAAGCGCTCAAACGGAAAAGCCGCCTCCGTTTTAAAGGAGACGACTTGTCCGGTTGCGTGCACGCCGGCGTCGGTGCGGCCGGCTGACGTGATTTTAACCTCGTGCTGCAGCAGCCGCGAGAAAACCCGCTCGAGCTCTCCCGCCACCGTGCGCACCGCGGGCTGAAATTGAAAACCGCAAAAGCGCGAGCCGTCGTACTCGACGACGGCGCGGATCGTCGTTAGGCGACCGCCGGTTGACGCTTCGGAACCTGGCGCTTCTCGTCCAGATCCAGCAAGTCGGCCCAAGACGTCACGTCCGTGCGGTCCGGCGCGATCTGCTCGCGCAGTTGCAGGAAAAACGTCAGCGATTCGCCTTCCGGCGTACGCGTCACCCACTGCGTGTTCCACGATTCGATCTCGGCCGGGGATTTTTTGTCGACAAACGCCTTGACGTACGCTTCGATACCGGCATCGGAGTTGGCGTTCTTGATCACGTTCAAAAGCTCTTCATGGTCGATGCCCAGAAAGCCGAAGACGGCTTGGTCCATCGAGCAATTGTAGTGATACTCACCGATGTTGCCGCGTGCGAGCGCTTTGCCCTTATCGATCGTGCGCGGCAGTTGAACGACGCCGTGCAGCTTCTCGTGCACGCTGCGCGGGTAGGTCTTGGTCAGATCCATGGGTATGGGACTCCTTAGGTTACGAAAAGTAGGTTGCAAAGGAACAAGACCCGCCTAACTTTTCGTAGGTTGCGCGGACACGCGATATACTGAAATGACCGAAAGCGAGGCCTGTGCGATGCTGCTGCGAATTTTTTTGTGGGGTTCCGTTGGCGTTCTAGCGTCCGCTTGCTCTGCTTCGCATGGCGCGCTTCCCGGAACGTCGTCCTTCGCCCGGGCGGTCCAGGCGCCGGCCTCGTCCTCAACGATTGCCGTGGCAATCACCGTGAAGGTGCCCGCCGCGGCGCTGGGCGCCCAGTCGGTAGTGGTCAAGGCTACCGGCGGAGCGGCGGTTACGCAAAACCTTTCGCCGACGGCTTCGGGCTGCACGGCTGCTTCCGGGCCAAATCCGCTCACGTGCACGTTTAACGTCGACGCTCGCGTAGGGACCGATGTATTTACGTTCGCAACCTTTTCCGGCGCGAACGGTGGCGGCTCGAAGATCGCGAGCGCGAAGCTGCAAAAAGCCGCCGGCACCGGCACGGTGCTCTCGACGACGCTGTCAGGAACCGCCGCGTCTGTAACGCTTGCGCTGCCTTCCACGGCACCGCGGCAGTGCGATCCGTCCGCAACGCTGCCGCTCTACGTTATGGCAAAAACGGCCGCAACCGACTTCATCGTCGGCGCGTACGGAGTCACGGTCCATTTGAGCGACGGCGACGCCAGCGGCGATACGTCGCTGTCGGCCGCGAGTGTTACGTCGACATCGCAAAGCGTAACCCTGAATTATGACGGTCACGTTTTGCAATCGGCCACGATTACGCCGTCCGCGGCGGGAATTCCAAATTCAAAGTTGCACGCGGCCACCTTGCGCCCGGCGCAAATGATGTACGTTACGGACTTCAATAACGGCATCAACGAGTTTCCGATCGAGGCTAACGGAAACATCGTTCCGGTGCGCCATTTTGCCCTCGGGGCCACCACCGAAGACGATTGGCTCACGCCCGACTGCAAACTCTACGTCACGATAAACGGTGCCGACAGCGTAACGATCATTCCGCTTCAAGGCGGCGGGTTCTCGACGATCTCCGGCAGCAACACCGGCTTGCTGTTTCCGATGGCCGTCGGCGTCGATTCGACCGGCAAAATTTATGTGAGCACGCAGCAAGACAGCTCGACCGGCAAGCCGGGAATCGAAATCTATCCGCCCGGTTCCACAGGGAACGCGACGCCCTCGGCGTTTCTGGGCGGATCCAATACCAAAATGCAGGCGCCGAATGGGTTGACGTTCGATGCGGCCGATACGCTCTACGTCGCCGACATCGATAGCTATGTGGGACATCCGGCGATCGAGGTATTTTCTCCCGGCTCGACCGGAAACGTGGCTCCGTCGCAAATCATCTACGGCAGCACGGTTACGGCCTTCGGCGTAGCGCTCGATCCCTCGGGCAACATCTACGTCTCCAACGGAAACCTGTCGACGGCGCCGGGAACGATCGATGAATTTCCGAGCGGCACAAACGGCAGTCCGCCTCCGTCAAATTCGATCGACGTCTCTTATCCGCACGGACCAGGCGGAATCGCTCTCGATTACAAGGGCAATATTCACGTCAACGTCTTGGATAGCAATACCGTGCTCTCGTACCCTGCGAACGCTTCGGGGTCCACGCCTCCATCCACCGTGCTGACGGGCAACAACACAGGTTTCGTAAACGCGGAGGATTTAGCGCTCTAAAAAACCTCTTCGCTGTTAAGGCCCGAATGCGCGCGTTACGCCGAAGAACGGCATGATAAACGTGTTGCGGTCGGCCAGCGTACCGTCGTCGAACCGGGCGATGTAATTCAGGTACCGGATCCCGTATCGCAAACCGAAGGCTCCCGCCCGGCGATCGACTTGCGCGACGAGCTGTACTTGCGAACCACGTTCCCACTCGGGCGGAAGCTGCAGCGTCGCCAGGCGTCCCGCAAACGTCTGGTAGTCGGTCCACCCCATGCGGCCGTGCAGTGACGGATTTACCGAAAGCGAGAGCTCGACGCCGCTTTGCGTCCCGAGCGGCTTGCGGCCGACGATTTCGTAGCGCGCTCCCACAACGCGCGACGCATCGTATTGCCCGGTAACGAGCTGCGAGGACGAATAGATGACGTAATCCGTGCGCTGGTTGTACAGCGTTTCTCCCACGCCGGCGGCGAAGGTACCGGCTTTATTCCAGTACCGGATGGAGCTTTGAAAATACGATAGACCGATGCTGCGTATTCCCAATGCGTTGGAGCCAACAGCGTACGATCGCAGCGGCGGAATGCCTTCGGCCGAGACTTCCAAGCTGCGGGAACGCCGTGAAAGTTCCAGCACGGGCGCCGGCACGAGCGGCGCGTTCGCTATCCCATTCTGTTCGACGTGTTGCCCGTGAACCACGATGATGGAGATTCCGGCCGTCGTTTGATCCGCGTATGCGGCACAAGGAACGATCGCGACGACGCTCGTCAGCCAAATGGCTGCCCACACCCGGTACATGGAACGCATCGATCCCTCCCAAAAAACCAACTCGCGCCCGGTTGTATTTTCTAACGGGCGCTTTGCCACTTTCGTGACAGTTTTCCGCTAGGGACCCAGGTATACCCCCACCGGTGTCTGACACATCCCCGCTGCGGGTACGCAGCCGATCCGGAACTGCGGCCGCGAATTCTGCGTCATCGGAAACGCGAACACGTCCAGCGCATTGCTCAGATGCCCGTCCAAAATGTATGTCGTGCCGTTTTGATCGATCGCGGCCGAATGCGCGAGCGATGCTTGGTTCGTCACGGTGAACGGGATGATATAGGGAACCATCAAGCTCGACGACAGCGAGTTGACGACTTCGAGCCCCGGCGGCGCAATCGATCCGGGGATCTGCTGTATGACGTTTGCGCCCGTAGAAGAAATGAGGATCGTTCCGTCGGGATAAAATCCGAGCGGCGCGCTGAACTGCGCGTTTCCTATCGACTTCGGAGGCGCGGTGTACGGGTAAAAATTGTAGACCAGAATCGTATCGGTCGCACCGAAGTGGAGCGCGGTATTTCCCGCGTAGGCTTTTCCGGAAGAAGGATCGATGGTCAACTGGTTCAGGCCGCCCGAGACGATCGTTTGCGCGGTGGAAGCCGCCGTGATCGGCGGCACGAAATCGCGAAGATCGCTCGCGGTCTCGGCCCAAAGATTGCCGTTCGTGTCGAATGCAATATCGGTAACGAACGATGGTATCGTTTGCGCCCCCGAAGTAATTACGGCCGACGGCGTGCTGTTCGCCGTAAACGGAAACCGGAATTCGGAGATGACGTTGGACTGCGTGATCGCAAAGAGGTTTCCCGACGGATCGAACGCCATCGGCCCCACCGGCTGCGCAACGGCGAACAGCGGCGTGCTTTGCGCGGTAAGCGGCAAACTGTAGACGGCGAATCCATCGGCGGATGCGGCTCCGACGCCGACGCTCGGATTTGCGTATTCCACGTACAAATGGCCGTTGAAGGGTGTCGGCGTCGGCGAAGGCTGTCCTAAGATCGCCTGCGACGGCGGAGTGGAACCGGCGTTTCCGCACGCGGCCAATAGGCCGCAAAGCGCCGCGGCAAGCAGTGCGAGGAAGACGCGCATTAGTACAGCGCTCCGATGAGGTTCGGAGCGGCTCCGCCCGGGGTCGGATCGATCGCGTACATCGAAAGATGCGCGAAGTTTCCGAACGGCAAAACGTTGTTTACGTCCAAACTCGAGATTTGACTCGGGAGCAACATTGCGCCCGGAAAAGACGCGCTGCCGAGGAAATATGCCAATCCCGGCGCGCTTGAAGCGGTCGGCATCGACGCCGATGCGCCGAACGCAACGTTGCCGGTGTTTTGGAACGCGGACGTGCCGGGAACGAACGTTCCGGTTTGCGTTGCTCCGAATTGCGGCGATGCATTCGAAATCTGCGCGGAAGGCGAGCTTGCCGGATCCGGATCGCTGAAAACCACGAATTGCAGTGTCTTGCTTTGGTACTCTCCGGCGACGACGACGGTAGTATACGAACCCGCTTTCAGTGCCGGCGTCGTGAACGTCAGCGGCGGGCAGCCGGTCGTAACCGTGCCGCCCGGATACAGGATCGAAACGTTTACCGTCCCTTGCGACACCGGCACATATGACGACACCGCTTCGTACGGAAACGACGCGGCTGCCGTTATGCCGTTCACTTGTGCGGAGATCAACTGGCCGAAGCCGCCCGCCGACGATCCGAAATTGCATTTCGGCGCGGTAGGCGGAAGCTGCGGATTGACGGTTTCGATGTCGGCGGATCCGTTTACGAGCCGAATGTACGCCGTGCCCGCCGCGGCGCCCGAGCCGGACGGCGTAGCGTTCTTTCCGCACGCGCAAAGAGCGGCCGCACAGAGCGCAAAGCTAAGAAACTTTTTCATGATTGACCGGCTGTAGGCTCCAAACGAAAAGGCGATGCGCGCCGCCGGGGCGGCGCGCATCACTCGAAGCGAGATTAGCTCTTGATACAGGCCTTGCCGCTGTAGGACCCCGTGCCGTTGATGGCATTGAGTTCCGTATTGCGGATCCCCGTCGGAAGAGGCTGATATTCGAGGCTCTTGATCAGGTTGGCGGCGTTGAATCCGACAACGTATTTCGCGAGCGTCTTCAGGTTGTTGACATGACCGGTGATTTGGTGCTGCCCGTAGAACAGCAGATAGCTGCTGCCGACGATCGGATATGCACCGCTCGCGGTGGGATTGTCGAAGCTGTTCGGATTGATGAAGAAAACGCAATCGCTGCGCGAGCTTCCCAGACCGCCCGCAACCGGATTATCCGACGCACCGCCCATCGTGAGCGACATCGCAGCGACGCCGGCCTGAACCGCGGTCGAGCTGGTCGGGTTTTCATAGTTGCCGGAATTGTTCAGAAGCGATGCCTGCGAGAGACCCGTTCCCGGAACGTACGCGCCTTCCGCATAGCCGGTTGCACCCGACACTGCGGCGATTTCGGCGACGACGCCCGGATTGCCGGATTCACCGATGAAGTTACCCGTCGTCGGCCCAAGCCAATGCGTGCTGGTACCGTGGCCCCAGTTCGCCGAGTGGCCCGGCTGCTCGTAGGGAGCTTTGTTATACGGAGCGCTCCACGTCGTGCCGCAAACCGTCTGGAGATGGTTTTGGAACAGATACGACGTGCCGCTGCCGTCCGTGCGATAGACGAACGTTATCGCGAGGTTGGGATTGACTTGAATGCCCTTGTTGTCTTTGGTGACGGCGGGATCGTTCCAATTCGTTACCGTGCCGTTCGCGATGGCGCAATACGTCCAGCGCGAGAGGCGCAGCGTCGTGCTGCCGAGTCCCGTCATATCCGATTGATGGTACGGGAACACGATCGGCCCGGCGATCGACGCCAGTTCGAACGGCTCGCCCTGTCCGCTGCCCTGCGTACCGCCTTCGCGAACGCTCAGGTACGTCGAGTAGTCGGTGGTCAACATTGCTTGGTCGGTACCGGCGAAGTCCGGAGGATCTTGACGTCCACCGAATCCCGTGGGGCTTTGACCGAGCGCCGCACACGGCGCCGTCGCTTGCGTCGTGCTCGCGCCGGTGAAGGTGGAACGCCCGAAGCCGCTGCCCGTCAAGCAGTAATAAACGTTTGCCGTACCGCCGTAGTGGCCCTTATCGAAGAGCGAGTTGCTCGCCGGTAACGGTTGATTATCGGTGAACGAACCGACAGGCTGGGAAGCTCCGTTGTATGCCTGAGCGGGAAACGTTGCGCCGCCCCCGTGCAGATCCTTTGAAGATGTATCGTATTGAATGCTCTGCGTCGCCGCGCCGCCCGCAACCGGGGCGCCGTGCAGATTCTGAGTAACGGCGGGTGTTGCGGAATTACCGCCGTTACATGCCGTCATTAGCAATGAAGGGATCGCCGCCAATGCGATCGCTTTGGCTAATTTCATGGTCCTCTTCTTTCGAAGCGCAAGGTGTTAGTCGTCGCAGCACCCCGGAAGCGCTGCGACATCCCGGCCGAAACCGGCCGGCCTTCTTTTGGTGCAAGCGCCGAGTTTCCGCCGGGCCCCGAAAGCCCGACTGCAATACTGCTAGGCCCGTTCAGCCCCGTATTGCCGCCCGTAATCGTTTGCAGTGGCGAACCGCCCGACGCCGCGTACACGAGCACGCTGTTGGTCGAACCGTTCGCTGCGAAAATATCGCTGGAATTCACGGCGATCGGCAGCGCCGGAACGTTTTGGCCGACGACGATGTTTACCGGCGTCCCGGTAATCGTCAACGTCGGGGCAACGTTGGTGACGCCGCCGGATGTGCCGGCATTAAAGACGTTGATCGCGCCGGTAAGCGTCGCACCGGAACCCACGTACTGGCTCTCGTAAATCTTGCCGGCAGGATCGACGGCCAGTCCGGCAATCGTTCCCGCAAACGGCGTCGATGGAATCGTCGTGGCGCTGCCGGATATCGTGCGCGACTGCACCGCGTTGGGTCCGGTCGAATTCGCAGCCGCAATATAGATGCCGGGCGTACTGGACAGCAGCGTCTGTTTGAGCGCTCCGGCGACATAGAAGTTTCCGGTTGCATCCAACGCCATGGCGGCCACGCTGCACGAGCAGATGCCTTGCAGCGAGATCTGCGGCGGATTCTTGAAGTTCCACGCATTTAGCGGCGCGACGGTACCCGAAGCGTTATCGGGGAAGACGAGCGCCGCGTATCCGTTCGGATCCATGCCGTTCGCGGCGGTCTGTCCGACCGTAGCGATCGTATTGTTCGGTCCGATTGCGACCGCTAGCGGATCGATCGCCGTCGACGTATTCGGATCGCCGCTGAACAGACTGGTGGGCGTCGCGTTGCCGTTTGCGTTGTACGCAAATTGCTCGATGGAGCCGTCGTTGTAGCCGACGTACAGATTCCCGCCCGAATCGACGGCCATGCTCAGCGCAGCCTTGTTTGCATTCAGTTGCAGCGTGCGAATCGGCGTCGCGTTCCCGTTGGAAGCGACGGGGTACACCGTGACGGTCGCGCCGTTGCCCGCATTCGCGCCGGTGTTCAGCACGTAAATGGAGTCGACGAGCCCCGTAGGCGTGGGTGAGGGCGTCGGCGTGGGCGGAAAATTGACCGGTAAATTTACGGTCGCCGACAGCTGCGGACTCGATCCGGTCAGCACTCCCGTTATGACGACGGGCGACTGAATGAACGTGGAACCGCTGTAGTGAAACTTTGTCGTGCGGTATAAAGCCACCGTGGTCGCCGGCATCCCGGTGTCGTCGAACGTAACCGAGTTCTCGGTTCCCGCCATCGACAGCGCTACCGTGCCTTGTGCTCCGAAAATCACCGCCCCGGTTGCGTCGACCGGCTGAACGTCGATCGTTCCGTCGGCGGGCGTGCCCGGCTGCAGAATCGACGGCGTCACCACCATCTGCAGCGAAGAAACGATCGGAACCAAACTGATCGCAACAGTGTTCGTAACCGTCAGCGACGGCGTGGATGTGCTGATTGGAGCCGTAATCGTGCCCGTTGCAAGCACTTGACCGCCGCCGTTCGGTCCCGAGTACAGCGTAACGGTAAATGCATCGACGCCGATCGCTCCGGGAACGGTTCCGGTGCAGGTCGTTCCGTTGGGCGCGGCCGTGCAATTCGCGGATCCCGAAGCGACGTTGATTACCGCTGCCTTTTGCGGCGGCACGTTTTGGCCGTTTACCGCAGCAAGCAAAACGGTGACGGATTTCGTGCCGCTCGAGATCGACGACGTGCGCCGCACGCCCGAGGTTCCCGGCGCAGGCACCGTGATCGTCACCTTGACCGTTTGCGGACTCGAGAGCGGAGCGGGCGTGGGCGGAACGTAGTTGCGCTGCGCGCCGGCCGGCGCGTTCGATCCGCCGCCGCACGCCGACAGCACGCCGCATCCGGCCACAGTCACGAATAGCGCAGTCCGCAGCGTGCGAATCACTTAGTACGTCCCCGCAAACGCGTCCGACGTGGTAACGTCGGCTTGATCGTTTATGCCGTTGGTTATCACCGGATTTTGCGAGGTGCTCTGCGGATACGCCGCCTCGAATGCGGGATAGTCGAATCCCGCCGCGTAGACGAAATACGGCGCCGCCGTGCAGATCGTCGGCAAACCGCCCGGTCCGATCGAATCCGGAACGGTTATCGTTTTTATTCCGGTGCCTTTGACGAAGAAGGAGTAGAATGCCGGCTGCGTCAGCGCGCCGTTGCAGTACGGCGTGTTGTTTTGGCCTTCTTGAATGAACGCCAGAGATTCCGTCACGCCGGGCGGGACGTTGAGAACGATCGTGCCGCCGCCGAAAGAGTCGCTTTGAAACTGCGGCGTCGGAAAGAGCGGTAACGCCGTGAGCGACTTCAAGTGTGCCGTCGCGCTAAGCGTTGGAACCGGCGATTCGCTGGGGCTCGGCTGCGGCGTGGGCGTGCTGTTCGGCCCGAAAAAGTCGGGTGGAATCGCTACGTCGAGCCGGTAGTCACCGGTAACGGGCGGCACGGCGAAATCCGTAAAGCCGAGCGAATATCCGTTGAAACCGGCCTGCGCCAACTGCGGCGTGACGCCCGGAAATGCCGGCGGACCGCCGTAGTACTGAAGATTCGGCAAAAACAATCCGGCGGGGTTTCCATACTGCAGTACGGTGTACAGCGGCAAATAATACGCGTGGTAGAGTTGCGGTTGACCGGCGATCGGCGCAGCGTTCGAATTGCAAGGACAGAAGCCGTAGCCGAAGGCGCCCGTCGTCGCATACGGAAGCGCTTGGTTATAGTGCGTCGCCACCGACGTGTCGAACGACTGTCCGCTAATGCGGTTGGTGTTGTAATCGCCGCGCGCTAGCGAGGTGATCGGCAGCGTGATCGGACTGGTGATCGTTTGCGTCAACACCGCAAAGCCGGACGGTCCGGTAATCACGGGCGAGTTGTAAAGCGTCCCGGAAAGACCGTTCGCCTGCCGGAGCGTCTCGACGACGTTGAGTCCCGACGCCGTCGTTCCGTTCCAGCTGATCGTCGCAACGCCCACCGCGAATTGCAGCGAGTTGGAGGCTACGGGATCGACCTGCTGCGTTACCGGAAGATTCGTAGCGGTTTGCGTACACGCCGCTACTGCCAATACGGCGAACGCCGCGAGTGCAATCTGCTTCATACGTTTCATAGTTTCAGTTGGTAGTAAAGGCGTGCTTGAATCGGCTGCAGGTTCGGATACAAGTCGTACGGGTAATTCGCTCCGAGAACGGAGTCGGGACGCCCGTACGCCGGCGTATTGAACGAACACGGTCCGGTTCCGTAATTCAAACCGGTTACTACCGGCGATCCGTAACACGTGTTCAGCAGCGGAATATTGTAGATCTGATTCGTCACGTTCTGGAGTTGCAGGCCCACCGTGTACGGTTTGCCGGGCGGCGACCATTCGAACGAAACGTCCAGGTTATACCGCGGCGCGGACAAGTAGCCGCCGGCGTTTACGGCCTCTTTGGTGCCGCGCGTTGCCGCAATATTGGGATTCGTGCACGTGCCGGGATTCTCGGGATCGACGTAGTTGGGCGACGTCGTAAACCAGCTGTTGAGATCGGTCGTCGGCACGATGATCGCATTCGATCCGCAAAACACCGCGGAATAATATCCGGCCCCATACGGGTAGCCGATGTTGAACGAGAAGACCGGCGCGATGCGGAAGCCTTCTTTGGAGTGATAGCTCAGCGCAAACGTCGATTGGAACGGCGAGAGATCGGGCGAGCGGAATAATTGGCCGGATGCGAGCGCCGCGGGCGTCAGGAAACCTCCGGGCGGTTCGTTTCCGAACTGATTGATGTACGTGGCGCCGGCCTGAATCGACCATCCGACCGGCACCATTTTCGTGTAGACGAATTCCACGCCGGTCGCAATTTGAGAACCGAGGTTCGAGTAGGCGGTGTTGCCGTACACCGGCGCGCCCGTGTTGGGATTGATGCCGATCACTTGCGCCGTCTGCTCGACGATGTCGTATCCCCGGCGGAAGAACGGAGTGAGCTTCGTCGCGGCGCCGTCTTTGAATTCATGCGCCCACGAAACGTCGATGTTCGTGAACGTCGATCCGTGCAGCTGCGTACCCAGCGGCTGCGCGCCGAACCGGTAATCGCGCACCAGCCAGTACATCTGGTCGGCGTAGCTCGCACATTTTCCGGTGCCTTGGAGGCCGCACCACATGGCCGGCAAGCCCGTCGTGTTGTCGTACGACGGAATCTTCGCGAACGCGAGATACGGATCGGAAGAGATGTTCGACGACACGAGGCTCGGCAGCGGAACGGCCAGCGTGTGCCCGAAGCCGGCACGAACGACGTCGCGGCGTCCCATCGTGTCGGTCAGACCGATATGCGGCTCGAGCTGCCGCTGATGCGCTGCCGCGTTAACGCCCGGCGGATTGCCGGGATCGAACGGAATCAAGAAATTGTAGCCGTCGTACCGCGCACCGAGTTCCGCTTTGTAGCGGTCGCCCAGATGCACGTCGTCCTGTAAGAAGAGGCCGTAGATCTGCTGGCTGGCAGTGGGCTCGTCTTCTTCCAGCGGCATGCGCACGCCGTTTGGAAAGAATTGCGCCAAGTAACCGCAATTGGCGGCAATCTGCAGCACCAAGCATTGCGAAGGCGTGAAGAAATCCTGTTCCAATCCCGTCGGCGTGAACGGATTGTAGCCCGGTGCCGTCGTCGGGTTGAAATTCGAGCCGTTGCTCTGCTGAAAGAGCGGCAGCGGCGCTCCCGGGTGCAGCACGGGGAACAGCACGCCTTGCGGGTTCGTGAACGCGGTAAACGTGGTCGCGTTAAAGATGGTGCCGAACGGTCGCGCGAATTCGTAGCTTCCGCCGATCTTTATGAGGTTTCTCGGTCCCCACTGTGCGGTGTAATCGGCCGACATCCCCGATCGAATGCCGCCGTACGGCTGCGCGAGTACGCCTTGTGTGGGCAGTTCTTGCGACTGCTGTGAGAACGCGCGGAAAAACCGCAATCCGAACAGCGACGAACCGCCGATGGCATTGTCGTATTCGAATTTGTAGGAGGTGAACGGGCTGTACAACCGGTCCGGCTGCGGTACCAGATCCGAAGCCGCCTGCTGGCCCGGATACAACGGAATCACCGATTGGCAAAAGATGTTTTGCGCGGGCGAGTTTGCCGGAGTATCGGGCGTCCCCACGGGCGGAATAGCCGGACAAGTACCTTGGAGCGGATACAGTCCCGGGCCGCCGCCGGCGTACGTCAATCCCTGGAATCCGCCGTAGTCCAGATCTTGTTTGATCGCCTGCCCTTGGAAGAAGATCTGGAAGCGCTGCCGCTTCAATTTACCGAACCGGTAAATCAAATTGTCCACGTAGTCGTTCGAACCGATGAACGACGGACTGAAGAACACCAGATTGGGATCGACGAGCGTTCCGAGCGTCGCGGCGTTCGTGCCGCGCGTGCCCAGCGTGTTCGCTCCCGCCAATGCATCGCCGTACGCGTAATTGCGCCGCACGCCGAGGTACGAAAAATAATTGGAGAGGTTCTGCTTGGGATCGGCCCAGCCGTATTCAAACGCGAATTGATGGTTGTATGCCGGCCCGCCGAGTTCCAGATCCAGGTGCGCGAAGCTCGGATACGTGCCGTGTTTCGCCGTGAGAATAATGAGGCCGGTGCCGGTGTTGCCGTGCGTCGCGTCGCCGCCGCCGGGAATCAGCTGCACGCCGCCGACGCCGTTGAGCAGACTAAAGTTGTCGATGTTTTGAAGGGTATTTTGCAGGTTCGGCGAGGGCGCGGTGTAGTCGATTCCTTCGAACTCGTAGCCCGCTTCGAATGCAAAACCGCCGCGGATGGCGACGGTTCCCGATTTGTCGATCGTAACGCTCGGAATGCTGCGGAGCAGGTTCGTCTCGTCGGCGTTGAATTCTTTACCCTGCACCATTTGAATTTGCGTTCCGGTGACCGTATACGTGTCGGTCGTCATGCCGGGCTGAAACGCGCTGCCGACGGAACGCGCGTGAACGCTGGCAATGGTGGCAAGGCCCGCGGAGAGCTGCTCGTTCTCCCGAAGTACGGCGCCGGCGAATAACGTAATGCCCGGAATCGATGCCGCGGTGTAGCCGTTCTTGGCAAATGAAAGGCTGTACGTGTCCGCCAAAACGCCCAGAAACGTATAGTTGCCGTGCGAGTCGGTGACCGTCGTGTACCGGCCGCTGGGAGATTGCGCGGTGACGCGGACGTTCGCTACGGGAGCGTTGGTCTTGGCATCGGTGACGGTGCCGGTGATTTCACCGGACGACGCTTGCGCAAAAGCGCATACCGCACTGCCCGCTAAGGCAGCAAAAAAGAGCGCGAGACAAAAAATAAACCCACGCAAATCCAAAAGGGACGTCACGAAAGCTCCTGGGCACGACAAACTCTAACCGAACCCGAAGTTGCATAAAATGCTGATGCAAGTTCGAAGTCTGTGTGCGCAGTGTAATGCGCGAATTATTAGGAACGCTTTAAGGCTTTATTACTGCATTCATAATTGCGCAATAAACCCCTAAAAATAGGGGTTCGTACTCATCGAGCTTCGCAGCTCGGATGATGACAGCGGCACGATGCCGCTCCGCCGTCAAGGTCCCCGCTCGTTGCGTCTTCGCGGCACGCAATACTGCAAAATTGCTCCGCCGTTTCAACGGTGCACGTGCAGGGTTCGTGCGCACACTTGAGATCTTGCATGGCCTTATCCGTGCTGACGCTGAAGCGGGAAAAGGATCACGTCGCGGATGCTCTCATTTCCGGTAAGCAGCATGATGAGGCGGTCGATACCGATTCCGATGCCGGCCGTCGGCGGCATACCGTACTCCAGCGCGCGTACGAAGTCCCAATCCGGCTCCGGAATCTCCTCATCGCCCTTTGCGCGTTCTTGAATTTGCGCGTCGAAGCGTGACCGCTGGTCGTCGGGGTCGTTCAATTCGGTAAACGCGTTGCTGATTTCCATATTACCGCAGAACAACTCGTAGCGGTCAGTGATATCGGCATCGCCGTTGCGCCGTTTGGCCAGAGGTGAAATGACGACGGGATATCCCGTCACGAACGTCGGCTCCACGAGTTGCGGCTCCACGGTCCGCTCGAAAATCTTGTCCAAGGCATGCCCGTGCGTCGGAGATTCGGGCAGCCCCAATTCTTGCAGAACGGCGGCGGCGCCGGATGGACTGAGAATCTGCTCGCGCGTGTATCCGCCGAAGGCGCGCATCGCTTCCAGGTACTCGATCGTCCGGAACGGACGCTTGAACGAAACCGGCCGGCCGCCGATCTGTAACTCATCGCCGCCGTCAGTTACGACGGAAACGAGGTGCGCGATCAGCGCCTCGTTAAAGTCGCGCATGTCGGTCCAGTCCCAATACGCCGCGTAGAGTTCGAGCATCGTGAACTCGGGGTTGTGCGTCGTGTCGATGCCTTCGTTGCGAAAAATGCGGCCAATCTCGTACACGCGCTCCATGCCGCCGACGATGAGCCGCTTGAGGTTCAGCTCGGTGGCAATCCGCATCTGCATGATCTGATCCAGCGCGTTGCAGTGCGTGACAAAGGGGCGGGCTGCCGCGCCGCCCGCGACGTGCAGCAACGTCGGCGTCTCCACTTCGTAAAAGCCATAACCGTCGATGAACCGGCGCGCCTCGGCGATGATGCGGCTGCGCATGATGAACGCGTCGCGCACCTGCGGGTTGACGATCAAATCGACGTAGCGCTGGCGATAGCGCTTCTCGACGTCGACGAGTCCGTGCCATTTGTCGGGCAGCGGGTACAGCGACTTGCTGAGGATCGTAAAGGCACGCGCGTGCAGCGTCAGTTCGCCCATCTTCGATCGAAACATGAAGCCATGGACGCCGGCGATGTCGCCGATGTCGAGATCGATCCAATCCGCGAAGCCGGCGTCGCCTATCTCGTCTTTGCGGACGTAAATCTGCAGGCGGCCCGTACGGTCGGCGAGATCGGCGAAGATGGTTTTGCCCATGCGCCGTTTGGCCATGACGCGGCCCGCAACGGACCAATTCTCGGATTCCGCGTGCTGTTCGGGAACCAAGAAGCCGTACTTTTCCGTGAGCTCGGCAATGTTGGCGTCGGTTTGATACCGGCGCTGTTCGAACGGATCGTTGCCGCGCGAGCGCAGCGCCTCCAGATTCGCGCGCCGCGCCTGAACCAGCGCGGCTTCGGTCTTGCCGAGGTCCTCGTTCATCCAGCGTTGCTTAGCAGAACGCCGGAAAAATCCTTACGAGGCTTTCTTTGCCGCTTTTTTGGGTGCGTTCGACTTGATCGCTTCGATCTTGTACTTCACCACACCGCGCGGCGTAGCGACGTCGACCGTTTCGCCCTTCTTGTGCCCGATGAGCGCGCGGCCCAGCGGCGACTCGTTGCTGATACGCTGGTTCACCGGGTCGGCCTCTGCAGAGCCGACGATCGAGAACTCGTGCGCGACGCTCGTTTTCAAGTCCTTGACCTTGACGATGGACCCGAGGTGGACTTCGTCGGCCGCATAGTCGAGTTCGTCGATGATGCGCGCATTACGGATCATCGCCTCGAGTTTCAGAATGCGCCCTTCGATGAAGGCCTGCTCTTGCTTGGCGTCCTCGTACTCCGCGTTTTCGCTCAAGTCGCCGAATTCTTTGGCTTGACGAATGCGGTCGTTGACTTCCTTGCGGTGGATGGTCTTCAGATCGTCGAGCTCGCGCTCGAGTTTTTCCAGACCCTCTCTGGTGAGGACGATCTCTTTGTCGTTCAAGTACAGACCCCCGAAGTGAAGGCGTCCGGCCCCGGGCCGGACGGTCTTAGCCGTATGTAGTAACGAAGCGCCCCTAGGACGGGCGCCAGCGCCGTTGGTTCGCACTGCCCGGGGATGGCGCCTGCCGCTTTTCCGACAGCTTACCGAGCGCTCCCGACGGGGCCGGCGCCAAGGATACCCGTTTCGCCCGCGGGGGCTCGCTTGGTTCGCAAGCACAACCCCGGCCGGTCTTTTTGGCGCCCGCTGCCATAGCGCCGCGGATCCAAAACCAGTACGCTGGCTGGTAATAATGAAAGACCGCGCCGGGCTTCGATCGGATTCACTCGCCTTTCCGGAAGTATTGGCCGCTTCGGTGGCCTTGATCGGGCCCAGCATGACGCCGGTCCTGATCGCGCCCTACATGTACGCCAGCGCCGGCAACGCGTCGTGGCTGGCGTACGTCTTCGGCGGCGTGATGCTCCTGTTCGTAGCGCTCAATTTGAACCAATTCGCAAGGCGCTCCAGCGGCGCCGGTTCGATGTACGAATATGCATCGGCGAACCTCGGGCCCACGATGGGCGCGTTAGCCGGTTGGGTCTTGATCTGGGCCTACATCTTCGTCGGCGCATCACAGTTCGGGGCGATGACGCTCTTCGTGCAGAATCTGCTCGGCCTGCACGGCTGGCACGTGCCGGATCTGTTGATATTCGCGGCCGCGGCACTGGTTTGGTGGTATTTCGCGTACCGCGATATTCAACTCTCGACGATCGTCATGCTCGCACTCGAAGCGATTTCCGTCTCCATCATCTCGATTCTCGTTTTCTTGGTGCTTTTTCGGCACGGGCCGCACGTCGATCCGGCGCAGGTACATCTTCAAGGTCTTACGGTAAGTCAGATCGGCCCCGGCATAGCCTTCGCGATCTTCAGTTTCGTCGGATTCGAAAGCGCGACTGCGTTCGGCGAAGAGGCGAAACGGCCGCTGGTAACCATTCCGCGCGCCGTTCTGGCGAGCGTTGTCCTCGCCAGCATCTTCTTCATCCTGTGCATTTATGCCGAGATCGCGGGGTTGCGCCATTCGAAGACGCCGCTCGACCAACTCTCGGCGCCGCTGTGGACGCTGGCCGATCTCTACGGAGCCGGCTATTTCAAAATCCCCATCGGTATCGGCGCGATCTTCAGTTCGTTCTCGGTGGCGCTCGCTTGCGTCACGACCGGCGCGCGGATCATTTTGCCGATGGCGCGTAAGGGACTCTTTCCCGCGGGGGCGACGCGCATTCAAGAACGCTTCGCGACGCCCTACGTCGCCGTGGCCGTTTTCGTCGCGGCAATGCTGATCGTTGCGCTGTCGATGTACGCGGCGCGCGTTACACCAATCAACATTTTCAACTATTGCGGAACCCTGAGCAGTTTCGGATTCATCGTCATCTATGCGTTCATCGCCATCGCGGCTCCGCGGTTCTTGCGGCGCATCGGCGATCATCGAGCGCGAGACTATACGATCGCCGCGCTCGCGCTGCTGTTTTTGTTCGTGCCCGCGGCGACATTGTTCTATCCGGTTCCGCCGCCGCCGACGAACGCATTCGCGTACATTTTCGTCGCGTATCTAGCGGTGGGCTGGGCATACTTTGCCGTGCGGCGGCGCGCGAAGCTGCCGGCGCCCGCGTCACCATAGTCGCGATGAAAAACGAACTGGGCGCAGCGTTCGCTGCGCCCAGTTTCATTTTCCGGCTTAGTAGGTGTTGGGGCCGTTTATCGGGGCCGTTATGAGATCCGCTTGGCCATTTGCGCCGGTGATTGCCGGCGTGGCGGACGTATTGGCCGGCGGACCGGCTTCGAACGCGGCGTAATCGTAACTTACCGCCGTGACGAAGTAGGTGTCACCGGGCGTCGCACTGCCCGGCGGAGTTATCGATGGCGTCTGGGTTGAAGCATTGTTCTGACATCCGGTTCCGTTGCACGGACCGAGGAACGGCGGCAACGTCCAGCTTTGCACGCCGGTTCCCTTGATTGGTCCCACCGTGAAAAACAGGCCGCTGTTGGCGTCGGCGATGTACACCATCGTCTCGGTCGCACCGGTTGGAATCGTTACCGTGCCGCTCATGCCGCCCTTCCCGTCTTCAACGATGCCGCCGACCGTCAACGATCCTCCGAACGGCGAGGCAGCGCTCTTGAGCGAAGCGGTTGTCGTGTACGACTGCGAAGCGGTATTCACGGCCGGGATGTTTACCTTGAGCGTATACGTGCCGGCGACCGGCGGCGTTTCGAAAAGGTAGAATCCCTGCGAGTAGCCCGCGAAGGCGCCGCTCGCGAACGTCCCATCCTTGAAGAACGGATACGCGGGCGGCCCGCCGAGATAATCGAACAGATTCGTTCCAAAGAACGGCAGCGGCTGTGTCGGATCGAACGACGAGTGTACCGCCTTCGCGATTACCGACGCTCCGGTGTAGTTCGACGACAGAAAACCGTTGCCGGGCGTTTGGTTCGGATTGCCCGGAACGTATGCGCCGACCGACGTCATGACGTTGTCCGAATTAAACGGCCCGAATCCGTAGCTGAATACGCCGGTAAACGTGCCCAGTGTCGTGTTCACCGGCGTGACGTTCAAAGGAACCTGCGGCGCGGTAGTTATCGAGGACGTTCCGGCGTCGACGTTCGCTCCGGCGTACGCGCCGACGGCGCCCGCGGGTACGGTGAAACCGGCAGGACCGGTGAGTGACGGATCGTCCATCAGCACGGCGGTGGCGCCGTTCGATTGGCGAAACGTCGCAACGACGTTGAGCGCCGGTGCGTTACCGTCCTGACCGATAATCGCGGTGCCCACGGCGAGCTGGAGTTTGAATCCGGTGAGCGGTACCGTCGTCGTCGGCGGCACGCTCGTTGCGCCGTTCGTCGCGCACGCCGCGAGCAGCGCGCACCCTACGGACAGACCTGCGAGTTGCGATGCGAATCGATTTAACATACGCACCTCAAATCTTCACTTGCATGAAGACGTAGTAGCTGCGCGGGATACTATTGGGGAAATTCACGTACAGCTGCTGTCCGTTTTCGATTGCGGGGTCGTACCGCGGAAACGCGTACGGTGCGTTCGGCGAGTAGTCCGTTCCACTTGTCGAATACCCCGTCAGCGGCCCGTTTACGCCCTCGGTGATCGGCGCCAGACGGCCGTTGAACGCAGAACCGCTATAGATCTCGTTGAACACGTTACCGACGTTGACGCCGTACGTCATCGGCGTGTGCGGCGGATTGTATGTCACCGTGAAATCGAGCGTTCCATTCGGCGGCGAGAGCTTGCCGCCCGGAGAACTCGTCATGGCCGTACCGGTCGTTCCGATCACGTTCGGCTTGAATACCGATCCCGGATTCAGCGGATCGATGTAGTATGCGGGACCATTCGGCGACGTACCGACCACCGCGTCGGTATTGGGCACATTGACCGCAGAGCCGTTGATGATCGCTGCGGTCAGCGTCCCGATGCTCGACGGATAGCCGATGTTGTAGTAGTAGCGCGGATTGAACGTCCAACCCGTGTGCGTCTTGTACGAAAGCGCCAGCGTCGCTTGGAATGGCGAGAGGAATCCGACGCGATACACGTTGCCGGCTAAAATCGACGGAGCCGGAATGTTCGGGTAGAAATCCTCCGAGCCGCTGAGCGGAATGACGCTCGAGAACTCGTTGATGTACGAGGCCGTCAGCTGACCGCTCAAGCCGTACGGCTGGATGCGAGTAAGGTTGAGGTCGATTCCGGATGCGAACTCGCGAGCGTTATTGTTGAACACCGCTGGCCCTTGAACGATTTGGCCGTTGACCACGAGCGGCTGCCCGTTCGGTCCCAAGACGAGCTGCGCTTGCTGCGCCGTCGTGTCGTACTGGTGCCGGGTCCAAGGGGCGACGCTTATCGCGACACCGTTGAGCCACCCTTTGGTGAATTGGTGTTCGATCGTCAGCTGGTAGTTGTTTGCGGTTTCCGGTTTTACCGGTTGGAACGGAATACCGTCGAAGTTTTGCGCGATCCAGTAGAGCTGCTCGCCGAAGTTCACGCACGGAACGAGAAGGGAGTTGCCGCTGACTTCGCCGTTGATACCGCAGTTCGTGCTGAGTTGATTGCCCAGCGAGGTCTGCCCGGCAGGGCAAAGGCCGTTGGGATTCGACGCGGTAGGCGTGGTACAGCCCGGTGAAGCGTTATAGAACACGTTGTAAGCGGGGAGTTTGCCGTACGGGTTCCCATAGAACGTCGGATCGATCTGGCCGAACGCGACCGTCGCGATCGGCGGGAACGTTACGCTCCGGTTGTACGTAAGGCGGACCGCCGTGCTCGGGTCGACTTCGTACGAGACGCCGATGCGCGGCTGCCACACCGTCGGCTTGAAATAGTCGTTGTTGAACGCATACGTTGCCTTGAACGGACAATTACCGTTTCCGAACGGCACACCGGTGCTTGCGGGGTCCTTGTAGCTCGGATTGGGAACCCACGTTTGCGGCAGGTACGCCGTCGTGCACGTGGCCGGATCGACACCCGGCGCCGGCATCAAATAGGTCGCGTGGTCGGCACGAATGCCGAACTCGCCTTTGAATTTATCGCTGAAGTCGACTTTGTCGTTGAGTCCCAGCGAATAATCCAAACGGTCGACAGTGTCGATTTGATCGAAAGGAGGATATTGCAGTTGCGAGGCTCCTGAAGCCGCTCCGTACGCATATCCGCAATAGCTCTTTCCGGACGCGTCGGTACCGACCGGACAATTCGGATCGCTGGGATTGACGAACGCATAGGGGAGCGAGAATTGATCGGCCGTTCCGATGAGCGTGCCGAAGTATTGGAACGTCGGCGAAATCCATTGGTCGTCCGGCTTGATGAAATTGTAGTCGAACCCGACCTGCAGCAGATTCTGGCGGTTGAGCTGCTTGGTGAATTCCGTGCGCGATCCCGTTGTTTGTCCCCCCTGGTAGATGTATCCATCGCCGGTGACGCCGCCGAGCGTGTTCGGGATGTCGAAGATCGTCGTCGAGTTCACTCGATACCACGTTTCCGAAAGATAGGTCGAGGAATTGAGGTTGATCGTGTATTCCGCCTTGAACGACTGATTCGGCTCGTAATACGTGGTCGGAGCACGATTCGCGGTGGCCAACGTTTCGTTGGGACTCGTTTGATACGCGATCATCGGCGTGATGGCCGTCATTTGCGCCGGAGTCAGCCCCCAGATCCCGCCGTAGACTTGCGTAATCACCGGATCGCACGTCATGAAGCACAGGTTTGCAAGACCACCTTGACCGGTGAAGATGTTCGTCTGTCCGATATCCGTGAAGAGCTGCAGCGACTGATTTTTCGAAGGGCCGAACCGGAATACGAAGTTATCCAGAAATTCGCGGGACGTCGTCAAACGGCGTTCCCCGTAATCGTTCACGTATGCCAGCGGAAGCCCGCGCGTGTCCAGAATCGGTGTCGAGTTCGATCCCTGGAACGTCATGTAGTTCGAGAACCGGCTGTCGGGCGTCGCCCAGCTCCAGTCGGCGAGGAAGTTGTGCTCGTATTCACCGCCCAGCCAGATGCTGGTGCCGAAGTCGAAGTACGACGGATACGTCCCGCGCTTTGCTACGACGTTAAACGAGCCTTGCCCGTTGGTCGATACCGTCGCATTTCCGGCGCCAGGAGTGAGTTGCACTTCGGAAACGCCGATCGTCGGCGTGCGCAATGCGTTGACGAACTGATTCGAATACGCATCGGTGTACGGGATGCCTTCGAACTCGAAGTCGTTCTCGTACTCACGGCCGCCGTGGATGACCGGATAACCGCTCGAGTCGTACATCGCGCCGGGCAGCGAAGCGATCAAATTCGCTTCATTTGCGTTAAAGACGGTTCCCTGGAAATTTTGGATCTGCGGCGCCGAGACTTGATACGTGTCGGTGGTTTGCGTCGGCCGGAATGCGCTGCCGATTGCAGCGGAACGCACGTTCGCGATCGTACGCAGCTGCTTTTCGAGTTTTACCGAAACCGTTTGCGTTTGATCGGAGAAGACGCCGACCCCCGCAATCGAGATTGCCTGATACCCCGTCTTACTGAACGTAACAGAGTAGGTATCGGCTTGCACACCCGCAAGCGCGTAAAAACCATGAGCGTCGGTCGTCCCGCTGTATCGTCCGCTGGGTGATTGCGCAACGACCGAGACGTCGGCAATCGGAGCGCCGGTGCCGGCGTCCGTAACGACACCGCTTACGACCCCCACAGTCGAAGCGGCAACGGGTGATGCCAGAAGCGTTTGAAGTAGAAACGTAAGAAAGATCGCCAGGATCGCGAGGATCGACCGGCGATTGCGCGGTGTGCCCATCCAAGCCTCCTCTGTAGCCTTGAAGATGTGCTGCAGGCTGCGCGCGATGGCCCACGAGAGCTACCGCTCTCAGCCGGATTTTAGATTTCTTGATAGTTGAAAGATTGTCTTTCCGGCGTTGCTCGCGCTCGCAAGCCGGCGCACGCGGTATCGCAGACTTACCGCGGAGCTAGCCCGCGCGGCCGACCCGAACGCCGTACTCCGCGAGAATCTCGCGAGCCGCGGCCGCGCCCGTCCGCGCGCCGCCTTCCATAAAGCCCTGGTGATCGACGGAGCAGTGCTCTCCGGCAAAATGCACGCCGTCCTGCCGCACGTGCTCGTAGCCGGCAATAGTCGTGTATTGACCGACGAGCCACGTGGAGTAGCTCGCAAGGATGTTCGGATCGACCTGAGCGTTGCCGAGCGTCGCTTTGCCGTTATAGGCCCTTGCCGTACCTGGCCAGACCCGCTCGAGCATCGACAAGTACGTGCGCACGTGTCGCCGTACCGCAGGCGACTCATTGGCGTAGGCGTACGGCGTCGACGGCATGTCGGTGAGCCCTTGCGCCCCCGCCGTGAAGAACTCCACGATGCCGCACTTCCCACGCTGCCCGAACGTAAAGTCGATCGAGCACTGAAAGCCCAAATCGGTCCAAATTTGCCCGTCCGCCGGATCCGGCCACGGGCCCTTTCGCGTCCACGGCCTCCCGTCGAACTGCACGTGCAGCTTGGAATGAATTCCGTACCCCAGTTCGTTGATCGCGCGGACCTTTCGCGAATCGAATCCGGCGCCGCTGAAGTCGATGCCGCGCAGAACGATGAACGGTATCGCGAGGACGACGCGATCCGCGGTTACGGCTAGCGGCCCGCCGGGCGTTTCGAACCGCAGATCGTAGCCTCCGGGCGAGCGCTTGCGAATCGCGACGAGCCGGTGCTGCAACTGCACGCTTCCTGCCGGCAGCGACGCCGCGATTGCATTCGGAAGCCGCTGATTGCCGCCCGCGATGAAATAGCGCTGGTCGGAATACCCGAGCACGTTCATTTCGCCGTCGTGCGGATAGCTGTGCTGGATGCCCAGCATGTCCACCACGTTCAGCGCGCTTTGCTGCGCGATGTCGACGCCGTTCTCATTCCAATACGCGTCCGCGATGAGGCGCCCCAGTTGCGAATTCAGTCCGCCCGGCACGTAGCGCTCGATCCAGTCTTTCATGCTGATCGCGTCGAGCCGCTTTGCTTCCGGCGTCGCGCGATTGTAGGTCGTCTCGGGCCCGATTTGCGCGAGCTGCGCCTTGAGTACCCGGTAGACGGGCGCGAAGTCGCGATCCGCTTGCGCCATCGGGTAGTAGCGGCCGTCGAAATACGACGTGTCGCGCGATCGCGGCGGCATGAACGCGAACGTATCGACCAGCGGCAATCCGAAGCGGCGCGCGAGAGCGCGCATGTGGTCGTGTTTGGAGTCGATCATTGCGCCGCACCACTCGGTGTGCTGACCGTCGTTCCAATAGTTCCATTCGGAGTGCATGCGGCCGCCGACGCGTTTTGCAGACTCGTAGACCGTCGCCGTCATGCCGGCGTCGTGCAACTGCAGGGCGGCGGTCAGTCCCGCGATGCCCGCCCCGACAATCGCGATGCGCGGATTGCCGCCGGAGGACGCGCACGAGGTGAAAGCCGGCGAGAGCAACGCGCCGGCCGAAGCGCCGAGCAGTAAGCGCGCGAAATCTCCACGGCTCACGGATTCGGCGCGCGCGCCGTCGCAGCGCGCAAGCCGTTGCAGCGCCTGGAGTGCAGCGGACCGCGGCATTACAGTTTAACGTTCAATTCGAGCGACAGCTGGAATGGTTGGATTTCAGACGTATAACCGACCTGCGTGTTGTTGAACCACGTCCCGTACGGATATTTCACCTGAATCGGCGTCGCCGACGGCGCGAGGAAGTTTCCGGACGGCGCCAAGATGTTCGACGGGAGATTCGAGTAGATGCACGTGTTCGGATCGTCCCAGGAATATCCGCGCTGGAAGCACTTGTTGTAGACGTTGTTGGCGACCAGCGTCAACGTCATCCGCGGATTCAGCTCGTAGCTCATTTGAACGTTCGCAATCAGCTGCGACGGCTCGCGCAGCGATCCGGGCGCGTCGAATTTTCCGGTGAACGGATCCGGCAAGAAAATCGCGCCGGGACTCAGCGATGCACCGCTCGCGGCCGTATATGTTCCGTTGCAGCTAACGCCCGGACGCAGCGGCGTGGCAGAGGGCGGATCCCAACACGACTGCGGAACGTAGCCGGGATAGGTGAGTGGCGAACCGTACACCGACCCGTCGTTGAACGTAAAGGACGGCGTGATAGTGAAGCGGCCGCGCTTGTAGTTGAGAATCAATGAAAGTACGTCGGGTACTTCAAACCCGTTGGCGGCGGTAAACGGCGCCGGGGTCACGTCGTACGGCGCATACCAGGCGTTACGGTCGAGAAGCGGTTGCGGGGC
>DASZHD010000037.1:0-38970 GCA_035938175.1 Vulcanimicrobiaceae bacterium
TTGTCCGCAGCCGGCTCACTGATGATGCGCCAACGATTCGGAAAAAGCAACCGTCCAATCGGCACGGCTACCAAACCGGTCCATACGCAGGTTTTCCGCCAGACACGAGTTCTGTTGTATGCGCGTCAGTATAGTAACGACATCACGGCTGCCCATGCGTTAATGGCTTAGCGCAGCGATTCGATGGCGTTGCGGATCGCCTTGACCTCAACGTGCTCCGATCCGAACGATCGCTCCATGATGGCAAACGCGCGCTCGTACAACGCGATCGCATCACTGTTTTTGCCTTGCTTCGCGCGAAGCGTTGCCATGCCGATGAGAATCTGAGCCACAAATGTGTGATCGGGTCCTAACGCGTGCTCTCGAATCGTCAGGGCACGGTCGTACGCGGCTTCCGCTTCGTCGCAGCGGCCCTGCTCCACGTACAGGTTTCCAAGCCCTGCCAAGCTCTCGGCGACTCCCGGGTGATCGACACCGAGTGCGCGCTCGCGAATAACCAAAGCTCTTTCAAAGAGCGATTCTGCTTCGACGTGGCGTTCCAAATGCGCATAAGCATCGCCCAGGCTGTTGAGTGTAAATGCAAGATCGGGGTGGTCGGGCCCGAGCGCCCGTTCGCGAATTTCGAGCGCGCGTTCGTCGAGCGGAAGCGCTTCGGCATGGCGGCCCAGATCGGCATAAACATCGGCAAGGTTGTTGAGCGTGGCTGCCACATCCGGGTGATCCGTCCCCAGAGCGCGTTCCCAAATCGGAATTGCCCGCTCGTACAATGCCAGCGCGTCGGTACGCCTGCCGCGGTCGTTGTGGAGATTGGCGAGGTTGATGAGGATTCGAGCCAAGTCCGGATGATCGGGACCGAGTTCCCGTTCGCGAATCGCGGCTGCGCGCTCGAACAACGCCTGCGCCTCCTGGAAGCGTCCGAGACTAACATAGACAATCGCGAGCGTGTTGGCACTTTTCGCAACCTCGGGATGGTCGTCTCCAAGCGCAATCTCGCGAATCGCCAGTGCGCGCTCGTTGAACTGCTTTGCTTCAGCGTAGCGGCCCTGATACCAATGGACGACCGCGAGGTCGTTGAGGCTGCGCGCTACCTCGAGATGATCCGGGCCGAGTGCTCTTTCCGCGATCGTGAGCGCGCGCTCGTGCAGCGTTTGCGCCTCGGCATATCGGCCACGCTCCCAAAGAAACTGCCCGGCACGGCTCAATATGCGCCCCGCAACTTCGGGCTGCGCGTCAATCGACGCAAGCCATCCGGAAATCGACATGACGTGGGGAACGAGCCGTTCGCACTGCGCCCAATTCGAAAAAGCACGATCGGGAAACGCTGCGTCCAACGCGCAGACGGCGCGCTCGACGTACGTCCGGCGTTCCGCCTCCGGAACCGCTTCCCACGCGACCTCTTGCACGAGGCGGTGCACGCTGAAGGTACGCGACTGTGGATCGGATCGTATCAGCGAGTAGCGCATCAGCGGACGCAACAGCTCGGCCATCGACAGATCGTCCGGATCGGCGAGCGCCTCGGCGATGCTTCCGCCCAAAGCGCCGGCTGCATCGAGAAAGAGTTCATAGGGGATCGCATCGGCGGCAAGCAACGCGCTGATGCGCAGCACGTTCGCTGCCGCGAGCGACGCACGTTGAACGGCATCGAAATTCGCCGCCCACGTGACGGCAACCGTGTCGTGCGTTACGAGGCCGGCCGCCTTCTCCAACAGCGCAACGTGCCGTTTGCGAAAAGCGGTGAGGTAGGCCGAGAACGTTACCCCCGTTTCGGCAATGTACGCCGCAGCCTGCTCCAGCGCAAGCGGAAGATTTCCGAGATTCGCAGCGAGTTCGCCGGCCGCACCACGATCGTCCGCATCGTCCCAACGCCCTGTTCTTGCCAGCAGGAATTGCACGGCATCGTCACTGCGCAAGTCGCGAACATCGAGCGAGCGCGGAATACCGAGCTCCGCAAAGACGGACTCGCGCGACGTTAGCAAAACGTCGCCTTTCGCGTGCCTGGGTATGAAGCGTTCAAGGTCGCTGCGCTCGACGACATTGTCCAAAATCAGCAGCCATCGATCGGTTTTGTGAAGCCAAGCCAATGCGGCTGTCACGGCTTTTTCATCGTCGCTGGATTCGGCGCCGGACAATCCCAGCGTCTTGGCGATCTCGACAAAACCACTGGTGAGTCCGCCGATCGTCTCGGCATTGATCCAAAAGACTCCGCTCCGATAATCGGATCGATGCCGTACGGCGTATTCGATGGCGATCTGTGTTTTGCCAACGCCGCCTAGCCCGCTCAGCGCTGCGAGATGGAATTCCGCCAACTGCGCCTGAAGCCGTGCAAGCAGATCGTCGCGGCCGGTGAAATAGCGCGTGTGCATCGCGTCGGGGACGAGCCACGGTTGCAGCGCCTCGCGCGATCGCAACTCGGGGAAGTCGCGCCGCAGTTCCGGAGCGACCACTTGGAATACGCGTTCGTGCCCTTCGATATCTTTGAGTGCGTGCTCGCCGATATCGAGAATAGTCACGTGCTGCGGCAGATTCTCGCGCAGCAGTTCCGCAGAACGACTCGAGACTAGGATCTGCTCGCCGTTCGCGAGCGAAAGCAGTCGCGCCACGCGGTTTAGCGCCGGTCCAAAGTAGTCGCCGTCGCGTTCGTCGGCGGTCCCCGTGTTAACCGCCATTCGTACGCGTAACCCATCCACCGCCGCGAAGTCCGCCACAGCGAGCGCATGTTGAGCATCGATTGCCGCGGTAACCGCAGATTCGGGCGTTGCAAACGCTGCGCAGAACGCGTCGCCTACGGTTTTGAACACCGAGCCGCCGGCGGCCGCAATAGCCTCGCGCATGATGCGGTCGTGAAGACGCACGGCTTGCTGCATCGCGGAGCGGTCGCGAGCCCACCGTTCCGTGCTGCCCTCGATATCGGAAAATAGGAAGGTGACAGTCCCGCTGGGGAGCTTCGCGCGGCGGTCTGCCACGAGCCCGGGAATTCCCCTCATGGACTGGTAATTCGCCTGCACCTACAGGTAACCCCCGATAGCCCGCCGGAGGCTAGCTCACGATCGAAGCACGCATGACAGTGGCGGCACTGATGGTTACGCTTTTCTCAATTTTTTCCCGATCGCCGCATACAATTACGGCGATGCCGGACGATAGGACTACCCATACACTTCACCGGCTCGAAGCTTTCTCGGACATCGTCATAGGCTTCTGTCTTGCTCAGCTCGGGCTAAATCTGTTCTTGCCGAGGTCGGCAGACGACGTGATTAGCGTTTGGGCGAGTACGAACATGCTTATTTCCGCATTCGTTGCTATCGCCTTGCTGTGGTGGCTGTATCATCGCGTCGTTAGCATCTATTTCGTGCTGAACACGCCCATGGTGATCATAAATTTCGGCATGCTTTGCGGCGTCGTATTGTCGATGTATTTTTTTGAGAGCGTCGTTCATCTTTCCGCGATCGGTCAGAATCCAAGCCGGTTTTTGACGCTCTAGTGATCTCATTCGCGGTAGTGTACGAACTGCTTGGCGCAATGTTGTACGCCGGCTTCCGATTGCGCCGCAGCGCGTTGCAACCGGCGGAGATCCACTGGGCGATTGCGCAACTAGCGAGTATAGCAATGGCGCTTCCCGTTGCTACCGCGACCATTGCCTTGCTCACGCATAGCATTTGGGCCGGCTACGCCGCCGTCGCCATGGCCGCTGCCGTGCTAGTACTGCGACACCTCACGTTGTCCCGCTGGGGCGGCAGCCTGAGCGACGCCCCGCCGCCATCGCGGCGCGAAGCATAAAATGCGAACGGCGGCAGCCAACAATCCCGGGGTCCCGCGCGTCTATATGATGTGCCGCTGAATCTCGACCCATCGCTCATTGAGTCCGCAGCAGGCGATAGCGCCGCGTTAGAGCGGCTGATCGCCGCGGTCTGGCCGGAGGCGTACCGCCTTGCAGCCGGGATTCTGCACGATCCTGGGCTCGCCGAGGATGCGGCGCAGGAAGCGTGTGCCGCCATGGCCGTTTCGCTTTCGTCGCTCAAGAACGTTCTGGCGTTTCGCACCTGGTTTTATCGCCTAGTCGTACGCGAGGCAATAAGCGTCTCTCGACGCCGCCGCAATCAACTTTCGCTCCACGAGGCTGCGTCCAAAGCGATCGAAGACGATCGCGCGCAAACGCTCGATCTTGCGACGCCCTGCGGCGCCTGCCGCCCGAACAGCGTGCGGTCGTGCTTTTACACTATTATGCAGGCCTGAATAGTCGCGAGATTGCCGAAGCGGCGAGGCTTCCGGCATCGACGGTTCGCTTTCACTTAGTGCTCGCGCGTCGCGCTCTGCGACGTGCGATTTCGGTCGCCGATTATCCGGCATCTAAGGAATCTCTCTCAAATGCAAACTGATCAACAAATCCGCGCTGCAACAGAGATCGTGATGGACTCGATCGTTGTGCCGCCGGTTCCGCTGCGCTCGATCAATCTGCGCATCGAACGGCGACGCAACGCGACGAAAGTAGTCACACGGCGCCGGCCCCCGCTTGCCGCCGCGGCGGCCGTACTCGCGCTGGTTGCACTGCCTGCCGTCGCCTATTCGATCGCGAGCTATGAAGCGCAGTCCCGCGCCGCGTTATGGCAGCAGGGCGGCTGGGCCCCTCCGCCGCCGCCACCGGGGTTTCTCGCGAGGCTTCATGCACGAACCGTTACGCTCACACAGGCGAAAGCGCAGGTTGATTTCACACTAACAGTGCCATCGGGACTCCCGAGCGATGCCGTGCTGTCGCGAGTCGATATCTGGCATGTCGGACTTTACGATCGCACGGCGCACATTTGGCGCGTGGGTCCCACTGAGGCGCTGTTTCATTACCGTCGCAGCGGCGGACGGTCTTTTCATGCGATGCTCTCGCACTACGAGCAATCGGAAATCCCGGGCCGGTATCTGTTCGAGGACAACGGCCCTGACGTGCACGGAAATCCTGTCCTGGTACGCCATCAGAATTTTGCCTGGCGCAACGGCGACCAACTAACGCTGATGACGGCCGATGAGATGTTGAACGCGAGCGAGATACTCGCAGTCGCCCATGCGATGCGCGGACATCTGCTGCAATTGCCGTGGCCCGACCCGCACCGCCTTGGCGAGCTTCACATCATCGCGCCGTAGGCGGCCCCTGCAGTATAGCGAGCGCACGCGTCGAAGAACCATAACGCTCGACGCAATTTAAGTCGATGGCATGCGCGACGGAGCCCTCCTTCATAGGCCTGGCGTCTCCGCCCTTACCGAGTATCACTGAAGCCGTCAATCACCCTATGAGATTGGCAAAGCGATGAATATTCGGTGTCGAGCGCTCTTTCGGCCACGCAGATCACCGGCAACCTCTTTTTGGATAATTTACCGCCGGCGGTTCTCCAGGGACTGCACCCTTCGTTCAGCCCAATTACCCTTCAAAGCGGCCGCGTCATCTGCGATAGCGATGAGGCGATCGAGATCGTGATTTTCCCCGTCAACAGTATCCTCTCGGTGGTGTTGGAAATGTCCGACGGCGATACGGCTGAAGTCGGCCTTATCGGCCGGGAGGGGATGAGCGGCTTACCGATCGTGCTTGGCATTTCGACCTCGAATCAACGCACGATCGTTCAAGTTCCCGACGGCGCGCACTGCATTTCAGCCGAAGACTTTCGAGTAGCCGTCGAACGCGATTCCGATCTAAAAGCCTGCGCGTTACGGTACGCACAGGCGACGTTGATGACGACGTCACAGATGTCCGCTTGCAACACTCTCCATCCGACGAACGAACGGTGTGCCCGTTGGCTCCTCATGGCGCACGATCGCGTCGACGCAGATCGGGTACTCTTGACTCAAGAGTTCCTGAGCCAGATGCTTGGCGTGCGGCGCGGGGCGGTTACGTTGGCTGCATCGGCGTTACAGGAAGCCGGGTTCATTTCGTATTCGCGCGGGCTTATCACCGTACTCAATCGCTCCGGCCTTGAAGCCGCTTCGTGCGAATGCTACGAAACGATCGAACGCAATTGGGTCGCGCTCATGGGTTATTCGACTCGCAAATCAAAGGCACAGACCGGCAAAGTGGGCGCGCACGATGGACTCAAGACGAATCTGTAACACGCACGCTCTTATATTGCACGCAAGCGCGGCCGAGGCCGGGGCCGGTGACGCTCGCACCATTTCACCTGGAAGTGCTCGATATCGATGAAGCGAATCGCGGCGCATCCGCAACGGAACGAGTACACGCTGAGTGCCTGGTATGAATCAATGCTTTCGAGTTCTGCGTCCGGCAAGAAGTCAAATGCCGAGCCATACGGCAAGTCCTGAAGGTACGGATCTTCGTTCACGCGAGTCACCACAAATACAGATTGCGGTTGAAGACACCGCTACATCTTCACTATAGTTTCGGGCACTCAGCGCGTCCGTACGAAAGCGAGCTTAAAAGCAGCCAGTAGAGTCCTTGCTGCCTCTCAGTTACCGGAAAAACGTCGAATCTTTAGGAATCCGCACGCGCGAAACTGATCTTCAATCAATGCTGCATTTTCCGTGCAAGCCATGTACGTGACGACGCTTCGGCCGCGATCCATCGCGATCTTGCAATAGCGCGCAGCGTCGGCAGTAACGCCGGTGCCGCTCAAATCGTTCGAATCGTCGTCGATCAAATATGCCGACAGCGCTAACGTCGTGCGCGCTGAGCCGCCGAACGGAACAAAATGCATCCGCGAACGCGCCGGAGCTTCACGTAAGATATCTCTGGTATACAACGTTAAGCGGCTTGTCTCCATACCGACGCAACGTGACAATACTTTTTCAATCTCGGTCTCATCGCAAGTATAGGCGATGGCGGCGATAAGAACGTCGGACATACAGAACTTTCTACAAGCGCGTCGCTAGGGGACAACTCGCCGCAGCGCTTCACGTGTGTAAAGCCAGCATACGCTCAAATGGCGGAATAAGCAAATACACGCGCCGCTTGGCGCGGCGCGATCGAATCGCCGTTCAGTACCTTCGCGCGAAGACCGGCTGCGGCATTTGTGTCTGTAGAACGGCCACGATGTCTCTATAAAGAATCTGCAATTCGTCCGCGCCTGCTATGCGGTGCGGGTTCGCCGGCCATCCGTCCAGCGCTTCGCGGAGCTCGATCTGGCGCTGTCGCAGCCAGCCACGATTTTGCGGTGCGTTAAATGCTGCTTGCTCGAGGCCGACCAATGCCCGCAGCGGAGCGCGCATTTTGTCGACGTCGCCTGAAGCGCGCGTTGCGATAGCGGTGCGCATAGCATCACACGCAGCCCGCAACGACACGTTGTCTACCGGATCAACCATAATTTCCTTATTCTGCGGGGCCGCTTTTCGCGCACGTTTCAACGCTGCAGTTATGAACTGATTTCCGCTTGGAGCGATTCGCTGCTCTCAGTATTGCATAAATCCGGGGATCTGCATAGGGACGAGGGGGCACCCCCTCACGAATCAACTACGGAATCCACATAGCCGCGTGCCAGGTGCCGTTGTAAACGTCGCCGATGACGTTGCCGTTACTGTCGATCGCCGTCGCCTGCGATTGCGTATAACCGCTGGGAAGCGTATTTTCGAGGTCGAGCGCGCTCTTCGCCGTACCGGCCCAGACCAGCGCATGGAGATAACCGCCGACGTGGCCGCTTCCGGCTTCGATACCGTTGTAAAATGCTACGGCGCATGAATCGCTAAACCCGGAGGGATTCAAATCCGCGACCGCGTGCGAGGTGCCTTTCCATATCAAGGCGTGGCTTACGCTTCCGCCCGATGGAACACCGCATCCGGCTTGCAAGGTTCCGGCGGCGTTGCCGGCCCACGCACGCGCAGCACTAGCGCCGGAGGCGGTTGTCAGGTCGACCGCGCTTGCAGACGTTCCATTCCAGAACATCGCATCCGATACAGCGCCGTTCATCGCGTAGCCGAATTGATACGCGCCTTTAACGCCGAGTGCTTCGGATGACGCGTATGCGCTCGATGGATGGAGATCCGTTACGCTGGAAAGTTTCGTAACATTCCAGAGCAGCGCATGCGATCCGCCGGAGGTTCCCGCTCCGGAACCCACGATGAAGTTGCCGCTCGCGGCGTACGCGTGCGAAACGTTGTCGCCCGCCGGATTCAAATCTTTCCAAGTGAATGTCGTGCCGCGCCACAAAAGCGCGTGTGGAACACCGTAGTAGCCGCCTTGATTTGTGATACCGTAGCCGACCAGCATACTGCCGGTGCCGCCCAGCACCCACGCTTCCGGAAAATACGTAAGCGGCGGCGTAATGTCGACGGCGGTCGATCCCGAACCGCTCCAGACTACCGCGTGATAAATCGGAAACGAGCAGTCTTTCCCGCATGAGCCATGGGAGTAGACGAAATTTCCGCCCTGCGTAGTTTTGTCCGCGCCCTGCGCCCAGCCGGCGCTGCCGTTTGGCGAGTTGTTGAGCGCAACGAACGTGTACGCCGGAAGTGCCGCGGTAGAGTCAACGTGCGCACTGCTCGCGTCTTGAACGGACGAAGTGGGAAGCGATGCCGGATGGTTGCCGCTGCAGGCCGCGAGAACGAGGGCGATGCCGATAAACGCGACGTCGCGATAAAGGCGAGTCATGAATCGCTCCATTCCCGGATAAGCCGGACAACGTACTTTCGCGAGCTCGGCCGGCCGGGCCCTGTGCGGCTGAAGTTTTTTACGGAGTATGGACGATATTGAATTGCGCCATTCCCAAGCGCACAACCGTCGGCATGCGCCGGCCCTTCGCGGGGGCAGCCTCCGTCCAGACGCCGTAAACGCGACCGCCCCATGCGGCAAGGCCGTCATAATCGCCCATGAAATGACCCGCGGGATCGTTGCCCGTTGTGGTCAATGCGTAGTTCGCGAAAGAGCGGCCGCCGTCGCTGCTGCGCGCGAGCGTCACCGTCTCCAGTTCGTTTTTTACATCGCCGCGCCGGTCTTTGAAAAGTACGTACACGTCTCCCGTGACGGGGTCCAGGGCCAGCCACTGAAAATAATGATCGCGCGCAT
This sequence comes from Vulcanimicrobiaceae bacterium, assembly GCA_035938175.1. GTDB lineage: Bacteria > Vulcanimicrobiota > Vulcanimicrobiia > Vulcanimicrobiales > Vulcanimicrobiaceae > DASRDE01. The sequence goes on from DASZHD010000037.1 coordinate 8,987, forward strand.
CGTGCACGGGATCGCCGTTCACTTTTACGGGCGCCGACCACGTCGACCCGCGATCGCTCGATGTGGAAACAAAGACGTCCACCTCACCGTTGCGGTAGTCTGCCCAGGCGACGAAAAGCGTACCGGTGCGCGGGCCGGCGGCGATTTGCGGAAAGCCGTTTCCGCCCCGGCCGGAGTAGCCGGCGATTTCGAAATACATCGACGGTACCGGCTGCACGATACGCGCCGGCGCGAATGAACGGCCGCCGTCGTTCGAGACGCTGAGCAGCAGGTGCGTTCCATCCTGCCACACGCTGTACAGTGCGCCGTCGGCTGCGGTCGTACCATCGAAACCTTCCAGTGCTCCGTTATCGTCGCGCGGCGATCCGCGCAGCGCGCTCAGCGCGGCCGGCGCCGACCAATGGCGGCCGCCGTCCGTCGATCGTGAAAACAGCATCCTACTGAAGCCCAATCGAAAATCCGTCCAGCCGATGTAAAATGAATTGCGAAACGCACTCTTCGAATGATCCGCAACGACGTACGGTTTGTCTTCGAACGCGCCGGCGTTTCGCAAGGCTTTCGCTATAACCGTTTCGGGGACAGACCAATGCGCGCCGCCGTCCGTCGACCGCACGACGAAGATCCCGTTGCTCGAACCCCCGTGCGCCCAATAGTTCGCACTGCCGAGCCGATCGAATGCAATGTAACAAAGCACCGCGTCGCCGCGCGTATCGAAAGCCAGCGAGACATCGCCGGCTACGACCTTATGGTCGCGCGGTATCGCCGAGACGGTTCGCCACGTTTTTCCGCCGTCGCGCGTGTACACCGCATTACCGTCGGTCTGGTACGCCACGATAACATTGCGCGGATTGCGCGGGTTGATTGCAACGGCGGGTTCCGAATGCGATCCCGGTACGGGCGAAAGCGTTATTACCTGCTTATGGGGTGCCGAGGGCAGCAACATCGCAGCCGCGGCGATAATCGCTACGAGTGCAGCCGGCATGAACTCTCCAGCATCAAATGCCTACCTAACGTCTTTTTGGCTATCGAGCGTACTCATGCCGGCGGCGTTATAGCGATCCCCGGCCGCCGCCCCGGGCGGAACTGCCTGCTCGATCTCGGCGAGATCGGTCGCGTCGAGCCGAACGTTGAGTGCGGCCAACGACTCGGCAAATTGCTCCCGCGTGCGAGCACCGGCGAGCGGCACGATATCTTCTCCGCGCGAAAGAACCCACGCAATCGCCAGCTGTGCGACGCTGATGCCTTTTCGAGTTGCGATCGCGCGCAGCTTCTCGACCAAATCGAGATTTCTGTCGAGGTTTTCACCTTGAAAGCGCGGCGCTCCGGCACGAAAATCGCGCGTTACCTCGCGGCTCTTCGTCCAATGCCCGCTGATAAGACCGCGCGAGAGCACGCCGTATGCGGTAATACCGACGCCCATTTCCCGCAGCGCCGGCAGCGTGCTGCGTTCGACGTCACGAGAGATCAGCGAATACTCAATTTGCAAATCGCAAATCGGATGCACGGCCTGCGCCTTGCGAACCGTCTCCGCGGATACTTCGGATAGACCGATATAGCGAACGTAGCCGGCCTGTACCATCTCGGCAATTGCGCCGACGGTTTCTTCGATCGGTACGTTGGGATCCAGCCGGGCGGGCCGGTAGATATCGATATACTCGGTTCCGAGGCGCTGCAAGCTGTGCGCCAAGAAATTCTTGACGGCGGCGGGCCGCGCATCGTAGCCGGTCCATCCGCCTGCCGGATCCCGGAGCGCACCGAATTTTACGCTGATAATCACGCGCGAACGATCGCGGCCCGCAAGCGCTTCCCGAATCAGCAGCTCGTTGTGTCCGCTGCCGTAAAAATCGCCCGTGTCGATAAGGTCGACGCCGGCATCGAGCGCAGCATGGATCGTTGCAATGCTTTCCGCGCGGTCGGCGGCACCGTACATTCCGGACATTCCCATGGCGCCCAAGCCAATCGCGTGAACGCTGGGCCCCGCCTTACCGAGCCTGCGCATCATGCGCGCTCCAGCGCGGCACGATCCCAATGGGCGAGCGTAGCGGCTGCTTCATACGTCGATTGAAAGAATTCCAACACGTCCCGGTCCGGATCGTTCGACGTGCGAACCGCCTCATATGGGAGCAAAAATTCGTGCACCGCCGTATTCCACGACGCCGCCGGCGGACGCACCGGCGCCGATTCAAAACCCTGCGGCTGAGGATACGCATATGCGTAAAAACTCGCCTCAAGGCCATAACCGCCGGGCCAAAAGCCGACGCTGTGCACTTCGTGCGAGTACGCCTCGCGCATCGCCCAGTCGGGCATATTCGGAAATCCCCCCGGATGCGGCGGCGCGGTCCTTCCGGAGAAACGCGTCGCAGCCAAATCGAACGCGCCCCAGAAAAAGTGCACCGGACTGGCTTTGCCGACGAACCGCGCGCGAAAGATCTTACAAAGGCGATCCCCCTGCAGCAGCGCCTGCCAATACCGCTCTACGTATGCGCGATCGTACGACGCGTGTGCGGAATCGCGATCGAACGGCGTAGCGTCGGGGATTTCGTTCGGGCGTTTGTTGATCTTGACCACGATGCCGATGTCTTGCAGTTGACGCATCAGCCGTGCGTAAAACTCCGCTACGGACATCGGCTCTAGAGCGAACGACAGACATTCACCGTCACAGTCGTCGACGACCAAGCGGTGGTCGCGAAAATCGAACTCGATCGAAAACGAGCGGCCGTCTTCATACGGCATTACTCCGGTTGAGAGCCCGCGCGCCGTAACCTGCAGCGTGACGTTCCACCAGTGGTTGACGAACGGTTCTTGCTTGAGGCGAATCTTGCCGACGATCTGCATCCAACGCGCAAGCGTCTCCAACGTGTCTTTCCATTCGTCGTAACGAAGAACCGGCCAACGCTCCATGCTCGCGCCTTCGACCGTACGGCGCAGGCCGCCTCGCGGACCCGTCGAACGTCCATCGCCCCATGAAAAGACTGTTCGCGGTGCTTGCGGGGTTGGTGCTTGCGGCGTGTTCAATTCAGCCTTCTTCTTCGCCGCCGCAACGCTTTGCGGCTCCCGCGTACGGCCAAAATCAGCGCTCGTCCTCGAGCATCCCCGACGCCTATGACTTTCTGGATCTCATGATGGACAAGTACGCAACCGGAAATACTACTCGCCTGGTGCAGAGCTTCGACGGCGGCGGCGTGGGGAATTTCACGGATGCAGTCACCTACGACGACGCTTTGACGATCGATGCGCTGCTGTCGCGCGCAAGCTCGGATGACTTGACCCGGGCTCAGGTCATCGGCAACGCCTTCGCGTACGTTCAAGCGCACGATCCGGACGGCGACGGCCGCCTGCGCGCCGCCTACGCTCCCAAGCCGTTGCTCAAGCCGTCCGATGTCGTCGCGACGGACAAAACCAGCGACACCGGAAACATGGCGTGGGTCGGACAATCGCTCGTCCAGCTCTTTGCAAAAACGTCCAATGCCGCGTACCTGAACAGCGCGCTCGCCATTGCGAACTGGCTGCAAACGAATACGGCCGACTCGCGCGGCGCCGGCGGATACACGGGCGGCGAATTCGGTAACGGTGCGAAGATTCAATGGAAGTCCACCGAGCATAATGTCGACGTCTTCGCGTTTTTCAAGATGCTCGCAGCTGCAACCGGCGACTCGGTTTGGAACACGCGGGCGGCGGCGGCACAAACGTTTGTCGCTTCGATGTGGAACGCGCGCCAAGGGCGGTTTTATGCCGGTACGGACAACGACGGCAAAACGCCGAACGTTTCGTTCAAACCGGAAGACGTAAACTCGTGGTCGTACCTCGCATTCCAGGACGCATCCTGGGCGTCTTCCATCGATTGGGACGTCACGAACTTAGCCGTGACCGCCGGCGGTTTTAGCGGAGTCAGTTTCTGCAGCGGCGATCGTACCGGCGTATGGTTCGAGGGTACGGCGCACCTGGCAGACGCGCTGGAGCTTCGTAACGCACCGGGCGACGCGGCAAAAGCACAGACGTACCTAAACGACATCGCGTACGCGCAGACGAACGGCAAAAACGCGGACGGTTTGGGCATCATCGCCGCGTCGAAGAACCGCCTGAGCGACTGCGACGGCGACTACTATTACGCATCGCTTCACGTCGGAGCCACCGCCTGGTACATTCTGGCGGCGGGACAGAAAGATCCGTTCAACCTGCTATGATCACCGGAATTCACGCAATCGTCTATAGCCGGCATGCGGAAAAAATTCGCGAGTTTTTTGCCGGCGTTTTGCAGTTTCAGTCCGTCGACGCGGGCGGCGGCTGGCCAATATTTGCGGCTCCGCCCACCGAGATCGCCGTGCATCCCACCGACGATGCCCCCGAGCACGAACTCTATTTGATTTGCGACGACGTCCACGCCATGGTGGCAAAGCTCGCGGAAAACGGCATCGAATCATCGGACATCGTCGATCGCGGCTGGGGACTGCTTACGGCACTGACGCTTCCCGGCGGTGAAACGATCGGCTTGTACGAGGCGCGTCATCCGTCCCCGCACGCGCCGCCGCAATCTTATCATTAAGGCGCGCAAGCCGACCCGTATCCGCTAGGCGAGACGCAGCATTTCCTCCGGAAGCAAATCCAAGTTTTCGGATACGATTGCGCGCAGCCGCCGGTACGCACCGCAAATATCGGGAACGCGCTCGTTGACGCCGTCCAGCGTCTCGGTGAGAATTGCAACGACTACTTGCCACTTGCCGGTCAGCAACGCAGCATGGTACGCGCCCGCGAGCGTGCACATCGCGCGTTCGAAATAGTCGCTCGAGACGTCCGCAGAGGCTAGAACGTCTGCCAGATCGTCGACGAAGCGCTTCAGCGCTGCCGATTGTTCGGCATCCAGGCCGCCCTTCTGGGCGGTATTCAGTCGTGACATTGCACCCATACGATAACGTTGTAGCATCCCAAACATGACAGCGGCTGTCAGGATTGCGCCGGCTGCGACGCGCTACTCCACGGTCAATACCGCGCGCGCCTCGATTTCGCCGCGCTTGAGGCTCATAAGTGCATCGGCCGCGCGTTCCAATGGAAACGTCTGCGCTACGACGCGTATTTTGCCGGCCGCCGCGAGCTCGAGCACCGTTTGCATTTGCGCTCGCGGCCCGATGACCGAGCCGACGACGAGTTTCTCATCGTCGAACGGGACCTGGATCTCACCTTTGGCGGCACCGTTCACCACCGCCCCACCGGGTTTGACCGCGTCGATGGCCTGAACGAGCATTTCACTCGAGGGAGCGAACACGAACGCGGCATCCACGCCGCCGCGCGCTTTCAGAACCTTGCCCGCATTTCGGGTGGAAGCATCGATCGTTTCAACGGCGCCGAGCCGTTTGGCCAGGGCTCGATGTTTCTCTCCGCGCGCGACGACGATCACTTCGGCGCCGCTCAAGGCGGCCAATTGCACGATCATGTGACCGACGCCGCCCATCCCGAAGATCGCAGCGAGTTGTCCGGGACGCAGATTCGCCTTTTCGACCGCGTGGTATGCCGTGATGCCGGGACAAAAAAGCGGAGCGGCTTCGGCATCGATCAGGCCGTCCGGAACGCGATACGTATGCGCCGCTTTCGAGATCATGAATTGGGCATAACCGCCGTCCAGATGCTCGCCGGTGATCAGGCGCTGACCGCACAAGTTCTCGCGTCCGGTCAGACAATATTCGCAGCGCAGACACGACGACCAGAGCGGCTGTACGCCGATGCGATCGCCGACTGAAAAGTCTTCGACGCCGTCGCCGAGCTGCTCCACGCGGCCCACGACCTCGTGTCCGGGAACGATTGGAATTTTCGCGGGAACGCCGTCGTCGAGCCAATCGCCCTCGATCATGTGCAAGTTCGAGCGGCACACGCCGCAAGCGGTCACCTTCATCAGGATTTCGCCGCGCCCGGGAACGGGCGTGGGAACGTCCCGCATCGCAAGCGGCCCGCTTTCGATCGGCGCCGTTTGTTCGAGGATGGCTGCTCGCATGATTCACAAACCTCCGCGCGCGGCCCGTTCGACGACCGGCGCCGATTTGCTTCATCGAGCGCGCCGAGTATCGATCATCCTTAGTGGGCGTTGGAAGCGATCGCCGCCCGCGCGATGGCGCGTCCGTTTTGCAAAAGAACCACGCCGTCGATTTTCTCTTTCAACTGCGCATAGAATGCACTGGCGCTTCCCGCAGCACTTGGAGCGCCGAGTACGTGTGTGCCCGCCCCCGTAACGGTTGCGACTTGCATTCCGTCGGCCGGCGCGGCAATTACGACGTAGATCCAGGAACCGTCGCGCGGGAAGATCACCTTTGCTTGCGGAGCGCCTGCCTGGAGCGGCCGCAGCGGCGCGTGCAGAAAGTGACTGTGCACCATCGCGACGATGGCGGCATTCTGCATCGAGCCTCCCGGCGTTGCAGCGTTTCTTTCGAGCAACCAAACCGTTGGGGCGATCGCGCCGAGAATAAACGCTGCCGCAAGAGCCATCCAAGAAGAAACGGCGGACCGGCGAGCCGGACGTGCGGAAGACGCGATGCGCGCGTTCAGTGCAGACGGAGCATCGTGCATCTCGCCCGCTTCAATCAGCGTTAGCGCAGCGGCTTCGGCTTCGCGCAATGCATCGCGGCACGTTTCGCACACCCCGGCATGGGCTTCGACGCGCCGCGCGTCGGCTTCATCGAGCGCGGCGATAGCGTACAGGTCGGCAAGTTCGCCCAGATGGGCGTCTGGTGATTGATTCATACGTGCGTGGTCCCGGACAAAGCGCCGCGCAGCCGGTGCAGTGCGGTCGAGAGCCGGCTCTTGATCGTCCCGACCGGCTCTCCTAAACGCTCTGCAATTTCGCGGTGAGTCAGGTACTGAAAATATGACATGATAACGGCCTGACGCTGCGCCGCGGGCAGCGAGTCGATGGCGCGCGTCAGCCGGTCGTGTTCGACAAAGTCGAACGGTTCGAACTCTTCGTGCTGCACGCGCGCAGCAAGACGTTTCTGCAACTCGGGTTCGCGGTTGCGGATGCGCAGACGGCTCACCGCCTCGTTTCGCACGCACACGGCCACGAACGCTTTCAGCGATCCTCTTCCGGGCGTATAGTTCCCGGATCGCTTCCAAAGCCGTACGAGCACGTCGTGCACGCAATCTTGCGCATCGCTCGCGTCCTTGAGCACGGAGTATGCCGCGGAATAGAACGTTTTGGCATGACGAATGTAGAGCGCTTCCAACGCCCAGCGTTCACCGGAAACAAATCCTCGCTCGACGTCGAGGTCGGTGTTATCCTTCACACGTCCGTTCGTATTACCCCAGTGGGCGATCGCCAATGCCGGGACTTCCCCCGTTAAGATTCACAGTACGGTACCCGATCGATTTAAGCAATGCACCCTGCGGCAAAGTAACGGGGCCGGGCTTTGCCGCCGTGCCGGGTTTTGGCTGCGGGTACGCCGTGGCATCCGCGCTGGCAAACTGAATGTTTCCTTCGGAGTGACGGATGATCTGATGGATGTGGCCGTTCAGCACCGTTACACGATCGAAACTCGCGAGCATCGACAAGGCTTTCGAGCCGTCTTCGGTTGTCCAGCCCCACTGCGGGAAGAGCGCATACAGCGGCACGTGCGCAAACACGACGATCGGCGTACTCTTGTGTTGCGCGGCAAGATCGCGCTGCAGCCATGCGAGCTGATCGGCACCGAGCAGCCCCATCTTCTCGAAGTTGAAGACGTTCACGAGCGCGACGAAATGCACGCCGCCCTGATCCCACGAGTACCAACCCGTCTTGCTGTTTTGCACGCGGTCGCCCGAAAACGCCGCGAAGTACGCCTGCCCCGGGCTACCGAGAAAGTCGTGCTCGCCGGGCAGCGTAAACAGCGGCGCCTTCAACCCGCTCAAGATCTGCTTTGCCGTGTCGAATTGCTCGGGCTTGGACAGATGCGTGATATCGCCGGTATGAATCACGAAGGCCGGCTGAACGTCCAAAGCGTTTATAGCATCGACTGCCGCTCGCAGCGTCCCGGATACGTTGGGATTCGCCGCTTGATGAAAACCGATATGGCTGTCGCTGATTTGGACGAACGAAAGTCCGGTACCGGCTGAGGCGTCTTGCGCGAAGGCGCGTGAAGTCAACAAACCGCTCGCGGCGACCGACCACACAATACCGCTTCCGGTCCAGGCAACGTGCGACAAAAAATCCGATCGCTTCATGAAGATTTTCCTTTCGGCGCCGCGACGATGACTGTCGCCTTCATCCACGGATGCAGCGTGCAAAAATACGAGTACGTGCCGGACTTTTTGAACGTGTACGTCCACGAATCTCCGGTATCCAAGCCCGCGGAGTCGAACGATTTGTCGGTTGCGGTTACCGTGTGCGCTTCTTGATCGTCGTTGATGAAGCGGACTCGATCGCCGACGGAAATGCGCAGCGGCGCGGGGTTGTATTTGAAGTCTTTGATATGCACGGTGTACGTGCCGTGCGCGAGGGCCGGTGCGCCGCCGAAGGCTAGCGCCGCAATCGCCAGGATGAAGATTGTCGGTCTCATACCATCCCTACGAAGTTAGCCGCCTCGCGGTTCGGCACAAAATTCAGAAGGCCGGCATTCTTGCCGGCCTTCGTGTACTATCGCCTCGGGCTTGCAAAACGGCGGATGTTACCGCTTCTTGCGTCCCGTCGTTTTTTTGGCGCCGCGTCCTGCGGCTTTGCGGCCGGCGGGAGCGGCTTTCTTGCGGCCCGCCGGTTTTGCGGCAGCTTTACGGCCGCCGCGCTTGGACATCACCGCTTCTTTCAACGCCTTTGCCGGCAAGAATTTGAACACGCGTTTCGCCGGCACTTTCACCGGCTCGCCCGTCGCGGGATTGCGGGCGATGCGTGCGGCGCGATCGCGCACTTTGAACTGCCCGAATCCCGGAATCTTTACGGCTTCGCCGGAAATCACTGCGGATTGAATGTCTTCGAAGATGCCGTCAACCAACGCCATTGCATCCTTGCGAGACATCTCCAACCGCTCCATCGTAGAGCGGACCAAGTCGACTTTATTCATCGGCTCCTCTCATGTTTGAAACCCGAGACGCTGTACTTGCGTCTGTCTCCGCGCCTGACTACCCCGTTTTTGCACGGTTTCCTGTTATTTTCGCGCTTTTTCCACAATTTCTTCAACGCAGAAAAAGCAGGGACCGAGCGGCCCGGCGCGGACACATCGGCATGCGAAAAGTTATTGCAGCGCTACTCCTGCCCGCGATGATGGCCGGTTGCGGCGGCGGCGGAAATTCTAGCGCGTCCAACTCGACGTCCGCGGGCGCGTCGCCGGCGGCATCTTCGGCTGCGGCGGTTGCGCCCGGCGCCGTACGGCTACTAGAAACGGGATCGACGTTGCTGTATCCGTTAATGAATATTTGGGTCGCGGACTACCAAAATCGCGACCGGCACGTACAAATAACGACGCAAGGCACCGGCAGCGGAGCCGGCATTTCACAGGCGATTTCGGGCGTCGCGCAGATCGGGGCGTCCGATGCATACATGGCCGACTCGCAGATGCAAGGCACGCCGATGCTGAACATCCCGCTAGCCATCAGCGCGCAGCAGATCAACTATAACGTTCCGGAAATCGGTACGGCACATCTCAATCTTTCGGGGCCCGTTCTCGCGGGCATCTACGAAGGAAAAATCGCCAAATGGAACGATCCGGCGATCAAAGCCATCAATTCGGCCCTAGCGTCGAAGTTGCCGAACGCGGCCATCGTCCCGATACACCGGGCGGACAGCTCCGGCGACACGTTCATCTTCACACAGTACCTGTCGTTTTCAACGCCCGAGTGGAAAAGCGGACCCGGATTCGGCACCTCGGTGAGCTGGCCGGCAGCTACCAATGCCGTCGGCGCGCACGGAAATCCGGGCGTGCTGCAAACCTGCCAGAACACGAAATACTCGATCGGATATATCGGCATCAGTTTCCTGGATCAGGCGAGCAAGGCCAGTCTCGGTTACGCCGCACTGCAAAACCGCGACGGCAAATTCGTGCTCCCCACGCCGCAGACGATTGCCGCCGCAGCCAACGCGCTGGCTTCGAAAACGCCGAAAGACGAGCGTACTTCGCTGGTGTATGCGCCCGGACCCAACGCCTATCCGATCGTCAACTACGAGTACGCAATCGTCAATCCGCGCCAGGCCGATGCGAACGTGCGCAAAGAACTGCTGGCGTTTTTGACCTGGGCGATCGATCCGGCAGGGGGCAACAGTGCCAAGTATCTGAGCAAAGTGCACTTTATCGCTCTGCCTGCGCCCGTCGAAAAACTCGATAAGGCACAGCTCGGCAACATTCGTAATCCGTAACGGCTGAAAGACCGCGCCAAGTACTGAGGCCGGCGATGCGCACCGCCGGCCTCTCTGCCCGCACGTCATTGCCGCGCTCCCACGCCTGCCGATGACGGTGCCGCGTATCCTTGGGGAAAGAACGGGCCCGGCGCAGCGTGGTCGGGTTAACGACTCCAAGGGTTACGTTTCATCGCTCCCTCTCGAGTGTTCACACCGTAGCACGCGGCTACGCGTTTACGCATAGGACCATCGGCACGACGGCGCGGGCCATCGAGGCAGTGCATCAGGACCGACGAGGGTTCGAAATTCCCACAGTGCGCACCAGCGAGCAAGGGTATCTTCGACTAGAACAGTTTTCGGAGGACCGCACGTGAAGCTGCGCACCTTAGTAGCGACCATCTTGAGCGTAGCCATACCTTTGCCGGCGTTCGCACAGCCGCACGTCATCGCGCAACTTGGCACCTCGCCGCTCGTCGGACGCATTGCGTCGACGGCTGAATTGCAAAACGATGTTTCCCGGGAAAGCGCCCTTTTCCGCACCGCGGGAGTCAAGTTGGGCCTGACCCCGGAAGAGTACGCACGATTCGCACAGCGTATTGCATCGCGCCAAGTATCGTATGTCACGATACCGCGCCACGTCGACGCAATGAGTTGGGCGTCGAACGGATCGGTCTACGTGCTGCACGACGTCGTGCTGCCGGAGAACACGCGAGGGTGGGAAATCGATCTCACCGAGCGCGGGCAAGTCGTCGCGCTCTTCGTTCCGGCGCGGTGCGGCAATTTATCCCTGCTCCGCAAGCCTCTGCCTGCACTCGCGCAGGTCCCGCCGCGTACAGAGGCTGCCGTCATAACGCCGCCGCCCGCTCCAACAGCCGCTCCAACAGCCGCTCCGGCGCCGCCGGTAGCAGCCGCACCCGCCGTCCAACTTCCGCCGACACCCGCACCGGTCGCAGCGCCTGCGCAAAGCGTCGCAAGCTCGACGCCTGCGACGCATCGCACCGGCTTTCTGCCGCTGCTGTTGATTCCGCTGGTAGCGTTCTTAGCGAGTCACGGCGGCAGGAGCGGAAATACCCCGATTCCGCTGATCGGGGGTCCTCCTCCGGGCTCGCCGGGCGCCGGTGGCCCGCCGCCGGGCGGCGGTCCGACACCGCCCCCGGGCGGAGGCGCCGGCTGTCCTACACCTTCACCGGCGTCACGTTTCTAATCACTGCCCGCAAAACGAAAACGCCCCGCTCAACGAGCGAGGCGTTTTTCATTCACGTTAGCCGACCGAAGCGGGGACGGGTTCGTGCAATACGCGGTCGAGGGCGGCTTCGATCCGCTCGAAGCCTTTGTCGCCGGCTTGAAAATGGCGCAGCTGATGCGCACGATCGAAAATGTAGTAACTTGGGACGAATTGATTCGCAAACCGATCGACGATCGTATGATCGTTGTCCAGCGCGCACAGCTGCGTCAGCTTCATTTCTTCCAACGCATCCTTACGAACCGCCTCGACGTCGAGCTCGGCTTCGGAGCGCGGCTGGTGCACGGCGATAAACACGAAGCCGAGCGGCTCGTACTTGTCGCGCCATGCGTTGACTTGTTCGGCCGCGTTGTGACACATGTAACAGCTCATCGACCAAAACTGAACGACGATCGGCTTGCCGTCGAGCGATGCCGCCGACGGCTGCGCACCGTTAATCCAATCAGCCGCCCCATCGAACGACGGCAGCGGACTACGCATACGAAGCGGCATTATGCTTTTTGCAGAAGCGCCTTGCCGGGCTTCCATTCCGCCGGACACAGGCCGCCCGTTTGCAGAGCTTGCAGCACGCGAATCGTCTCTTCGACGCTGCGGCCCACGTTGTCGTCGGTAACGACTGCGTATTTCAAAACGCCATCGGGATCGATGATGAACAAGCCGCGCTGCGCGACGCCCGAACGTTCGTCCAACACTCCGTATGCGCGCGCCGTTTCTTTCGTGTAGTCGGAAACGAGCGGATATTTGAGTCCGGCGATGCCGTTCTTTTCGCGCGGCGTATTGATCCACGCCCAATGGCTGTGCTCCGAATCGCACGACGCGCCCAGTACCTCGGCGTCAAATTCCTTGAATTCGTCGAACCGGTCGGACAGCGCCGTTATCTCGGTTGGGCAGACAAACGTGAAATCGAGCGGATAAAAGAAAAAGATCAGCCATTTGCCGCGATAGTCCGAGAGCTTGATCCGCTTTCCGAGATCCTTCGCGCTCGTCGCACCCTTGGTGCTTGCGAGATCGAAGTCCGGTGCGGGTTTACCAACCTGTGCCAACATGAACGTCGTTCACTTCCTTCTTCAACGAAATCGGTGGGGGGAATCGTACCCCCGCAAAACACGGGGGTGGGCGTGGAGGTTTCATGCGCGGCTTTGGAACGCCCCTGCTACCCGCTTGCTGCGTCGCTTTTTTCCGTGGTTCGGGACGTTGCAGTCAGTTGCGCGTGGCAAACGCGCGGGGGTACAATTCGTAGGTACTCTTTGGGGATGGCGGACATGACGGAAATCGAGTGCGTGTGGAGCAGGATTAAGGAAGCTGCCAGAGAGCTCGGATCGCGCAGCGAACTGCCGAACCAGGGTCAAGCGGAAGCGATCGTTTCGGACTTGGCAGCGCAAGAACGCGCCAATCTGCCGATCGAGGCTCGCGAATTTTTGGCGAGCGAGTTGGTTGCGCTGGCCCGCGAGGCACAGGAGAAAGTCGCGCAATAACCCGCCCCGCGCCGCGTGCGTGCACGAATGCTGAGAATGGAGCGCGGGACCTACTGCGCGCCTTCGAAAAGCTTGGCGCCGGGATTACTTTGTGATACAAAGTAAGCATTGATGTTCCATCTGCTGAAACGGCCTAGCGCGTTTCTTCCGCTGATGATTTCGGCCGGATTCCTAGCGGTGTTCCTGGCGAGCTTCGTTCAAGGTACGCTCGTTCGCGAGCCGGATGAAAGCGCGACGGCCCATTTGTTTCAGATACTGATGCCGGCGCAGTTGCTCATCATCATATTCTTTGCGATCTCGTGGCTTCCCAAGGCGCCGAAACCGGCGGCACGAGTGCTGACACTGCAGACGAGTGCGGTGCTTGCAGTTCTCGCGGTTGTTTACTTTCGGCACCTTTAGAGCGATGTCGTAAGACTGGTGACCGCGCGAACTAGATAATGTCGTCTCTTGCGGACAGTATATTACTTGACGATCTCGTCAGGTGAATCGCGATTCACCGCGGTCATCTCTCGCCCCAGTCCTTGTACGCTCGTCCCCAAGGACGAATCGAATTTCGGCACCACTTCATCGCTTCCAGCGAACGAGGGCGCACGGCCTCCCCACTTGGTAAGAAACCCGACCAGCAAAAGCGGCATAGCGAGGAGCGCGAGTATCACGAGCAAGCCCATACGGAGATCTACTTCGCCCGTGGCGACAAGTTACCGGCGGAAATGCACCGCACGAGATCACTGCACGGGGGAACTGGCTCGAACCGCGGAAGTCCGGCGTGACGTGCTGAGTCCGGATTCGCTTGCCTTTAAGACTCTGAACTACATCATCAGCATCGGCGCTACCGGCATCTTCATCGTTTCGATTGTGTTTATGGCTAGGCGCGACAGCAGCGCGCGGACGCGCCGGGTGGCGACGTACGCAGCGATCGTGTCCACGGTGGTCATGATGAGCTGGGTCGTGTACTTCATGTGGGCGACGGCGCCCCTCTGGCTGCGGCAGAGGTTCTAGCCGCGTCGCGCTGAGGTCCGGCTGGCTTCGCAGCGTCAAGTCTAGAGTGTCGCTTGAAGGGGGCATCCAGTAGCCTTAAGGCGACTTAATGTCGCTATAGGTTGACAATATGTCGCGTATACGCTACACTTCTGCCCATGGTCACCTTCCGACGCATACTTGACCGGCTTTTCGCACTAATGGTGCTCGCCCGCTTCGGCGCCCATCGCCTCAGCGGACCCGCGAGACTCATCGCGGCATCGTGGCGGGCTTACCGATGACGCGCCAAATGAATCCCACCGACCGCGCCAAGCGGCAGTACATGGTGCGCTTCGTGATTGCGATGATCGCGTACATTGCCATCATCATTCCGGTTTCAACCGCGGCGGCACACACCTCCGGTGCTTTGCGCATCGCGCTTGCAATGACGCCGCTGATCCCTATTGCGGTTTTGTTCATTTCGGCCGTCGTGATGATTCGCAGCGTTGACGAGCTCGAACGGCAGATTCACATCGAAGCGCTCGCAATCTCCGCCGGACTTACCGCGCTGCTCGCGTTGACGTACGGCTTATTGGAAGTCGCCGGTTTTCCGCATCCCAGCGCGTGGATTACCTATTGCGTCCTCATGTTCACGTGGGGAATCACCGTGCCGTTCGTGTCGCGGAGATACAAAGGGTGAAGAACCGCATTCGCGTGCTGCGCGCCGAGCACGATTGGTCGCAAGCGCAAGTTGCGGATTTGCTTGGCATCGCGCGCCAAACCGTGAACGCGCTGGAAACCGGAAAATATGCGCCGAGTCTTCCGCTAGCATTCAAGATTTCTCGTTTGTTTTCAAAACCCGTTGAGGAAATTTTCGACCCCGATTCTGTAGAGGAGTAATTCATGAAACGCTTAGTACTTGCGAGTGTGCTCGCCGCGAGCACGCTCTGGTTCAGTGCGCCCGCAACGGCGGCCGTACCGCCCAACCTGCCGAAGGCCGTGGACTCGTTCGATGCCGGTTCCCTTCACGTAGACGTGTACGGAACGCCCGGAAAGCCCGCGCTCGTTCTGATTCCGGGCCTGGCCTGCGGACCGTGGGAATGGTCGGGCGAAATTGCCCGTTTTTCGCCGGATTACGCGATTTATGCGCTGACGCTTCCGGGCTTTGACGGACGCGCGCCGATTTCCGGATCGTTGTTTCCGACGGTGACCGCCGACTTTTGGTCGATGGTCGCCGCGCATCATCTCACCCATCCGATTATTGCCGGCCATAGTCTGGGCGGAACGCTCGGAATCGTCTTGGCCGAACAGCATCCGGAAAAGCTGGCCGCGGTCGTAGCCGTAGACGGCTTACCGGTCCTTCCCGGTATGGAAAAATTATCGCCTCAGCAACGTACGCAAGCCGCGCAGCGCTTTAGCGCAATGCTTTCCGCAGCGACGCCGGCGCAGTTCCAAACGGCCGAGGCGACGTACGTGCTGCCGAATTATTTGTCGTCGAAATCGGACGTTGCCGCGGTTGCACCGCTGCTCGGAAAAAGCGATCCCAAAGCGGCAGGCGCGTGGATGTCGGAAGACGTGAACACGGACGCGCGAGCAGAGCTGAAGTCTGCCGACGTACCGCTGCTCGAAATCGCGCCGTACGATGCAACGATCGACGGTCCGACGTTCCCGTCGCCGGCGGCAAAGCAAGCCTATTATCAATCGCTGTTCACCGGTGCGCCGCACGCCACCGTCGCGATGGTTTCGGGCGCCCGGCATTTCGTGATGTACGACCAGCCCGCGGCCCTGGACTCGGCGATTTCGACCTTCCTGAAAGCCGTCCACTAGGCCGCTCGCGGGCGGCTGCAAACCATCGGGCCGCCGGGAAGGTTTAAATTCATGAAAGGATGTTGGCCGGACGCCCGCTTCTCCGCATCGAGGGGGAGGTTCCACGGGCGCCCGGCGGCAACCGTCACAACGACCTCATGAGCGTTACCGAACTCACGTACTCGCCGGACGTCGAGCGCGAAACCCGGCCCATCTTCGAACGCGTGTCGAGCGTGATTCCCGCGGTGGAATGGCCCGTTCACGCACCGTACGTCGCGGCGATCAACCGGCTCAAACGCGAGCGTAACGCCGTCATCCTCGCGCATAATTATCAAGTTCCCGAAATCTTTCACACTGTCGCGGACATCGTCGGAGATTCGCTTGGCCTAGCCATGGAAGCCGCGCGCACGGATGCCGATGTCATCGTCCTGTGCGGCGTGCATTTCATGGCCGAAACCGCGAAACTGGTAAATCCCGGGAAAACCGTGCTCGTACCGGATCTCCGTGCAGGATGTTCGCTGGCGGAATCGATTACCGGCGCGGACGTGCGTTTGCTGCGCGAGCGCTATCCCGGCATTCCGGTCGTGACGTATGTGAACACGTCCGCCGAAGTCAAGGCCGAGTCGGACGTTTGCGTTACGAGCGGCAACGCGGTAAAGATCGTGAACGCATTGGGCGCAAAGCGCGTCATCTTTCTGCCGGACGAATACCTAGCGAAATACGTCGCCTCGCAAACGGACGTGGAGATTATCGCCTGGAAAGGGCATTGCGAGGTGCACGAGCGATTCACGGGCGCACAGTTGCGCGCGTACCGCGAGGACGATCCGGATTTGATCATACTCGCGCATCCCGAGTGTCCACCGGATGTGCTCGCCGAAGCGGACTACGTGGGATCGACGCAGGGGATGATCGATTTTGTTGGGGAGCTGGACCCTTCGATTCCTCAGGGTGCTTCGATACCTCAGCATGACAAGGGTGCTTCGATACCTCAGCATGACAAGGGTGCTTCGATACCTCAGCATGACATGGGTGCTTCGATACCTCAGCATGACAAGGGTGCTTCGATACCTCAGCATGACAAGGGTGCTTCGATGCCTCAGCATGACAAATCTCAGCATGACAAACGGCCGCGCGTCGTCATGATCACGGAATGTTCGATGGCGAGCAACGTCTCCGCGAACTTTCCGAAGATTGACTTCATCCGCCCGTGCAACCTCTGTCCGCACATGAAGCGCAACACGCTGCCGAAGGTGCTGTATTCGCTGCAAACCATGCAGTACGAAGTTACCGTCGATCCGGCGATTGCCACGCGCGCGCGAGCTGCGGTGGAACGCATGTTGGAATACAGTGCGTAGCGACGCCGTCATCGTCGGAGCGGGAATCGCCGGGTTGATGGCCGCGCTCAAACTCTCTCCAATGCGCACGATCGTGCTCTCGAAAACGCGGTTGGGCAGCGGCGCCGCAAGCGAATGGGCACAGGGCGGCATAGCCGCCGCAATGGGTGCGGACGATTCGCCCGCGCTGCACAAAATCGACACCGAACGCGCCGGCGCAGGGCTTTCGGACGAAGCGATCGTTGAAATTCTGACGCACGATGCGCCCGCGCGTATCGAAGAATTACTGGAACTCGGCGCCGCTTTCGATCGCACGGAATCCGGTGATTTGGCGCTCGGACGCGAAGCGGCGCACAACCGCCGCCGAATCGTCAAAGCCGGAGGCGATGCGACCGGACGCGAGATCTTGCGCACGCTGATTGGCGCGGTCCGGGCCGATCCCGCAATCACGGTAATCGAAAACGCGATCGCCGGCGATCTGATCGTTTCCGATGGCCGCGTGCGCGGCGTCTACGCTCGCCACGGCGAAAGCGGCAAAGAGTTCGCGGTCTTCGCAAACGCGACGGTGCTTGCGACGGGCGGTATAGGACGCGTGTACCGGTACACGACCAATCCCGCAGAATCGACGGGCGACGGCATCGCGATGGCCGCGCGCGCCGGCGCGGTAATGGGTGATATGGAGTTTGTCCAGTTTCATCCGACGGCACTTGCGATTGCATCCGATCCGTTGCCTCTGGTGACCGAAGCAATCCGCGGCGAGGGCGCAATTCTCCGCAACGATTTGGGCGTGCGGTTTATGGCGGAAGAACATCCGGACGCCGAACTTGCTCCGCGCGACGTCGTTGCGCGCGGCATATTCTTTCAGCAGCGCGCCGGCCGTACTGTCGGCTTGGACGCGCGCGATGCGATCGGCGACCGGTTTCCGGAAAAGTTTCCGACGGTTTTCAGCGCGTGCATGCGCGCGGGCATCGATCCACGCCGCGTCGCGATTCCGGTCACGCCGGCGGCGCACTACCACATGGGCGGTATCGCGGTCGACGCGTGGGGCCGTTCGTCGCTGCCCGGATTGTGGGCGTGCGGCGAAACCAGCGCGAGCGGCGTGCACGGTGCGAACCGGCTGGCCAGCAACTCGCTGCTCGAGGCACTCGTCTACGCAACGCGCGTTGCGACGGATGTCCGCCACACCGGTACCGTCGACGATAAACGCGACGCGCCGGCGTACCATTCCGTCAGCGCGAGCGCTGAGTCGTGTCAGCAAGCCGTGGCTGATCTTCGTTCGGTGATGTATGCAAACGTCGGACTCGTTCGCGACGAGACTGGACTGCGCGAAGCTCTCGCGCGAATCGCAACGCTCGAAGCGGCGAAGGAACCGAAAAGCAGCGAGCTGCGCAATCTGTTGACGGTGGCGCGTTCGATAGCGCAAGCCGCACTGGCGCGGCGCGAGAGCCGCGGAAGTCATTACCGCAGCGATCATCCGCAGAGCCGTTCGTCGTTCGCAAAGCGGTCGTTCACCACACTCGAAGGCGTTGCTTAGCTCTCCGCACCGGCTGCTGGTCGAACCGATCGTCCGCACGGCGCTGCTCGAGGACATCGGACACGGCGGCGATCTGACGACGGACGCCATCGTTGCGCCTAATCGCAAAGGCAAAGGGACGATCGCCGCACGTAAACCCGGTACCGTCGCCGGACTCGAAATAGCGCGCCTCGCCTTCGAAATGCTCGATGCGCAAGCACATTTTGAAACGCTGGTTCCGGACGGCGAACGCGTCCAGCAGGGCCAGCCCGTCGCGCGCATCGAGTGCACTGCGCGAGCGCTTTTGACCGGCGAGAGAACGGCACTCAATTTTTTGTGCCGGCTCAGCGGAATCGCAACCGCGACGCGAACGCTGGTCGATCTCGTGGCCGGAACCCGCGCGCACATCGTCTGCACTCGCAAAACGACCCCCGGTTTACGCGTGCTGGAAAAATACGCCGTGCGTGCCGGCGGCGGCAGCAATCACCGCTTCGGCCTGGACGACGCCGTTCTGATTAAGGACAATCATTTGCTGGTGGCGGGATCGGTCGCGGCGGCGGTAAGCGCAGCGCGAGCGCGCGTGGGACACTTGGTGAAAATCGAGGTAGAAGTCGACACGCTCGAGCAGCTCGCCGAAGCGCTGCAATTGCCGGTCGACGCGGTGCTTCTGGACAACATGTCGCCCGAACAGCTGGCAGAAGCCGTGCGGTTGGTGAACGGCCGCGTCATCACCGAAGCATCCGGGACCATCCTGCCGGAGCGCGTCATCGCTGTGGCACAGAGCGGCGTCGATCTGATCTCCTCCGGCTGGATCACGCACAGCGCACCGGCCTTGGATTTGGGACTGGACGTCGACGCGCCGTAAGGCGTAAAGCGCACGCATCGCGAAGACTCCCTCCATGGACACGCGCGAACCGCAACTCTCCGAAAGCACGCCTTCGAAGGCCAGCCACGACACCGACGCACCGCAAGCCTTGCTGGACTTCATGACCGGCGGATGGACGGACGCCCCGCTGACGGTCGGCACGCTCGCGCACCGCGATTCGTACGCGGCGCGCCGGAAAAAAGTTTCCGCCGCCTATCCCGGAGTGCACGTCGTCGTGCCCGCGGGCACGGAGAAGGTTCGCGCGAACGACACGAATTTTCGCTTTCGCCCCTCCACCGATTTCGCGTATCTGGCCGGTCCGGGTGAGCCCGGCGGCATGCTCGTACTCGAGCCGCGCAAAGACGGCGGACACGATTCGGTACTCTTCGTTCCGCCACACAACCGGGGAAAGAAAGAGTTTTTCGCCGATCGCGTGCAGGGCGAGCTGTGGGTCGGACGCCACCGCGGCGTGGATGAAAGCCAGCTCTTCTTCGGCGTCGACCGCTGCCGGCCGATCGACGAAATCGAGACGTATCTCAACGATTTGCGAGTGCAGGGCCGCGACGTGCGCAACGTGGACGATAACGCGGAGCTGGCCACGTTCCTTTCCGAGCTGCGTCTCATCAAAGAAGACGCGGAGATCGAAGAATTGCGCCGGTGCGTCGAAATCTCCAAGCGCGCGTTCGAGGACGTCATCCGCGTTTTGCCGCGCGCCAAGTCGGAACGTGAAGTGGAAGCGGCATTTTGGAGCCGCGCGCGCATCGAAGCCAACGACGTCGGTTATCTTACGATCGCTGCGGCCGGCGCGCACGCGTGCACGCTGCACTGGAATCACAACCACGGCGCAATCCGTTCCGGCGAACTGCTGCTGCTGGATGCCGGCGTTGAAGTCGATTCGCTCTACACCGCCGACATCACGCGCACGCTGCCAATCTCGGGCAAGTTCACCGCCGAGCAGCGCGCGGTATACGATCTCGTCTACGCCGCGCAGCAGGCGGCGATGGCTCAGGTAAAGCCCGGAAACGATTTCTTGGAACCCAACCGCGCGGCCATGCGCGTGCTGGCGGAGGGTCTCGTTGAAATGGGCATTTTGAAGTGCTCGCTGGACGAAGCCATGGATCCGCAGCGCCAATTCTACCGCCGCTACACGCTGCACAACGTCAGCCACATGCTGGGTATGGACGTGCACGACTGCGCAAAGGCGCGCTCGGAAACGTACCGCTACGGAAAACTCCGGGAGCATATGGTGCTGACGGTCGAGCCCGGGCTGTACTTTCAGCCCGACGACGCAACCGTACCGGCGAATCTGCGCGGAATCGGCGTACGCATCGAAGACGACGTCGTCGTCACGCGCGACGGATGCGAAAACCTTTCGTCGATCCTGCCTTCGCGCGCGGACGACGTGGAGGCGTGGATGTCGCAACTGACGGCGCGATAAGCGCCGCTCCAGCGCATGCTCCAGGCGTCGCACCTTCGGAAAGAGTTCGGCTCGGTCGTTGCGGTTCGCGACGTCTCGTTCGAGATTCCAAGCGGAACGACGTTCGGCTTGCTCGGTCCAAACGGTGCGGGTAAAACGACGACGATGCGCATGGTCGTCGGCATCTACGCTCCGGACGGCGGAACCGTTACGTGGAACGGCGCGCCGATCGACGAACGCGTGCGGCGCCGTTTCGGTTATCTGCCGGAAGAACGCGGACTGTACGGCAAGATGAAAGTTCGCGACCAAATCGTGTATTTCGGACGGCTTCACGGACTGCTCGACACCGACGCCAAGGCGCGGGCCGACCACTGGATCGAGCAGCTCGGCCTGCAGCAATATGCCGTTCGACCGTGTTCGGAACTTTCCAAAGGCAACCAGCAAAAGGTTCAAGTCGCGTGCGCGGCCGTTCACGATCCGGAACTGCTTATTTTGGACGAGCCGTTCTCCGGGTTGGATCCCGTAAATGCCGACGTACTGCTCGCCACGCTGAACGACTTGAAGCGGCGCGGCACGTCGCTCGTACTCTCGAGCCATCAAATGTGGCAGTTGGAACAGATCTGCGATCGCTTCTGCATCATCACGGGCGGCGAAAATCGCGCGGGCGGGTCGCTCGCGCAATTGCGCGCCGGCTGGCCGACGCGCGTCATCAAGGTCGAACCGTCTACCGACGCCGTACGGAACGTAATGCAAAGCGTCTCCGGATCGCATGCCCTTCCGGGCGAAAACGGCGCGCTGTACTACCAAGTGCCCGCGAATACCGAGTTTCCTCAGCTGCTTCGCGCGCTCGTGCAAGCCGATGCGATAACGCGTTTCGATGCTATGGAGCCATCACTTCAGGACATCTATATTCACACGATTTCGCGAGGGCAGGCCGATTAACGAGCTCATTACGGTGTACTCGGCTGAAATGATGCGCCGCCTGCAGTCGCGCACGTTTTGGATCGGGCTTTTGCTGGGTTTGGCCGGCGTGCTCGTGATGATGAAACTGCCCGCGTTTATAGACTCGTATACGGCGCAAACGAATAAGACGCTGCTCGCCGGCGATCCCGCGCTGCTCGCACGCGCAAAACCGCTGCTTGCCAAGGATTTTCCGACCGCCGGGGAGCTCGGTCCGCTGCATCGAGCTCCCACCATTGCGGAGCTGCGCGCGCGTGGTGCAACGTCGGTGATCGCGCTTTCGCAGGACGCGCACGGCTTGCACGTCGTCGTCTACGCCGAAGACCCCAGCGTTGCGCAGCCGTCGCAACTGCGGCGCGATCTGCTGCCGCTCAACCTGCAAATGCAGACCCATCTTCCCGAGAGCCAGGTGCACGCGCTGATTCAGATTCCCGTGGACGTGCGATCGGTATCGGAGAAGTTCGGTACCGTGGCGGCCGCCAACGCCGCAAAAATCATCGCGTACGTGCTTCTCGTGCTGCTGTACGTCCTGATCATCATCAACAGCCAGCTGATTATGAGCTCCGTGGCGGAAGAAAAGACCAGCAGAATCGCCGAGCTGCTCGTAGCATCCGTACGGCCTAGTTCGCTGTTGGCCGCCAAGGTCGGCGCGTCGGCTACGCTCGCCATCGTGCAGATGATCGTTTGGGTCGCGTCGGCGTACGCATTCGGAATGCACACTGCGCCGGTTGCCTCGCGCTCGGGCGATTCGGACGTCACGTTTTCGCTGAACGGCATTTCACCGGGGGACATCGCCGGCTTTGTGATCTTCTTTCTGCTCGGCTTTTTGCAGATGGCCACACTGTTCGGCGCCGTCGGGTCTCTTATCAACCGGACCGAGGATTTGGGCAGCGTCAGCGGCCCGCTCTTCATTCCCGTGATCGCCGCTTTCTTCATCGCCCTGGCGGCGCTCGACGTGCCGAATAGCCCGGCAGTCGTCGTTACGAGCTTCATCCCGTTGATCGCCCCGTTCGTCATGTTCGCGCGAATCGTAGTCAGCAACGTGCCGTTTTGGCAGGTGGCGCTGTCGTTCGTCATCAATGCCGCAGCCATCTGGGGCATCGCGCTTCTGGGAGGAAAGATCTATCGGATCGGCATGCTGCTCTACGGCCGTCCCCCGCGCTTCGCACAGATCGTGCATTTGTTACGCAGCTGATTGACGCGGGACGCTAGGTGCAAGTAACGCAAGCCGTACGTCTCCCCGCCGTACCGGAGCGCAATCTTCCGGAAAAAATTGCCGTCTCCGTCAGTGCTAGAGCACAGCGCGCCGGATTATTTAGTACGGTCGTCGACGTCGCCGTCGAGAATCACAGTCCGTCGCCGCTGATTTGCGATATCCGCGGGCGCACGGCACGGCGCGAAATCGAGATGCAGCCCGGATACGTGTGGATCGATCCGAACACGACCGGAACGTTGCACGTTCGCGTCGGTACGCGCTTTCCGAGCATTCATACCGTCGTCGTACGGCTCCGCGATAACGTCCGCGAATACGTGGCCGAGACGGCGGTGGAAGCGCCCTCGGCGATACGCGCATTCCCGTTCATCGCCGCGCTCGTCTTTCTGGCGGCAGCAGCGGTGCTAATTGCGGGTATCCTGCGGCCGCGCATCGACGCGTTGACGATGCCCTCGCGCGTAATGACGCACGACGGCGTCGACGTGGGATATTCCGCAAACGGCGTCGGCGAGATCCGCTACGAAATTCAACGCGACGGCGTCGCCATCGGCGACGGAACGCTTCCGCACGGGTCCGGAACGCTGCGCTTCGTTACCGATCGTGCGCCGGCGCAGTATCGCGTCGTGCTGACGATTGCGGGTGCGTTAGGAAAAGTAAGCGCGCAGCGATCGCTTACCGCCGTAGCGCCGCCCGCGCCGCCGGTCGTCGCACAAATTCGCTCCCTCGACGCGCAGCCCGCCGTCGCAACCTCCGGAACGCCGATCGCGGTGCGCTATAACGCCAGTGCGCAGAGCGGTACCGTGCGGCTCGTCGATTCGCGCGGCACGCCCTGGGACGCGGCGGCGTACAATCCGAAAGGGGTGACGATTATCGCGGCGCCCCATGTGGATGCGCCGCGGCACTTTACGATTCGCCTCGACGTCCGGAAGGCTGATTCGCTCGCGGCAGCGGCGATCGGCGTCGAAGTGTTGCCGCAACCCACACCATCCGCTTCTCCGCGCGCCCGCGTATCGGCGGCCGCTCCGTTTACGCCGCCTCCGTCCGCAGTTGGAAACGTCAGCACGAACCCCGCGTACATCGTTTCGGGAACGTACTTTTCGGTAACGCTGAGGGGCGCCGCCGCGCACGTGACCGGACGCGCTACGCTGGAAACGGCAGCCGGCACGCCGTTGCAATCGTCTCCGGTAGCGCCCGGCTCGGACGCGAAGTTCATCGCACCGTCCGTCAAACGCCCCGCGACGTTCTACGTTATGGTTTCGGCGACACGCGATCGCTCGGGACAGCTGATCGTCGTACCCGTCGTCGTGCATCCGAGTTGAGCGCGCTCGCATAGGTCAACGCTGGAACGCCCCACTGGACGGCAAGCACGAGCGCGGCGACGGCGAGTCCGGCGTTTGCGACCATCAGCGGAATTTCACCGAGAATCGAAACGAACGCCGCGGCGACAACAGCGCTCCGAAACGCGCGGTCTCGCGTTATTGCACCCAGCGGCACGAGCCACGTGAAATACCACGGAAAGAGCGCCGGAAGCGATGCCATCGCCGCAGCCGCTCCGAGTTCCGTTCGCCGCCGCAAAAAGAGCCATGCGGCGAGCAACAACCCGGCCACGATCTGAAGCGCCCCGAAAATCTTGATCGCGCTCAGCGATCCCCCCGCTGCAGCGGCGAGCAGCATGGACGGCGATGAAAACGGAGCGATTGCCGGCGCTCCGCCGAGCGAAAACGTGCCGAACGCCCATAGCGAGAGCGCTGCCGTAATCGCGAGCGTTGCGGCGGCTCCGGCGAATGCTGCGGCCGCGGCGCGCAGCCGTCCGTTCCGCGCGACGTGCAGCGCAAGCGGCAAAAACGCGAGCAGTGCAATGCCTTTCACTTCTCCGGCCAGGACGATCGCCGCACAGCACCATGCAAGTTGATTTTTACGATACGCTGCCCACGCCAACGCAAGGAACGCGAGCATTGCCGCGTCGTTGTGGGCGAATGCAATCAACTCGAATACGCACAGCGGCGCGAGCGCAACAAAGGCTCCGCGGCGCAGCAGCAATGCCGCAGTAAGAAGCGCGATCGCCGACAGTAAACGCTCGATGACGATGGCCGCCTTGAGCGAACCGCGCGATGCCGCCGCGACGCCCCCGTATAGCGCGGTAAAGACCGGACCGTAGTTTGCGATCCGTACCCCGCTGCGTTCGTCGGGAAAAAGCCGCGCGATCCCGGAAAACTCCGGCGCCGTGTTTGTCTGCAGCGGCTGCGCGCGATACGGCGAGCGGTGCTGCACGCCCGCCTCGTAGCCGTATAAGGCGTATGCATAGGCGTCGGTAGTCGAAACGTACGGGAACGAGACGGCGACCGCCGCAGCGACCGCATACAACAGCATCGCCACCCGCTGTGAAATTCCCGCGCGCAGCAGCGCTTGCCACGCGAACGTTGCGAGCGTACAGCCCAAGACGAGGATGACGGCGAGCGTTACCGCGCCGCCGGAGCAATTTTGCACGACGGGGATCGGCAGAACGCTCTCGATCGGGCCGCGAACGCTTATCGCGCCCGAAAAGGCCGGAATATCGGCGCACGTTCGCGGCAGATGCAAAGCCCAAACGCTCGCAACCGCC
Organism: Vulcanimicrobiaceae bacterium; assembly: GCA_035938175.1. Lineage (GTDB taxonomy): Bacteria > Vulcanimicrobiota > Vulcanimicrobiia > Vulcanimicrobiales > Vulcanimicrobiaceae > DASRDE01. The sequence goes on from DASZHD010000037.1 coordinate 34,654, forward strand.
GTCGCGATCAGCGACAGCACGTATGCGGCGCAAAGAGCCGGAGTTTTCAGCAGTCGAGCGTTAACGACGTCGTGGGATTTATGGCGGGAAGCATCGCCGTCGCTGCCGGATTGTTGCCCGGCGCGGTCTCGCCGACGAGCGAATTGGAAACGGCAGAAGAAAGCTGCGGGAAGCACTGCATAATCGACGCGATGTCGGGCGTATTCACGAAATTCTGCGAAGCAGACAGCGTATTGACCTGAAGGCCCGAGATCGCGGAGGGCAAGTTGGTCGTCGTCGTCTTTTGCGTGCTGGCGGTCGAATCCGTGCCGATGAGCAGCATCGGTACGGTCAGCGACGGGTCGGTTATCTGCACGCGTCCTTGATTGCACGTTCCGGTAGTCGTTCCCGTGTCCGGCTTCCAAAACGGCTGCGAGGTCGGCCCGGGGAATGCGCCGTGAGTCGGATCATTGGTGAATGCGTCCGGCGGCGGCGTTGCACACGTGGTGCTTGCGGACTGTTTTAAGTTTCCGACGTTGTTGTAGATGGCGTACAGGCTGAAACCGTCGTACGGATCCGATTCGTTCGACACCAGTCCGCTGTAGCGTACCGCGACTTGGGCGCGTTCGTTCAGCACGCTCACCTGGATGACCCACATCATTCCGAAGAGCAGCAGGAGGAACAACGGAAGAAAGAACGCGGTCTCGGTGAGCGCCTGTCCGCGCTGGGCATGCAAATTGCCTATTTGCATTGGAACTGCGTTCCGGGCGTCAGCGTGCCCTTAAACGTGGGAACAGGCATGGCGCTCCACCAGCCCGTGGCGGCGAGCAGACCTGCGTTAGCCGGTGAATACGTGAACGCCGCTTTGCCGTTGGAGATGGCCGGATTGCCGTGATTCCATGTGTTGTCGGGGTTGCCGCCGTAGTCGATGCGGTAGTAGCCGTCGTTCTCGCTGTTTGCGAGCACCGCGCTTCCGCTCGTGCCCTCGGGAAATTCCGCCTGTTGAAACACGTTGCCCGTCGTCGGGTTGACGATCGAGCCCAGATACATGAACTCCTGATTCGCCATGATGCTGGTCGCCGCGGCGCGGCCGATGGCGCTGAACGTCGGCGCCTGCGTGTTGAAGAACGCCGGAATCAACGTAGAGACGTTCGCGCACGCGACGACTTCGACTTCCATCGGCGTCAAATCGGGTTTCGGATTGCTGGACGTGCCCCCGCCGACGACAAATGTGCAGCAGTCGGAGTACACGTCCTCCAAATAGTTGTCGTCGCGCGCTTGCGTACCGACCAATGCGTATGTGAATCCGCAATCCAGTCCGTTCGCCGTGCCGCAAACGCCGGTCTTTTGCATCTGCGTCAGCGCGGCATTCATATTCGCGATCTGCGTGGCCTGATTCGGCGTGGCGACCCGGTGAATCAGGAGCGCATCGGCGGTGTACCGTTGAACCGCGTCCATGTACTGTCCGCGAAGGTTTAAATACATCGCGTCGCAGCTGTGGATATCGTGATAGTCACCGCCGTTGCAGCCGCCTTCGCCGTTGACCACCTCGTCGAGATCGCGCAAGATATTGCGGATGCGGTACTCGTCGATGGCCGCCGCGTGCAGCGCGGTAAGCGTCTGATTCCACTGCGTGGTTTGTGCGGCCAGGAGGCCGCGCGCGGCCGAATCGGCAGCGTTCTGGGCGCGAAACTGCCAGGTCAGCATGTTGCCGTAGTTGAGCACCATGGCGAGCAGCACCATGCAGGAGAGCGAGCCCATCGCCCACACCGGAAACGTTTGGCCGCGTTGCGCGTTTACGGTCAGCACCACGAACATCCGTTCAGCGGGTGAAGCGGGTTCTGGCGCCCGAGCTGACTCCCGCTTGGAGCGCCGATATTCTGAATGTTCTGAACGTCCCACGACTCGATCGTGTTTCGAATGGTACTTCCAACGACGGAGTCCCAAATAGTGGCAATGCCACCATTACCTCTGCGCGTCGGATACAACGCTAACGCGCTGGAGATCGCGGCGTAGACTTGCTGATGGTACTTAATCGCTTCGTACGTCCCACCAGAGTCGATGCCGTTGTTAGGATATTTCGCGCTGCCGTAGTTGTCGTCTTTAACGTACTCCGCTAATCCAAGCGAATTGAGCTCGGGATCGTTGCACGTATCGCCGTGCGAATTCCAATTCGGGCTCGGCGATCCCGACGGCGGATTGCTAACGGGCGTGCACTCCCACATGAACGCAAAATTGAAGTAGTACGGAGGCACGTTCTGATCGTCTTGCGTGAGCGGATCGACCAGCGAACCGTAAACGGTCGAAGAGTTAAATCCCGCGCCCTGTGCATCGTCGTCGTGATTGCCGATGATCGGCCGCGCGTCGACGTTGCCGGCACTCAGCGTAATCGGCTGCGAGGCGGCCGGAAATAGCGCGTTCCACGTTCCGCCGGCGACTTGGTACGTCGCCTGCGCCATCAGCCGCTGCGGCCGCAGGAGCGAGGCGCCGCCGTAGCGCTGGGTAACGGTGCCCCATTGCGTATAGTTGACCGGCATGTCCGTGTCCGGCGGCGACTGCGGGATCGGGGACATGTTCGCGGTCGCGACGCTCGGGAAAAGGTTCGCGATCTGGGATCCGAACTTTCCGACGTTGTTGATGTCGCTCGCTCCGGATGCGTACGCGTGCGTATAGAAGAACGTCGCGCCGTCGAGCTGCAGCTGAAAATACCCCATCAGCCCGAGGTCGAACGCTCCGTACAACGTGAGCAGCGCGAGGCTCAAAGAGACCGCGGTTTCCACCATGGCTGCGCCTCTGATCGATCTCACGGCGGCCCCGTTCCGGACGATCCGAGCTCGTAGTTCTGCATACTCTGCGAAACGTGGTTTATCGACGTGTTGGCCGTATGCGCAATCACTACCAGCACGGCCGTCGCGCCCGCGCTGAGCAAGGTCAGGATTATCGCATATTCCGTCATAGCGGAACCCGTTTCGTCTTGCAGTAAGCCGACGAGGGCGTTCATTGCTACTGATTCACGATTTGCGGCGTCATCACGAACACGACGTCGGTCTGTCCCGTCTGGTAACGCACGTCCTGGAACAGTTTGCCCAAAATCGGAATGTTCGAGAGGAACGGCACTTTGACGATATTTTTCTGCTCGATCCGGCGCAGCAAGCCGCCCATCAAAATGCTTTGACCGGGCTTGGTGACCAGATCCGTGGAGATTTTGCTTTCCTTGAGCGCAGGGATGAAGAATCCGCCGATCTGCACGGCATTTTGAAAGTCCAGGTCGGAGATGTCGGGCGTGATCTTCGTGCGGATAGAACCGCTCGGCAGAATTTGCGGCGTAACGTTCAATTGCACGCCGTAGTCTTTGAAGACGACGCTGACTTGTCCGATTCCCGTGGAGTACACGTACGGGATGGAACCGCCGACCAAGAACGTCGCGTCGGTACCCGGCAGCGCCACCAAGTCGGGCGACGAGAGTACGCGCGCGTGTCCCTTTTGAATCAGTAAATCGATCGTCGGCGCGAGCAGCGTCGTGCGCTCGAAGGCACCCGCATTGAACGCTTTACCGGGCAAGCCGGCGGAGCCGTCCTCTAGAATCGGAAAGAAGGGCGGTCCGAGCGTGATCTGTTTCGGGTTGTTCGGGTCCGGGTTGCCGGCCTGCAGGTTCACGCCGAGCTGACTCAGTCCGGTTCGATCGACTTCGAGGACGTACACTTTCACGTCCACTTCGCTCTCGTTCGCAACCTCGAGACGGTCGACGACGTCGCCTTTCGCCGCCAGGAACGGTCCCGCGAGCGTACGCGCGCGCTGGATGACGCGCGTGGACGTCAATTCGTCCGGCACCTTGCCGCTGACGATCACGTTGCCCTTTCCGTCGGGTTCGATTTGCAGATCCGAAACGCCGGAAACGTTGGCGAAATCGGCGCCGATCGAGCGCAGCGAATGCGCGATGCGGACCGCGTTTACTATTGAATACTTGTTTTCGTGCGCGTAATCGTCGAAGTGCGACAGCACGTCCTGCAGCTCGACGTAGGACGCCATATCGGGAACCGTGCCGCGCAGGATGATGCCGCTTCCGAAGCTGACGACTTCGACATCGGGCTCGGAGATTGCGGCACGGAGCATCTGCGACATCTTGTCGAGCTGCTCGCTGGTCACCAGCACTTCATAACTGTCGCGCGAACCGTCACCGCCCCAGACGAAGACCGACGTCCGGCACGGGAGTTTTCCATTGACGACCAGTTGTTCGGTGCCGACCGCGACCACGCCGACGCAATCGGCGTTGCCTACGGCGACGCGGCGCAGGTCGTGAACCCGAACCACGAGCGAGTGTCCGGTTTGAAGCGTCAA
>DASZHD010000038.1:0-90473 GCA_035938175.1 Vulcanimicrobiaceae bacterium
CACTTCGATATCCGAATTTCCGAGACTGCGCTCGGGCAGTGTAAACGTCACGCTATGCGCCACGGGACCCTCCTATTCAGGACGCGTTGGCCTACCTTCGCAAACGGCGTCGCAAACTGCTCGCCAATGCCGCGGCGCGGACCGCAGCGCGGGGATGGCCTGGTCCCCGGGATGGAACGGCGCTGCTTGAGTCAAAGTCAGGCGCATACTCGGAAAGCGTGGGCGCATGGCTGAAATCTTTATAAGCTACACGCACAAGGATAATGTCCGGCTCAGCGGCGAGGAATGCGGCTGGATAGACCTCTTTCACGAAGCGCTCCGCGTGCGTTTAGCTTCACTTGCCGGCTACGAAGTCGGGATTTGGCGCGATCCCAAGACTACCGGCAACGACCTTCTTACGCCACGAATCGAGCATGAAGTTGCTCAGGCCTCGTTTTTTGTCGCGGTCCTCTCGCCGGCCTACATGAATTCACAGTGGTGCCAAAAGGAAATGCGCGTCTTCGCCGAGACCGCGAAAATGCGTGGCGGATTGAACCTCGGCGCAAAATCACGGTTCATCAAAGTCATTAAGACGCCGATCGATCTCCGGCACCACGCCCAAACTCCTGCCGGCGAACACTTTGCGGAACTTCTCGGCTATAAGTTCTACGCTCTCAACGATCGCGGCGTACCGCTAGAGGTCGACCCGCGCTTCGGGTCCTCACAGAAACGCGACTTCTGCGTAGCCGTAAACGAAGTTGCCTACGATATTTCTCTGGCGCTTGCAGACTTTAACGGCAACGGAGTAGCGGAGCACGATGCAACCACGCGAAGGATTTACGTAGCCGAAACGTCGTTCGACGTTACGCCGGATCGCGATCGTGTACGCCGCGAGCTTCAGCAGTACGGCTACATCGTGCTACCCGAACGAGCCTATGAGTACTCTTCGCACTACGTCGACCGCGTCCGCGACGATCTGCTGCAGTGTGCATTGTCCGTGCACCCGATCGGCAAAAGCTACGGAATCGTCCCCGAGGGCGATTCGAAGTCGATCGTCGCGTTGCAATACGAAACGGCTTTGGAAACATCGCGCGACACAGGTTTGACGGTGTTGCCGTGGATGCCCGCCGACTTCATGTCGCGCGACGACCGGCTCAATCGTTTCATTGAAAAGGTTCGGGACGATCCGCGGCTCTTTATTGGGCCGATCGAAAATCTGAAAGCCGTCATCCATGACGCGCTTAACGAGCCGCGCCGCGTCGATACCATAGTACAAGGCCGCAAAGCGGATGGCCGGTGGCTATACGCGATCTGCGACAAAGCCGACTGCGATTCGGTCAAGCCTTATGAAGACGCTCTAATCGAGCGCGGAATCGACGTCGCGTTGCCGCTATTCGAGGGCGACGAATCCGAAATGCGCTTAGATCACGTTGAGAACCTGAAGAATTGCGATGCCGCGCTGATATATTATGGGCGCGGCAGCGAATATTGGTTCCGATCGAAGCTGCTCGATCTTCGCAAGACGTTCGGCTACGGCCGCACTCGGCCGTTTCTGTTAAAGGCGGTTCTTCTCGCCGATCCGCGCGGCTCCTCAAAGGACCAATTTCGAAGCGCGGAACTGGTTGTCATTAACGCTTACGGTGCGTTTACCACTTCGCACGTCGACGCGATTTACCACGCGTTTCACACGGAACACGAGCCGGCGATATGACGGTTGCGGCGCTTCAAGAGTTCGCAAATCCCTTCCCCGGCCTGCGTCCGTTCGAAGCGACTGAAGAACATCTCTTTTTCGGGCGCGAGCAACAAATCGATGAGGTGCTGCGTCGCCTGCGGACGCACCGCCTCGTCGCGGTAGCCGGTACGTCGGGCTGCGGAAAATCATCCTTGATCCGCGCCGGTGTTCTGCCGGCTTTGTACGGAGGATTGATCGCGGGTTTGGGTTCGCATTGGCGTATAGCGTTGATGCGTCCGGGAAGCGACCCGTATAACTCGTTGGCGCGCGCGCTACGCGCAGCCGGAATACCGGACCCGGACGACGACCATATCGATTTGCGGGTGGGACTTGTGGAAGCCGTGTTGCGGCGCGGAGCGCTCGGTCTGGTAGAAATCGCTGCCGAGTCATCCATGGAAGATGCCGAGCATCTGCTGGTCGTCGTCGATCAATTCGAAGAGCTGTTTCGCTACCACAGCAAGGACGCAGCGGCATTCGTCAAGTTGCTGCTGAATGCGGCCGAGCACGACGGAAAACCGATTTACGTGCTCATCACGATGCGCGCCGACTTCCTCGGAGACTGCGCGGCATTTTCTGGCTTTCCCGAAGCGCTCAACGACGGACTGTTCCTCGTTCCGCGCATGACGCGCGCACAGTTACAGGCCGCGATTGAAGGCCCGGTCGGCGTCAGCGGCGCTTCCATCGCGCCACGATTGGTTACGCAGCTCTTGAACGACGCCGGCGACGATCCGGATCAGCTGCCCATCTTACAACACGCCTTGATGCGCACGTGGCAGGTTTGGGCCAAGGCCGGTGACTGGGGGCGTCCTCTGGACGTGAACGATTACGATCGCACCGGCGGCATGAGGGAGGCGCTTTCGCGACATGGTGACGAGATCTACAGCAGCTTGCCGGAAGTGGATCGCGTTTTGGCGGAGCGCTTATTCAAATGCTTAACGGATCGCGGAACTGATAACCGGGGACTTCGCCACCCGACCCGCTTCGACGACGCATGCGAGGTGACGTCGTCGCCGGCTGCGGACATGGCCAGGGTAGCCGGCGCATTTCGCGGGGCCGGCTGCTCGTTCGTGACTCCGCCGGAAGGCGTCACGCTGACGGGCAGTACGGTTTTGGATATATCGCATGAAAGCTTGATGCGCGCGTGGACGCGTCTGCAGCGATGGGTACTGGAGGAAGCTCGATCGGGGCAAACCTTTCGAAGACTCTCCGCGGCCGCGGCGGCACATGCGCGCTCGGAAGCAGGACTGCTTCGCGACCCGGAACTGGAGCTTGCGCTTCGATGGCGCAAAGACGAGAAGCCAACGCTGCAATGGGCAAAGCGCTATGCGTCCGGATTTCCGCAGACGATGGCGTTTCTGGAAGAAAGCGCGCAGGCGCGCGCAGCAGAACTTCACCAGCGCCGTTTGCGAACGCGCCGGCTGATATCGGTTCTTGCAGTCGCGGTCATCGTTCTGATTGCGCTGCTGACGTTCTCGCTTACGGAGTGGAGAGTCGCGCGCGCCGAGGCCGATCGGGATAACGCCGAACGAGTGGCCGATACAGTCGCCGAACGATCCGGCGGGAGCGATACGGCGGGTATTGGTGCGGCTGAAGCGTTCGCCGTCGCGGACACACCGAGAACCGAAGGCGCGATGCTGGACCAAGTCGCGGCTTTGGATACACTGGGCACAACCGCAATGCCGGACTGGGCCAGTGCGGGTCTTGCAGCGCGCGGGACAGTCGTAGTCGCGGCCATCAACGCGCCCGCCGGGACCTACGTGGGCGGAATCGATTTCGGAACGCTACGTCAGATCTTCAGTATAGCAAACCTGCGCGGCCTTCGTCAGGTTTGCGGGTTTCAGAACGCTTCGCTCTTTGCCGCCGCTATTTCGGATCACGTGAGCGTCTACCGGTTCAGCGGGCCCCTGACGAAGGTCTTGGACGTGCCGGTTAGCGCTGACGCAACGGCAATCTCTTGCGTCGCGCCGCAAGACGCGCTCGTCGTCGCCTCGAGCGATGGAATGCTGCGGTCTTTCGATAGCTCCGGTGCACGCGTTTCCGGCCGCCGTCTTGCCGGCGTCCAGGGTCTGGCTGCATCCCGCGACGGTAGGTATATCGCGGCCATAACGTTCCCCGCCAACGGAACGTCCGCATTACTGCACATTCTCCGGTTGCCGTCGCTTTCCGACTTTGCGCGAATAGCAATAGCCGTACGCTCGTGCCCGGACCTCCAATGTTCGCAAGCGGCGGCCTTTAATGCGGATACGTCGAGAGTTGCCTGGTGCGATGCATCCCAAGTGCGAACGGCGCCGATGCGCGATATCCGAAGCGTCTCCGTACTGCATCAACCGTGCGGTACATCGATCGCCTTTTCGGGTCCTTCGAACGTGGTTTCGCCCTCGTTCTACGGCTCGTTCGTCCCGCTCTTCAATCCCGAAGGCGCGGCGTTTTTGGTTTCGGCCGACGCTAAGTTTTTTGAGCAATCTACTACCGGACTCGCGCAACCCCACGTATGGCGCCGGCGCATACCGCAAAACGGCTTCTTTTATCTCCTCGGCGGCGACTACCTAATCGATGCCGGCAACTCAAGCTACAGTATCTTCGACTTGAACGAACGAACGCAATCGATAATTTCAGGCCGGCCTCTACACGATACCGTCGCCGTTTCAGATGACGGCCTGGAGGCAGTGGCCGTGCTGCGCGACGGACGAGTGAATTTGCTGAATACAACGGCGGAAGGTCTGCGATTGAAACGCGGCGTTGCGCGATCTGCCAACGCAGCCTTGATGCATACAGAAGCTGTCGCATACAATGCACGCGATCGCATCGTCACGGTGGCTTCACCGCTCGCCGTCGAGCAACTAAACGAATCGGGCAAACTCTTACACAAGCACGACTGGTCGATCGACTGCTCCTCTCCCGCGCTCAGCGTGCGCGGCACGTACATCGAGTGCGACGGTTCGTATCTGCTCGCGAGCGACGCGCATGTTTTGGGACAGTTCTCGCAGATCGTCTCCATTTCGAAGGACGAACGCTATGTATTCGCGGTCCCGAGCGATCCCAACGAAGACGTGCGCATGTCGTCACGCGCAGTTTTTCGCACCACGGCGGGAAGCTCCGTTCAGGCATATGCGCTGCCGTCTATGCTCCCCGTAACGGAAATTTCAAACGCCGCGGGGCCAATAGCGTTGACTACGAACGACAAAATGTCGGCGTACTCCACGAGCGATGGCTCGTTGAAGCTTGCCGAGTTTCCCTCGGGGCGTACGATTGGATTTTTATCGCCGGCTTTTCGGGGACGGCATTATACGGATCTGCGGTTCACTGCGGACGACCGCTATTTGATCGCGACGTACGACGATCCGGGCGGCCGTTTTCAAGACATGTATGCAGTCTCGCCGAAGGATTGGCAACGGTTTCTCTGCACGAGTTGGGGACGAAACTTGACCGTGCAAGAGCGTTCGACGCTCGGCGTCACCTTCGATAAAAATGACGCCTGCAATCAAGTCGCGTCCGACTGACCCGATGTCAGAATGCCTATTCTTTTAACCGGAAAGCGGCGTGCTTTTGCTTCATCCACGAAGTGCGACGTGACGTCGATGCCGTCGTCGGCTTTGCCGTCCCAGACGGCGAGGGCTTCCACTTTCGCGTTTGCCGCGGACGCGATCGCCTCGGCACGGTCCAAGATGGCGGTGTTCGTTTTTTGAAACGCGCCGGGATCTGCAGGATTCAGATCGAGAACGATCAGTTGTCCGTGCTCGTTGGCCCGCCCAACCACTGCATCGAATATCTCTCCCCAAGGCAACCCGCCGCCGCGATCGACGACCGACCGTTCACGAAATACGGGCACGGAATAGGGCAAGACGATCCAGCACAGCACGCCTGCCTCGCACGCGGCTTGCAGGGCAAGCAGGTCGGCGCCGCACGAAGCGGAGCAAATCAGGCCCGTGACGTGGTCTTCGCGCAGGCGCTGCGCTATCGCGCGTTTTACGCGGTCGGTTTGAGCGTACGGAAACCGCGCCGCGTGTGTGCCTGCAGCCTGGATTCGGCGGCCCGCAAGTGCGGCGATCAAATAGCCACCACCGGCGTTCTTTGCTGCGCCACGTCGTCACCCGGCGCCGTGAACGATCGATACGGGCCGGTCGCGCTGGCTCAAAAGCCACTCTGCTTGCTCGGTGAGCGCCTCGCGCCCCAAGGCGCGGACGAGATGCCGGATCGGTTCGACTTCGTTCGTTTGCAGCAGAGCCTCGAGCTCGCTGCGAGCCTCGCCGAAAAGCAAGAACATACGCCGGTACCGCTTGGCGTTTTCGCCGAACGATCGCGCATGCGCATAGCTGCTCAACAGCCCCACGAGCACCGCTCCGCATGCAGCGAATGCGCCGAGGGCAAACTGGATCGATGCTCCGGCGTTCAAATTGCCACGCCATATGCTCAACGAGATTCCGGCAGCAAGCGATATCACGATGTTTGCGCTCACCAAGATTCCTATTGCTGAATGACACACCGCCTCGCGGCGAGCGGCGCGGTTGCCGGCCCGTAAGAAATAGTCCTGCTGCCGATCGATCCAGCGCCGCAGAGATTCCGGGTGGAGATGGATTTCTGCGGGGCGATCGAGCAGGGCTGCAACGCGCAAAACCATGCGTATCCATTGCAATTCGCTTTGCTGCATGCGCAGGTATGCGCGATGCACGGCATCGCCGACTGTCGCACACCACCACGCATTTTGCACCCGCAGCGCTTCCGCAACGGCCCGGTAGTCCTGATAACGATTTTGAACGTCGTGGCGGCGGACGATGCGATAAACGACAAGCGTCAAAAGAATGACGACCACTTTTATCCACCAAGGCCATCCGGGCACGACCACCTGAATCACGGCCGCCAGCAGCGCCAAAGCGTACAGCGTTGTCTGCCAGCCGACTGTCGATCGTTGTAAGCGATTTGCAATCGCATCAGTCTGCGCCCGGATCTCCTCGAGCGTTTCGTCGCGGCAAGTCGTGGCCGCGGACATTTCGTGGTTGTAACGGTCGAGTGCCCGCAACGCGCCGTGAAAGTCGCGTTCGCCCTCGGCGTCGTCGTTGTACCGCGCAGGATATTCTTTTGCCAGAGTGCCGGATGGATCGAGGACGTAGTACGGGCCGACATCCGGATTCTCCAGCGGCCTCCAATCCGGTCCGCGGAAACGTCCTTCACGTATTTGCGCCGCTTGCGCGCAGGCGAGCGCGCTGGTGTGCCGATCCCAAACGAGCAACAAGACGTGCGCGGCGGCGATCCACTCGTTCGTTACTGCGTCGCGTCCGGGCGATACGAGGCGTGCTCCTGCGGCCAAAGCTCCATCCAGGGCAGCTTCGGCGGCGCGGCCGTTTGCAGCACAGAAGACGACAATTTCCGTGTGTGGGTAATCGCGATGCAAGTCATCGACGATCGAACGCGCGGACGCCTTTACGGACGGCAGTTCGCTCTCTGCGATCGTGTCTTGCCCGACGATCCCCACAAGCAGCGGAAAGCCTCGCACTATCGTGCATTTCCGGACGGAAGGGCACAGGCCTTTCGAAAAGAAGGTGTGATTGATGAACGTCGTGGGCCGGGTTCCCGCGGTCGGCTGGAGCCTTATTTTCGTTGCGCTGTCCCGATCGATTCCGCTTCGTTCATTCGCAGCACAGACCCACTTACTGGGCGGCGATAACAAAGGCGGATCCGATTGCGAAACTTCTGCAGTGCGCTGTGCTGGCTGAAGAGCTAGCGGACACGCGCGTGTAGGGTTCGGCCGCCGTTTGTCTTGGCACACGATGTCTTCATCTGCCACGCTTCCCAAGACGCCGCTTTCGCGACGGCCGTCTGCGAGCGGCTAGAAAAAGCCGGAATACGATGTTGGATAGCTCCGCGCGATCCGGTCGCCGGAATACCGTACGCGCGGCAACTGATAGAAGCCGTCAACGGCTCGCGTATTTTGCTGCTGCTTCTTTCCGAATCGAGCAATAAGTCGCAGCACGTTCTGCGCGAGCTGGAGATCGCGTCACAGTCGGGCGCGACGATCCTCCCCGTACGCATTGCCGACGTCCCTCCCGCGGGAGACATCCGTTACTATATAACCGCCGTGCATTGGCTCGATGCGACGGCGCCGCCGATCGCGGACCGCCTTGATGAAATCGCGAGACTGACCGCGAATCTGCTTGAAACCGGTAAATGGGCAAGTGCTTCCGCAGAAACCCCTGAGGAACCGGAAGACCGGCCTCGGACGAATCTGCCGCCGCCGCTCAGCACCTTCGTCGGACGCGAAAACACCGTGGTGCAGATCGCTGCGATCGCGCGCCAATGCCGTCTGGTTACGCTCAGCGGTCCGGGCGGTGTAGGCAAGACGCGGTGCGCCGTCGAGGCGGGGCGGTTGCTGCTACGTGACTTTGACGACGGCGTGTGGTTAATCGATCTCGCGTCGGTACGCGATCCCGACGACGTCTCAACACTCATTGCAACGACGATGGACCTTCCGGTTTCGACGAGATCCGGCATTCCCGGATTGGCAGAGCATCTGTGCAAGCGGAATCTCTTGATCGTTCTCGACAACTGCGAGCACGTCATCGACGCCGTTCGCGATATCGTGGTTGCCTTGGAGCATGGCTGCGAGAAGTTGGCCATTCTTGCAACCAGCCGCGAGGCGTTGAATCTCTACGGCGAGCAGTTGTATCCGATGCCGTCATTGGACGTGCCCCCTCCGTCCAGCGCGCCGGATCCGGCGGAACTATTGAATCACGCGTCGGTGCGGCTCTTCGTAGACCGCGCGGTGGCCGGCAACGCAACGTTTACGCTGACCAGAGAGAATGCGCCATACGTTGCCGAGATCTGCCGGAGGCTCGACGGAATACCGCTGGCGATCGAGCTTGCTGCGGCGCGCGTCAAACTTTTGGCACCGCGTCAATTGGCCCAGAGATTGGCGGAACGCATCGGCGAGCTGAGCGCGGGCGGAAAACAAACGCTGGCGCGGCAGCATACGCTTCGAGCGGCATTCGAATGGAGTTACGACCTTCTAAGCGAGAAGGAGCGCATGCTCTTGCGCCGGCTCGCCGTCTTCGTCGGTACGTTCACGTTCGAAATGGCGAGCGCCGTGTGCTCGGACGAGAAGATCGAGGGCGACGAGATCGTTTCACTATTGGAATCCCTCGTTCATAAATCCGTCGTGCAGACGGAACTAGTCGGTGAATTCATCCGGCACCGGCTTCTAGAATCGGTGCGCGAGTACGCGAACGAAAAACTGCAGGGGAGTGGTGAAACGGCTTCGATGCTGTCCGCGCACGCGCGCGAATACGCAAAGCTTGCCGCGGAAACATACCAAGGGTGGGTATCGGCCCCGGATGCAGTTTGGCTGCCGCAAGCGATTTCGGATCTCGCGAACTTTCGGGCCGCGCTGAAATGGGCGTTTTCGGAAGGCGGCGATGTTTTAACCGGGCAGCAGCTGGCGGGCTCGCTGCGCTCGATTTGGTCGCGACTCGATGCCGTAGAGGGGCGCAACTGGATCCGCGAGGCCTTGAGCCGCGTGACCGACGATACGCCGCCGATGGTCGTCGCGCAGTTACACGTGCTCAATGCACAATTGAGCGCGATGTTAGCCGACTACTCAACCGCGCTGCCGTCCGCCGAACGAGCCGCACAAATTTTCTCCGTTTTGAACGACGAGTCCGGTCTGGCCGAAGGGCGGCTCTTAGCCGGAGCGGCGACGTCCCTGCTGGGCGACCCGGCGCAAGGAAAAATACTGTTAAGTGAAGCCCTCGCCACATTCCGGAAACTGCGTGCCGACCGCCAAATCGGCTCGGCGCTTCAATATCTTGCCATCACAAGCTTAATATCCAACGACATCGACAGCGCACGCGAACTCTTTTCCGAAGCGCTGCTGATATTTCGCTCGACACCGGGCGCCGATCAAGCGGTCCGTCATATGGCAACGGCATTGGCGGAAGTCGAATTGCAATCCGGCGATCCGGAAAGCGCGTTGAAACTGGGCGTGGAGGCACTCGAGGCAGATCGCGCCATGCACGAGGACGTGCTGCTGGTGTTCGATCTGTGCAACGTCTGCGCGTACCTCATCGCACTATCGCGTTTCGAGGAAGCGGCAGCGCTGGCATCGGAAGCACTCGACCTTTCATTGCGCGTGCAAGTCGATATGGGCGCGACGGTGGCCTTTCAACGGCTCGCGGCAATTGCGGCCGCGCGCGCCGTACGGCATAGCGAAACGAGGCAAGCGCTGCGGCAAACGGCAGCGCGCCTGATAGGATACGTCGACGCCCGCATGTCTGCATCGCAGGCCAGGCGCGACTACACCGAGCAGCAAGAATACGATAAAACTCGGGAAAGGCTCGCAGCAGCGCTCGGCGCGGACCGCGTGGAGGCGCTGTGCTCCGAGGGCTGCGCGTGGACTGAATCCGAAGCCGCGGCTGCGGCACGTTGGGTGGCTCAGCAGTAGATCGCCAGGGGTTCTCTGCATTCGTTCGCCGAAGGGCGGTTCACGAGAACGGGGTTCCCGGCGAAGTTTCTTGGTGTTCGCCTCCTAGTGTGGATGGAGGGTCAACGTGAAACATACACGATTCCTTTTCGTGTACATCGTCGCGGCAGCCGTTTTGGCTGCAATACCGGCGTGCGCGCCCACGACGGCTGAATCGCCAATCGCACCGGCGGCACAACTGGCGCAACCGCGCGGTTTTCAACAGGCACTACCCCCGCCGATTCTTCACGTTGTTCCGATTTTCGACTATCCCGGCGGAAACGACGGAGTCGATCCGGTGCCCGTATTATCGGGCAATCCGACTCAAACGTTGTACGGTGTAACGACGGACGGCGGTGCACCGGGCCTCGGGCTCGGAGTCGTGTATTCGCTAACGCCTCCTGCCGTACAAGGTGACTTGTACACCGAAACGGTTTTGCACACGTTCACCGGACCCGACGGAGCGCACCCCGCAGCAGGTCTTTTTCCCATCGACATCACCGGGAGCGGCACGCTTTTTGGAACTACAAAGTTCGGCGGCGCCTTCGATCGCGGTACCGTCTACGAAATATCGACCGACGGCATGACGTTCAAGACGATCTATTCTTTCCAGGGTGGATCGGACGGAGCGGTGCCCTCGTCGTTGCTGGAGACGGACTCAGCGGGAAACCTCTATGGCACCACGCTACAGGGCGGCTTGAGCGGCTGCGGCGCAACCTCATGCTGTCCCAACCGTTGCGGGACGGTTTTTGAACTAGTCCACAACCCCGACAACACGTATACCGAACAGATCATCTACCGGTTCAAATGGGGAACGGACGGCTGGTATCCCTTCGGAACGTTGGGCCAGCTGCATGGAGTCTTCTACGGCACGACGCTGTTCGGCGGTAATTCGGAATGCGCGGGCAATCCGAATGTCGTGCCCGGCGGACAAGGCTGCGGGACGATATACCGTCTGCAGCCGGGCGCCAACGGCTTCACGGAGACCGTTTTGCACCGGTTCGTCGAAGGAGCGGATGGAAACCGTCCCCTTGCGCACATGATTCACATCGGCGGAACGTTCTATGGAACCACGCTCGGCGGCGGATCGCCGGCGTGCGTGAACGGATGCGGGACCGTGTTCAAGTTTGCGACGGCCGGCGGTACGTACAGCGTGATCCATCGTTTCCAGGGCGGCCCGCAAGGCGGTCAGCCGCGCGGAGGATTGACGATTTTCAACGGCACGCTCTATGGAACGACGATCAGCGGCGGCAACAGTTTGCCATGCGGATTCACGACCGGCTGCGGTGTGATGTACGGGGTAACGCCACAAGGAATGTATTCAGTACTCTGCATCGTCGAACGGCCGAACGACGGTCTGAATCCGCAGACGACGGTTTTTCACGGTCCTCAAACCACTGCGCTTTTCGGTTCGACGCTCGCCGGAGGTCTGCACGGATTCGGAAAGGTTTTCCAATTCGACGGGATCACGAGCAGCCCGCCCTCTGGAAAAACGTTTTGTTAGCTCCTGCGACTTGCTGTCTAGCCGTACACCGTAGACGTTTTTTGATCGCGCCGCAGCCGATCTGACCCGACCTCCCCAAAATGGGGGTGTACGGTACGGTCCTTCACGCGGTACAGTGGCCTCCAGAGGCGCCTATGGTTATAGGCAGCCCGCCGTTACTTATAGAGGGTGCATGCGAGGTTACCAGGTCCTTCTACTTGCCGTCGTTGCATTGACGATCGCGGGTTGTTCTCGCGGTGCGGCGGTTCCGCCGGTAAGTGGTGATGCCGGTAAAGCGTCAATTACGGAATCGCTCGATACGCTTTCCACGGGCGGGCAGCCGGCACGGACGCCGAACGAGCTCGTCGCCATCGGGCATTATCTGTTCGGGTCGACGCGGGACGGCGGGATTCACAATCGCGGCGAGGTGTTTCGCGTAACGCCGCAAGGCGAATTCGTCGTGCTGCGTGCCTTTGCCGACGGCGCGTCACCGATGGGACCTCTCGCGGAAGTAAACGGAACATTGTTCGGTACGCTGTACCGCGGTACGGCATCGCACGCCGGCGGCGTATTTGGAATTAGCCGCGACCGCGATCACCAGGAAGCCGCGTTGTATAGTTTCGCGGGGGATCCGGATGCAGCGAAACCGCAAGCCGGACTCGTCAACGTGAACGGTACTCTGTACGGCACTGCAAGCGGCGGCGAAAACGGAACGGGAAGCGTTTTCGGCTACAATACCGTCAACGGCCGCGAATTCGTGCTCTTTAGTTTTCCGAGCACGATGCGCGGAGGCGGATCGAGCAGCACGCTAACGTACGTGAACGGGAAATTGTGGGGTACGACGCCCTTCGGCGGTCAAGGCTGCAATAGCGCCGGTTGCGGAACCGTTTTTGCAATCGACCCCGCAACCGGAAAACAGACGTTCGAGTACGATTTCAAGAACGGCGCAGATGGTTCCGAGCCCTGGACCGGCCTGACGGAATTCAACGGAAAATTGTACGGGACGACTGTTAGCGGCGGTAGGGGCTGCAGCTTCGGTTGCGGGACGATTTACAGCATCGATCCGGCAACCGGCCGCGAAAAGGTCGTGTACGCCTTCGCCGCCGGCTATCCGTACGCGCAGCTCAGCGCGTTCAACGGCAAACTGTACGGAACGATTGCCACCGGAGGCAGCGCCGGCGAAGGGGCCGTTTACGTCTTCGATCCCACGACGTCGTCGTACACGAATGTGTACAGCTTTCAGGGCGGCAGCGACGGAGCGCAGCCCAAAACACGCCTTGTGCCGCTGGGCAGCTATCTTTTCGGAACGACGTTCTTGGGCGGCGCTAACGGCCGCGGTGTGGTGTACCGTGTCACGGCGGGCGGACGCGAACGCGTGATTTATGCGTTTTGAAACTAAAACTCCGGCCGCGGCCGCATTTCCGACGCCGGTTTAGGCGCGCCCTCGTCCAAGCCGGGAATCGCCGGCGACGCAACGCCGGCAATGCTATTGATTAATGACGTAACGTTCACCGAAGCGCCTGAATTGAAGTCGCGCCGATAGCTCGGCGGATTCTCAATCAGTTGCGAATATGTCGGCTCGGTGATTTGCGGCGCTGCGCCCCATGCGCGGCTGAAGTCCATCGCATATTCCGCGACCGCCGCCATAGAGGTGCGATAGCGGATAAAGCGATGGTTGTCCCAATTGGTTACGATGGACGGATCCGGCGGAATCCTGAAGTGTTCTACGAGCTGCGCACCTGCTTCGTCGCCGCGCGCAACCAGTTCTTGAATAGTCTGCGGCGGCATCGTGAGGTTCAAGCCGCCTTCTTGGCTACCCAACCGGATGTGCACGATCCGATCGCGAAAACCTGCGGCTTCGGACTGCAGTACGTCTTGCCAATTCTGCAACGTGTTGAAGATCGCACCATAAAAACCCAGCGTATTATGTGCCCCGGCACCTTGATCGAACCGAGTCCAAATGCTGCCGATGCCGTCCACGTTCTTTTGCGGCATGACAACTTTTTGCGTGTCGTTTGGGGGATATTCTTCCAGCGTTATCGCCAGAGTCGGCCAGCGCGGCAGCGCGCCATCAAATAGGGCAATCGGAAAATTACTGGACAGGCCACCGTCGGAAAACCAAACCGGCTCCGGGAGTACGGTAGCGGGATCTGTTCCCGGAACGGTCCAGTCGATGCCGTATAGACGGAGCGCAGTAAACAACAGCGGGAACGAAAGACTCAAGCGCGTAGCGACGATCACCGGAAGGTCTTGCGCCAAAGGCAGAGGCAGAAAACCCTTGGCGGCCAGACGATCGTGGCGAGCTCGAGATTCCGCGTCCTTTGCAGGCCTGGGGTGTTCGCACATCCAGTCGACTACGTAGTCCGGAAAAAAGCGGCGGAGCTCGTTTTCTTTGAAATAGAAAACGTTCTGCGCAAACGGCAGCCGAAAAGGCCGATTCAACGTCAAGCACGTCGTGACCATCGACAAATTCAAGACCCAATTGGCATCTTCCGGAATAACGTCTTCGGGCGTGCGTTCCTTTCCAGACC
Source organism: Vulcanimicrobiaceae bacterium (assembly GCA_035938175.1). GTDB lineage: Bacteria > Vulcanimicrobiota > Vulcanimicrobiia > Vulcanimicrobiales > Vulcanimicrobiaceae > DASRDE01. Next base: position 14,175 of record DASZHD010000038.1, read on the forward strand.
ACAGGTCCCCGAATGTTAGAGGCCTGCCCGGCGTCATGCCGGCGATTGCATCGATCTGCTTAGCGAGAAACTCGGACAGCGGTGGAAGTGCGCTGCCCAGAACAGCCCGAAACGTCCCTTTTCTTCCCCCGGTGCACAATCCGTGCCAATTCAGGGGAACGAGCGTAAACAGCAACACGACGACGAGAACACCAGCTGCAACGCACGCATCCGCAACGTCGCGGCCATATACGGCATACGGAAAGTCGACGCGAAAGAACAAACTCGCAAATCCGGCCAGGGCCGAGACGGCGAGAGCCGACGTTACGACGATGTTGAGTGCACCCAGAATCGTAAAGCGGCGCGTGGCGCTTTTTAGACCGACGAGCCAAAGCAACAGGTAAAATACCGGCGACACCACGACTTGCGGGACGAACAGCGACCGCAAATTTTGTCCTTGCCCCAACCACTCCATTACGTTGGTCTTCATGGCGGCGAAACCGGCGCCGCCGTCGCCTTTACAGGTACGCCGAAACTCTGCTGCCGCAACGATCGCCGCTGCAATAGCACCGGCGGACGTACCGCCGATATTCTTGAACTGGAATTGTTGCGCGATGCGCAGCACGGCCGAGGGGTACACCACGCCGCTCGTCACGCCGCCTTTCATAACGATGTCGCACAGTTGAGCCGGATTTGCGAAATCCGGCGCTTCGACGGCTGCACCCGGTTTGGTTCCGATCTGAGCAGGTATCAGCGGGCCAAACGCGGCCCGGGAATTGGCAGGTGAGGCGCCGGTAGACTCTTGCCGAGCTTCACGATCTTGCAAAGCGAAAGCGTCCTCTACTTCAGCGACGCCGTGACCGGTATGCTGCCGATCGTAATTCTAAAAATTTCCACGAGCTTGAAGACGAGAAGAAAGCTCAAGGCAGTCGCGTTTGACGCCGATGCACCGGCGGGAAGCAGCGTGAAGTTCTCGACTTGCACCAAGACCGTGGGGCTCACGGGCGCGCCCGCGATGGTGACACCCGGCAGCCGAAATTGCTTGGACGCATTGTCACTAATCGCAATCGCATCCGAAAATCCAGGCGCATTGATTTGCGCGGAAAAAGCTTGCTCGCCCGGTTTTGCGGGATCTTTCAATATCTGTACGTGGATTACGCCGCCAATGACGTGATCAGGCCCGACCTGAATGCCGGCCATATTGCCCACCTCCCGGAAAGCACCGCCCACCGCTTTCGAATTGGCCACGGCTGTGCCCATCCTACTCCGCGTTTTTGAAGATTTCAAGCATTTTGCATTTTCGGCAAAAGTTGGTACCTATGCCCTATTGCAACACCCGTTCCACAGGAACACAATGAGCCTGACTACGTGCGCGCCGGCGTGGGATGCCGATGATTTTGGGTGGAAGTCATGGCCAATAAGTTTGTCCGTTGGTTCAACCGCTCGCAGCTTCCCGACGAAGCACTGGATCAGCTGCGCGCGAACGTCGACAACTACAATCGCCTTCGCCCGAGTGCGACGCCGGCAAACTCGGGCGACGATAAAGAAATCCAATCGCTCAAACAGAAAGTCGACGAGGACCCGCAGTCCGTCACCTGGTCGGATCTTGCAGAGGCCGAGCTTTGCGTCATCGATCTTTTGGACGAGACGTACTTGATCACACGCCTCGACGGTTGGCGGCGCCGCATGGCCGAAGTTGCCGGCCCCGATCGCTATGCCGTATACATGACCACGGCGTGTGATAGCGCGCATGCATCGGCGCCCGAATTGCGGGCGGATTTGGCCGAATGCATTCGAGCAGTTTACTATTTTTACGCTTCGTACGGAATTGCCGCACGATCTCGAAACGAGGTCACAAAATCGCTTCTGCGCGTTGCTAGCGGCGTACTTACGGTACTAGCCGTAATTGCCATTTTATTCGCCTCACAATATCACGGCAGTCCGCTTCTTCCGTTCGTCACACCGCAAATTTTGAAGATTGTTTTATGGCTCATTGCCACGTCCGCTGCGGCCGTCGTTGGAAGCGTGGTCAGCGTGCAGCGGCGCCTTCAAGATCCGAAGCTTGACGTCGATCCGCTCTACCGGTTCATTCAAACGACAGGCGATTGGTTCAGCACCTCGTTCGTTTCGCCGGTATTCGGAGCGGTTTTCGGATGTCTGATGTACGCGCTTCTCGCGTCCGGATTGCTCGGCAGTTCTTTGGTGGATTTTAAAGGCGGTCCAACACCGTACGCAGGCAAAGATCAGGCTGCGCTTTTGGTACTGGGCTTCATAGCGGGATTTGCCGAGCAACTAATACCCGACGCATTGACGCGAATCGCTGCCCGGGCGCTGGGCACCGTAAGCGGCACACCCGTTCCACAACCGGCACCGGCCCCAACGCCTTCCACCGGTTCTACGTCGAACAATGGAAAGCAGACGCCGCAAACGGTAACCGCGCCCGCGGCGATCGACGGCCAGACGACGACCGTTGCATCTGCTCTGCCGAATATTGCGTCGGCCGTGAAGCTCCCCATTGCGCTTCCGCTTACGCCGGAGGCCGCGGCACGCGGGGAAGATTCCAGTCTAGCTTCGCAAGCCAATGTCAAACCTGACGGCGAGGTGCAAAATGCCGACGGCTAACGGCGTGTTGACGCTCGCCGAAAACAAAGTCGGCCTGGGAGAAACGCCTCCCGGCTCCAATCACAATGAGATTACCGCGTGGTACGGGGCCGACGGACCGTGGTGCGCGATGTTCGTCTCGTGGGTGTTGGCGCATGCCGGATTCAGTACGGACGGCGGCGCGACGCTCAAAGTGCCGGGCGTCGTTCAAACAACCTCGCGGGGATGGGCATACGTTCCGTCACTGCTCGACGACTTTCGTAATGCCAATCGCGTCGTTTCCGATCCGGCGCCGGGTCAGATCGTAATCTATGATTGGGACCAGGACGGCGTTCCCGATCACACCGGATTCGTCGACAGCGTCATCGATGAAAATACCATTTGGGCAATCGAAGGCAATCACCATCACGTAGCCGACAAGGTCCGGCGCCCGCGTTATCTGATTGAAGCGTTTTGTACGCTGCCGTATGATGGTGCGCCGGCTCCCCCGGCGACACAGGCCTCGCCGGACGGCGTACCGCCGTTTCCGGGATATTGCTCGCTCGGGTCAACCGGTAATGCGACGCGCCAGGTTCAACAGAAACTTGCAAGCCGCGGCTGGCATTTGCAAGTGGACGGCGTTTTCGGCCCCGAAACGGACCGGGTCGTTCGTGCCTTTCAAGCGCAAAAAGGTTTAGCGGTCGACGGCGTCCTTGGACCGTTGACGTGGAACGCGCTCTGGACCTCGCCCGTTACTCCGGCCTAGACTTCCATGAATGAGGCGGTCGGCAGTCTCGCGGAATGGGTCGGGGGAATCGCAACAGCCGCGTCAGTCGTTGCCGCTATTGTTATTTTCCGGCGAACTGCAGACGACGCTCGAATTCAAAACGGTCTAAGCTGGAGGCCACACCTCGCGTTCGATCACCCGGTAATCGAGAATACGGCAAGCGGCGTTTGGAGTATCAAGGCGACGAACATCGGGCGCGGGCCCGCAATCCAATGCCGGTATGTCGGTTACGTGGACGGCGCGTTTTATAGGGCTCACGCCTTCGCCGTCGGCGCCGAGAACGAACTGAAAACTCCGCGATGTGCCGTGCGTTTAGAGGCCGCCGATGCGGCCGCGCTTCGCTTCTGCCATTCGGCGCTCGACGACCTCATCAAACCGGGCGAAACGCAACGCCTGGAAGTATTCCTCTGCTCGGATATCGTCGGTAATCGCTGGCGTTTCGTTCGCGGTCTTCCATATCCCGACGGGCCTCAGCCGGACAATGACGGCGCGCGCGCTCGCTGGGCCGACAATTGGCCCACCGGCAAAGGCCCCGCCGGCACGTGGAGCGGCAGAGCTCGAGACGCCGAGAAGACTCGCGGCGTTGTGTAAGGCCGGTCGCTTACGGTTGCTGAATTACGAACACCGCACTCGTTGGATGACAAACGCACGCTAGGGCGAACCGCCGCGGCATGCAAAAACACGATGCGTCCCTGGTCTTCGACCTCGACGGCACGCTGATCGACAGCGTCTATCAGCACGTCATGGCGTGGCAAACGGCTCTGCGAAAAGCCGATATCGACCTTTCGTTTTGGCGGATCCATCGGCGCATCGGCATGAGCGGCGGCCTGTTCGTGCGCGCGTTGGCGCGCGAGTTGGGGCACGACGTCGACGAGGCGACGATTCGTACCCTGCAGCGCGAACATGAAGCGGCGTACCTTGAAATAGTCGACACGGTCCGTCCGCTTCCCGGGTCGCGGGAGCTGCTCGCGACGCTATCGCGCGAACACGTACCGTGGGCCATTGCGACGAGCGGCGCTCGTGCGCCGGCGCAACGCGCGATGCGGGTACTCGAAGTGCCGGAAAGTGTGCCCGTGATCACGCGGACCGAGGTGGCGCATGCGAAACCGAATCCGGATCTGTTCGTCGCAGCCTCTGCGGCACTAAACGTACATCCGCAAGCGACGTTCGTCGTCGGCGACTCCCTGTGGGACGTGCTGGGAGCACGCCGCGCGGGCGCGATTGCCATCGGGGTTTTATCCGGCGGTTACGGCCGGGCCGAGCTCATTGAAGGCGGGGCGTATCGGGTGTACAACGACCCGGCCGACTTACTCTCGCATTTAGACGAACTCGGCTTGCGGATTGCCTAGTTCGTCCGCGTTACCGCTTTGAGCTCTTTCGCTTGGCGGGCGAGTTGGCTGCTTTTTTCGTTTTACCCGCACTGCGCTGCGAAGCGCGCGTGGCCAGCGCGTCGACGACGTCCGCTGCCTGCTGAATCACTTCACCGACCGTAGAAACTTGTTCGCCCAGCGTGCGGGCCTTCGTTGCGGTCGTTTTTACATTTCGGGCGGCTTGCTTGACCGTACGCTTGGGATTCTTCGCGGCGCGCTTGACTGCCGAAGTGGCCTTCTTCGTTACTTTTTTCGCGGCTTTCTTCGCCGTATTCTTCGATTTGGCGCTCGATTTGCGGCCGGAAGCGCGTGTGGATTTTCTAGGCATCGATGAGCTCCCTTCGTTGCTGCAACCTTTCCCACTCCCGGGTGAGAGTCAAACGACCAGGCACGAAAGCGTTATGGAGTTAGCAGAACCTGGGTACCTTTTTGCAAGCTCGCGCCGCTCTACGGGGATTTACAGATGAACGACTCACCACAGCCCGAAGGCCTGGCGGCCGCCGTCAAACAGCTGACGCAAGACGTCGCCCTGCTCGTGCGCAAAGAACTCGAATTGGCGCGCGCCGAGATGGCGGACAAAGCTAAAACGGCCGGCGCGGGAGCCGGCATGTTGAGCGGTTCGGCGGTGACGGGACTGCTGACGCTCGGTTCGCTTACCGCACTTGCGATTATCGCGCTCTCGCTGGTGTTGCCGGCGTGGTTGTCTGCGCTGGTAGTAACGCTGATATGGGGCGCCATTACCGCGGCTTTGGCCGTAGCGGGCAAGAACAAACTGGCGCAAGCCGGATCACTCGTTCCACAACAAACTATTGAAAACGTAAAAGAGGACGTGCAATGGGCCAAAGATGGGCTGCGTTCCGGCAAGAGATAGTTCCGGTAGCCAAGGACTCGTGGGCGGGATTTCAGCGGCATAACGGTCAGTGGCTGGCCGCGGCTCTGGCCTACTTCGCCGCATTTGCGATCGCGCCGCTCATTATCGTCGTCGTAGAGATCGCGGGCCTTGCGATCAAGGATCATCAGCGGGTACTGAACTTGATCTTCAGTTATCTGCAGCGCGACGCGGGAGCCGGAGCGGGCGCGGTTAAGCAGATCGTCGCCGCAACCTTTAACGAGCCGCGCAAAGGCATCGTGGCAGAAATTATCGGGTGGATCGTCTTTGTCGTGGCGGCGCTGGGCTTATTCGGTGCCGTGCAATTCGCGCTGAACACGATTTGGGAAGTCGTACCGAAAAACCTGACCCTGATGGAGAATATTCGCCAGCGCGCCGCCGGCTTCGGCGTGATGCTGGGTATTGCTCTGCTGCTGTTGCTCTCGATCGGCGCAAATGCCTTGCTGACGGTAATGGCAACGTATTTTACGCATATCTTTCCCGGCTTTGCAACGCTGGTGAAGATCGCGGATTTTGCAATCTCGTTCGCTGTGCTGTGGGGCGCTTTTTCGCTGCTGTACGAATATTTGCCGGAATGCCGCATCGAATGGCGCGACGTTTGGGTGGGAGCTGCCGTGACGTCCTTCCTTTTCGTCGTGGGACAGTTTTTGCTGGGCTGGTATTTGGGACGCGCCGGAATCAGCTCGGGCTATGGCGCCTTCGGATCGCTGGTCGTCTTTCTGATTTGGGTGAATTATTCAGCGCAGATCGTACTCTTCGGCGCCGAAGTGACGCGCGTGTACGCCCGCCGCTACGGATCGCAAGCGCAATCGAACACGACGCGAGGCGAGGTTGCTGCGAGCAGCCGTACCGCAGTACGTGTATAACGAAAGGCCGGCAGCAACGTGCGGCCGGCCTTTTGTTTCTTTTTCGATTCGCCGTTAGACGCCGGCGGGAACTCGCATATCGGCCATCGCCTTGGTGAGGCCGAGTTTTACATCGTCGACGTTCATGCATGGAAAGAATTCGACGGTCGCACTCATTTCGATGAACCAGGGCTCGGCGATCATCGGGATGTCGGATTGATCCTTCAAGTCGAAAACGAGATTCGCCGTGCGCTTACCGCCGTCGGCGAAAAAGAACGCCGTTTCCGGCTTCAACATTTCCATCGTGTGTTGGAGCAATCGCTCAAAGGTTCCGTCCGGAATGGCTCGGTTTGCCTTTTCGATGTCCGGGGTTATTCGAACGTATGTACGCAAAATGCACCTCCGCTTGGAAAATAAGCGTAGTCCCGGCTTCACGATAGTAGCACTGCCGCTCCCGATTGAGACCAGGCAACCGCGTTGAGCGACGGGGCGCGCGTATACTGCCGCTGAAGGCGCCCGGCATGATAGCACCGCTTGAGATTCCCGGCGCCTGGATGTGGTCGGCATGGCAGCCGGACCGTGGAATGGCCTTCAATAGTTACCTTTTTGAACGCGACGGCGGATTCGTTTGCGTCGATCCGTTGCCGCTCGATGACGCGTCGCTTGACGCGATTGCCGCAATGGGCCGCATCCATACGATCGTGCTGACGAATCGCGATCACGAACGCGCGACGCAGGCGCTGGTAGCTAGATTCGACGCGCGCGTCGTCGCCGGTGAACGTGAAGCCGCGCTCTTCGGCGTTCGCGTCGATGCAACCGTTAAAGATGGCGAACACGTTTTCGAAGGCGCGGTGGCTTTAGATCTTCCGAACGGCAAAACGTCCGGAGAGATCGCGCTTTATTTACCGCAGGCGAAGGCCGCGGTCGTCGGGGACGCCCTGCTGGGGACGCCGGCAGGCTCGCTGAGTCTGTTGCCTGATGAAAAGTTGCAGGACGTACAGCAGTTCATCCTTACGCTTCGCAGGCTCTGGGCATTGGAGCTGCGCGCTCTGCTGCTCTGCGACGGTCAACCGCTATTTGCGGATGCAGACGCTGCCATTGGAGCGCTTTTGCGTCGTCGCGGTGGGCCGCAGATTCATCGCATCAACGTCGCCGAAATCGAGTACTCCGTCACGCGTCCAGGTAAATACGCGAATGATGACGGCGAAGTCGGACTCCTGATCGGCGCGCGTCAAATCGGCTACCGCCTCGCGCGTATTGCGCCCGGAAAAGCGTACTGTCCACTGCATTGGCACGTGCGCTGCGAAGAATTCTTCTACGTGCTCGAGGGCAATCCGACGATTCGCACCTTGGACGGCGCAATTGAGTGCCGGCCCGGCGATTTCATCGCGTTTCCCGCGGGCGAGACCGGAGCGCATCAAGTGCGCAACAACGGAACGATGCCGTGTCTCGTGCTTCTGGTTGGAATGGAGGAAGCCGCTGTGGACTTGGAGGCGTGCTTTTATCCCGATTCGGACAAGTTCGGGATATGGACAACGCACGGACGGCTTCGGCTCGTGCGCGCGACGCCCGAGGTCAATTACTACGAGGGCGAGGAGTAAAAGCGCGTCAGTAGTCCTTTGGAATCAATCGCCAGGAGCCGCGCCGGTCCGGTGAGCATTGTGCCGTAAAGCCGCACGTGTGGTGGGCACGTCGCTACGGAGGAAATGATGAGCTGGTATTTACGCGTACTCCGGCATTACGTCGACTTTGGCGGGCGGGCGCGACGCATGGAGTTCTGGATGTTCGCGCTAATCAATTTCCTGATCACGGTCGTGCTGATGATACCGGTGATTTTCGCGGTCGTCGCGCATCCGCCGAACAACAACGACACGCAATGGGTCGTCAGCTTTCAAAATGCAGCGATACCGCTGAACCTGTATTCCTTGGTGGTTTTCTTGCCGTCGCTCGCCGTGCAAGTCCGCAGGCTCCACGACATCGGCAAGAGCGGCTGGTGGTATTTCATCGTGTTTGTGCCGTTCGCCGGCGCACTGATTCTGTTGATCTTTAATTGCATCGACAGCGAGCCGGGTTCCAACCAATGGGGCGGAAATCCGAAGGATCCGCAAGTCGTCGCAGCCGTACCGGCATAGGCCGCCGAACTAATCGTCGTCGGGCGGACGACTGGAGCGCGGCTGGCGGAGTAAATCCGAGGCATGCAATCGAGACTGGATCGTTTGAAAGGATTGCGGAGCCTGCGTGAAGTCGAACATATCGCGCAAATCGTCAGCGGTCGCGTCGCGTCCGCCGAGCGACGGAACTTGAAACGTCTCTTCGGCAAAGCGCAGAATGCTGCCGAAATCGTGCGTTACGTGTGAAACGTATCCGTGTTTGCTATAGGGCGAAACGGCAATTAGGGGGACGCGGAATCCTAAGCCCATATAGTCGATCTTCGGCGGGAGCACGTGATCGTAGAATCCGCCCCAATCGTCCCACGTGATGAATATCGCCGTGGAGTTCCAGTCGGGACTGGTTCCGATTGCGTTGACGACCGACGCAACCCAACTCGGGCCGCCATTTGCGGGCGACGCCGAAACGCCGTGATCGGAATCAAAGAGCGAGGGCGTTACCCACGTCACATCCGGAAGATTCCCGTTTTGTGCATCGGCAAGCACCGTCGTTTCGGGCGAGACGACTTTTGACCATTCGCTCGCGACTTCGAAGATGTGCTTAATTGCCGAAAACGCCGACCACTGAAATCCGTCTACTCCGATAGCCGGCGCGTACGACCGCCACGTGTGTCCGTGCGCTTCCAAATCGTCGGCAAGGGTTTCAAAATTCTGGCAGGGAGAGACGCTGGGGCCTTTCTCGCCGCTGGGCAGCAACGTCGTTACCAACGTTTTCGGTGGCGCTGCGCAGCTCCAATAGGCGCCTGGTCCGTCGTAGGCATTATTGAAGGGAAGCCCGTCAATGCTTGCGGCTTGCCCGGCGATCAGATACAGATGCGCGGGGAAGCTCGGACCCGTGTTGTCTTGAAACATGCGATCGGCAAGTGTATAACGCGACGCCAGCGTCCAATACGGTTGTATATCGGATTGGCGGACGTACGTGTATGACGTTAGCCCGTCCTCACGCGCGTCATCCCAGCCGTCCATTTTTCCGTCATCGTAATCGGCGACGAAACACGACTGGAGGTGACACGGATCGATCGGATCACCTAGCGCTGCCTGCTGCAGCGGCACCCGCGTACCGTCATGTTTGATGGCGCTCATCACCGTGTCCGCACCCGGAAAACCGTTGAACAAATTGTCGGTCGTGCGGTTTTCTTGAATGATGATAACGACGTGCTTGATTCGCCCTACCATCGGTCCGGGCGAATCCGGCGTAGGCGCCGGGGTAGGGCTCACCGCTTGGGCGGGCGGCATTTGGGGAGCGGCGGCGGCCGGTGTGGAACCTCCGCCGCACGCGGACAAGGCGGAAAGGAGCGCCACACAGCCGATAGCGGTGAAGGCTATGTGGCTGAAAGTGTCACTTTGCCACTGCATGCCGCACTGATATGCCGCCGGTGCTTGGCGGGCCTGCAGCGGTAATGCAGCGGACCTACCACGTGCGCATGTCGCAGCGTCTTTTCATCAATTTACCGTCACAGGCGCCGTCGCCGATGCAATACCGTTGGCTACAACTTGCAGCAGATACGAGCCCGAGTTCATTCCCTGTGGAACGGCGAAATCCGTGGACGCGTCTTGATCGGCGGTTGCAACCGCGCGGGTCGAAAAGTTGAACGTGCGGCAGTATACTATCGTCGAACCTTGCACGAGCCGCACGAGCGGATAGTTCGTCGCCATCGATGCGTCGTCACCGTAGGCAACCGCTTGCGAGAGTCCGGTAAACTGCGTGCCGTGTATCGTGTAGGTGCTGCCGCGAGTGAGCGCTGCGGGCGGGCTCGTCAGCGTCGGACGAAACCAATCCTGCGGCGCCCCGTCCGTAACGTAGATCTCGACGTCCTGCGAGCTGTTCGAAAACATCATGTCGCCGGTGGGCAACAGAATCATTCGTCCGGCGAACGGCGGCGAGCCGCTGTTACCGGGGCCCGCCACGGCGCTGATAGTGCCGGCAACGGGATCGAACTCGAAGAAATACGTCGGACTCAAGTAGTCGCCGCTGACGCCGTCGACCGGCCCGGCAACGCATAAGACTCGGCCATTCGGAAGTAAACACGCGGGCGCGTCTTTTGCGCCGAGATTCGCGACGCCCGGAACTGCGGGAAACGTGGGGCCGTCCTGCCACACGCCGGGATCCGTCGGGTTCGTTTGCGTGGTGTACAGCGCAGTTTTGCCGGTCGCTCCGATCGCAAAAGCGCGACCGTCCGGAAGCAGAATCGCCGGGCCTACTTCGAGCGATGCGGCTTCGACTAGATCCGACGGCGTCGCACCGGCCGATATCCACGTGTTGTTTGCGATGACGTACTTCTCGGTTTGGGGATGGCCGTTGCAATCGACGCTCAGCACGGTGTTCTCGGGAAGCAGCACCCATGATTCTTCTTCGCTAGACCCGTTCGTTTTTGGCGCAGCATTGCTCCATACGTTGGCAACCGGATCGTAGATCGCGGTTGCGTTTGACGAAATGGAGCCGATCAACACGGTGCCGTTCGGTAGAACGCAGCACGGTGCATCGCCGATCGAAGTCCAGCCGCTGGGCGTCGGCAGAGTGGACCACGCATCCGCGAACGGATCGTAGACAACCGCCATCAGCGACTCGGCCTCGGTCGCCGATCCGTTGTATTCGCCGCCGGCAACAAAGACGCGGCCGTCGTTCAGGATTGCGGATGCAAAGTACAGCGGACTGTACGACACGCCGGCAGGCGTATTCGGCATCGAGGCAACCTGACTCCACGTTCCCTCCCGGTAGCTGCCCTGGCTGTCGGGAGCAAGTCTCCACCAGTTGCTCGTGCCGTACCCGCCGCCCGCGTCGTGGCATAAAACGCTGCCGTCGGTCATCAGCAACATCGTCCCGACGTTGAACGACGGCTGCTGCGCCATGCGAACCCACGTACCCGCCATGGGCGTATCATAGCACGCGTTGTGCTAAGCAGCGCACCTAGCTGCACGTGCGGTTTTCGCCTAGACGAACCTCGCCTCGAGGCTCTCGATTCGCGATACCAGCCGGCTAAAACGACGGTCGATCGAATCAAACCGGCGGTCGTGCTCGTCGAAACGGCGATCGTGTTCCGCGAGCTTCTGATCGATAGCTGCAAGTAGGCTAGCCATGGTCAGAGGGAAGGCACAAAATACCCGTTTCCGCAGCCGCTGTAGCGGTATCGCTCGGCGCGGCTCGCGAGGCATCCGTCAACGCGCTGAAGCTAGCGCCACCGTAGTACGTTGCAGTTCGTGGTGCGGAGTCTATCCGGTTTGGGGAAGGCTTTTCTCGACCGATTGGCAAGGGCAAACTGTCCCAGGCCACGATCGGGTCGAATTGGAGATCGGTATGTCACAACCCAATTTTCGCTTATTGCTAGCCGGAATTGCGATCTTTGCGTTCATCGCGTGCGGCGGTCACAACCCGAGTTCCACCGTTCCATCGGTCCCACTGCACTTCCAAACCGTTCAAGGCATGGGCGAAAGTGGCCCCGTGGTGTACACGCTCGGTGACGGCGGCACGAATGCGAGCACTCTGACGGATCTGCGACTCGGGGCGGATGGGAAGCTCTATTGGGGCACCATTGCGCCATTTACGTCGTTATGTTCGTTTCCTACCAGCGGCGAGGTGGGTAATTTCGATGTTTCGACGCACGCGCAGGTTTTTCAAACCGTCGCTTATGCGCCCTCGTTCATCGAAGAAACTTCCAATGGAAGCGTTTGGGTCGAAGAATTGAACAACACCAGCGGTAATCCAACCATCGATCGCTACGCTGGGATTGGGGGCCGGGACACGCCTATTGCGATTCCGATTGGCCCGTTCGCTTGCGGAAACAACTTTGGAAATGGCATCGACGGCGGAATTGCTCTCGGCGCGGATGGCGAGTTGTGGTTCGGGTCCGACAGTTCTCCGCAAGTGGGCGAAATCAATCAAGCGAACAACGCGGTAAAGGTGTACACGCTGACCACGCCGAGCGGTGGATTCCCTCCGGCGCCGCAGTACATGGCGCTTGGAAATGATAAGCACATCTGGCTGACCGACGCCCTTAACGATGCAGTGTTTCGCGTCGCGACCAGCGGAAGCTCGAAGGGAACCAATACGGACGTTTTGCTACCACAGGGCTCGGCTTATCAGCTGATTGGGATTGTCTCCGCTACCAACAAGAAAATCTATACTGGAAGCGTCGATTTCCAGGCGAACCCCCTCGTGGGAGCCGTCGACAGCTCCCCGGCCGATTCAGCGCCATCGTTCTCATCGATACCGTTGCCTTCGATCGGCGTGGAACCAACCGTTTTTGCCGCCGGCCCGGGAAAAGTATACTTCGTGGATTTCCGTTTCCCAGGGCTGGGAGTGTACGATACGGCCGCCCACACAATGGTGATGTTACCGACCGCAACCGCTCCCGGCGGGTTCGGAGGCCTCGCCGTCGATACGTCCGGAACGCCGTGGCTGGGATGCGCGACTTCAACCGGTATATCGTGCGTCGAGCGAATCGCGCTCACCGCGACGTGGGCCGTGTACCCGTCTGTAAAAATTAATCTTTACACCAAAGATCTGAATGGCAACGCGCTGCCTCCCGGGCTGATCGGCATCGGGGAAACGGGCAATAGCGGTCCGTTTACGGTCGCGTCTTCCAATGCGAAGATTTGCACCGCTAGCGTGATTTCAGGATTCGATCACAATATTCAGATTGCTCCGGTAAAAGCCGGGAAGTGCACCCTTTCCGTAACTGATTCGCACGCTCGAACGGTGAAGGTATCCGCCACGGTCATAAACGGAAGCGGCAATCCGCAAGCGCGCGTTCATCAAATTCGGAGGGGTAGACTCTTCCGGGAAACGCTGGGTCGATGAGGGCCGGTATGACACAATGGAGTTTTCGCCTGCCTTTCGCAGCGATTATGGCGTTCGCAGTTTCTGCCTGCGGCGCGCGCAATGCAGCGCTGCCCGCTTCTTCAATTCCGATGCAGTTTCAGCGCATTCAAAGCGACGTTACGCGCGTGCCGATCTACGGTTCGGGCACCACCGTGTATACACTCGGTGACGGTGGCGCGAATTCCGCCGGGGTCGCAGACATGCGCTTGGGTGTGGATGGAAAGCTGTACTATGCAACCACTTCGCAGAACATCGGCAGCCTGAGCGGCGAAATTGGGAAGTTCGACCTGACCACCCGCACGCAGACCTTTCAAGCCGTATCGTACACGCCGAGCTTTATCGACGAAACTTCGAACGGAAGCGTGTGGGTTGAAGAGTTCGACAATGCAAGCGGGACGCCCACGATCGATAAGTACGCGGGAATCGGCGGAACCGATACGCCGATATCGATTCCGGTCGGTCCGTTATCACCGGGCGGCATTAACGGTCTAATCGGCGGCCTTGCCATTGGGGCTGATGGTGAGCTCTGGTTCGGAGTGGGCAACTTTGGTAAGGGCGGCGATACTGTCGGGGAGATTAATCAAACAACCGACGCCGTAAAACTCTATCCGCTGACGACGCCGCCCGGAGGGAACCCGCCAACGTCGTCCTGGCTCGTCCTCGGCGCGGACAAGCACATCTGGGCAACCGATGGCGACAACGATGGCGTGGATCGCGTTGCGAGCAGCGGAGCGTCGAAGGGGACTAGTTCGTTCACGCAGTTTCCCCAAGGTCCGTATGGTCCGCCAGACTATCCAAGCGCCGCAGGCATAGCGGCGGGCGGCGATAGCAAGATTTATGCGGCCGTTCCTTTTTTGGGCACGTCGACCGGTGAGGGTGCGCTGGACAGCGGTCCGGCGAAGGCGGCTCCTTCGTTTGCATCGCTTGCGCTGCCGTCGATCGGAATAGAGCCTATCGTCGTCGCCGCGGGCAGCGGCAAGATCTATTTTCTCGATTTTCATTTTGGCGGTCTTGGCATCTATGACATCGCGAACAAGAAGATCGTCGTTCTTCCTACGCCGACTCTCGCTGCAGGAAGCGGAATTATCGTCGACGGAATCGGCGTTCCATGGGTTAGTTGCGTAACCGCATCAAAAGCAGCCTGTATCGAGCGTATTGCGCTCACCGCGACGTGGGCCGTGTACCCTTCCGTTAAGGTTAATCTCTACCTCAAAGATCCGAACGGTAACCCGCTGCCTCCCGGACTGATTGGCATGGGAGAAACAGGCAACAGCGGCCCATTTACCGTCACTTCTTCCAATCCGAAGATTTGCACGGCTAGCGTGATTTCAGGATTCGATCACAATATTCGGGTTAATCCGGTCATAGCCGGTAAGTGCACGCTTTCGGTTACCGATGCGCATGCGCGAACGGTGAAGGTTTTCGTGACAGTGATAAACGGAAGCGGCAACCCGCAAGCGCGTGTCCCGCGAGTGCGAGTCGGCGCGGCGCCCCGACTCCACGGCGCGGTCAGTGTATCGTCTTGATTAGCGTCCCCGCCGAGTTGTACTCCGTGATCGTGTTGTTCCCGACATTTGCCACGTAAAAGTCGCCCGCGGCATTGAACGCGATGCCGTACGGTAAGTCCAGCCCGGCCTTGATCGTTTTCGAGACACTCCCCGACATACTGAAGACCTTGAGCTCCGAATCCAATCCGTCGGTCACGTAAAGTTTGCCCGTTCTGATCGCCAGGTAGGTCGGCACGAACTTCCGCGTGGAAACCTTCTTGACGAAGTTTCCGGACGCGTCGTATACGGTCATGGCATCGTTCGGAGTCTCGGAGTTACCAACCCACGCGTCTTCCGTGGAACCCGCGAAAACGATGCCCAGTGGATAGACGAGGTTGGACGTAATTGTGTGAATCACTGCGCCCGACTTATTAAAGACCTGAATCTCGCCAATCCCGATGTTGTTATTCGTGCGATTCGCTACCCAAACGTTGAGTTCATCGTCCACTTGCACGCCGGAGGGATTATAATTCGGATCCGTATGCATCGTTCGGGACACGATCTGCTTCCCAGTTGAGCTGTAGACCGTCACTGTCTGGTTGGAGTAATTCGCCACGTAGAGCTTCCCGGACGAATCGAACGCCAGGCCTGCGGGATTGTCTAGCCCCTTGGTGATCGTTTTGCTGGTCTGTTGAACGCCGGCGGCGTTGTAGACGAGAACCTGACACGGCGGACACGTGCCGCCGTGATTGCCGACGTAGAGCAGACCTGTTTTGCTTTCGGCTAATCCGATCGGCGCCGACAAGGCTATGGGCGCGCCCTGCGCGCTCTGCTCGGTCCGATTTGCTCCCGGAGCGGCCGCATCGGCGGCCAGCGAGGCGGGCGCGACTTGCCGCATAAACGGATTATTGCCGCTTCCCGCGGGAGCGCCGGACGGAACCGCACTCCGCGAACACGCTACGAGGCACAGAATGAGCAACGACGCGCCAACAGCGCGGGACACGAATGGCCGGAAGACAGCAATGTTCATGAACCTGCCTCCTATGGCGGGCGATCGCGGCCCACACTTGGGTTCATGGTACTCGAAAATTCAGCGGCGAGGCCAGGTCCTTTTACACTAGAGACCGCTTGCGCCCATCAATCTCCATAGGTTTTGAACGTAACGATCCCTGTCCCTGAGGAAGCGGCAAAGAAATATAAACGCTGCTGCCTCGAAGGACGAAAAACTGCCGCGACGTCAGAGCGCCTGCTTTCACGCAGACGGAACGTCAGCGGGCCAGCCGCGCGATCGTCCGGTTTGCGTGAGCGCGTCGAATTCGGCGACAGCGCGGACGCAGTCATGAAGTACATCTGCGCAGGAGTGCTCGAGCTGCCGCCGGAGCAACGCCAAATACCCAATGGCGAGTGGATAAATAATGCCGCCACGACCGTGTGGCTTTTCGATTATCCCGTCGATAGGAATGGACGCACTATCGTCGACGTTTATCTCCAGCGTTAGCCGATGCGGATCGCTTAGTTATCGAATTTGCAAATCTGCTCAACGCCTGCACGTTCTAGTCGGCGCCCATGTGGGAATAAAAGAAAAAGAGCGCCGCGTTTGCGGGCGCTCTTTATTTTCAAACCCTTCGATACCTCAGGGTGCTTCGATACCTCAGCATGACGAGATACCTCAGCATGACGAGGATCTCAGCATGACTGGAGGTCAGAGGTCCTCCGGGTTGATCCCCTTCGCCAGGCCTGCAGACTTGTCGTACTGCGTCTTGCGCGGCGCGGCGTGCACGTTGAGATCATCTTCGTACTCGCCTTCGTACTGCACGGTAGCCGGTTCACGCGTTCGATCGTACGCGCTCACCAGTTTTTGCATGCCGTCACCGTTCGCGCCCATGATCTCTTGCAGCGCTGCATCGTCGGCCGACATGCCGTCGTACAGCGAGGCTTCAAACGCGTTGCGCGGCCGTCCCTCGTCGTCCAGATCTTGGCCTTCCGGTTCGATCTGCAAGTTACGGTAGCGCGACATACCCGTGCCGGCCGGAATGAGTTTGCCGATGATGACATTCTCTTTCAGACCCAGCAGCGGATCGTGTTTGCCCTTGATCGCGGCATCAGTGAGTACGCGAGTCGTCTCTTGGAACGATGCGGCAGAAAGGAACGACTCCGTTGCCAGCGATGCCTTGGTGACACCGAGGAGCACCGGGTCGGCTTCCGCCCGCTGCTGCTCGCCGTTAAGCCGCTCGTTTTGCTCGCTGAAGAACGAGTTTTCGACCAGCTGCCCGGGCAGCATCTGCGTGTCGCCGCCGTCGCGGATCTTCACCTTGCGCAGCATCGAACGCACGATCACTTCGATGTGCTTGTCGTTGATGTCCACGCCTTGTGAGCGGTAGACCTTCTGCACCTCCTGAACCAGGTAGTTCTGCAGTGCGGTCTCGCCCTTGATGCGCAGCACGTCATGCGGGTTGAGCGAACCTTCGTTGAGTTGGTCGCCCGCCTCAACCTTATCGCCTTCATGCACGACCAAGTGCGTTCCGTGCGGAATGTCGTACTCGTGCTGCTCGCCGGTTTCGTCGACGATGATCACGATGCGGCGATTCTTCTCCTCGCCGAACCGCACTTCGCCGGCTTGCTCGGTAACGACCGCTTGACCCTTGGGTTTACGCGCTTCGAAGATTTCTTCGACACGCGGCAAACCGGTGATGATGTCTTCGGTTGCAACGCCGCCGGTGTGGAACGTGCGCAGCGTGAGCTGCGTGCCCGGTTCACCGATCGATTGCGCCGCAATGATGCCGACGGCCTCGCCGATGTCCACTTTGTTCCCTGTGGCGAGGTTACGTCCGTAGCACATCGAGCACACGCCGTACTTCGCCTGGCAGGCTAGCACGGAGCGGATCTTCACCGTCTTGATATCGGCGTCGATGATCGCTTTGACTTTTTCTTCGTCGATCTCTTCGTCACGCTTGACGATGGCGTTCTTACCATCTTTGATGTCTTCCGCAGCGCGGCGTCCGATGATGCGGTCTTGCAGCGGCTCGATGATCTCTTTGCCGGCTGCAATGTTGCTTACCGTAATACCGTTGGCAGTTCCGCAATCTTCCTCGCGAATGATGACGTCTTGCGCGACGTCGACCAGACGGCGAGTAAGATAACCGGAGTCCGCCGTACGCAGCGCGGTGTCGGCAAGACCTTTACGCGCGCCGTGCGTCGAGATGAAGTACTCGAGAACGGTCAGGCCTTCTTTGAGCGAGGCTTTGACCGGAATTTCGAGGATTCGGCCCGACGGGTCGGACATCAAACCACGCATACCGCCGAGCTGTTTGACCTGCGCAATCGAACCGCGCGCGCCGGAGGTCGCCATCATGAACACCGGGTTGAGCGGGTTCTGCGCCTCTTGCATCGCGACGGTGACGTCGTCGCCGGCCTTTTGCCAGATCTCGATGGTCTTGTTGTACTGCTCTTCCTGCGAAATGAAGCCTTGCTCGTACAACCGGTGCAGGTTGTCGACCTCGTGCTGCGCCTTATCCAGAATCTCGTGCTTGGCTTCCGGAACGATGATGTCGTTAATCGACACGGTCGTACCCGATTGCGTCGCGTAGTGGAATCCGAGGTCCTTGATGGCGTCCAGGAACTTCGCCGTTTCGGCATTGCCGTACGTACGATAGCAGGCCGTGATGAGCTTCTTCAGCGCCGTCTTATCGAGAATGTAATTGACGAACGGCAGATTCCAGTTCAGCGGAATCGCGTTGTTGAAGATTACACGCCCGACGGTCGTGCGGATCAGCTCGCCTTTCCAGCGTACTTTGACCCATTCGTGCAAGCTGACGCTGTGCGTGCTGTACGCCATGATCGCTTCGTTGGCGTCCATGAACGTCAGCAGCCGTTCGCCGTTGGACGTATCCCGCTTGCGAGCTTTGCCGTCGGCGTCCCGAGCGCGATACACGCGATCGTCGTAGTCTTCGGTGATTGCCGCTTTTGCGGGCCCCTTGTATTCCTCGCGTTGGAACGTGAGGTAGTACAGTCCGAGCACCATGTCTTGCGTCGGAATCGACACCGGATTGCCGTATGCGGGCAACAAGATGTTGTTTGCAGAGAGCATCAGGATGCGCGCTTCCGCCTGCGCACCGGCGCTTAGCGGAAGATGCACGGCCATTTGATCGCCGTCGAAGTCGGCGTTGTACGGCGTGCACACCAGCGGATGCAAGTGAATTGCTTTACCTTCGACCAGCACAGGTTCGAATGCCTGAATGCCCAAACGGTGCAGCGTCGGTGCGCGGTTCAGCAGTACCGGGTGCTCGCGAATGACTTCATCGAGGACGTCCCAGACTTCCGGACGCACGCGCTCCACCATGCGCTTTGCGCTCTTGATGTTATGCGCTTGTGCACGGTCTACCAGCTTCTTCATGACGAACGGCTTGAACAGCTCGAGCGCCATTTCTTTCGGCAAACCGCATTGATGCAGTTTTAGCGACGGGCCGACGACGATGACGGAACGTCCCGAATAGTCGACGCGCTTGCCGAGCAGATTCTGACGGAAGCGGCCTTGCTTACCTTTCAGAATATCGCTAAGCGATTTCAGCGGACGGTTGTTCGGACCCGTAACCGGGCGGCCGCGACGTCCGTTGTCGATCAGCGCGTCCACCGCTTCTTGCAGCATGCGCTTTTCGTTCTTGATGATGATCTCGGGCGCGCTCAATTCGAGCAACCGTTTCAGACGGTTATTGCGATTGATCACGCGGCGATAGAGATCGTTCAAATCCGACGTGGCAAAACGCCCGCCATCGAGCTGCACCATCGGGCGAAGTTCGGGTGCAATCACCGGCACGGCGGAAAGAATCATCCACTCCGGTTTGTTGCCGGAATTCAGAAACGCCTCAACGACCTCGAGGCGTTTGATTGCCTTCAGGCGCTTTTGACCGGTCGTTTCTTTGAATTCTTTACGCAGCTCTTCTTGAATGCGGCGCAGGTTGAGATCGCGGAGCAGTTCGCGAATGGCTTCGGCGCCCATGCCCGCCTTGAACGCGTTGCCGAATTTCTCGCGATGTTCGCGATACTTTTGCTCGGTCAGAACTTCACGCTTTTGCAGCGGCGTGTTGCCTGCATCGATCACCACGTACGCGGCGAAATAGATCACCTTTTCGAGCTGGCGCGGCGACATATCCAGCAAAATGCCGATACGGCTGGGCACGCCCTTGAAATACCAAATGTGGCTGACGGGCGTCGCCAGTTCGATGTGGCCCATGCGTTCGCGGCGGACTTTCGCGCGCGTGATTTCCACGCCGCAGCGATCGCAGATCATGCCTTTGAAGCGGATCCGCTTGTACTTGCCGCAGTGGCATTCCCAGTCTTTGGTGGGTCCGAAGATCTTCTCGCAGAACAAGCCGTCGCGTTCGGGCTTGAGCGTGCGATAGTTGATCGTTTCCGGTTTCTTTACCTCGCCGAACGACCACGCACGGATCTGTTCGGGCGATGCGAGGCCAATGCGCATCGCATCGAAATTGTTGACGTCAATGAGGTTCAAGTTTGCTTTGTCACCTTGAGTGACTGCTCCAAACCGACCGCAGCTGACGCAGGGCGCGGGTACTCACGTTGTCTCGTAAGCCGTCCCACCGTTGCCGCTGGCCGGCGCCCTCAAGGCTCTTCCTTATAAGGAGGCACTATCGGGTGCGGAGCACAGAGGAAGATTATACTCGCGGGCGGGGGGTTGCGCAAGTCGATAAATGCCGCCGCAGCACGACGGCGATCGCTTGCTTATTATCTCGTCATGGTGAGGTATCGAACCACGCCGAGGCATCGAGGCGCTTTTTGGATGGCCCTTCGTCATGGTGAGGTATCGCGACGCGCAGGATGCGCTAGTGCCGGCGGAGTCCACGGATGAACGAGAGCCGGCAACCACGCCGAGGCATCGAGGCGCGCTAAAAACGGGCCCTTCGATACCTCAGGGTCCTTCGATACCTCAGGATGACAAGGTGCCTCAGGATGACACGTGTCATGGTGAGGTATCGAACCACGCCGAGGCATCGAGGCGCTTCTTGAGCGGGCCCTTCGTCATGGTGAGGTATCGAACCACGCCGAGGCATCGAGGCGTTTGGGGACGGCCCTTCGATTCCTCAGGGTCCTTCGATACCTCAGGATGACTATGATGACGAGGCTAGCAATGCCGATATAGACACATTTGAGGAATCAGTCTATATTTGGAGTATGAGCGTTTCAACGCTGACAGTCGGCCCCTCCGACGTCCTCGACGACAGCGGCCGCCTCTCCGGGCCGGCGCTGCGAACCTTCTTCAATATCGCCGACCGCTGGGAGTTGAACGCGCGCGAGCGTCAGCGGCTGCTGGGCCTGAAGGCGTCGACGTATTTCAAACACCAGCGCGATCCCGCACACGCGCAGCTCTCACGCGACACGCTCGAACGCATTTCGTACATCCTGGGAATCTACAAAGCACTCCAAATCCTATTGCCGCGCAAAGAAGCCGCCGACTCATGGATCCGCCGAAAGAATAGCGCGCCGGTTTTCAACGGCCACGCCCCGTTGGATTTGATGCTGGCCGGCAAGGTCGGCGATTTGTACGTGGTTCGCCGGTATTTGGACGGCGAACGCGGATGGTAACCCAGCTCGACTGGCATCCCGCGTTTCGCATCATTCCGTCGATCTATCCGCCCGTCGGAATTTATGACGACGTCGCCGATGCGGATGATTTGGATGCGGTCGTCACTTTAGAATCTGCCACAAATCCGCGCATCCTTACCGAAGCGGGGGAACTTTCGCTGGTACGGCCGGAAGAGCGCATCTCCGGACAGGGTACGACCCCGATCATGGCGTCCTTTACGCATACGAAGGCGAGCCGATTCTCGGACGGCACGTACGGCGTGTATTATGCCGCACACGAAGAAGAAACCGCGATCGCCGAAACCGCGTATCACCGTTTACGCTTCATTACCCACGCGGGCTTCCAAAGTGAAATCGTGCACATGCGCGTGTACAGCGCGCGGATTCTTGGCGATTTCGACGACGTCCGGACGAAGACGCGGCGTTCGCGTCTGTACGATACAAACGACTACTCGTTTTCACAGCGCTACGCTCGAAAGCTGTTCGAACGCAACCGCGTCGACGGAATCGCCTTCCGCAGCGTTCGCCGTCCCGAAGGCGAATGTCTGGCCGTCTTTCGTCCCCGGTGCGTTACGAACGTGCGCGTCGAGCGGCACTTACAGTACCGGTTTGAAGCCGGGCAGTTCGCCGGCGCGATGGAGATTCGACCGGCATAGGCTGCATAACGGGCGTAGACCAGCCGGTAACGATCGCGCGCAGATTCTGCCACAGTCCCGTCGTCGCAACCATCACCATGTGGCCGGCGAAAAACAACAGCAACTCGAGAGCGAAGCCGAGGTGCCACACCGAGGTGGCGCGGCGCCCGCCGAAGACGTTTGCAATCGGCCGGAACAGTGCAAGGTGCGGCCAAATGGCCAAGCCGGTTGCAACGATGAGCGGTGCCAGCATCAACAACACGACCGTATACGCCAGCTTTTGCAAGGGATTATATTCGGCGTATTCCGGCGGTGTGGCGCGCAGCCGCAAATAGTAGAGGGTCATGGGAACCAGTCCGCGGATGTCGCGCGCACCGAACAGCAGCGAACGCAAGCGGCCGGTTAGCAGCGCGTGCCCGAAATAGACAAGACCGCTTGCGATCGTCACGCCCGCCAAAATTTCGTGTATTAACAGCGGATTGCGAATCCAGCGTGCGTGTAAAAGAAATTGCGTGCCCGTAAGCGCGAGACCGAAAAAAGCAAGGCCGAACGCGCCGTGCGTGATGCGCGTAATTGCGGAGTGTCGATAGACGGGGACTGCGGCTTCCATGCCGCAACCCTACGTCTAAAGCCTGAGAGTTACCGGAGGGTCAGGGCGGGCGTTACGCTTTCAACCGTGAAAGCACCAGCGCGCTCAAATGCAGCAGCTGCGCTTTGGCGTGCGGTCCCGTCGGGATTGAAATGGTAAAGACCAGATCGCCGCGGCGCACGTCGATTGCGGCAAACGGTTTGTGTCCGGCGCTGGGAATTCGTAATCCAAGCCGCGCCTCGTCGGCGCCGGGGAGCGGAACGGGCAGGTATCCGCCGGGCTGCGGATCCTCTCTCATGACAGTAGTAAAGGCTTGCATTACATCCGGCGGCGTGTCGCCTGCCGGATAAAACACGTCCAATTCAACGCCGCCGTAGGCCCCCGAAACGCCGTTATACGTGCAGTACGCGCTTTGACCGTGCTGATCGGGATTCATTCGAGGCTTTGCGGTGGCGGGTAAACCGGCGGCACGCACGTCGGCGGGCGCCAGAACGCACATCTGCGTGCCCGAACTTTTGGCAGCCAGGAGCGCAGCAAAAACAAAAGCGTGTAGCAAGGTGAAGCCTCCTTTTCGCCACCCGTTTCGACGTCTATGCGGAGATTCGTGCCAACAACTGCGTTCGCGACTTCACGCCGAATGCGTCGTAGATGCGTCCCAAGTGAATGCGCACCGTGTTCGGGCTGATGCCCAGATCCGAGCCGATTTCTTCAGTAGTCTTGCCTTCGCGCACTAACTGGTAGATGTGGCGCTGGCGAACGGTGAGCCGTTCGACCGGGAGCGTCTCGTGCTGACGGCGTGCGACCTCTTGCGCGACGAAACTGCGCGGATACGACGCGCACAATTCGCGCGCGCGAACGATCCACTGCTCTTCACCCGTAATCGCGTGCAGCAGGATCGCGCACCGTGCCGCTCGCCACTTGTAGCCGATTTCGTCGAAGACCTCAAAGGCACTCAATGCCCGCAGGCGCGCGGTTTCACGCCGCCCGGGGAGCGCTTCACGAATCAATGCCTCTGCGAAATTCGCCATCGCGCCGTACCGGCGGTCGTGCGCGTAGCTGATGTTGCGCGCCATCTTCTCTTTCACCATTGCGGCCTGCGCCAGCAATTCTTCCGCCCGGTGCGGATCGACACCCGAAAACAGTTCTGCCGCGTGCACCAGCGCGCCCGATTCGACGGACGCGGATGCCTGCCAGTCCGTGCCGCGAATCAAATCGTCCGCTTCGGAAAGTTCCGCGCGCGCGACGATCTCTTGTCCCGATATGAATGAGACGTGGGCGCGATCCAAATGCACCAGAACCTGGTCTGCCGGATCGTTTGTAAACGACGCGGCCTCCTTCAACTTGCGGAACGCGCGAATGTATTCACCTTGAAGCGCTAAACACCACGCGAGCGCGCGCGCGGTTCGAAAGCGCTGGATCGCAAGATCGGCGGTCCATGGGAGCGTGGCTTCTACTTCTTGCGCAAGGGCAAAGCCTTCGGGCATATCGATGTCGCGAACCAGCGTTGCAAGCGCGTGCACGCCCCACGCAATTAGGCCTACGTCCGGCACGGGCGCGTTGCGCAGCCGCGTTATCGATTCCATTAACGCCTGCGCTTGCGCCGTGTAGTCTTCGCGCGCGGCAGCGATCCAGCTGCTCAGCATGACGAAACGCGCGGTGATGTACGGATCGACGTCGTTTTCTGTTACGGCGAGCTGGTCGCGGATCAGATCATCTGCGTGCCCAACGTCGTTTAGCATCCAGTACACCAATGCGTCATCGAGCCGAATCTCCGCATTCGTCTGTGCATCCCAGCGATCGCGGGGGCCAATCCGGCCAAGTGCGGCCTGCGCCCGGCGTCGTTCCCCTTGCGCCGCATGCGCCATCGCTTGATATGACCGCGCACGGGCAACGTCGCTCTCGCTGCACGTAACCGGATCCGAAAGCATCGACGAGATCAGCTGAATAACATCCGCATGCCGGCCCAACCGCAGGTAAAGTTGCGCGAGAAAAAGATCCCGCTGCGGCGATGCCCGCTGCGCGAGCAACGCGTGCAGAAGCCCGGTGTAGTCGCCGTTGAGCCACGCACGTTGAAAGTCGTCGAGCCCCACCCTCGCGTCCATGCTGAGTAGATATTGCGTCGAGCGTGAGTGGGGCCCTCTTCACGTTAGTCCATAGCGACTAGCAGAGCGGCATGCCGCCGTTGTCATAGCAGTCAAATGGGACGGATCGGCCGCTGCCGCCGCCCGTGGGGCTGACGCCGGCCGGCGCCTGGACCGGCTCGGAATGCAGGTGGCTTGTCGACGCGTGCTGAGGCGGCCCCGCTATCGACGAGGCGCTGAGCAAAAGCGAAATAAGCAGGCTGAAAAACGTCATCCTGGTCTCCTTTGTGAGGTAGCGTTATGGATGAGCAGCCGGCGCCGACCGGGTGGTCGTCGGAACCGACTACCGTCCCCGTGATCATGAAACGAGACTACCCTATCCGCCGGTGTTTTGCACCCTCCGGGCCCGTGACAGTAGTCGTCGACGCCTATGGCTTGCTTGCGTTGGGCAGCGACAAGGAAGCGCAGGTTAAGGAGCCGGCAGCGATGCCGGGGCACGCCGCGCGAGCGACCTGGTGAGATGGTTGCGCGTCCGGCCGAACCTAGTACGCCCGGCGAACGCTTTTGCGTGCTAAAACCCGCGCGGACATCATTCGCAGACGCGCCACGCATCGTTACGTCACCGGCAGATGCGCAGCGATCGGCGCTGCGTTACATCGCGCGCACCACGCAACCGCGTATACGCAGCAGCGGTTACGATCCATGAACGGAGCAAGGAATGAGCGTAAAGGTCTACGGCTGCAACCACATCGCGATCGAAGTCGACGACGTACAAAAAGCTGTCGCGTTTTATCAGGACGTCTTCAATTTAGAGAAACTCGACGAGGGCGAAGGCGACGCATTTTTCAAACTGGGAGAGCATCAGTTTCTAGCAATGTTCAAGGTCGATTCCGTTCGGCCGGAACGGCGCCGGCATTTCGGCATCATGGTTCGCGATGAGGATCAGATCGCCGAAGTTCGCGAGAAGCTCACGAGCAAATACGGCCTTACGCTTATCCCGGGCTTTCGGTGCGATTTCTTCGACCCGTTCGGCAATCACGTGCAAGTCGTCGATCTTCACGACGAATCACTGGTTTGGCTGTTGCCCTATCAGGAAGTGCAGCGCACCGGCATTACCTTCACTGCTCCTCAACCGGCGCCTCAGTAGGGTTTGGCGCGCAGGCGCCAACATGCGGACACGAAAATACGTGCCGCGTGGCCTCGATACAAGCCGCTGCTCTTCTGCTTGGTGCGGTGCTCCTGGGTACCGGCTACCCGACATACCACTTCGATAACGCGCGCACCGGCTGGAATAACGGCGAAACGGCGTTGTCGATCCGCACGGTTCCCGGGCTTAAAAAATACGCCGATTACGGCCTGGACGGCGAAGTCGACGCGCAGCCGCTCTATTTGCACGCCGAATACGTTCCGGCCGCGCATCGAAAAGAGCCGATCGTCTACGTCACAACCGAGAACGACACACTCTACGCGTTCAGCCCAGCGCAGGGGCTGCTATGGAAACGCCATTTCGGCACGCCGGTACCCGCCACGTGGGCCGGTAATTGCATCGCCACGGCGCCGGTTATCGGGATTACTTCGACGCCGGTAATCGACGTGCGGCGCGACACGCTCTACCTGGTCGCCTACACGCTTGACGGCGGCAAACCCGCGTACACGCTGCACGCGGTCTCGCCGGCAACCGGTGAAGAAAAGGCCACGGCAGATATTTCTAACCGCACCGGCGACACGTCCGTGCATCGGCAGCGCGCCGGGCTGCTGGAGTCATCCGGCAGCATCTACGTTGCGTTCGCCGGCTTTTGCGATCATCACGCCGGCACCACCTACGGACGCATCCTGGCCTATTCGGCGGACACGTTGGCGTTCGAGCACGATTTCATTACGACGCGCTCGCCGCGCTGCGGTAACGTGCATATGGGCACGATATGGGGTGAAGGCTTTGCGCCCGCTGCAGACGGCGACGGCAACGTCTATTTTTCTACGGGTAACGGCTGCATCGACTATGGGCGCGTGCCCGACGGCGGCTACGCCGACGCCGTTCTCCGCTTGACGCCGGGGTTGAGCCTTACCAGTACCGGCAGCGCACTGTTCGCTCCATGCACGGCAGTGAACGACAATCGTCACGATCAAGAGATGGGATCCGGCGGCGTGGTTTTAGTTCCGGGCACGCGGTTCGCGATCGCCGGCGGAAAGAACGGCATGACGTACGTGTTGGATCGCGCACATTTGGGCGGCTTTCACACGCCGTGCCCCGATCGCGTCGTGTACGAATTACAAACCAACTGGGGCGTCTGGGGCGGGCCGGTCGTTTGGAAGAGCGGACCGCGCGCGTACGTCGCGATTCCCGGCACCGGTCCGCACGGCGTGCGCGAATTCGAGCTGGATCCGCAGTCGGGAACCCTGCAGCTTCGTAGTGAAACCGGCGTGTTCTTACGCAATGGCGGTGAGTCGGCTATCGTGACGTCCGATCGCGCCGGTTCGCGGCAATCGCTGGTGCTCTGGCTTTTAACCCGCCCCACGACGGGCGTGATGTATCTTCAAGCGTACGATGCGTTGGATTTGCGCCACCGCTTGGTTTCCGTTGCGGCCGGGCAGTGGGACAACAGCGGCGGCTATGCCGGAGTAAGTCCGACCGTCGTTGACGGCTACGTGTTCGTTGCAACGGATAAGCGGCTGACAGTATGGGGCTGTTGCCGCAATCTTGCCGCGCCCGGTGCGCGCGGCCCCGCGTTCTGGCTTCTCGCGATCGCCGCACTGCTTGCGGCCCTTGCCGTCCTTTCGACTCTCGTACTGCGCGCACGCCGCGCGCGCTAAACGCTTCGCAAAATTCCGCCGCATCCCGGCAGGAGGTGAATCCGCCGGCGAAAAATGTACGTGCGTAGATTAAATTTATTTCGGAAAGAAATGAAGTCGGAGGGCAGGGTCGCATGGCAAACGGCTTGGTCGTTCGGTTCGGATGCCGGAGTGCAGCGGCGTTCCGCAATGGACGGTCTTACCGCGTTCCCGGCACGCCCGCCGGCGTATTCCACGATGCTCGGTGAAACGGCCGCGCCGTACCGTTCCTGTGACGGCGCGCGCACGCGTTCGCTCGGGGAAACCTAGAGCGCTCTAGCTGTCCTCCACAGGACACCACGCGGGCACTCTTCCTTCGGTGAAGGGTGCTTCGCGTGGTTATTCTTTGCTCGAGACGACGGCAGCCGTTGCCATCTTCGCTTTGCTTTGCCTCTTCTGCTTGCGGTTGATTGCGGGAACGCTGCATTGGTCCACGCTGCAAAGCGCACGCAACGCGGACGCCGCGGCCGTAGGAGCGTTAACCGACCGGTGGCGTATCGAGGAAGATTCCGCGTGGGCGATATTCACGCCGCCGACGGACGTGAACGGCGCATCGAATGCCGACTATCACGAAGTAGACTTTTTCACGCGCGACGGCAAGAACCAGTCGTATTTTTGGTCGTACACGTACGATGCCGCCAACCAGACGCTGACGCGCTACTTGTATTCTGCTCCGGGGGCGACGCCGCAAAAGGCCGAAACGTACTCCGGCATTACGAAATTCGTAGCGCACACTTATTCCGTTACGGCGCTGCAGGACTCGTCGACGCCCGTATATTCGGCGCTCTATAAAAACGCGGTGCTGCAAAATGGTGCGGTGCGATTTTATCCGGGTACCGCACCGTGGATCGACGGCGGCAATCAGATTACGTTCATTCACGTGGAGACGGCGAGCGAGTTGCGCGAGTTGCAACTTTCGACGCAAACGGCGCCCAGCGGTTTCACGATCGTGCTGCAATACACGCCGGCACCGGCAGCCACGCCCACGACGGGACCGCTCGTTACTCTCGGGAAAATCGTTTTCGAACCAGGCGCGCTGGCATACGATGCGCCGGCGCAACGTTTGGCGCGCGGGCTGAACGCGCTGTTCGGCGGAGGCGTCGCAAGCGCGCAATCCGCGACGTGTTCTTACGCACAGTTGTACTTGCAAAACGGCAGTTTGGATACCAACGGCGAGGACGGATTCAATTCCACGGATGGGCAGGGCTGCGTGACGGACGGTTCGGTGCGGCTATGGGCGCGTGAGGCGAATTATCCGTCGGGGTCGCCGTTTGGCGTTGAGAACCCCGCAACCAATGGCTGCTGGAACTACGTCGATGCATCACCGCAGCGCTGGAGCACGACTGGTTATTCAGTAATTACTCCCGCCACGAGTACAGCGGGCTGTGTTTTGCAGGTGTATTCCACCGATCGAACGTCATCAAATGGCGGAGCCGCGAATGTAACGGCAGTCGTAATTGCGCCTCTGTGTCAACGAGGCAGCTTGTGTTACGCCGATCTCACCGCCACGTCCGAGGCTTACGAAATGAAATGCTTATCCGGTGCCGTTGGACCGCCCTGTGCCGGCGGCGGAGCCTGGATGTGGCGGGATATGTATGTTTACCGTGAGTTTTCCAGCGACGACGGGGGAAGCACTTGGACGGATCTTGGAGCCACTTTTGATTGCGTTTCGCCAATTCTGTGGTCGACTATGGGGCCACCTACGAATGCGGCTCACTGCACGCCTTCGAAACAAGAGCCGAGCATAGCGTACAGCGGTACGAGCAATAGCTGGTCAAACGCTCAAACCGGCACAACGGGCGGAGGCGCTGCTACCTGGAAACCATCAAACCCTCCAACACAACCCTAGATTGTGCGCTTAAACTGTAGCGCTACTGGTCGTTTAGGGCCAAGCCGTTGGAGGCGTCGGTGCTGGCAAAGGGCCACGCGGATCGAGCATGCCCTCGTCGACGGCGCCGTTTGATTGTGAGATCGCATCGCCGGCATACCAAAGCAATGAAGAGCTGCCCATGTTTACGGCAACCGTATAATCATTATCGACCATGCTAGCGCAGCCGAGCCCGGCTACCCCATTGTAGTTCGTAAGTAGACCTCCGCCGCCGACACTTCCCGAATTTACTTCGTGCTGCACCGCCATCCGCACGTTCTCCGCCAGCCACTCGTCCTCAAGAACAGGCGCATATCCGAGGCCCGTACGCTTCTGATTCTCATACGCCAGACACGCCTGTTCGTTCGCGTCCAACGTCATCAAACGGTAATTGCCGCTGCGCTCGATCGGATTCGACGTCGTGCTCGGCACCGGCGGCATCGTCGGTGCAACTAAAGCTTGCGGCGTCGATCCCGCCGTCAAAGTAATGGCGTCGTGAATCGTCGCACGGTTCTTGGGATCCGCGGCATTGTCGGAACCGATGATCAACAGATAACGCCCGGCGCTAGCCGCAGAAATCGAGAAATCGCCGCGCGCATCGGTCGTCGGCTGCGGTACCGGAGTAGCTCCGGCGACCCACGGCGCTAAACCGACGGAAATTCCGGCGAGCGGCGCGCCCGTGTCGTGGTCGACCACCTTTCCGGTCGCGGCAACCGGCCTGGACGGGAGCGCCGACGGCGAGGGCGCCGGCGTGAAGACGGTAGGCGGCGTGGAACCGCCTCCGCCGCCGCATGCGGCAAGCACAGCACAAAAAGCCAGCGTAACAAGCGCGAATCCGTTCGATTTCACCCGTAAACTCCAATAAGATGAGGCAGACCGCGCATTCGCGCGCTCGCCATCGGGCTACCTTCAGGCTTACCGATTCCTAACGGGAACCAGCATCTACTAAGACTTTAGTTGACAAAGGGCCCCGCACGCGCTACTATCTACTAAACCTTTAGTAGATGCACCGGAGGGAACCGTGGCGCGACCGAAACGCAGAACTCTCACCAAAGCGGAACTACGAATTATGGAAGTGCTTTGGCAGCTCCGGCGCGCAACCGTCGCCGACGTGGTAGCCGCGCTTCCGCGGCCGCCGCTGGCATATACCACGGTGCTGACGATGCTGCGAATTCTCGAGCAAAAGCGTTTCGTAAAGCACGAAGCCGGAGCTCGCGCTCATATTTATGCGCCGCTCGTCGAACGCGAAGACGCTGCAACGTCGGCAATCGGCGATTTGGTTGCATCATTTTTTTCCAACAGTAAAACGGCGCTCGCCGTTCGCTTGATGGCCGATGCACGGCCTTCCGCCGAAGAACTCGACGAAATCAAGTCGCTGATCGCGCGTTATGAGGAGGAACACCGATGAACGCCTTTGCCGACACGGTGCTTCAATTTGCTTTTGCGATGCTGCTCAATAGTCTTTGGGAAGGCATCGCGATCGCGCTGCTGTGCGCGGTCATCTTACGATTCACGGCGAAGACGAATGCCACGACGCGCGCCAGCGTACTTACGGTAGCGCTGATTGCGACCATCGCCGTACCGGTGCTGACTACCGTCGCGGCAATGTCGCTTCGTTCCGCGCCTCCGCCGCCGCCGGCTTGGACCACGACGGCAAGGCACACCGCGTCGCGTCCGGCAACGCACACGGTTTCGCATCCGCAAGCGCATGCCGCGACACGGCCAACGACGCAGCACGAAATCCTGTTATCGCAGCCGATTCAGTCTACCGCGCAACCGAAAACGGCCTTCGCGCGCCTTCACATTTCAATTCCGCGCTTCGCCGTCGACGCAATCGTCGGCCTATGGATCGTTGCGGCACTGATCGCGCTCTTGCGGCTGGCCTCGAGCCTGCTGCATCTGGAGCGCCTGAAACACGATGCGCTCCCGCTCTCAATCGAGTATCGCTCGCGCATGGAGCGCTGGACTCGCGCCGCGAAAGGCGGACGCGGCGTACGCCTGTGCCGCTCGCCTGAAATCGTCATCCCCATCGCCGTCGGCCTGTTCGACGCGATGATTCTCGTGCCCGAAACGCTAATCGACGAACTGAGCCCCGAAGACGTCGACCGCATCGTTCTGCACGAACTCGCTCATCTGCGCCGCGGCGACGATTGGATCAACGCGATCGAACGCATAGCGCAAGCGCTCTTCTTCTTCAATCCCGGCATTTTGTGGATCGTCGGGCAGCTCGATCTCGAACGTGAAGTCGTGTGCGACGACTGGGTGTTGAACCAAACTGCGGAGATCCGCCAATATGCAACGTGCCTTGCGCGCGTTGCCGAAATAACCGCGTGGCCGTACCGCGCTATGGCAGCCCCGGGCGCGTTCATAACGCGACGCAGCATGTCGATCCGCGTCGAGCGTTTGCTGGAGGCGGGCCGCGATATCCGAATCCGGACGTCGTTAGGCCCCGCCGGATCGGCGGTCGTCATCCTCGCGGTTCTTGGGATCTTGGCTGCTTTTGTCTCGCCCTCTATCGCGTACACAACGCAACAAGCGCAGCAGGCGCAACACGCCGCGAAACCGTGGAAGCAATTAGCGAAGAGCTCCGCGGCCCCGGCAACGCATATAAAAAATCAAGACGAAACCAAAGCATCGCTCGTGCAAACAGCGCCGTCTCCTGCGGCTGCAGCGACCGCGCCCGTAAGCCCTCCGCCGCTCCTGCGCACCCTGCCGCCCGCACCGGCTGGAGTAACCGCGCGAGCGACGGCAGTAAGCCGGTTCGAACTGAAACAGACGTTCGCAATTAAAACGCAAACTCACGCGAAAGCCGAGGTATTCCAGCGCAGCATAGCGAGCGCGAACCCAGCCGTTCAGGTGGCGCCCAACGTGCAACTCGCACCCGCGACGGGCACGCCCGCGCTCCGTTCCGAGACGCTGGCCGCGTCGTCGCCGGATTACATCTCGGAACTTGAAAGCCAAGGATACCGCAATCTCTCGCTGGACGATCTGATTCGCCTCAAGAGCGTCGGCGTGACCGCGCAGTACATCCGGGATTTACAGTCGGCCGGGCTCCCGCATCCCTCGGTTGAAGATCTGATCCGGCTCGCCGCCGTCGGAGTAGACGGTAGTTATGTCCGCCAGATGCGCCGTATGTTTGCGGGCGTAAGCGCCAACGATCTCGCGGGGATGAAAGCAGTCGGCGTGACGGGCGACTACATCAACGCGCTGCGCGCAGCCGGCTATACCAATCTGTCCGTCGACGACGTCCGCGGCATGAGCGCCGTCGGCGTAGACTCCGCCTATATCCGTGAAATGCGCGCGAAGTTTCCCGGCGTAACGGCCGAGGATTTGCAACGCTTGCGCGCGGTCGGCGTGACGCCCGACTACGCGGACGCACTGCGCAACTCGGGCTTTGCGAACCTGACTCCGCAATCCCTCACGCAAATGCGCGCGCTAGGCATCGACGGCGCGTATATTCGCGAACTGCGCGACGCGGGCTATCCGAACATTACCGAGTCCCAGTTGACGCAGTGCCGGGCCCTGGGAATCGACTCAAAATTCATCCGCGAAGCGGCGTCGCACGGGTTCCATAATCTCACGATAGAGCAACTCGTTCGTCTGAAAGCGAGCGGAATTCTATGAGGCACACGATCGCCGCAACCTTTGTCGCGCTCGTCGCAGCATTGCCGCTAACCGCGGCGGCACAACAGCAGATTTCCGGGTCGTGGTCGCTCACGTCGATTCCGAATTCTCAAACCGTACGCCTGGAATTGCGTACGGAAAACCCGTCCGGCGGCTACCACGACCAAAGTTCGGAAGACGTCAGCTTGCGTGACCTGCATCTTACGCAAACGCAGTTGCAATCATCGGGCGGACGCGCCGCGTTCGCGCTCGATCGCGAAGCCGGCACCGTTTCCTTCGAAGGCTGGCTGCAGCAAGGACAAGGCGGCGGAAGGTTCACGTTCGAGCCGAGCTCCCAATACATCGGCGCCATGCAGCAACGAGGCTACACGATCGATGAACCACGTAAGGTGCTGACTGCCGCACTCCTGGACGTGTCCACTGCGTTCGTCGATCAAATGAACGCCGCCGGTGTGGGGCACTTGACATACAACCAGCTGATACCATTTCGCGCGCTGCGCATCGATGTTCCATATGTGCGGCAAATGCGATCCACGTTCGGCGACGTCGATGCGCAGCAACTTATCCCGCTGCGCGCGCTGAACGTGGATGGGTCCTATCTGCAAGAGATGGCGTCGGTAGGATACGCGCACCTGGAAGCCCGTCAAGCGATCGAGCTGCGCGCGCTGGGAATCGACGCGGACTTCGTACGCCGCTTGCAGGCACACGGCTTCCATAACCTGACGGTGGAAAAACTGGTGCAAGCGAAAGCGCTGGGCGTCTTATAGCAGCATCGCGTGACGCGCGCAAAAGGCGTTTTTACGACACCGAGACCAGCGGTCCGGTTCGATCGAAGTACGAGTCCATCTCACGGACCAGTGCCTCGAATCCGGTGCGATGCAGGTTGTGCCCCTGTCCCTCGAAGACGCGAATCGCGACATTTGGACCGCCGCGCTCGCGAACGTACTTGAGGTCCTCCAGCGTGACGATACTCTCTTCGGAATCGGCAACGGCGATCAGCAGCGGTTTGGGGTAGTCTTCCAAATCGCGGCGCAGATCCCAGGTTTCCGCCGGATTCTCATCACGCAGACGCTCGATTGGCGAAACGGTCATGTTGCGCACGGCGTGCACCTTGCCGTCGATATCCGCCTCTCCCCAGCCGAGCTTCGCATACTCTTGACGGATCAGCGCGTCGCGCGCATCTCCGCGTTTGGAGAATTGCACGCGCAGCTCGGAGATGAACTCGTCGTACCAGCCGTTGCCCGCTTGACGGATCATCGGATCGATTGCGACGATGCGCGATACGTCGAAGCGACGTCCGCCCAGAATCGCTACGGCGCCGCCCCACGAATGACCGACGAGAATGTCGACGGTGTCGGGTATTGCATCCAGAACGTTGTACAAATCGAGCAGCGCGCGGTGCAACGACATTGGGCCCGGCACATTGGCGGAGTCGCCATGCCCGCGTTGATCGTATGCGTAAATGCGCGCTTTATCTGAATAATGCTGGGCAAGCCGCTCCCACGATTTGCGGGAGCTGGTCATACCGTGCACGCACAGCATGACCGGCCCGCGATTCCCCCAGCGTTCTAACGTCGTCTGCGTTCCATCATCCAACGAAACGCGCTCTTCAACGTGGATCACGCCGTAGTAGTTTGCACTTAGGTCGATGTGGCCTGCCTGTGGAGTTCGTCGAGATCTTCAACGGTATTCAGCGTAACGGCATCCTTGATTTGATCGTGCGGAATTCCGGACGACGTACGCATCGTGCCTGCAAGGTCGTCGGCGTGGCAATATGCCCGCACGGCTTCGTTGTGCTTCTTGATCGTGTCCGGATCGATTTTGCCGCCGTTTTGATCGACGACCCACTTCTCGAACTGCATGTACGTCGGTTTGTGCTCGCGGACGAATTGCACGACGCGATCCTTGACGAGGTTCAAGTTATTGATGGTCATTGCATCGAACCCGGGGCC
The DNA here is from genome assembly GCA_035938175.1 of Vulcanimicrobiaceae bacterium. GTDB lineage: Bacteria > Vulcanimicrobiota > Vulcanimicrobiia > Vulcanimicrobiales > Vulcanimicrobiaceae > DASRDE01. The sequence goes on from DASZHD010000038.1 coordinate 49,276, forward strand.
GCATTCGTCGTAGCCTTCGGCCAAACGGCCGTGCGCCGCGAGCGTCAACTTGGCCCACAAGCGCGGAAGATGAATTGCTCCGAGCGGGCCGGCCGTGTCGGAACTGATGGTCGGAACGATCTTCTCTTTGGTGCCGGCGGTCGAGCCGGTAGGCGTGGTGGTACCGGTTGTGGTCATGTGTTTCTCCTAGGCGGTGAGGGAAACGGACGGTCATCATTCTCCAAGCAAACGAAGGCTCCGCTCGTGCCTTGCCCTTCATCGGGCGGGCTGGCGCCTGCTTGTCCTTAGCGGAAAACCAGATTCAACGCCAGGCATGCAGCCAGGACGACGGCACCGATTGTGGCCGGCCGGGCAAACCACGGAACGGTGCCGTCACCAAGGCGCGCGGCGGCCGAATATACGAGCCCGTGCAGTTCGGACTCAGGACGCGGCTTGGTGAGCAAACTGATGACGACGGTGACGACAAAGCACGTCGTCCACGCGTAAATCGCCGTATAAAAGTTCTGCGCCATTTCACTCGGATACACGTGCAGAACCGCGATCCAACCGCCCTTGATTCCGGCAACGGCGCCGGCGGGAAGCGTCAATGCGTGATGCAGCGCAGCTGCAGCCGTTCCGGCAAGGAGCCCGACGAACGCGCCGTGCCCGGTCGTACGCTTCCAGAACATGCCCAACAAAAATGTCGCGAACAGCGGTGCGTTGACGAATGCAAAAACCAGTTGCAGCACGTCCATGATATTGTTGAACTGCGCGGCGGCATACGCGGCCAAGACGGAGAATGCGATTCCACCCACCGTCGCGATACGGCCCATCTGCAGATAATGGCGATCGCTTGCGTTCTTTACGATGTGCGACTGGTAGATGTCGTACGTCCATACACTGTTGAATGCCGTAACGTTTCCGGCCATGCCCGACATGAAACTGGCCAGCAGCGCCGTAACACCCAGACCTAACAAACCCGCGGGAAAATACCGCTGCAAGAGCGCGGGCACGACCAAGTTGTAGTCGTACACCGGCCTTCCGGCAGCATCCAGCACGGCGTGACCGTCTGCCGCTTTTTGCAGCGGAATCAAGCCGTGCACGCCGGTCGCCGGATCGCCGAACGCCGCGGGCGTAAGTGCAATGGCGATGATCCCCGGTAAAATCACCAGAAACGGAAAGACCATCTTCGGAATCGCAGCGAGGACCGGAGTAAGGCGCGCATCGCGCATGCTGTCCGCAGCCATGGCACGCTGCACGACCAAATAGTCCGTACACCAATAACCGAACGAAAGCACGAAGCCCAGGCCCATCACCAAGCCGAACGCGTCCACACCCAGCAAGTTGTGGTGCGGGTCGGTCATGCCGAGCCACGAGTGCGTATAGCCTGCCGGAAGCGCGTGCACCAGTCCTTGCCAGCCGCCGACGTTTCGCAGCCCGAGGTAGACAAGCGGCGCGAACCCTGCAACGATCAGGCAAAATTGCACGACCTCGTTATAGATCGCGCTGCGCAAACCGCCGGCCAGAATGTACAGCAGCACGACGAGAGCCGACACGCCGATCGAGGCATCGAAAATGAAGTGCACCGGAAGATGCATCGCGACGAACGCAGCATCGAAGATGTGCAGCGATTGCAGCAAGGCGGCCATCGCGTACATCGATATCCCCGAAGAAAACACCGTCATCACGGCAAATGCGGCAGCATTGAACGTGCGCGTTTTTTCGTCGAAACGCAGCTTGAGATATTCGGGGACCGAACGAGCGCGGGAACCGTAGTAAAACGGCATCATCAGAACGCCGGCGAAGACCATCGCCGGTATCGCTCCGATCCAATAAAAGTGCGCCGTCGATATTCCGTATTTTGCGCCCGACGCCGCCATTCCGATGACTTCTTGCGCGCCCAGATTCGCCGAAATGAACGCGAGGGCAGTGATCCAAACCGGAAGCGCGCGGCCGGCTAAAAAGAAGTCCTGACTGGTTTGCGTCTTGCGCCGCACCGCAAAACCGATGCCCAGCACAAATGCCATGTAGGCCGCTAAAATCAGCCAGTCGATTGCGCTTAGTCGCAACGTTACGGCCCCGCGATTGCTCCCGGGCCTACGCCGACGGGTATCGGCGTTCCCACCGAACCGCTCGAGACGTCGATCGGGACGACGACCTGGTCTTCGTGCGCGACGACGAACGCCGTTTTGCCGTCGTTCGAGAACGCGATTCGGCCGGTCCCTCCGCCGGCGGAAATGGTACGCACGACGGTGCCGGTGGTCAAGTCGATTTGCGTTACGGTTCCGGCAAAGTAATTTGAAACCAGTCCCGTGCGGCCGTCGGGCGATATCGCCATCGTGCGCGGTTCAATACCGGTGGGAATGGGAGCTAGAGCCGTGCCGCTCGCGAGGTTCAGCGGAATGATGACCCGGCTCGACGGCTCGCTGACGTACAATTTCGTGCCGTCGTGCGATATCGTGAGACCGTCGGGATGGCCGGCAACGGCTAACGGCGTTCCGGCGGCCTGTTTGCGCGTATCGAACGGAATAATCGATCCGTCTTGCAAGTCGCTGTAATACAGCGTGGATCCGTCGGGTGTTATCGCCATTGGCCCGGGCGCGACGGCGAGCTTGACCGCTTTTCCGGCGCGCATCGATCCCGTATCGAGCGGCTGTAGCGAGCTTTCGCCCGGATTGCTGAGCCACAGCGTCTTGCCGTCGGGGGACATCAGCATTCCGCCGATGCCTTTGGCAACCGCTACCGTTTGCACGGTGCTTCCAATCGACGTATCCACGACGCTCATCGTGTTATCGTCCGCATTCAGCACGTACATGCGCCGGCGGTCTGGACTAAGCGCGAGCGCATTCGCAGACTTGCCGACCGCGATCGGCATGCCGGCCGCATGCGTTTCCGGATCGACGGGAGTGACTTGTGCGTCTTGTTGATCCGCAACGAATATAGGCGGATCTTCGCCGGGAATCCGGAGCGCGACGCTGCTCACCGGCAGCATGGCGCCGTCTGCGGCGGTCGCCGTGATTGGAATCGCGTAAAAACCGGCACGCTGTCCGGGATCGATCGTGACGACTGCGGACACCGTCTGCGGTGCACCCGGTACAAGCGCTACGGTTCCGTTGTCCGGCCGCATGTGAACGCCGGGCGGTGCGGCTGCATGCCATGAAATTTGCGCGCCCGCCGCGCTCTGCGGAACCGCAGCGGTGAGTCGAATGGCCGCGGACGCACCAGCGGCGATCGCGACATCCGATGCGGGCGTTCGAATCGTAGCAGCAGTAGCGGCCGGAAACGTTACGGGCGTTTCCCGATACGACGGCGGCCCATCGCCGGGATGTGACGCCCACGTCGTGGCGTCGGAATCGCCGACCGAAAACTGCATGCGCAGCCCGCCGTGCTGCGGCAGTTCAATCCACGATCTGTTCCACGGCTTTCCGTTGACCCGCAAGCTTTCGACGTATGGCGCTGCATCCGATGCGCCGGGCGCATCGACGTCGATCTGCGGTGCGCCGGGAACGCGAATGGTGACGTGTTTGAAGAGCGGCGTCGTGATGGCAAATCCGCGTACCGCGGGATTGACGGGATACAAACCGATGCCCGACCACACGTACCACGCGCTCATCGTGCCGAGATCGTCATTGCCGCCTTGCCCTTGCGGCGTGTCGGACCACAGATTCAGCTGGACTTTGCGAACGATCGATTCTTGCCGCGCCGGCACTCCGAGTGCCAAGTATGCGAACGGATCGATGATGCTCGGCTCGTTTCCCAGCCATGCATACGGCTTGTCTTGCCCGGCGTTCAGTTGGCTGAAGTACGCATCCAAACGTGCGGCGGTCGCTTGCGGTCCCCCGATACCGCGAACCAGATCGGCAAAATCCTGCGGTACCATCCACGTGTACTGTGCCGAGTTGCCTTCTTGAAAACCGCTTTGTCCGTTATCGGTAATCGGCGTTTGCATGAACGCGCCGCCGCGATCCCGGCCGGCCATGTACCCGGTGACCGTATCGAAAACGTTTGCCCAATTCTGCGAACGCTTCAAATACCGGTGATACACCGGCATGTCATGCAGGCTCTTCGCAAACTGCGCTATGGAAAAATCGGCAACCGCGTATTCTTCCGTCTCCGACGCACCGTTCGGCACCGGCGAGACGTTGGTCATATGCGTATTCGTAACGTAGCCGCGCTGCACGTATTCGACGATTCCGGGCCGTTCCGGATACCAGCCCTGTCCCGGCGGTCCGCCGGGTAGCGACGATCCTTTGATCATCGCGCGCAGCGCACCATGCAGATCGAAATCCCGCGCGCCGAACGCATAGTACGACGCCAAGATCGTATCCGACGGATCGCCGGCCATTACGGCCGACTCGCCGTTGACGAGCGACCATTTCGGAAGCCAACCGGATTGTTGCGCGGCGTCGACCAGCGATTGGCCCGCGTCACTCGCTTCGCGCGGCGCAACCAGCGCCATGAGCGGCGCTTGCGTGCGGTAGATGTCCCAGCCGGAAAAGTTCGCGTACTCGGCGTGACCGGGGCGCACGTGATGAATGGTTCCGTCGAACCCCGGATACAGACCCGTGACGTCGCTTTCGACGTTGGGATGCAGCAGCACATGGTAGAGCGCCGTGTAGAATATCGCGCGCTCCGCCGGCGTTCCGCCCGTTACCGCAACGCGTTGCAGCATGTCTTGCCACGCCGCCACTGCGTTATTGCGCACGGCTTCCAAATCCCAGCCGTTGTTTTCTGCGCGCAGGTTCGCGCGCGCGCCGCCGTAGTCGACGAACGAAAGGCCGACCTTCACGCGCACGACGGGATTTTGCGTCGTGTCGAACGTCACCCAGCCGCCCGTTCCGGCGCCCGTAGACGAGAGGGAGTGCGGCGAAACGTCGGCGTTTTTCCACGTTCCGTAGTCCGCGAACGGCCGGTCGAATTGCGCGACGAAATACACTTTATAGATGTCGGGCATGCCGCAGAAATGCCCCGTTGTCGCAGAGCCTTCGATCGCATTGTTGCCGATGATTCGAAGGCTCGCGTCATCGACGCCCGACTGATCGGAGGAGGCGTTGAACAACACGTTCGCCTGCGTCGTGGCGGGAAACGTGAAGGCCCCGAGGCCCGTGCGCTTGGTCACCGTGAGCTGCGTCCGAATTGCGTTCGTACCGACGGTCACTTCGTAGTACCCCGGCGCGGCGCGCTCCGAAAGATGTGAAAACGGCTGCGACGCTTTCGCCGGCTGCGTTACGGTACCGACGGCCGGAAGGATGCCGAAGTCGCCGAACACGTTACATCCCGGGCCGGCCAAGTGCGTCAAGCTGAAGCCGGTAATTTGTTTGTCTTGGTATTCGTAGCCGCCGCCGGCGTTTTGCGAAGGCGTGTCCGGACTCCATTGGACCATGCCGAACGGAACATCCGCTCCCGGAAAATCGTCGACGACGTCGGTTCCGTCGAAGCTCACCGTCGTGCCGATGAACGTATTGACGTCCGATACGGGATTGTCGAAGGGGGCCGCAGCAACGGGTGCGCTGCAAATCAGCAGCGCTGCACTCAGCGGGGCAGCATATCGGAATTTCATTCTACCTGCTCTGCACGGACGTGGGCGATAATGGGGATACCGAGAAATTGTCAAACTGCACGTGCTGCCAGCCTCCGACCAGCAGCCCGACGTTTCCCCAGGTATAGCGGCTGTCGCGCACGCGTGCGAGCCGTCTTCCGTCGACGAGCGCTTCAACGGCCGCACCATTCAACCGGAGCTGCAATCGATGCCATGTGCGTATGCCGAACGGAATGTTTCCCGAGGCCAATACCGCGTTGACGGCGGCGAGCCGTTCGCTTATCAAAGCCCACCTGCCGTCGCTCAGAACGCGCAAGTGATAGCCCTGCGAACCGCCGAAGTCGAATTGATCCAAGCCTTGATACCGGCCGATTAGGTCGACCGAGCCGCTTTCCTCCAGCATCGCGTCAACGCTAACGGCGTAATTCGACCAACCCGGGTCGCCCGCAACGACGATCGGCCCTGTCGGCGAACCGATTGGCCATGCAATCGGCGCGAGATCGATTTCTTGGCGCAAACACATGCCGGCGCGACCGGTACACTTCGCGGTTTCGAATGCGCCTTGCGCCGCCGAAAAATATTTTGCGAGCGACCCGGGACGGTACGACTCGAAATCATCGCGGTACGGCAAAGACATCATCGACGATGGAGGAGGCGTTGTAACGCCTTTGTGCTGACCCGACGTGGTGGTGAACGAATAGAGAAAACCGGGCTGCAGCGTCACCGCGAATTGTCCGTTCGCCGCATGAACGTCCGGCAAGCGTACGAACCATTCGGCAGGCCGCACGGAACGAAGATTCGTCGCCCAGACGTGCAGCGTTCCCGTAGAAAGCCCGCCTTCTACAGAAAACGATACGTGTTCCGGCGTCTTGGCCGTCGTCGTTTCCACGACGACGCTGTAATCGCGATGGTTCTGCGACTCCAGCGTTACGAAACTTCCCTCGTTGCGATCGCTTTGCAAATATCCGCAGCCGTTGTCTACGTAGCGCCATCCCGGCTGTGCAAATTGCGTCGTGTGTGCGACGACCCAGATGCTTTTATCGACGGCGTAGTGTCCCGACCACGGTTCGTCGGCTTGCATCAGGGCATCGCCCCAATCGGGCAGCGTCCGGTACCACGATCCGGCGGCGCTCCAATTTATCAGCGCCGTCATACGCCCGTCGATGTAGTCGCGGTTGATCGCACGGGCGAGCGCGGACGCGCCGCGCTCCCAGTTCTGCGAACCGTGCTCGCTGGCCCAGATCGGTTTGCCCAGAGCGATCGCGACAGCATTACGATCGCATTTGAATGCGGGACCGCCGTCGTCGCCGCACGGATAGTGAACGCCGATAACGTCGACGGCCGAACGCAGCGCCGCGTCGTCGTCCAGATCGTTGGCAATCTGCCAGTTTTCGCCCGTTGCGTCATAGGCCATGAGCTGCGTCGACAAGCCGTTCGCGCGCAGCGTCTGCTTTAGGCGCGAATACCATTCGGCGTGCTGCCGGTACGGCGCAAGCCCGTTCGATTCGTTCCAGCCGCCGATGTACCCGATGTTCAAATGATGATCGGAGCGCGCGTGCCGGATCCAGGAAACCAGATACCGGATGTTGTCGCCGGAAAAGAAGCCGTCTGCGTTTCCGATCCCGAAGTTGAACCATCCGGGCGCGCCCCACTCCAATCCGGCAAGCCGGATCGCGGGATTGCGTGCCGCCGCCTGTTCCATGAGCCACCATTCATAGCCGCGATCGTAGTTTGCATCACGCGGCGAGCGCATGTGGCTCGCTTCGGCACCGTTGGTAGTGTTGGTATCGCTGCCAATCTCGACTTTCAAAATCTGTAAGGCAGCGCCGAAGTTTGGCTTGAAGAGGTAATCAAGGATCTCATTGCGCTGTTTGCGGGGATAATCGACCAGCAGGCGTGAGGTTCCGCCGCCGCCGCTGACCGCGCCGATTCCGTCGAACGTCCGGCCCGGCCCGCTACCGTCGATATGAATGGCCCATGGCGCCGACGCCGCAGACAGCACGAAAAACAGCACCATGAACGGCCGATGGCTCACGCCTTCCAGTATATCGCTTGGGGCGCCGGGCGTGAATGGTGGCTATCCACCACACGGAGCTACTGCATCTGGCGAGCTGAACGCGCCGATCGCTAACCAGGCGTCGATACCCCGCGCGCGGGCGCTCGTGTACGATTGATGAAACGCAAGCCGCTCTGCACGGAGACTACGGCTATGAATTTGCTGTTGCTCGAGCCTTCACCGTACGCTGCCGCACCCGCTTTCTTGAATTCGGGAGACACGGCGTGGCAGCTCACTGCGGCGACGTTCGTCGGCTTGCAAAGTTTGCCGGGCCTGGCAATACTCTACGGCGGTCTTGTGAAACGAAAGTGGGCGCTGAACTCCGCCATGATGTGCTTCTACGCATTCGCCGCGGTCATGGTGGTGTGGGCGTTATGGGCGTACAACATTGCTTTCGGGACGCCGCTGCATCTGGGTCCGGGCATCCTCGCGAGTTTCATTGGAACACCCGGGCCGGCGATCTCGGCCCGCCAGCAGCTGGGCCAAGGCCTCATTCCTCTCGCCGCATCGTCTATGCCGGCGATGCGCATTCCCGGCTCGGCGGTAGTCTATTTTCAATTCGTTTTCGCTGCAATCGCACCACTCCTGATCGCCGGCGCCGTACTCGGGCGCATGAACTTCAAAGCGTGGATGCTGTTCGTGCCGCTCTGGTGCACGTTTGTGTACAGCATCGGCGCATTCTGGCTGTGGGGCGGCGGATGGCTCGCGCAGTTGGGTGCGGTTGATTTTTGCGGCGGCTATGTCATCCACGTCGCCGCCGGTATATCCGGATTTGTCGCGGCGTGGGTCATCGGTCCGCGCAGCACCGAAGACCAGCGTTCGTTTCATCCGAACAACCTGATGTTTGCGCTCGCGGGCGCCGGCATTCTGTGGCTCGGATGGAACGGCTTCAACGGCGGCGGACCGTATTTCAGCAACGGCGACGCCGGCGCGGCAGTCCTGAACACGAATCTGGCAACCGCGGCCGCGCTGATCGTATGGCTGATTGCCGACTATTTCGCGATCGGCAAACCCAACGTGGTTTCGATGATCAATGGAATGATTGCCGGGCTGGTGGCAATAACGCCGGCAGCCGGATACGTTGACGGGTTCGGGGCATTGGCGATCGGTCTTGCGGCCGGCATCATTCCGTGGTTCACGCTGAACCGGCTCGGACGCATGGCGTTCTTCAAGCGCGTCGACGACACGTTCGGCGTATTGCATACGCACGCGGTGGCCGGTGGTGTCGGTGGATTGCTCGTCGGCATCTTTGCAAACCCGCAGGCGATCGAGTATTTCGCTACTCGTGCCAAGACGGCGCCGATTGCGGTGAGCGGATTGCTTTACGGCGGCGGCTTTGGACAGCTGATAGCGCAGTTCGAAGCGCTTGCCGTAATCGTCGCCTTCAACGCCGTGATGACGTTCGTCGTTTTGAAAATCGTTGCACTGTTCGTTCCCCTACGTGCAAGCGAAGGCGAAGTAGCCGCGGGCGATTTAGAGATCCACGGGCTGGAAGCGACTGCCGTAGAACATTATCCCATGCCTGCGGAGAGAATGCCGGCGGCCTAACCGATCTACGTCTCCTGAATATCCCCGCTCGAAACACCCATCGGCGCTTCGCTGCCGATCTCGCCGATCTCGGTGCCCGTGGAACGCATTTGGTATCCCGCCGGTTCAAAGCGCAGCGCGCTTCGGAATTCACGCACGGACTGCGTGAGCATCTGCGCCTGTTGCGGCTCGGCGCCTTTTTCCAAGTGCGGAAACGCCTTGTTTTCTTCGTCGTCGATATGCTCGAGAATCGCCGCCTGCAACTGTTCGGCGACCTTGCCGAACTTCGAAACGTCGCCTTCCTTCAGCATTGTATCGAGCTGAAAGAGCATCGAGTCGGCTTCGGCCGTCTCGTTATAGAGCTTCAGCGATTCAGCTTTCTTTCCGGCTACCTCGCGCAGCGCCGGATACACGAGATTTTCCTCGGTAGCGTTGTGAATCGTCAGTACCGCTTTTAGCTGCTCGAGCATTCCCTTGCGCGTGCCGTCCGATGCTTGCGTCAGCTGCGAGAGCAGCGATTTTATCGTCTCGTGATCGTTGACCAAAATTTCGATTGCGTCGTTTCCGCGCGCGGGCAGCACGTTCATATCGCTTTGCATCTGGAAGACCTCTTCTCTTCAGCGTTTTGCGATGTGTCGGTACCCGCGGGCCGCGCGCGCAAAACCCGCGACCGCTTGCACGGTGAACGAGAGGGCTGACGCGCGGCGGAAGTTAGCCCGCTACTTTATGCTCGGCGGCGCGCTCTTTGAACGTCAGCTCCGATACGCCGGATTTATCGAGTTCACCCAAACCCAACCGCTTCATGCGTTCGTATTGTTCGAAAGTCGCCTGCGCGAGCGGCAAATCGACGCCCGACTCGCGCGCCAAACCGAGCGCGATTCCCGAATCCTTTGCGGCGTGCGTTGCGGAGAAATAGCAATCGTGGTCGCGGTTCTGCATGTCGGCGCCGTCGGTTTCGAGCACGCGAGAAGCCGCTCCGGTTTGGCCGAAAACCTCGCGCAGCATCGTCAAATCAAGTCCGAGCGCTTGGCCCAATCCGAGGCCCTCGGCCAACCCGGCGGTGTTGACGTTCATCACCATGTTCACCAGCGCTTTGACTTCCGCGGCTTTTCCGGCGGGTCCGACGTACCGCAAAGAACTGCTCATTTTTTCGAGCAGCGGGCGCACGTGCTCGAAGTCTTCTTTCTTTCCGCCGCACATCAGATACAGCGTCCCGTTCCGCGCCTGTGGAATGGAGCTGGCCATGCACGCCTCGATAGAATGCGCCGCGCGCGCGTTGCACAAACGCTCGACCTCGCGGTGAACGGCCGGAGTAACCGTAGCACAATTGATGAAATACTTGCCGCCGACGATTTGCGGCCGGTCGGGAGCGAGCAACGAATCGCCGACCTCGGCAAAGATGCTGAACATCGCCGCATCGTCGCTGACGACCGTGACGATCACGTCGGCGCCTTCGGTGATGCCCGCCAGCGAACGGCATGCGTCGGCTCCGATTTCATCGGCAAGCAGGCGAGCGTGTTCCGGGTTGATATCGTACACTACCGGAACCTCGTAGCCGACTTCCTTTAAACGGCGGGCGATGTTCGCGCCCATGCGGCCGGTGCCGACGATTCCGACGCGCTCTGCGGCCATGGTGACCTCCAACGACAAAAGCGAGCAGGGGCTGGAGAGGATTCGAAGATGGGGAACAATAGCCTCCGGGCTTGCGTTGCACCCCATAGGAGGACTTCTGCACGACATGAGATTCAAACGAGCGATCGCCGGCACGACGCTGGCGGCCATGATGGCGACCTTGGTTCCCGCGGCACCCGCACTCGCGGACGGCCGCGCCAGCACCCGTAATATTCTGCTGGGAATCGGCGCCGCAACGTACTTGATCATTCAGCACAACCGTAAGGTGCACGAGAAGTACGCCGAAGACGCGCGCCGTCAAGCGGAACTGCAATCCGAGAACAACGACGCGTGGGCCGCATACCGCAGCGAGAAAAATGCGAACGACAATGCGATGGCCGAGGTCGGCGACCTCAAGCGCGAAGTAGCGTATCAGCACAACATTATCGTGCAGCAGCGGCAGCAGCTTGCGATGGACGGACGCAGCGATCGCACCGTCGCGTATTATCCGTCGAAGCCCACACGCGCCCGGGCTAGCCGCCACGTCGCGCAGTCGCGGCCGCCCAGCAGCGACGTAGCCATGGTTTCGTACGGATGGGGCAACCTTTAGTGCATAAACCTCTGCTGCTCGCGAGCGCCGGCCTCGTGCTTGCGCTCGCAGCTTGCGGCGGCGGCAACGGGCAGGGTCAGGCGCAAAGCTCGGCAGACACGACCACAAAAGCCGTCTACAACGACGATGTCGACGGCGTGACGCAGAACTTCGACGATGCGTTGAAAAGTCAGGTGACGCGTTCGGAAGTCGGCATTCTTTCGGACAAGATGCACTCGCTGGGCGACTATCAAGGACTGACGTTCGTCAGCAACGACGCGGCGAAGAACGAATACACGTACCGGGCAAATTTCAGCAAAGGCGCGATGAACGTGGTGCTGAGGCTCGATTCCGACGGCAAGATCGGCGCATACCGGGTGCTGGCAAAGGCACAATAGGACCGAGAGCGGCACATAAAAAAGGGACGCGTGGATTCGCGTCCCTTTTTCTTTGGAGCGGGCGCTACGGGTCTAGCATCCGCCGGCGAATTTAAGCCTACATTAGCCCGGCATTGTGCGGCAATTAAGCGCCGAGGCGTTCGATGCGATGAACGAAGGACGTCTTGCCTGCTTCCATGCATGCGACGCATTTGCGGTTTTGCGACGACTGCGCGCCGATCGTGCGAATGCTGTGAAAGAAGCAGACGTTGTGTCCGTTCTCGCATTCGTATTGCCCTTCGTTTCCGCACGGCTGGCCGTTCGGTTTTTGAACGATACACCGTTCCGGTTCGGGCGAATTGCGCCGTTCCATACGATCCTCTACAACGTCAGATTCCGCGGGGGCGGCGCCGGTTGCGGCGACGGCCGTCCGCGGGTCTTCGAAGGGCTTTCTTGCTGCCCCAATACTGTATCGGGCAGTGCGAATGAGAGTTTACGGATTAAATGCCCCGGAACGCGGTAAGAATTGCCAACAATGAGCAAAGAACGAGGGATGCGGTTACGGGTGGACGGGGTCGTCGTGCCTCCGCTGCAAGCAGGCGTCGCCTTCGCGCATGCGCGGGACGGGCGTTGCGTAACCTTTACCGGACCGCGCGACGCGATGGTCCGGCTTTGCCAAGCACATCGCGAGCATAATCTGGGACTGCGTCCGCCGGTATTCGTGGACAGCGCCGACTGGGCCGGTGTCGCGCCCGTTGCAAACAGCGCCGACTGCTGGATTCACGAATTCGTAAAGAGCGACCCCTTTGCCGCGTAACCTGCGGTGAGCCTGAGCGACGATACCGTAATCTGGCGCTACATGAAGCTCAACTCGTTCCTGGAACTGTTGAGCGGCCACCTTATCCAAACGCGAATCGATACGTTGTACGACGCTTCCGAAGGCGCGTACGGCTGGCGAAACATGCACTTTTCGCCCGAGCTTTTGCGGCGCTTGGGCCAGAGCGGCGAACCGGACGACATCCAAGATGCCATACGCAAAGCGCGCATGCATGCCGTTGCGACGTACTGGTTCGAATTCGATCGCGAAAGTTACGGCATGTGGCGCGTCTACGGCCGCAGCGGCGAATCGGTGGCCGTAGAAACGACGGTCGGCGCGCTGCGAAAAGTGCTGAGCCGGTCGGGAGAAGCGTGGATCGACCGCATGCAGTATACGCCCATGGAGGGCGAGATCGATCGCATTCATACGCTGTTCTTCCACAAACGGCGCGAATATAAGGAAGAGCAGGAAATTCGCAGCGTTCAGGTGTTCGACAAGCCGCTCGACGGACCGATCGTCGACCAGCAGCTCTCGCTGGACGACTTGAACGCACTGGTGAAGCGCATCATTCTCGCACCGTACAGCCGCAAAACGTTCATCGAAGCCGTCAATAAGATCGTGCGCGCGGTATTCGCGCAAGAGCGAAAACGCTTCGCCGGCGAGATTTGCAGCTCGGCGTTGGACGAGGATCTCGTGCCGCAGTAAGCGGCTACGGCGTTCTTACGCGGCTCCCTGATCGTCGACGGCGAGCTCGATCAGTTCGAGTACCGTCTTCTGCCGTCTGGGCGAACCGCCCGCAAGCAGTGACGCGATCGCGCGCACCGTCGATTCGACGAGCATTTTCGTGGTGACGCCCGTATAGCCGCCCGCGTTCAGCAGATACACTGCCTTTCCGGCATACCGCGGATCCAGCCGGTAATCCATTGGCACCATACTTACAATGTCGGCAATCCTGCGCGCATCACGGGGTCCGCAGGGGCGCTATTTGTAAAGTGCCTGATCGCCGCCCCGAGGCGGACGCAGCCGCGCCGAGGAATGCCGCACGGCATGAATCGCTCTTTCACACTCAATGCGGCCTATTTTTTGGCCGCTCTCTTCGCAATAGGCGCCGGCGGCTGTTCGGCGACCAACGCGCCGGCAACGCTCCCGGTCCAAACGAATTCGGTAACGCATACGGCGCAATCGGCGCAGACCGGCACGCCGGCGCTGCATGCATTCACCGCCGGCGTCACGCCCGGATTCTTGTCGACCGCGCACGCTTGGGATATCGCGCCGGGTCCAAACGATTCAGTTTGGTTTACCGACACGGGTACGCCCGCCATCGGCAGCATCGAAGCCGGCACGGTCCGCGAATACACCGGTTTACCGGCAAATGCACGGCCGTACTCGATCGTCGTCGCACCAAACCGCATGGCATGGTTTACGGATTCCGGAACCGCTTCGATTGGACGGATCTCCCCCGCGGGTGTCGTCAAAGAATTCTCAAACCCGCGCCTGTCGGGAAGTTTTCCGCAAGACGTCACGATCGCGCCCGACGGCTCCGTCTGGTTCATCGCGGTCGGAACCACGGCATTCTTGGCGCACGTCGATCGCGCAGATCGAGTGCATGCCGCCGCGCTGCCTTCCACGTTGTCGCCGGACGGATCGTTGATCGCCGACAAGAGCGGCAGTCTGTGGTTCCTCGCGACCAACGCAAATCAGAAAGCGGTGCTGGTTCAACGTCTCACCGACGGGACGCTGGTTCGTCATCCAACGGAGCTGAGTGCCGCCGCCGAACCGTGCTGCCCGAATTTGGCGCCGAAACGCTTGACGATCGGGCCCGACGGCAACGTCTGGTTCACTACTTTAAATTATATCAAAGAATCGAGTCCGGCGAATTGGATTGTGACCGCGGCCGCGCCGGCGCTCCAATATTTCTACGTGCACGACGGATCGATTACGTATTCGGTGTATCCCAGCGGCATAACGGCCTCCGGCACGAAGCTCTGGTTCACGGGCGACGATCCGTTTCAACTCAACGGCGGCTTGTGGAGCATGAAAACGGACGGCGCAATGGTGGCATATCCGGTAAATTACAACCCTGCCGGCCTGACAACCGCAACGGACGGAAGCTTGTGGTTTACCAGTGACTTCGGCGGGCAGCCAAGCGCAATCGTGCACGCGATTATAAAATAAATCCGCATGTAGTTGACGTTGCATCGCTGTTAAGACAAACGTCCGCGTTTTTGTTATGTGAAGTGTAGGCGCTGTACCGCATAGACAGTGCCTCCACATGCCGAAGGCCAGTCTCCACTGCTGGCCTTCAGCTTATCCGGACGCCGGTACGAAAAAGACTCATAAGAATTGATATGTCCGAACGCCGTCACACGAACGGATCGGACGGCGATGCAAGTGCAGAGATGTTGCCCGAATTCTCCGCTGAAGACGCCGGTTCCGATCCGTACTCCTTGAGCTTTTGCGGATTCACGCTGGACGTTCGAGAAAAAGCGCTGCATTATCACGGCAACCGGATCGCGCTCACGCCGAAAGAAATCGATCTGCTTATCCTCCTGGTCAACGCGCGCTCGCGCCCGGTTACACGCGATGAAATCGTGGACCGCCTTTGGCCCGGCGACGACGCGACGGATTCGGTGGTCTCGCAAACCGTGTACCGGCTGCGGCGAGCCATGACGCAGTACAACCCGTCGAGCGAATACATTAAAACACTGCGGCGTGCGGGGTATCAGTTCATCCCGGCAGTCGCGGCGTGCGAACCACCGCCACCGGCCGTTCCGTTCTTTTCCGAACTGTTTCGCGACTACCGTGTCGGCGTCCACCGGTTAGCGCAGCAGACCCGCACCGGCGTCGAAGAGGCCATCGCGATTTTGGAGCGGCTCCTGGAAGCAGATCCGCTCTATGTGCCCGCCATAGCCGGCCTCGCGCATGCTCAGGCATTGCGCGCGCAGCTCTTGTACGCGGATCCCCGAACGGCATATGTCAAAGCGAAACGTCTTTGCGCCAGCGCACTGCACATCGATCCGGACTGCGGCCAGGCCTTTGCCGTATTGAGCCACGTTCTTCTGCAATTCAACCGAAACTACGCGGCCGCGCGAAGCGCGGCCGATCGCGCATTGGCGCTGACACCCTATTCGGTGTGGGCGATCCGGGCCGCTGTTTGGACCCGTGTAGCGCTCGGCGAAACGCGCGAGGACGTGCCCGCCCTAACGGAGGGACTCGCGCGAAATCCCGCATCGGCGGCATTGACGGTGCTCTACGGAATCGCGTTGTATTTCGCGTGCCGCTACTTCGACGCGCACGCGCAGTTTCTCGATGCGCTGTTCTTCGACGCGAATTTTGCTCCGGCGCAGTATTACGATGCCTGCGCTTTGAGCATGCTGGAACGCTTCGACGAGGCACAAGAACGCCTTGCGCAAATCTCACCCGCGTACTCCCCGGCCCGCGTACTCGCGCTGCGAGCACACATTGCGGGAAAACGGCGTAACGACGCCGAGTTTTCGCGCTGCCTGAACGATCTCGAACGCATGCCGGTGGTTTCGAACATTCTGCAAGCGGTCGCCGTCGCAGGCGGCGGCAGAAAGCAAGACGCGCTCGAGCGACTGGTGCGCGCATTCAACCACGGGGAAGCCGGCCTTGCCATCGCTGCGGTCGATCCGCTGCTCACGACTACGCTCGGACGCCGCGCGGCACCGCTGCTTGCCGGCATTCGGTCCGACGGCGTCGCACGCTGCCGCAAGTGCGCCCGGCCGGTTCACGGCCGCGAACGGTATGCGTGCGCATTCGACTGCACGTTCTGTCCAAGATGTGCTGCGCTCGCCGGCGGCGTCTGCACCGAATGCGCGCAGCCGCTCAGACGGGTCGAGGTTTCTTGATATTTCTTCAAGTGGTTAACAGACGCTCACTGTTAAGTAAGCGCACCGCTTTCCCGGCATACTAAAGGCGGGCGCACCTGCGCCCAGCTCATTGGCCGCGGGCAAAATCATGCGTTCGCAACTTGGAACAGTCCGCACGATCGCCCGCGTCTTATCTAGTACATAACACGGGAGAAGTGTATGACCATTGTTCTCAGCCGTAGGCGTGGTACGCCTAGGGCGGTAGCGCTCGCGGTTGCGCTTATCCTTTCAATGCTCGCATCCGTGATGTCGCCGGCATTTGCAGCAGGCGGCATTCAAGGAAACCTCACCGGTACGGTGCAGGACTCGAGCACAAACAAACCGCTTGCCGACGTTCACGTGACGGCGCAGTCGCCGTCCGGAACCTTCGCCGGCAGTACTGACGCCGGCGGGCATTTCACCCTGCTCGGCCTTCCCGCCGACACGTATACCGTGTCGTTCACCAAGAACGGCTTCGATTCGATTTCGCAGCCCGGCGTGGCGGTTTTCGGGGATGAAACCAATAGCGTAGGCGTCATCCGCATGACGGCGTCGCTCCGCACGATCGTTCACGTGAACGCTCGCGCACGAAGCGGCGCATATCAACCGACGCAGACGCAAGACATTACGACCATAAGCGGTCAGCGTATTACTCAGGCGCTCGGAAGCGCCACCAGTAAAAACGAAACCAACCTGATCCTCGCTGCCCCTGGGGCAATGCAGGATTCACAAGGAAACATCACCGTACGCGGATCGCTCAACGTCGAATTGGGGTACCAATACGACGGCGTCAACTTCACCAATCCGTTCTTTGACGGCAGCGCCGGTGCCGGTTATAACGAAACCGGAAGCGGCTACCTGAGCAACGTTACCGGCGGAACCGGCGGATCGTTGCAGGTCGTTTCAGGATCCGGAGACGCGACGCAAGGCAATATCGGCGCCGGCGTCATCAACATCGTCCCGCCGCGCGGTACGTACCCCGCATCGGGATTGCTCAGCGCGCAGGTCGGCTCGCCGTATTTCGACCACGAGTTCGACGCGAACTACGCGTGGGCTACGCCGAACAACCGGCTCTCCGACTACTTCTCGTACGACGGCGTGCGCAACGTGCCGACGTACGCACCCTACGGCGCCGACGCGTCGACGATCGGGTTCTTTTTCGGCGTCAGCTCCGTAACGCACGACGACATTCAAAACAACCTCGTCTACCGCTTCGGCCACAACAACAACATGTCGGTGCAGTGGCTGCTGCGCAACGGCCTGGAACGCCAGTACTTCAACTACGGCGGCCTCTCGCCGTATTATCCGTATCAGCCGGTGTACTATGGCGGCCAAGTCGGAAACTTCCCCGGCGTCGTCAACTCCGCCGGACAAGTCATTCAGACGCCGCTTCAGGAGTTCCAATCGACGGTTTGGCTCTTCCCGGGCGTTCCGTCGACGAATATCATGCCGACCAGCCCCGAGGAAGGCGCCATAACACCGCTCACGTTCAACAAGATCGGTTACACGTGGAATATCAATCCAAGCACGTTCCTGAACATGAACTGGGCGAACGTATACACGCAGAGTATCATTCAGGGCAATACGGTCGTTAATCCGACCGGCGTTCCGCCGTTCACGCAGCAGAACGGCGGACAGCGCGTCTTCGGTGAACTCGACCTGACGCATCAGTTCGGCCAAAACCACACGACGACGCTGGCAGCGCGGTATGAAGACGACCTTCCACGGTGGCATCAGGAAGGCTACTTCCAATGGACGACGATGCCGCTGGCATCGCTGCTCAACGCGACCGGCTACAACAACTCCTATCCATCTATCGACGATTGGTATCTGCCGCCGAACCTTGGGCAGCCGGTTAGCGCGACGAATCCGTGCCCGAGCATTCCGTCGACGTTGTACGCTCAATTCAACGCAAACATACCGGCGCAGCCCGGTTCCTGTTACATCTACAGCTACATGCTCGCGCATGGACTGTGGAACGGGATCGGTTCTCTGCCGCGCATTCCGACGCAAGGCTTGGACTATCATCACGCGATCTTCCACGAATCGGGAATCGGGCTTCGCGATCAATGGACGGTGTCGCCGCGTCTGCACTTGGATTACGGCTTGAGACTCGATGCCGATAATCTCGATTGGGGATTCAATCCGTACAACAGCAGTTCGACGGCGCTGAGCAACCCGAGCGACGTCAACCCCGCCGGATTGACGAACACGTATCTGCGCCCGCGGATCTTACAGCCGCGTTTCGCAGCTTCGTATCAACTCGGTTCGAACGACGCGGTGCGGTTCTCGTATGGACGCTCCGTGGAGTTCTTCTTCGCACAGACCGCGGGCACGCCGTTCGATCTCTCGAACGTTCCGTCGTTCTTCTTCCAGATGCCGGCCAAGGATTCGAACGCAGTCCCGACGTGCGGCAGCGGCTGGAATCCGACGCATCCCGCATCCGGACTGCCTCCGCCCAACGGCGGCGCCGGCAACTTGTTCAAGTGCACCAACTATGCCAACTCTCTGTATTGGCTTGGGGATCAATTCTTCGACGCTCCCGACCTCGGCGGCGGTGTCGCGCCTCCGATTTACAACAACTGGGATCTGCAATGGTCGCATCAATTCACGGGTGGAATTGCTAACGGCTTCGGAATGAAGCTCACCGGTTTCTTCCGGCGCGGATACCAAGTCGAGGAAAACACGCTTCTGGCAAACGGACCGCCGAATCCGATCACCGGTCAAACGTCGGCTTCCGTGTTTTCAACGCGCAACAACGGCGTCGAAAAGACGTCCGGCCTGGAGTTCATGCTCACCTCGCCGGATCGTCCGACCGGATTTGCGGGCTTCTTGACGATGAATTACATCTCGTCGTTCACGTCCAACCCGCCGGTCGATCAGCCGGAAGTCGGCGGAAGCCCGCTGACGGCTAACGATACGCTGCCGATTTTGTTCGCGTACGAATTCAACGCCGGACAGCTGTATCGCAGTGCGTTCCTACCGCCGTTCCAAGGCCGCTTGGGCCTCTCGTACAAAACCGCGAGCGGATGGCGTATCAACCCGATCTTCGCGTTCGACGGCGGCTACCCGACAGGCGTCGGATCGCAAACGTACGGCGGCGTGAACGGCCAATACATCTGGATTCACGAGACGAACTTCGGCGCCGGAGCGCCGTTGGGCGGACCGCAAGGACCAGGCAATCCGTACAACGCTTCGTTCTTCGTCGATCCCGCGAATCCGGGAAGCTACCTGTCGCCGAACATCGCCGCGTCGCGCGGCTATCCGGAACCGGCGCTTCCCGGCAACGCGCTCACGAAGGCGCATGGAAATCTCGACTTGGACGTCGAGTTTTCGCCGCCGGGTTCCCCGTGGACGATGGGCGCGTACGTGACGAACATGTTCAATAACCACTACGGCCTCTGGTATCCCAACCAGCAATACCAGCCCGTAGCAACCGGCATATCCGGACCGCAAACCGGAACGTTGGCAACCGCTTATCCCGGGTCGCTCCTGTGGCAAAGCGCCGGCGTACGCGACTTCTATTTAGGCTCGTTTGCAAACGGCCAATTCGAAGTTCCGTACAACGCCGGAACGACGATCCAATTCTATCTGCAACGCCGGCTGTAAAACGGGGAGGAGCACTTGAACAAACTCAATACGCTCCTTGCGCTGACGGCGGTGAGCTTTTTGCTCACCGCCTGCAGCCAAGGCAATTCGGCTCCGCCGGCCGTTAGTTCGGTACCGGTGGGAAGTCCGAGTTATAGTCACTTGCAACTCGCCGTGGGTACGGCAAACCTCGCCGGCGTAACGACCGCAATCAACGTGGTTTCCACGTTACGTCAGCCAAACGGGTTAAGCGCCGTGCTGTTGGATACGCCTTCAATGACCGGACCGTGGACGCTGCCGGCGGCAGCGCCCGCGGGCGGCGGTCCCGACGCGTATGCGACGATCGCCGACGGCGGCCCGAGTTTGCAAGACATCGCAAGCAATGCAGTGACGGGAACGCCGCTCACGGTACATCTCGGCGCTCCCGCATGCGACGCGAGCGGCGCGGTCGCCGCACCGTTCGCGCAATGTCCGGCCGGTATAACTCCCGACACGACGACGTTCGGTCAGAGCGGCGGCGTCTTCGGGATGGGATTTCAGCCGGCCAATTCCACTACGAACACTACGGCAACGTCCTACGTCCCATATGCGCAGCCGATCTTCGGCACGAAAGCCGTTACGGCAACGCTTGGATTCACCGCATTCGGCGGACCGCCCGCGTTTCACGACAGCGTCAGCAACATGGGATGGCGCGACGGTTTGCATAATCTCGGCTCGGGCGTTCTCGGGTGGAACGAAGGAATAAACGTCATCGAGCTTGCCGCGGCACCGGGCGCCGGCACGTACACGTTGAACGTTTCGATTCCAACCGGGCAAAATCAAAACGGGCAATCGTCGTTTGCCGCGGTCACAGCGAATGCGTCGCTCAATCCGGCAAAAACACTGCCGGCGCTCGCCGCGCCAACGTTGACGCCCGACGGTGCCGGCGGCGGTTCGGTAAGCGTCGTGCTTCCAGCGGGCGCTAGCGAAGGCTACGTCCAGATTACCGATCAGGGTCCGAACGGCCACGCCGGAGCCTCCGACGGTTCCGGTGCCAATTGCCAGGGGGCGTTAGGGACGGTAGCGTTTCCGGTTTACTATACAATCTTGGTGAACAAATCGGGAACGTACACGCTGCCTGATACGGACGGACCCAACACGACGCAAGGCGGACCTTCGACTCTTACGCCGAGTCCGTCGATATGCACGGCGGCTCAAAACACCAAAGCGCTGGGTGCAAGCGCACCTGGCGACACGTATACCGTGCAATTCATTGCGATGGATTATCCATTGTTCGAAGCCTCGTATCCCAACAACGCCTCACAGGCTCCGGCGCTGGTTGGAGCTGCCGGGCAGGACGACATTACAATATCTCCGGTTACGACGGCGGTTTCGCCCTAAGAACGGTACGGCGAACCGCAACGAAGGGCGCATTTGTCTCCCACGAGCAAATGCGCCCGTTTTTGTTCTATTTGATATTCGGCGATGCAATATTCTTTCAAGACACCGCGTGGTGTAATGGCGTATACTGTATGCGTTCAGGCTTTGGTCTGCAACATCAACAGGGCAATCGAGGTGCGCTTTAACAGCCGCCTCGATTTCCTGTTGCAAGCGTATTAGGCGTCGTACTGACCGGCTTCGTACAACGCGAGGCGAAGCGGATAGATCTCGAACGCCATCGTGCCGGACGATACGGCGGGATCGCCTTTGAGAAGTTCTTCCGCCTCTTCCACACCGTTTGCGCGAACGATCAGAATCCCGAACGTGCCAGGCTCGATTGGAACCGGCCCGGCAAGGATCAACCGGCGCTGCTCCATCCGCCCTTTCCAATAACTAAAGTGCGCCCGCATCACTTCGGCTTCGACAGGTGTGGTAGTACTTACAAAATTGGCGCGCGTGGGATGTATGCGGACGAGATATGTCAGTTCAGGCAACCTCAAGCAGGCCGAGGCGTGTCCGTTGAGAGCTCCGTGTAAAATTTCACCCGTTGCGACTCGGAATCTCCGTAGTACCGGTCGACGATTCGAAGCGCAAGGTCCATGCCGGAAGCCTCTCCGCCGGCGGTAATGATGCGTCCGCGGTCCTCCTCGACCCAGCGTGGTCCGCGCAGCCACTGAACCTTGGGAAATTGCTTTGCGAGTACGTCGTAGAAATCGTGGTGCGTCGTCGCTTTGCGCCCGTCGAGCATGCCGGCCCGTGCGGGGAAGTACGCGCCCACGCAAACCGACGCGACGATGTCGCATTTCGGTGCGGCGGACTTCAACCACGCAAGCAATTCGGGGCTGTCGGGCTGAGCGCCGACGAGGATCACGTTCGGCTGCGGCGCATCGCGAAACGAGTAGTCCGGGATCACTTTCATCGCTCCGGAAACAGTGAGCGGTTTTCGGTCCTTCGATACGATAAACGTGTGAAAACCCTCCGCGATGGGATTCGCCGGCGAGTCACCGTCGTAGGAAGACGACAAAATCACGTTCGAGAGCACTTGCCACGGGCCGGCAAAGTCGATCAACGTGGCGGAATCGCTTACGGCAACCGCAACGCGCACGGGACGTGCTCCCGGCGATCGCGTGAGCACTAACGCGTCGCGCGCAGCGACGGGCGTACCGGAATCAAGACGCATCGTCTGTGACAGCACCGTTTGCGACGCGGCGCCTACGGCTAGACAGCTCATGCCGGAAGTGATGAGTGCTCGTCGATTCATGGCGTTCAGCTCCCGTCTCGATCATATCGCCCGCGCGCGGCGGCGTCTATACCATTCACTGCATTTGAAGCAGCGCTCGCTGCAATTCAGGGAACATCAAAAAGAATATCAAATGTACTTGCCAAAAAGGAAACCGCGATCCTCGTACGCTATCTCTTCGGCGATGTGAGCAAGCATTCGTTAAGACAAGCGATAGCCGTCTCAATGGTGTCGACTATTTTTGCGGCGTGTTATCCGAACGGTCCGCATCCCTCAATCGACGCCAAATCAGGCGAGATACTCAAACAATCTCAAACGGCGATGGGCATCGCCTCGTTGCATGGAGTACGGTTCGTAAAATTTTCCGCGCGCGTGTCCGCTTTCGGGCTTTCGGGCAACGGCACGCAGTGGACCGATTTGCAATCGGGGCACTTCGCTGAATTCTTTCAGCTTCCGCCGCTTGCCCAGGACGACGGCTACGACGGCACGTCGGTCTGGAGCCGCGATTACTCGGGTTTAGTAGCAGATGACGGCAGCGTTGCGGGCCGCTCGCAAGAAATCAACACGGCCTACGTAGGCGCGTATGGCCCCTGGATGCCCAATGCAGCGGGCGCGGAGGTCCACTTTGAAGGCGTACGGAGCAGTGGATCCCGGAGCTACGACCTGCTGCGCGCCGTTCCGCCCGGGTCGCGCGTTGCGATCGATCTCTGGTTCGATTCCCGCACGCACCTTCTCAACCGCTGGGTTCAACGCATTGGCCCGCTCGTTCAAACTACGACGTTTGCCGATTACCGCCGCACCGGCGGATTACTCGTTCCGCGTGCGGTGCACGAGCATTCCAGCGACGGGAATGACTCCACGTTAACGATTGCCGCGGTTTCTTTGAATCCCCCGAATGCACTGCGGCAGCTGTCGCGACCCGAATCGACTGTGCGCGATTTTTCGATTCTGAACGGAGCAAGCAGCACCAGCGTGCCGTTCGATCTGGTCGAGAACCACGTGTACATACAAGGCAGGCTCAATGGAAAGGGACCGTACCGCTTCATCTTCGATACGGGTGGGCAGAACATCATCGACCCCGCGGTTCTTCGCGATCTGGCAGCCGCGGCACGGGGAACCGCCCAACAAACCGGCGTCGGGGCGAGCACCGAATCGTCGAGTTTCGCGCGTATCAAGTCGTTGGAAATCGGCAGCGCGGTGGTTCGCGATCAAGTATTCACCGTTCTTCCGGTGCGCGGCGGGTTCGGGATAACGGCCGGCGCGCCGGTCGACGGCGTCGTCGGATGGGAAGTCCTTTCGCGATTCGTGACGACGTTCGATTACGCAAATCACCGCGTCGCACTCGCTCTTCGCACCGAAAACGGGCCGGCTGACCCGGACGCGATCCCCTTTGTCTTCAACAGTCAGCAACCGCAGGTCGCGTGCAACGTAAGCGGCGTCGTATCCGATTGCACGATCGATACGGGTGCCCGCAACAGCGTTACGATTTATAG
The DNA here is from genome assembly GCA_035938175.1 of Vulcanimicrobiaceae bacterium. GTDB lineage: Bacteria > Vulcanimicrobiota > Vulcanimicrobiia > Vulcanimicrobiales > Vulcanimicrobiaceae > DASRDE01. Next base: position 73,380 of record DASZHD010000038.1, read on the forward strand.
CCCGTTTGCGCACGACCATCCCGCTATCGTTCCGGCCCGTACCACGTCGCCGGGCGTGAACGGCTTTGGCGTCGGAGGCCCGGCGGTCGGACGCTTAGGCCGCCTGCAGAGTCTTCGCATCGGCCCGTTCACATTTCACGGGCTCGTAGCGGACTTCTCCGATGAAAGAACCGGTGCGCTTGCAGTGCCGTTCGTCGCGGCGAATATCGGCGGGAACCTGCTTCGGCGATTCGCGGTTACGTTCGACTACCGGCGTCAAGTCATGACGTTACGGCCGAACCGCACCCTGGCGCAGCCGGATTTCTACGACCGATCGGGCTTATTCATCATTCGAAAAGACGGTGAGGTTACCGTAGCCGATGCCCGGCCGGGCACACCGGCGGCTTCGGCGCACATCGCCAAAGGCGACACGATACGCGCGATCGACGGTAAGCCGGCGCGTGACCTTTCGCTCGAGGATGTTCGACGCGCCTTTCTTGCACCCAGCGGCACACCGATTGTCCTGACCATCTTTTCTAAACGGGGCGTGCGTTCGGTGAAGCTGGTTCTGCGCGACTATGTCTAGGCCGGTAACGACTTCTTATTATGAGCGGGTCAACGTCAGCAGCGAGCCGTAGGCGTTGTTCCCGTACTGAAGGTCCGCCGCGTCCCACAGCGTGCGGACGGGCTTTACGCCGAGCCCGTTTGCATCGGCGGCGAACACGTCGATATGGCCCTTAAGCGCTACGTACAACTGACCGGCGTTGTTGGTTGCTATGGACGAGACCGCTGTGTTCGTAGTGAAACCGATCGCGCGCGAATAGTGCGTCAGCCCCGATTGAGCCGCCGGTGCATACGCGAAGATCGGGTTCGTGTCCAGGCCGCCGGCAAGGTAGAGCGTCCCCTTACCATCGACGGCTATGCTCGAGGGCGGCACTTCGGGTAACGACGTGTCGGTAAAACTGCGCAGGAGCTTCGCATGCCCGGCGGCGTCAACCGAGTACTGTGAAACGCCGTGCCACGCATTTCCGTGCTCGACTACACCGGCCAGCACGTACAAAATTCCACCCGGGCCGACACACACGTTGAGCGGTCTTGCATCGAGCGGCCCCATGGGCGTCGCCAAAATCGGCACGAACCCGGCGTTCGCATGAGCGGATCCCTGCTTTAGAATAGGAAAGCGCAGCACCCGTGAGTCCGGACCATCCGAAATGAAGAAATTGCCGCGGTTATCCGGCGCAAATCCCACCACATACCCCGACAGCAACTTTTGGGGCAGATCGACGACGTGCTGGGGCGCTGCATTACCCGTGGCGTTCGGCCCGAACTCGAGCAGGCGAAGCGGCGAACCCACGATCGCATAGATCTCGCCGGAGGAATCGACGCCGGCGGAGTTTCCCCATGCAAGCGTTGTTTTCGCTCCCCGAAGCAGCCGGCTGGGCTCTACGTGGCCGGAAGATGCAGCGGAAAAGATCCCAATCGACGGAGTTCCGTTGGGCGAGAATGCGATCAGGTTCTGCCCGGTATTGCGCGCTGCGTCGGCCATGGGGCGTGACTGAAGCGGCATCGAGCTCGGAATCCCCGCGCGACCGCACGATGCGAGCGCTGCCGAAGCGATTGCGGAGACGAGACACACCCTAAGCGTCCTGACTGTAGTTGAGGAAATCATGGCTCGAATCATAGCACGCAAGCAGCGAAGGGTATTCAAAAAACATCTATCGCGCCGCGGCCGCTGAAGCGTACCTTCGCCGCTGCAACGATCGATTCGCTTTGGGACAGCTGAACACTGCGATTGGCAAGCATCCGTACGAGAAATCGTGTGTAGAGTCTGCGTCCTCGTACCATTCGAGATGCGCTCGAAATTTGCAGCCGCGCTGACCGTACGGTTAGCCTGGGCTCTTCGTGTAGATCCCGTCGAAGAGGTCGGACCATGACTTACCATTGTCTTCCGATGACGTCCAGTGCTGACGGACAGAACCGTCAGCCTGAGGTGTCCACTCGATCCGTTGCAGCTGCATTTTGCCGTCGTTCCCCGGCGCCATTCCGGTCATAACCATGCTATGTCCGGTGAGTCCGCCGTTCAGAACGAGCAGGTAGCCATTGCTGTCGACCCACGTCTGATGCCACCGGCGGCTGGACGAGTCGTAGATGTTGAAACTCATTCCGCGAGTGCCGCGTCTTCCCACCCAGTGCTCCTGGAGAACGCACGTATTCAGTTCGCGCGTAATGTCGTTCGTGCCGGCAAAATGGTGCGAGCGGCGATCGCTGACGGACCATTTACCGATCCAGAAATCGAACTGATGGTATTCCGGAGCGGTGCACGCCGTTGCTGGTGCCGATAAGACGAACGGAGCCCGTGATGCGAGCACCGACGCAAATACGGCGAGGGCGAGAGCGATTCGAAGCGCGTGTTTAGAGGCTGTGCTGCTACTCACACGCAGAGTATACGTCGCTCGCGACAGCAAGCGCTTCAAAATTTCTCACAGTGAGATTCCGTTCCCGACATAGTCCGCCGCCCGGCGAGACTACTACCTGCGAATCCGGCGCTTGATCGTGGCAAACCCTATCTCGCTCTTAAGGTCGTCGAATAAGGGATGGATCGCAATGAACGGCAGCCACGGGTCGGAGTCGTCGCATGCCGCATGCAGCGCAGCCAGTGCGGACGGTGCATCGCCCAGCCCCGTCAACACCAGGGCACGATTGAATTGCGAGATCAGACGTCCCTCACCGGGCTTTTCTAGAAACGCGAGCTTCTCGAGCGCAGCGTCTCGCCGGCCGGACCGCGCCAGCCCGTATCCGACGAGCGCTTCGGTTTGGATTTGATATTCCTGCGACGCTCCGCTCTCCAGAACCGTCACCGCCTCCTCCCATTCGCGTTCCATCAGCAGCACTTGACCGAGCGAAAACTTCGCCAAGGCGGACTCCGGAGCAAACTGCAGGACGTCCAAGAGTTGAGACTTTGCAGCTTCGTATGCTCGCAAATAGAAGCTTACGGCACCAAGCATCGTGTTCAGCAATACGGATGCCGGATCGATCTCCAGCGCCGCTTCGAGCTCGGCGATCGCGCGGTCCCCTTCCTCGGCAAAAAGCGCGTGCCACGCCGAAAGGAGCCGAGCCGTGATCGAATACGGCGCGATCGAAAGCGCCGCCTGATAGGCAATGCGCGCCGCATCCAAATCGCGATCGTAGAACAGCAGCACTTCCCCGAGAGCCGAATGCGCTTCGGCGCAATTGCGGTCGATATCCAACGCTTGCAAGGCCGACTCTTTCGCCCGGGGAAACGCGTGGGATGCCGGAAGGTACAGGTACTCTCCGAGAAACGCGAAGGCTTCGGCGATTCCGACGTGGGCGGCGGCGTAATCGCGTTCGAGTTCGATCGCGCGTTTAAACAGATCGATGCTGCGCTTCATTGCCGTGCCCGTTCGCAAGCTCAAAAGGTACCTAGCGTTCCGGTACGCCTGAAACGCTTGCTCGGAAACCTTTTTTCCGGCGACGTGGACAGTCAAGCGCGGATTGGAGATGACGTCAGCGACGAATTGATACCCTTGCCCGGGTATCGTCGAGATAAACTCCGCTCCGCCGCCGTGTCGAGCGAGCACTTTTCGGACGCGATACACGACTTGCGCCAAGTTTGCGTCGCTGATCCCTTCGCTGGCCCAAAGATTATAGATCAGCTCGTCTTTTGTGACGATTCGGCCGGCAAAGCGCACCAAATAGAGGAGCAGATCCAAATCCTTCGGCGTGACGGAGACGCGCACGCCCCGATAGTACAAGGCCCGCCGTCCGGACTCGAGTTGAAATCCGCCGAATTGAAAGAATGAGCGGCCTATCGATTTTTCAGATTCCGTTTCGTCGCGCAGAAGGCCGCTTCGATCGCGAGACCAAGCTGTCATGTACCTATCCTCTAAACGCGCCCATATGTTCTATAGCGCGTGGCCCCCGGATAGTGACTGCCACACCACTGACAGATCTTTGATCCACACGGGCCGCGTCGTATAATAATTTGAGCGCTCATCTTTGAAGGACGGGAAATGCGTTTCTTTTCGACTACTTTGCGACGCGGAATACTCGCGTGCGCGCTTGCCTGCGCGTTAGGTCTGCATGCGGGCGCGGCCGCTTCGAACGTGGCGAGTTGCGAGCGGACACCGGAGTTCCATCTGCTGGATTTTTGGGTTGGAAAATGGGATGTGGTTTCAGGCAAAAACCACGGTCTGGACGTGGTTGAGAAACAGCTCGACGGCTGCGCAGTTACCGAAAAATGGGACGGCGGACCGGGCGACAAGGGCTTCAGCTTGTTTTATTTCAACCGTTTCACCCGAAAATGGACGCAGGTTTGGGTAACGAACTCCGCGACGTCGCTTGGCGGTCTCAAAGAGAAGTACTTTGTCGGCTCGCCAGTACCCGGTGCCGTGCGCTTCCAAGGTACGCTTCCGGGCTTGTATCGCGGAAAGTACGTGCTCGACCGTACTACGCTGACCCCGATGCCGAATGGACGCGTTCATCAAGTGATAGAAACCTCAACCGACGGCGGGGCAACGTGGCATTCCGGCTTCGACGCAATCTACGTTCCGATGAAATAGACCGGCCGACTCGCCGCGACGCTTATCGTCGCCGTCACAGAGAGTCGTTGCGCGGCCGGCTACGCCTACAGATTGCGGGCCGGCGACGCAGCCGGTGAAGGCGACGGTGCGTGCGGCTTCATGATATCGCCCAGCATGTCGGCGGTTCCCGGAATGCGTTCGAGATGCGGAAAACGCGCGCCGCCGAAATAGGGCAAATCGATTCTCGAATAGCGGACGCCATGTTTGATGAGCAAGCGGATCGGCCGTCCCGATGATTTTGCCTGCGCCAGCGCCGCAGACCACACGTCTCCGCTAAACGCACGACCGTCTACGGCAACGATTTGATACTTGACGACGCCCGCAAGCCCGGCGTCCCACGCCGGCGAATCCTCACGCACGTCGAAAACCGAGCCATCGTTTCCGAGCTGCAAGCCCGTATCGAACCAAGAGAAGACGCCGCGTACCCCGGCGATCGCGGGCGCGAACCGGTTCGGCGTGCCGTTGTACACCAACCGGTATCCCGCGCGCGCAATCATATCCGACGGCGGACGCGGAGCGATCGAATAGACATATTTTTCGAAGAATCCATGCCAATCGTACGGGACGACTTGATTCAAGTAGTTCTCGATATCCGAGCGCGTGTACGTGACGACCTTCGGCGCCGAGGTGCCGCCCGCGAAAACCTTGGTATAGTCGTCGAGCGACTTTGCGCCGCGCGATTGTTCCCTGATGATGGTGTCCGCATCGAGCCATATCAGCTCGCCCTCGTGATAAAAATCGAGGGCGGTGCGCCGGATCGTCGTGTAGACGCCGACTGCGCAGCAGAAATAATATGGCGCGCCCGTCGTCGTGTCGATGATCGGCGTCGTATTGCGCCCCGTTTCGTACGCCATCGTCGCATACAGTGCCGCAAGATACTCCGGGTAATCTTTCGGATCGCGGATTCCGGTCCGGAACGAGAGCAAATCGCCCATGTATTGGTTCATGCCCTCGTACTGCCAAAGCAGGTCCGTACGTTCCGGATACGGTTCGTTGTAATCCGGCTGCTGCAGGTCGAACGGCCGGCGGTACTTGCCGTTCCACGAATGTGAAAACTCGTGCGGTACTAGATCGCCGTTTGCATCGGCCGCCGACGGATCGGTCAAAAAGGCGTCGCCGGCGCGATCGTCGCTGGACTGATGGTGTTCTATGCCTTCGAAGCCGAGGGCGTCGCTGAGCACGAGTTCCGAGTGGAAAACGTTCCAGTGGCGTCCGCCGTACAGCGCAAGCGCTTCCGGTGTGAGGCGCTTGTACGCAGCGATCACTTTGTCGTCGATTTTCAGGTCTTCGGGTGCATCCGCAAAAAGATCGAGGTACGTCGAGGTGCCGTCACCCGTCCAGGTCGTGATGTGTTTGTAATACCGGCCCATATCGGTCGGCGAATCGACCAGCGTTTCTAATGAGACGGTGTTGAAGTCGACGCGCTGGCCTGTTCGATTGGCAACGGGCAAGGCGGACGCATAGTCCCAATCGGGCGGCATGATCAGACTCGCCTTGGCAAAGTACTGGGTGTTGTCGACGTTGCGCTGATAGAAAATATAGCGATTCCAATTGCCGACCAGGAGATTTCGCGTCGCCATCTGGCCGCCCATCTGCGAGTTGAGCGTGACGGTAAAATCGACGTTTATTCTCCGCACGCCCGCCGGCACGTCTACGCTGAACGCATACATGTCGACGCGATCGCGCAGCGCGTGCAGCGGCTTTCCGTTTGCCGTAACCCGCAACTCCGTGATGTTGTCGAGCGGCCCTGTCGGTCCGTGCTCGCCGGGAATCCACTGCGGGTAGTCGAGCCAAAAGCGCCCAGGCGCGACCGGTATCGTCATGTGACTGTACGCCAGACCTACCGGCGCTTTTCGCGCATCGAGCACGACGGTCATCGGATTGTCTTGCGTCGCCAACGAGGCGTCGGTCGCCGCCTGCGATGGAGCCAGAGACGTCGCTATCGCGACTGCCAGAGCGATCGCGGAGAACGCGCTATTTCGCATGGGGCCGCATCATGTCGGCAAACATGTCGAACGTGCCGGGAATTCGCAAGAGATGCGGATAGCGCTTGCCGCCGCCGTAATGCACGATATACTCCTCGTAGTAGCCCGCGTGATTCACGAGCAAATCGATCGGTCGAGGGTTCGATGCCGTTGCCGCAATCGCGTCGCGCAACACCTCCGTCGAGAATTCCCGATCGTTCACCGCAGCGATCTTCATGTTCACACCGAGGCCGGCATTCCACGCCGGCGAGTTCTCGCGGACGTCGCCGATGGTGCCGTCGCCGCCAACCTGAATTCCGAGATCGTACCAAGCATTCAGGAATTTGAAGAGCGTTTCGGCGGCGCCGATGTACTTATTCGGCGTCGCATTGAACACCAGGCGGTATCCGGCACGGCGAATTTCGTCCGTCGGCGGCTGCGGCGCAATCGAATATACGTATTTATCGAAGAAGCCGTGCCAATCGTAGGGAACGACCTCGTTCAAGTACCGTTCGAGGTCGGCACGCGTATACGTGACCACTCGCGGCGCGGAGGTTCCGCCGGCGAGCACTTTCACGTAGTCGTCCAGCGATTTTTCGTTGTGCGTCCGCTGACGGATGATCGTGTCGGCATCCACCCACATGAGTTCGCCCTCGGTGTAAAAATCGCCAAACCCGCGTCGCAGCGTGCCGTAGTCGCCGCCGGCAAAGAGATAGTACGGACCGCCCGTAGTGAGATCGATAATGGACGTCGTTTTGCGCCCGGGCTCGTACGCCATCTGCGAATAGATCGAGGCGAAATAATCGCGGTAATCTGTGCCTCTGCCTTTAATACCGCAGCGGAACGCGATCAGGTCGCCCATGTACTGGTTCATTCCTTCATATTGCCACAGCAGCTCGGTCCGTTCGGGGTAGGGTGCATTGAAATTCGGCTGCTGCAGGTCGAACGGTCTGCGGTATTTTCCGTTCCAAGAATGCGAGAATTCGTGCGTGAGCAGATCGCCCAGCGTGAGCTGCCAGTTGGGATCCGTAATGAACGTTTCGGCCGCCCGGTCGTCGCTGGACTGATGGTGCTCGATTCCGGCGTTAGGAATAACGTCGCTGAGGATGAGTTCGGAGTGATAGAGATTCCAGTGCCGGCCGCCGTAAAGTGCCATCGCCTCGGGCGTCATGCGTTTGTACGCCTTGAGCTCGCTCGGAGTAAATTCGAAATCCTCCGGACTGTCCGCAAAGACGTCGATATACGTATGCGTGCCCTGTCCCGACCAGGACGTGATGTGCTTGTAGTAGCGTCCGGAGTCCGTTGGGGAATCGACGAGCGTTTCGAGCGTTACGGTCTTGAACTGAATGCGGTTCCCTTGACGCGACGCCACCGGCAGCGAATTCGCATAGTCCCACTTTTCCGGAAGAATCAACGCCGCCCGGACGTAGTACTTCTGGTTGTCAATGTTTCGCTGATACAGCAGATAGCGGTTCCAATTACCGGCCATCGTGGTAGCGTTTGCGAGTTGACCGTCGAGCGCGGTGTTCGGGCGATTGAGCAGCACGGTGAAATCGACGTTTACTCGCGTTACTCCGGGCGGCACGTCGACGTGAAAGGCGTACATGTCGACCGGGTCGCGATGCCACGAGATCGGCTGGCCGCCGGCGCTGATGCGAAGCTCGGACAGGTCGTTGAGCGGGCCGGTGGGGCCGTGTTCGCCGGGAATCCACTGCGGGTAGTCCAGCGTAAATGGGCCGGAGCGAACGGGAATGGTCAGATGCGAGTAGGCAAAGCCTCGCGGCGCCGTGCGCTCGTCCAAAACAATCGTCATTGGATTGGATTGGGTTGCAAGCGGCGCGTCCAAGGCCGCTGCAGCCGATACCGCGGTGGCGGTTAGCGCAAAGGCGCAGACCAGAACGGCCGGCGTCGTTCGAAATCGCAAAATAAACGGCACCCTTTCACGCGAGCAGTTGCGCTCAGCCTAACACGCGCGTGGGTGCCGTTCCATCATATTGTCATCAAAGCCGAGAGCGCCCGCGCCTCCGGCGTTAGCATGGCGTTTTTACTTCAAATGTTTCTTGAGGAAACTTGATTAGTAAAAATTGATTCGACTTGGAAAACTGACTATTCGTAAGTGACGCGGTCGTCGTAGATGTACACCTTCGTCGCGCGGCACAAGTTGATCTTGCCGCCTTCGACCTTGGTGCCGTCGTCGAGTATGGCTTTTACGTCATAGAGGCTCAGGTCGCGCGTGTCGCTTTCCATGTTGATGCGCCACGACGTGTCCGGCTCGATCGACGAACTGCCCGTAAGCAAATCGTCTTCCCAGTTGTCCGACGAATGCGGAGAAACGAAAAACTGCGTGATCGAACTGCTAGTCTGGTTGTACACGACGAAGTTTTTGTCGCACGCGTTCGCCGCCGCGGGCACAATCCACATGGCTGCCATCAGCGCGAACAGTGACGATATAAGGCTCCTTTTCATAACAGGCGCCCTCCTTGCCGTTTGATTATCGGCCGATCCGCGCCCGCGGTTTATTCGCCGTAGCCCATTCCCGCGTCAAGTTGCCGAGTAGATCGTCGACGTGGCCAGCGTGGTCATCGTTGCGACCACGCCCGCGTCGTCCCGAATGCGGTCCAGAAAGGCTTCGATTGCCAGCGAGGATGCTGCGCGGACTTTGAGGAGCAGGCACCACTCGCCGGTCGTGCGGTGACACTCCTCGACCAACAGCGACTCGTCGCTCATGCGCATCAGCTGCTGCGCGGCCTCGCGGCAGCGCCCGCTGGTGCGCACGCGCACGAACGCCAAAATCGGCAGGCCCAGCAGATCCCAATTGAACGTCGCCGTGAAACCGAGGATTGCGCCGATGTCTTGCAGGCGCTTCATACGCTGAACGACCGCAGGGCGCGACAGCGCTACGCGGCGCGAGAGCTCTTCGTGCGTCACACGCCCGTCGCGGCGCACTTCGCGCAGCAGCGCCAAGTCGATTTCGTCCAGCGACGGCCCCGAGCGCGGGCTCCATGCCAAAGCGGCCATATCACCATTTTCCTTACGATTCGTTCGTAGTTTGTGTGTTACGTTTACTAATCGTCACCTACACCGATATAATACATGCATGTCGTCTGTTGCGCAACCGGACGGTCGAGAGGCCTCGCGCGGATTATTGCCATGGATTTCGCTGGTCATCGTCTGGCTGGTCTGGGGCTCGACGTTCCTGGGAATCCGCGTGGCGGTTCAATCCATTCCGCCGCTGCTGATGACGGGATCGCGGTACATGGTCGCCGGTGCGCTGCTGTGTGCGTTCGCGTGGGTTACGCAGCGCGGCCGCCGCATAACCATGTCGCGGCGCGAATTGAAAACGGTGCTGATCACCGCCGTTCTGCTGCTCGTCGTGGGCAACGGCTTGCTGTCCATTGCGGAGATCCATTTGCAATCCGGCACCGCAGCGCTGCTCGTGGCAACCGTCCCCCTCTGGATGATCGTTGCCGACGCCGTTCTTGCTCGCAAATTGCAGGCAGCGTCCGCGGCCGGAATCGTGCTTGGAACGGCAGGCGTTATTGCGCTGGCGGGCGCGCCGTCTGCGCACGAGTCGCCAATCTCGGCCGGCATGGTGCTTTTCGGGGCGCTCTCGTGGGCGGTGGGTTCAGTCTACGCGCGGCGCAATTCAAACGGTCATAGCGGAGCGTTCGCGATCGGCGTGGAGATGTTCGCGGCCGGAACCATTATGTGCGCCATCGGCGCGCTAACGGGTGAGGTTGCGCAACTGCACGCAGTTCCGGCCGTCGCCGTAGCGGCGTGGCTCTGGCTGGTTATTGCCGGTGCGACAATCGCGTACAGCGCGTACAGCTACGCGGTGCGCACGCTTCCCACGAATATCGTGGCAACATACGCGTACGTAAATCCCGTCGTGGCGGTGCTGCTCGGGGCGGCTCTGCTGCGCGAGCCCATCACGTTGAATATTATCCTCGGCGGCGCGGCCATCGTGATGTCGGTCGTCGCCATCGTCGCCGGCAACCGTCCGGCCGTTTCCCAAACGGCGCAGGTGCAGGAGGCGGCGTGAGAACGGCAAGCTGGAACGTGGGTACATAAGCGTCAAGCACATCGTTTCAAGGAGGCTCTCCCCAAGTGGATGCACTGACGCTGCTCAAGACAGACCACGACAAAGTTCGCGCGCTCTTTGCGCAAGCCGAAAAACTCAGCGACCGGGCAACGACCAGCCGCCGCGCATTGTTCGATGAGATCGACGAGGAACTCACGCTGCACACGAAGATCGAAGAGAAGATCTTCTATCCGGCGTTCCGCGAACGCGCGCGCAGAGGCGAAGAACGTGACGAAGTGATGGAAGCCTTCGAAGAACACGCGGTCGCCAAACGCCTGATCAAAGAACTCGAGAAACTGGAACCGACGGACGAGCGCTACAAAGCCAAGCTAACCGTACTCATAGAATCCGTGGAGCATCACGCGGAGGAGGAAGAGCGCACGATGTTTCCGATGGCGCGCAAGCTGTTCGACGAAACCGAACTCGAAGAGTTGGGCGAAGAGATCGTCGCGGCAAAAGAAAAGGCCGGCGCGCCAGTACCCGAAGAAGCGCGCAGATAACGTCTTGCGTTTTATGCCGGCTGGGCCCGCTGCGGCGCGTGTGCGTCGAACGGGCCCACGCGGCGCGTCAACGCGATAAATCGCGGATCGCGGCGCAGCGGTAGAAAGTACGGCTGCACCGCTGCGAATATCATCCACGGTTCGCGATGGCGCAATCCGAGCTCCAAAGCGGCAGTCGCGGCGCGCGCGTCATTCGCCCCGGCATGCACCATAGCTACGTTATAGCTGCTGGGATACTGCGGCTCCGCGACGGCATAGATCGCGTTGATGCAGCGTTCTTTTTCGGCACTATTGCCGAGCTTGGCATGCACGAACCCTTCGATCGACCACATGTGCTGGCGGAACTCGTTCGGAACTTCCGCGTGCACCATGTCGAAGACGCCGTCGAAGTCGCCTCGCATGCCCTTCACCGCGCACAGATAATACCTCGGTAAGAAATTCGCCGGATCGATGTCGGCCGCGGATTGCAGATAGGTCTCCGCCGCGTCGTAGTCGCCGCGGAAATACTGCGCCACACCCAGCATCGTCCACAGGCGCGGCGAGTCCGGTTGGATGCCGAGCGCTTCATGCACGTCCGCCAGCGCCAGATCGCTTCTGCCCGCCGCAAGATTCGACCACGCACGATTCGTTCGTGCCATAACGCTGTGGGGATCGATCGCCAGCGCGCGGCCGTACATCGCGCTTGCCGCTTTGTGGTCCCAGTCGTAGTGCAGCAACACGTCGCCGAGACTGCAGTATGCCGCGCTCAAATTCGGATCGCGCTCGAGCGCCTTCTCCAGCATTGCGCGCGCGCGTGGAAACGTTTCGTGCGGACGCCGGAACGCGAACGAGCCGAGCAGCGCGAACGCTTCGCCGACGCCGGCGATCGCCGGCGCATCGGAGGGGTCTGCGGCCAGAACGCGCTCGAAACAACGCATCGCCCGTAAGAAACCGTCCTCGTTGCGGCGCTCCAAATAGAAACGCCCTTGCAAATACAGCGACGAGGCGCGGGTGCCGGCCGCCTGTGCCGGGTATTGCGCCTGTACGGCGATGCGGTACCCCGTCTTATGAACGGTAACGACGAATTCTTGATCGGGGGCGTGCCGGCGCAAGATATCGCGCAGCATGTACACATGCTGGCACAGCGTGGTCTCGCTGACCGGCTCGTCGGGCCAGAGTTCGCGCATGAGTTCGGACCTGGTAACGATGCCGCCTTGCGCGAGTAGCAGACGCTCCAAGATCGCCAGCGGTTTGCGCGCGACGGCGAGATGCTCGCCGTAGATCGTAAGCTTGCCGGCGACGGCGTCGAGAGTGAATGGCCCGAAGCGATAATACCGCATACCTGTCCGCCTGGGTTGCGCCTAAGGAATTAGGTAGAGTATAGCGGCGCGCAGGGGGAGCGTCAATCAAAACGGTCTCAACGCGGCCTCATTGCTGGCATTGTACCGTCATCGTGCAGCGGCGCCTCGCCGAGCTGTCATGGTGAGGTATCGAACCACCCCGAGGTATCGAGGGGTAATTGCGATCGGCTGCCCTTCGATTCCTGAGCTGTCATGGTGAGGTATCGCGACGCGCAGGATGCGCTAGCGCCGGCGAAGTCCATGGAGGAACGGGAGCCGGCAACCACCCCGAGGTATCGAGGGGTAATTGCGATCGGCTGCCCTTCGATTCCTCAGGGTGCTTCGATTCCTCAGCATGACGAGGGGCGTAATTGCGATCGGCTGCCCTTGTCGGCTCCGCACCTCCATGGTTCCGCCGACACTCCGCGCATCCGTGCGCCGCGCGATTCCTCAAGATGACGAGTGGCGCCTTAAGAGCGCCGGCGAAGACATGCCCCATTCTGACGAAGGAAGCCGCCAAGCCGTTCCGGCGTGACGCGGCGGAAGATTTGGCGCAGCGCAATTTCGATCACCGAGCTTTCGCTGACTCGGTGTTCGTAGGCAATCCGTTTTAATTCGCCGCCGACATCGGCAGACAAATTTACCGAAAACTTCAGCGCGTTGAGAACCGTGCCCGTTTGCGCCGAGATCGAGGGCCGAAGTGAATTGCGCGAATCTTGTTTTTGCGGAGTACGTGCCATATCGCGTTTATTGTATGTCCGCCTACGGACCTACTGCAATGTTGGTTCCATACAATGCCACAAACTATCTGCGAATTGCTACTACGAGCGTGCGCTAGGACCCTAGCTCCGGAACGGCTTCGCGGATTAAGATTGCCGTGGCGCAGGGCGTTGTCCGCAAGCAAACACAACCGGGTGCGTAGCGTGCGTGCAATTCTTGGGGCGTCAGCAGCGAATCCGTGCCACAGCACGATTGAATCAGCGGCGCCGTGTGCGAATTCGGTGTTTGGACCGCACTGCGCGCGTGTCACTCTGAATACGACCCTCTGTTGGGAATAAGCCTCCATTATGAAGCAACTCAACGGCTACGCCATTATCGCCGCCGCGCTGTGTCTGGGTGCCGGCGCGGCTGGTGCGCAAGATATGAACGCGCACACGTCGCAAGACGCAAACTTCGTAAGACAGGCCGCTAAATCGGGAACCGAGGAAGTCGCCGACGGAAAAACCCAGCGCACGAGTTCGAACGCCGGCGCGCGCACGTTTGCCTCGCGCATGGTGCGCGATCACACGAAAGCGAACACGCAGTTGCAAGCGATCGCGCAACGGATCGGCATGAGCGCGCAACTCCAAGCCGGCATACAAGCGGCGAAAGCGCCGGAGCAGATGCCGGGCGCGGAATACTTGCGCAAAGAGATCGGCGACCACCGGCAAGCGATAGCGCTTTTCAAAACCGAGGCGGCAAACGGAAACGACGGCAACCTTCGTCAGTACGCGCGCGCGACGCTACCGGCATTGATGGCGCACCTGCTAATGGCGGAGCGCTACTCAGGCAGCTCCGGTTCCATGTAAGCGGGAATCGTCCTAAAAAATGGCTCCCGTTCCCGCATTCCGAAGACTGCGCGCATGAACGAAGCGACGTTGTTCCTGGTGTGCGGGCTCGGGATTCTCTTTATGGCGTTGATTTTTATCGCGGGAGCGTACGAGTCGAACCGTACCGCCTAGCCGGGTTTACGGCTTGACGATACGCAGACGCAGGGCGATCGTTTCGCCGTCTCTCTCCGTATCGATCCACTCGTAGATGTTCTGACGGACAACCTCGGCGGCGGCCTCGCTGCTGCTCATCCCGGACTCCCGCAGGCGTTCGACGGCAACGCGCAATGACGATACGGCAACCGGATTGAGAACCGTTTCTCCCGTAGAGGAGCGTTTGCGCTTTTTCATCGGAAATCCATCGTACGCCGGGGAAAGGCGCACGTCCTTAAATCATATTACCCGTGGCCCGTTTCGTTAAGCGCTCGCCTGCAGTATGAAACAAGAGCCGGCGTTTCCGCCGGCTCTTCTTGTGTTCGTCATCCTGGTACGGAAGGCGCTCGCTGCTTCTAGAAGCTCTCTTCCTCGGCCGCCTCGCGGTACGTCTCGGGCTCTTCCTCTTCATCGCCGTATGCCGACTCTTCTTCGGCGACTTCTTCGTCTTCGTCCTCGAGCTGGTAGCCCTGTTCTTCTTCCTCTTCCTCTTCGGCGGGCTCTTCTTCCTCGATGTCGATTTCGTCCAAGTCGCCCTCGCCGATCGTTCCGCGGATGCCGACGCCCGGCACCTGCAGATCGGCGTCCGCCGTTCCCATTGCTCCACCGACAGGGCCGGCTACGATCGGTTTGGAGTCGTCGATTTCTTCCTCTTCCTCTTCCTCCTCGGAAGGTTCGGATTCTTCGCCTTCGATGACCCCCACGGTAGCGCGCTGGGCTTCCGCCTCGCGTTGTGCCGCGGCTGTTTGCGTCATGCGCGGATCTTCGTCGCCCATCAGCAGGCCGATCTCTTGGGCGCGTTCGCCCATGTCGTCGTCCTGGATACGGATTTCAATCTCTTCGCGGTTCTCGGTCAACACTTTGACGTCGAGCGCGAGCGATTGCAGTTCCTTGATTAGGACCTTGAACGACTCGGGCACGCCCGGCTCCATGACGTTCTCACCCTTGACGATCGCTTCGTACGTTTTCACGCGTCCGACGACGTCGTCCGACTTGACCGTCAGCAGCTCTTGCAGCGTATATGCCGCACCGTAGGCTTCGAGCGCCCAGACTTCCATTTCGCCGAACCGCTGGCCGCCGAACTGCGCCTTGCCGCCCAGCGGCTGTTGCGTGATCATCGAGTATGGACCCGTCGAACGCGCGTGGATCTTGTCGTCGACCAAATGCGCGAGTTTCAGCATGTAGATCATGCCCACGGTGATCGGACGCGAGAAACGTTCGCCCGTGCGGCCGTCGCGAAGCCACGTCTTGCCGTCCGCCGGCAAACCGGCATCCTGCAGCCACTCGGCGATGTCTTCCGCATGCGCGCCGTCGAACACCGGCGTCGCGATGTGCATGCCCAGCATCTTGGCAGCCCAGCCCAGATGCGTTTCCATGATCTGGCCCAGGTTCATACGTGACGGTACGCCCAGCGGGTTCAGCACGATGTCGACCGGCATGCCGTCTTCCATGTACGGCATGTCTTCTTCGGGGAGCACTTTGGCGATAACGCCTTTGTTTCCGTGGCGGCCGGCCATCTTGTCGCCTTGCAGAATCTTGCGCTTCTGAGCGACGTAGACGCGCACCAAGTGATTCACGCCCGGAGACAGCTCGTCGCCGTTCTCGCGCGAGAAGACTTTGACGTCGATGATCTTGCCTTTTTCGCCGTGCGGAACTTTGAGCGACGTGTCGCGCACTTCGCGCGATTTCTCGCCGAAGATGGCGCGCAGCAAACGCTCTTCCGCGGTCAGCTCGGTCTCGCCCTTGGGCGTGACTTTTCCGACCAGGATGTCTTCCGGACGAACCTCGGCGCCGATGCGGATGATGCCGCGCTCGTCGAGATCTTTCAGCGAATCTTCGCCGACGTTCGGAATGTCGCGCGTGATCTCTTCGGGCCCGAGCTTGGTGTCGCGCGCTTCGCACTCGTATTCTTCGATGTGAATCGAGGTAAAGCGATCTTCTTTGACCATGCGTTCGCTGATCAGAATCGCGTCTTCGTAGTTGTAGCCTTCCCACGGCATGAACGCCACGAGCACGTTTTGACCGAGCGCGAGTTCGCCTTCATCGGACGACGGGCCGTCCGCGAGGATTTGCCCCGCCACGACGCGCTCGCCCAATTCGACGATCGGACGCTGATTGATGCACGTGCCCGCGTTGCTGCGCGTAAACTTGAGCAGATCGAACTTCTTCTCGGTGCCGTCGTCGAGTTTCAGCGTGATCGTTTTCGAATCGACGTCGACGACTTCGCCGGCAACGTCGGAGACGATGAGGCTTCCGGAGTCCTTTGCCGAGCGGTACTCCATGCCGGTGCCGACGATCGGCGCCTGCGGACGGAGCAGCGGAACGGCCTGACGCTGCATGTTCGCGCCCATCAGTGCGCGGTTTGCGTCGTCGTGCTCGAGGAACGGAATGAGCGCCGTTGCGACCGAGACGATCTGCTTGGGCGAGACGTCCATGAGCTGCACCTTGGAGGGCGGCTCTGTGACGTATTCCTCGGCGTAGCGGCAGACTACCTGATCGGCCGTGATCCGGCGCGTCTTCTCGTCGACCGGCGTGTTGGCCTGAGCGATGATGAACTCGTCTTCGCGGTCGGCCGTCAGGTACTCGATCTCGTTGCTGACGACGCTGTCGCGCACGACGCGGTACGGGGTCTCGATAAAGCCGTAGCGGTTGACGCGCGCGTACGTGGCGAGCGAGCCGATGAGCCCGATGTTCGGACCTTCCGGCGTCTCGATCGGACAGATGCGGCCGTAGTGCGAGTGGTGAACGTCGCGAACCTCAAAGCCCGCGCGCTCGCGCGAAAGCCCACCTGGACCGAGCGCCGAGAGCCGCCGCTTGTGCGTCAGCTCCGCAAGCGAGTTGGTCTGGTCCATGAACTGCGAGAGCTGCGAGGATCCGAAGAACTCCTTGATCGCGGCGACGACCGGCC
>DASZHD010000039.1:0-10596 GCA_035938175.1 Vulcanimicrobiaceae bacterium
CGCGTCCTGCTGAAGATCTCCGGCGAAGCGTTCGCCGGAAGTGAAACGGGCGTCGATATTCACACGACCGAAAGCATGGCGCGGCAAATCGCCGACGTGCATCGCGACGGTGTTTCGGTAGCGGTCGTCGTCGGTGGCGGCAACATTTGGCGCGGGAAGGTTCACGAAGAAGCCGGCATGGACCGCGCTACCGCCGATTACATGGGCATGCTTGCGACCGTCATCAACGCCCTGGCGCTGCAAGACGCGCTGGAACGCATGAGCGTGCCGTCGCGCGTACAAACCGCGATCGCGATGCACCAAATCGCGGAGCCGTACATTCGGCGCCGTGCGATCCGGCATTTGGAAAAAGGCAGAGTCGTCATCTTTGCCGCCGGCACGGGAAATCCGTATTTCACGACCGACACGACCGCCGCGCTGCGCGCCGTTGAGGTGGGGGCCCAAGCGATTTTGAAGGCGACGAAGGTCGACGGAATCTATACCGCCGATCCGAAAAAGCATCCGGACGCGACGCGATTCGAACAGCTCGCATACCTGGAAGTGCTGCAGCGCGGGCTGGAAGTGATGGACAACACGGCTCTGACGCTTTGCATGGACAACAATTTGCCGATCATCGTTTTCGACATGTCGGCGCCCGGCAATATCCGCCGCGTGGTCTGGGGCGAATCGATCGGCACCCTCGTCGGGAAGATCAGTTCGTTGACCGGCACAGCCGGGGGAGTGTAACAAGAACGTTCGATGGCATCCGACAATTTGAAAGACGCGGAAAGCCGCATGACCAAAGCCGTCGAGGCGACGCGTAGCGAGTTTGCGTCGATCCGTACCGGCCGTGCATCGCCGGCGCTGCTGGATCGTCTCCACGTCGAAGCGTACGGTTCGGCGGTCCCGCTCAAGCAAGTCGCTTCGGTCAGCGTGCCCGATTCGCGTTCGCTGGTGATACAAGCATTCGACCGCAATACGGTCGGAGAAATCCGCAAAGCGATCGAAAAAAGCGATCTGGGTCTCACGCCCAACGTCGACGGTAATCAGATTCGTCTCTCGATACCTCCGTTGAACGAAGAGCGGCGCAAAGACTTGGTCAAAGTGATCAAGAAAAAGGCGGAAGACGGCAAAGTCGCCGTGCGAAACGTCCGCCACAAGATTCACGACGATCTCAAAACACAGCTCAAAGATCACAAGATCACGGAAGACGATAATAAACGGCTGCAGGACCAATTGCAAAAACTCACGGACAAGTTCGTCAAAGAAATCGATCAACTGGTCGCGAGCAAAGAAAAAGAAATCATGGAGGTATAGCGGCCTCCCGTGACTTCGCAGGATGCTCCCTCGTTGGACGATCTCGTACTGATGCCGGAAGTCACCGCGCGCAAAATGTTGGCCGGTCAACCGTTGACGTTTACGACGCTGGTGCCGATCGGGCCGTTTGCGGGACGCGGTACGCTGCGCGTGCTGCGCGCGCGTCCGCGCGGCGAGTCCGTCGAACTCGTTTGCGGGTACGAATCCTACGTGCCCCTTCTCGCCAAGAAACCGGGCCCGCGCGTATGACCATCACCGGCGTTATTCCGGCCCTTGCGGCGGAGCTCGATCCGGCCCGCCTGCCCAAGCACGTCGCGATCATCATGGACGGCAACCGGCGCTGGGCACGCAAGCGCGGCATGCCCGCGATCGAGGGCCATCGGCGCGGAATGATTGCGCTGCGCGAAATCACGCGCGCCTGCAGCGACCTGGGGATTGGGGCGCTCACCGTCTACGGGTTTTCGACTGAGAATTGGCGCCGCGACTCCACGGAGATCTCGCTGCTGCTGGATCTCTGCGTGTATTTCGCGCAGAACGAACTTACCGAATTGTGCCGGAATAACGTTCGCGTAAACGTGATCGGTGCGTATCGCGCACTTCCGCCGGCTTCGCGCGAAGCGCTGGAATCGCTGATGCAGCGGACCACCGGGAACACCGGACTTCTGCTGAACCTGGCCGTGAACTACAGTGCACGCTCGGAATTGCAGCGGGCGGTCGCGGACATCGCGCGGGACGTGGCTGCAGGCCGGATCGCGCCCGAGCGTATCGACGAGGACCTGATCGCTTCCTACTTGGATACGGCCGACCTGCCGGACCCCGACATCCTGATACGACCAGGCGGAGAGCACCGCTTGTCTAACTTCTTGCTCTATCAAGTGGCCTATACCGAACTCGTGATGAGCGACGTCTACTGGCCCGACTTCGGCAAGGATGAATTCGTACGAGCGCTGATCGAGTTTCAAAAACGGCAGCGGCGCTTCGGAGGCGCGTAGCCTCCGCCGCGCCAGCGGCTGCATCGGCGCCGGCGCATCCGCTCAACGCGCGCCGCGTAGCAGCGGGCGTCGCGCTCGCGGTAGTCGGCCTGGCGTGCGTCTTTTGGGCGCCGGCATTTTACGCGCTGCTCATCGTGCTGGGTTCGATGATGCTCTACGAACTTTCACGCCTGTGCGACATCAAGGGCCAGCCGCTGGAGTATCAGGTCGCCGCCGCCGGCGTCCTGGCGTACGTATTCCTGGCGATCTTCCATCTGCTGTCGCGGTGGGAAGGCGTGCTGCTCGCCGGGATCGTGTTCGTCACGTTCTGGCTCGGAATGTACGGCGAACAGAAAGGCTACTTTGCCCGCACGGCCTATACGCTGCTCGCCGTTCTGTACATCGGCAAATTGCTCTCGTACTTCGTGTTCATCCGCCAGGTGCCCAACCACGGACTCTACTGGACGCTTTTCGTCATCGTCGTGATTGCCATGACGGACATCTGTGCGATGCTCGTCGGATCGATCGCCGGGCGCCATCCACTGACGAAGATTTCACCGAAGAAGACGGTCGAAGGGTCGATCGGTGCGTTCGTCATCGTCTCTGCAATCGGCGCGGCGATTTCCACCGTGCCATTCGTCGGCATGACGTGGTGGCAGGGAGCGCTCTTGGCTTCGGTAACGTGTCTGGCGGCGCAGGCCGGTGATCTGGTGGAATCGGCGCTGAAACGCGATGCCGGTGTAAAAGACGCCGGTTCGGTGATTCAAGGCCACGGCGGCGTGCTCGACCGTTTCGATTCGTATCTGTTCGGCGGCATGGCGTTTTACGGCATGCTGCACGTCGTGGGGTTGCTCTTTCTTGCGTAAACGCGTCGCAATCTTAGGAAGTACGGGCTCGATCGGCACACAGGCGCTCGACGTCATCGCACAGCATCCGGATCGCTTTCAAATCGCCGGCCTGGCCGCGGGACGGCAGCGCGAGAAGCTCGCGGATCAATCTGCACGATTCAAACCGCACATCGTCGCGAGCGCCGACGACGGGCCCGACGGCCTGATGCGTGTCGCGGTGGAATCGAAACCCGACATCGTTTTGGCGGCAACGGACGGATTCGTGTCGTTCGACGCGGTTTTCGCGGCCGTCGAACGCGGCATCGATATCGCGGTCGCAAATAAGGAGCTGATCGTGGCTGCGGGCGAGCTGCTTCTTGCAGCCGCCGCACGCAGCGGGTCGCACATCTTACCCGTTGATTCCGAACATTCGGCGATCTTCCAGTGTTTGATCGGCGAAGACCGCGCGCGGGTGGACGCGATCGTCGTTACCGCGTCGGGCGGCCCGTTTCTGCGCAAGACGAAAGCGGAAATCGACGACGCAACGCTCGAAGCGGCACTCGCGCATCCGACCTGGCGCATGGGTACCAAGAACACCGTGGATTCAGCCAGTCTGATGAACAAAGGCTTGGAAGTGATCGAGGCGAGCCGCCTGTTCGGTCTTCCGGGCAAGCGGGTCCGCATTCTCGTTCATCCTCAGTCGATCGCGCACGGCATGGTCGTGTTCACGGACGGCAGCGTAAAGATTCAAGCAGCTGCGCCGGATATGCGCCTCCCTATCGGGTATGCCTTGGCGTATCCGGACCGGCTGACCGGCGGTCAGGCCCAGGCCTCCGATGACCCCCTTCACGCTGTAGGGGGCCATCCCGAAGCCACCGCCCTGCGTTACGACTTCGAACGGCCCGACGAGGACCGGTTCCCGTGCGTCCGCTTGGCATACGAGGCCTTGGCGGCCGGCGGTACGATGCCCGCGGTGCTCTCAGCCGCAAACGAGGTGGCCGTGGCAGCGTTTGTAGGAGGAGAGGTCCGCTTCGGCCAGATTCCGGCAATCATCGCGCGGGCGATGGCGGAGGCCGAAGACGAAGAACTCAGTCTGGACGGCGTTCGCCGTGCCGACCGGCGTGCGCGCGAGGACGCGCGCAACGCAGTCGCACAGCTGCGCCAAGGTATAGAGGTATAAGTGACGGTTCTTTTTGCCGCGGTGGCGTTCGCAAACATCTGGAAGATTGCGCTCTTCCTGCTGATGCTTTCCGTGCTGGTGGTGCTTCACGAGTATGGCCACTTTTTGCTCGCGCGCTTGAACAAAGTGCGCGTGCTGGAATTCGCCGTCGGCATGGGCCCGCTTATCTACGGGTGGCGCAGCAAACGCAGCGGCACGCTGTATTCGTTGCGAGCGCTGCCGATTGGCGGATATTGCGCCATGCACGGCGAGGACAACAAAACCTCGCAAGCCGAGCAGCAGCGCGAGTTTCGTACCGTCACGGTCAACGGCCGCGAATACGATCACGATAACTTCCAGGCAAAAACGGCATGGCAGCGTCTGGCAATCGTGCTTGCGGGACCGGTCGCCAACTTCATCCTGGCATTCGTCATTCTCCTGATCAGCGCGCTCGCGTTCGGCGTGAAGAGCGACAAACCGCAGGCGTTCGTCGGGTATGTCGAACCGAACTCACCCGCGGCTCGCGCGGGCTTGAAGCTCGACGACAAATTGATCGCCATCGACGGCAAAGCGGTTGCCGGCGGTACGCAGCTCGTCAACTTGATACACGCCTCGCTCGGGAAGCGTCTCGACATCACGTACGTTCGCGGCGGCGTGACGCGGCACGTCCAGGTAACTCCGGGCCATTGCCCCGCTCCCTTGCCGCGCACGCAGGGGTGCATCGGCTTCATGCCGGTTGCGGCATTGGAACACGTTTCGTTCCGGCAAGCCGTCGTCGCGAGCGGCCGGGATTTCGCAGATATTGCGGCCTCCACCGTCGGGCAGCTGGCGATGCTCGCAACGCACCCCGCGAAGTACGGCGGACAAGTCTCCGGCGTGGTCGGCATGGGGCAGGCCGCGATGACGATTCAGGACTGGGGCTGGGGCTATTACTTTGGGTTCGCCGCCTTGATCTCGTTTGCGCTGGGAATTTTCAACCTGCTTCCGCTTCCGGCACTCGACGGCGGCCGCGGCGCGTTCATCGTTGCGGAACTCCTGCGCGGAAAGCCGGTGGATCCCGAGAAAGAAGCTTGGGTGCACATTACGGGGTTTGCCGTGCTGATTGCACTGATGCTCGTCATCAATCTCAACAACGTCGTACAAATCGTGCAAGGGAAAGGACCATTTTGACAGCCGCATTGGGCACGCAACCGAACGTGAACGGCCCGAAGGAGAACCGGTTGTGATTCGGCTTCGCAGGCAGAGCAAACCGGTATTCCTTCAAAACAAAACGGGCAAGGACGACGCGAAGGGCGTTTGGATAGGCGGCGATCATCCCGTGGCGGTCCAAACCATGACGACCACCGACACGGCGGATGCCGACGCGACGCTCGCGCAGATTTACGGCCTTGCCATGGAAGGCGCCGAGATCGTTCGCGTGACGGTGAAAGATCCGCCGGACGCCGCAGCGATGCCGGCGATCGTGTACCGTTCGCCCGTGCCGATCGTTGCGGACATTCACTTCGATCACCGCATGGCGCTCGCCGCAATCGAAGCCGGCGTGGCGAAGCTGCGCCTGAACCCCGGAAATATTCGCGATCCCAAAAAGACTGCCGAAGTCGTCGAAGCGGCGAAAGCCAAAGGTATTCCGATTCGCATCGGCGTGAACATGGGTTCGCTCGCGCCCGACTTAGAGAAAACGCTCGGACATACGGCCGAAGCGATGGTCGAGTCGGCGATGCGGCATGTCGAAATTCTGGAAGAGCTGAATCACACCGACATCGTGATATCGCTGAAGGCGCACGACGTGGCGACGACGGTGTACGCATACCGTTTGATGGATAAACGCTTGCGCGAACGCGACACGCCGTACGCGCTTCATTTGGGAATCACCGAGGCCGGGTTGCTTCGCGACGGCACGATCAAATCGTCGATCGGGCTCGGCATTCTGCTCTGGGAAGGCATCGGCGACACCATCCGCGTTTCTCTCGCCGCCGACCCGGTAGAAGAGGTGCCGGTTTGCTGGTCGATTCTCAAATCGCTCGGGCTGCGCGAGAAGGGCTTTGAAATCACCGCTTGCCCCTCGTGCGGGCGCGCCGAAATCAGCGTGCTTGAGCTCGGCCGCAGCGTTGAAGCAATCGCCAAAGAGTACACCGCCCCCGTGAAAGTCGCCGTGATGGGCTGCGTGGTGAACGGCCCGGGCGAATCCAAGATGGCCGACGTCGGCGTCGCCGGCGGCAAGGGCAAGGGCGCAATCTATCGGGCGGGCGAATTGGTGGGTACGTTCCCCGAAGACCAGCTGCTTGGGGCCTTACGGCTGGAGATCGAAAAGGTAATCGCCGAAAAATATCCTGAATACGCACATGAGATATCAGCCGCCGTCTAGAGCAACCTTGGCAGCCACCGTAGTCTTCGCACTGCTCGGTGCGTTGAGCTTTGCTTATTCGAAACCGGTTGAAATGCGCGTCGACGGACAGCCGGTGATCAGCGACGTTCCGCCGGTGACCACCTCCAAAGGCGTGTACGTGCCGTTGCGTCCGGTCAGCGACGCGCTGGGTGCAGAAACGCGCTACGAACACCGATCGGGCGACATCGTGGTAACGCGCGGCGATCAAGTGCTGCGCCTGAAAGTCGGCTCGACGCATGCCAAACTCAACGGCATGCCGATGACGCTGAAACACGCGCCCTTCCGCGTTCGCGGACGCGTGATGGTCAGCTTGCATTCGGTGCAGCAGGTCTTCGGCGTTCGCGTGAAGTTCGACAAGACCACGGCGCGCGTGGAAGTCAATACGCCCGGTGTATCAGACGCCGCGGCGGCGCAGTTCGAAGCGCAGTAAAACCGCGCCTGAACCGAGTTACACCGGCTCTAACGCTTCGAATTCCAACGGCAAGGCAACGCGAATTGCGTCACCCGCGCGTACGATGCCGCCCGAAATCACGATGCCCATGACGCCTGCCTTGCGGACCAGACATCCATCGGGGCCCTTAACGATCAACGTGCTCATCAGCCCCTGTTGAAATTTGTCGAGCTGAACGCACGGATTGCGTAATCCCGTGATTTCGACGACAGCGCCGGCTCCTAAGTGCAATTGCGTACCGCGCGGGAGGCGCAGCAGATCGACTGCGGAGGTCGTGATGTTTTCGCCCAGGTCGCCGGGACGTACGGAAAAGCCGCCGGCGGCTAATTCTTCAAAGAGTTCCGCGTGCAGCAGATGCACTTGCCGCAGGTTCGGTTGCGCCGGGTCTTTTTTGACGCGCGAACGATGCCGGACGGTCGAACCCGAATGCGCGTCGCCGGCGATGCCGATTCCGGTAACGAGCTCGATCGAGTCGTGCGTTTCCTTACTGAAATGATGCGACGGACTGCGGTGCACCGCTACGACGAGAGGGTTCGCGGTGGGACGTTCTATGCGTATTCTTCCAAAGCCTCAGGCTCTTCGACCGGGACGATGTCGTCGGGGTTCGATTTGCGGTAGCCGTACGAGAAGAAGAAAATCAGCCCGACGATAAGCGCAATCGTGAACCACGTCCACGTCGTTCGCGAAAGGCCGAAGATCGCCAGAAACAGCGAGAAGACGATGCCCAGAATCGGAAAGAGCGGCACGAACGGCACGGTGAAACTGCGCGGAATGTCCGGCCGGTGACGCCGCAGATACAGCACGCCGGCGCAGACCACCGTGAACGCGATCAGCGTGCCGATATTTACCAGATTCAGCAGCTGATTGAGCGGAACGATGAGCGCGAGAATCGCAACCGCCACGCCCGTGATCATCGTGGTGATGATCGGCGTTTTGAATTTCGGGTGCACGCGTGCGACGGCCGCGGGGAGCATATTATCGCGCGCCATCACGTAAAATATGCGCGTTTGGCCGAGTAGTGAGGCTAAGGCGACGCTGGTCGTTCCCGCGAGAACGCCGATCGTGATGATCGCGGTGAGAAACGGCACGTGCAGCGGAGCCAGCGCGTACACGAGCGGATCCTTGATGGGCACCTGATTCCACGGAACGGCACCGATTAGGATGATTGCCGTCGCGCAGTATATGAGCGTGCCGATAGCCAGAGCGCCGATTACGCCCACGGGAACGTCGTACTTCGGATTCTTGCACTCTTCAGCGGTCGTCGTCGCCGTGTCGAAGCCGATGTAGCTGAAAAACACGTACGCGCCGATCGCAATGATCCCGTACGGTTGAATCGACGACGAATAGTCCGCCATTCCGCCGAACGGCCGCAGCGATCCCCAACCGTACGGCGAGAACGTGGCAAAGTGACTAGGATGGAACAGCCAGATGCCGGCGATGATGAAGACGAGCAGCGCCGAAATTTTCAGCACGACGAAGATGTTGTTGGTCGTCGCCGTTTCGCGAATGCCAACGGAAAGCAAAAGACTGAGCCCGATCACGAAGACGGCGGCGATCACGTCGACTTGCGTGTGCCCCAGGTCCCAGTTCTGCGGAATCCACCAGGCGCCGTGAAGGACCAGATTCGATTGCTGTGCCCACGCGGGCAAGACGACTCCCACGCTTTTCAAAACGTCTTGAATTGCTGCCGAAAACTGTTGCGCCACCGGCGCCGCGCTGATGCCGTACTCGAAGATCAGCGCGAATCCGATGATCCACGCGAAAAGCTTGCCGAGCGTGGCATAGGCGTAGGTGTATGCGCTGCCCGCGATCGGCACCATCGAGCCCAGTTCGGCGTAGCAGAGCGCCGCAAAAAACGAGGTCAGTCCTGCCAGCAGGTACGAAACGATCACCGCAGGGCCGGCGCCCTTCACGCCCGTTCCGATCGTGGTGAAGATACCGCCGCCGATCATCGTGCCCAGGCCGATGGCCACCAAGTCTTTTGCCGTCAGCGCCCGCCGAAGAATTTTCTGTTGTGCGAGGGCTCGGAGTTTGTCGACGTTCGTGGTAGCGAACAAGCGGGCGGCGAAAGACATTCGGCCCCGCGTTCGCGCAAGGGCGTCGCACGCCCTACAAGAAGTGCTTTGGCATGTCCGGCTACCAGCGTTTGAACAAACGGGAAATCTACCGGAATCCGTATCTCGCGGCCGAGGTTTACGACGTCATTCATCCGAGCGGAGTGCACGGCGAGCATCTGCTGGTCGTCACGCCGCCGTGTTCCGCGGTCGTGATTGCCGACGGCGGCGACCTGCTGTTCGCGCGTCAACCGCGCTTCGGCGCGGAAGCCGACGTTCTGGAGATCGTCAAAGGCGGTGCGGAGCCGGGTGAAAGCGCGATGGACTGCGCGAAGCGCGAGGCGCGTGAAGAACTCGGCGTGGAGGCGGTGCATTGGCACCCGCTCGGGCGATTGTGGGAGATTCCGTCGCTGGTCAGCCAGCCCGTAGAACTCTTTTTGGCGCACGGAATCGAGCACGTCGATGTGGAGAACGAAGACGTCGAATCCGTCGAACTGGTGCGCGTTCCCGCCGAAGTGGCCATCGCCGCCGCTGCCGCCGGTCAAATCAACGACGCAGTTACCGTCGCCGCGTTATTGCGGTACGGCGTTCACGCGGGGTTGCTCAAGCCGGCGGTTGCGTCTGCGCATTCCACAGATGCTCCGCTTCTTTTAAATGATGATTGATCCAGCGCGCCCACACGAACAGCGAATCCGACAGGCGGTTTAGATACCGGACGCCTTCGGTGAACTCGCGTTCTTCGTCGTAAAGCGCGACCAGCAGACGTTCCGCGCGCCGGCATACGGTTCGTGCGACGTGCAGATACGCACCGGGAAACGATCCTCCGGGGTGAATGAAATTTGCAAGCGGCTCGAGCTGCGCTTGCGCTTCGTCGATTGCGCGCTCGAGCGCCTGCGCATCGGACGCACGAATCAGCGGCATGCCTTCCCACCGCTTTTCTAGCGGCGTCGCGAGTTCGGCGCCCAGGTTGAACAGCGCGTCTTGGGTCCAGCCGAGCCACGCGTCCAAGCGCGCAACGGCGGCATCCCCGAGCATCGAACGCATCGCCGTACGCGCGAGCCCGATGTGGCTGGAGAGCTCGTCCAGCGTTCCATAGGTTTCGATGCGCAAGCTCGTCTTCTTGACGCGCGCTCCGCCCACGAGTCCGGTGGTTCCGTCGTCGCCGGTTCGCGTGTAGATGCGCGTGAGTTTCGGCATGAGGAATGCTTTCGCAACTTGGGCCTGGTCATCCTGAGGTATCGCTTGTCATGCTGAGGTATCGAAGCACCCTGAGGAATCGAAGGGTTTCCGACGTGCTGACGTTACGAAGGACCCTGAGGAATCGAAGGGCACCTCCCCCCTCGCAACCGCGCCCGACGTTTCGCATCCGTGCGAAACGCCGGCCTACTGAATTGAGCACTTCACCGCACCTCCGTGTTTAGGTGCTCAATTCAGATGGTTGCGAGGGGGGAG
>DASZHD010000040.1:0-41294 GCA_035938175.1 Vulcanimicrobiaceae bacterium
TCGAAATTCCGTGGTCGCGGAGCGCCCTCACGGCTTTTTGTTTCCGCGAGGGCTCCACGCATTTTTTTCGACGAGTTCCTTCATCGCATCGATCTCGAGCGCCATTCGCGCGATGATGCGGTCCTTTCGGCGGTTCTCATCTCCAACTGTCGCAGCCGGACCAAATCGCTGGTCTCCATGCCGCCGTACTTATCGCGCCAGAGGCGAATCGTATTCGCGTGAATGCCGTGCTTTCGAGCCAGCTCAGCGGCTGCGACGTCGGCATCGAGCTCTTTCAGAATCGCCACGATCTGGGCTTCAGTGAACCGAGATTTCTTCACGTGAGTCTCCCTGCTGGGCTTTACGCCCGGAAACTCACAGTCTCCGTCTGTCCGGATTCACGCCCTCAGGTCAGACTCTTCTATGCAATGGTGGAGCGAACGCAAATGGAACGGCGTTTAACTCGGTTCAGATCTGTACGCCGTAGACCGCGCGTTTCGCCGCCTAATCCGTGCGGCAAAGCGACGGCAGAACACCGAGAGTGCTGCTGTACGAGCCGGTAAAATTGGAACCCCCGCCGCCGGTACCGCCGCCGATTACAAAGCTCTTGAAGTTTTCCGGCGTGCCCGCGTGGTCGGAGTTCGCGTAGACCGTGACATTCGGATCGTCCGACGGCTTGATACCTGCGATGCTGTAATCGCCGAACTGCGTATACGCCGCAGCAGCCCACTGCCATTGCACTTTAACATTGGGAACGCTGCTGTACAGCTGCGCGCTCCAGCTCACATTCTTAATGCCGCCATCCAGTCCACTCGGCAGCGGGACTTCAACGGCGTCCAAAAACGTGTTCCCCGAAAACGACGTGGACGAGTTCACGAAAAAGGAACCGGTATACGAAACCGTCGCTTGCTGCGTCGCGGGCGAAAGTGTGACGGTGGAGTCCGGTCCCGTATAGGACACGCCGGCGACCGTCACTGAGGAGTTGTTCATCGTAATCGTCGCAGCGTCAGCGCCTTGCAATTTGAAAACGCTGGTCAACCACAGCGCACTGCCCGCGGGCAGCGCGGTCCCGTTGAAGTTTGCGGCAAGGGTCGACGTCGGGCCGCCGCTGCACGCGCCGCCTCCGCCGATAAACACTTCCGGCGAGCGGTTCGCCGGCGCCGTGCCGGCGCTGCCGCATCCGCTCAATAAGGAAAAAAGCCCAATGACGAAAAGAGAACGCGCACCGTTCATCTCGGTCCTCCATGAAAGCCTGCGCTCTCCCAACATCAGGCGGTGATGTGCGTTTATACTAGCACATCCGCTGCCGTCAGTCTGCAAGATGACGCATTCGGCTTTACAATTTCCTTACGAAAGCGCGCCGCACGAGCGAACGAGCTACGCCGGAACTTCGAACGAGCCCGGGCTTTTTGCCGTTGCGGAAAATGCTTCGCTGCGTCCGGGCTTCGCCTCCGCTAGGGCGCGCCGAACGCCTTCTGCGTCGAAATCGAACGCATACACCGGCGTGCCCGGCTGCTGTCGCCATGAGTCCGATAACGCCCCGGCATCTACCGGATCGAATCCGATTTCGTCGACCAAGTGCATAACAACGGCTTTTGCATTGGCATCGTCGCCGGCAATCGGAAGTGCAATGCGGTTGGGCGTGCCCTTCGGCATTCCGTTTTCCAGTAAATGCTGTGCGTAGATGTTGTTGAATGCCTTGACGACCGGGCGCCGCAGTTGCCGCGATACCCAAACGCTCTCGGGCGTACCGTTTTCGATCGCTTCAATCCGCCCATCGCGCTGCCGCGGATAGTAATTCCCCGTATCGATCACGACGACGCTGTCTGAAACGCCGTCGAACAGATCTGCGGGAAGCTCCGGAATTCTCTTCTCGGGGATCGTTACGATGACGACGTCGCGGCCGCGTGCCGCTTCGCGGACGGTTACCGCTTGTGCACCGGTTTCTGCAGCAAGGTCGCGCAGCGTTTCCGGTCCACGGGAGTTGGCAACTGCTACGTCATGCCCGGCCGCGCGAAAGCGGCGTGTAAGCGTCGCGCCGATGTTGCCGGCGCCGATAATTCCGATTCTCATGAACTCTTTAAAACGTTCGAAGGCGCACTGGATGCATGCGCCCTCGTTACGTTCCCGCGCCCTGTCCCGATCGGAAAACGTATTTGACCGTAAAGCGGTCAAGCGTGGCCGTCGCCGCGGGCGTTCCGTAATTGAAGAAGAGCTCGTCCCCGCCGGGAAACTTGCGATGATACGACGCGGCCAGGTTTACGCCCGGTAACGCGAACCCGCCCGTACCGTTGATCGAGCGCAGCCCGATCGAGAAATTCGAATCGGGCCCGAACGACTCGCCGATCGAAACGCGCCGTAGCCACTGTGAGTTCAAAACCCCGGTACTGAGCGAACGTTCGAGCGTCGCATCGTACTCGAGCGATAACGATAAATGCTGCCCGATCGGGCGCGACGTCGACGATGTGTACAGCCGCGTGAAATTCCCGCCGTACGGTCCTTGATTCAAACTGACGTCGATCGGCGTGGGCGTGCCGTCACGATAACCGATACCGGTTCCGTATAAGTGAAAGACCTGCGGCGTAGGATTCCGGTAACAGGGATACCCGGTAAACGTCGTTTGTCCGAGTGCGCTCCCCGAACAACCGGGTCCCGACGGAATGTCGTACGCGATGAGCTGGCTCACGAACGGGCCGGCCGCGTCGATGCTGAATTGGTTTTTGAACGTCAGCTGAAGATTTGCATAGGCGTCCGTTTCGTGCGGTTTGCCCGACCGGTCGAAATACCGGTCGGCGTAGTACGAGAGATTCCAGTTCTTGATTGCCGGCGACGCGCCGTTGAAATACAGAAATCCATACAAGCCGCGAACATCCGAAATTCCGAATAAACCATCGAGGGGATTGAAATCCGGCGCGACGTCCTGATAGCCGGCGCGAGCCTCGAACCACGATTTCTGCCAATCGACGAAGCCATAGTCATAATGCGATGCGCCGACGGATGCCACCGGAGTGCCGGTTTCGACCGCGGCATCCGCAAAGTACGTCAAACCGCGGCGCACGTTTTTGATTCCGATTCCCGCCTCGGCGGTTGAATCGTCTCCGGCGACGCTGTGGTGAGCGAGTACGCCGTCAGTCCAGTATGCGAGCGAAAGATCGGGAGTCGCGTGTTTGTACCCGAACGCCGTGTCGTCGAATTCATTGCCGGTCGTTTGGTCGTAACCGCGAAAGTTCATAAGTCCGAACGACTGCATCCCGAACGTGCCCTCGACCTTTTCGCCGCGATCGAACGGCCCGATCGCCGGAGTGTAGAAGATGTAATTGGGATTCAGCAGACCGCCGAGCGGCGCCGGATTCGGCGTAACGAAGTTTGCGCCTTGCGCGAAAAACGGCCTGTACTCGCGCAGTATTCTCGGGAACTCTTGCGGCGCAATCGTTTGTTGGTCGATTTCGACGTTAGAGAAATCGGGATTTCCGGTAGCGACGAAATTGATCGTGTTCGTCAGCGGCAACGTCACGTCCAGTCCGAGATTCCGAACGGTCTGCGTCCGGAACGAACCGTCGGACTGCTGAAACAACTCGCGGTCGCGCCCCGCGGCGGCGAGCGCATACACTTCCACTTCCGGCTGCGAACGCTTCGACGAGCGCAAGCCCGCAAACGAAATCGTGTCCAGTTTAGGCCAATAGCGCGTGTCCGAGAACAGCGGCCACTGCGGACTGGGGCTGTCTTGCATGAGGGGATCGAAGGCCCACGTGTAATGTTCGCCGGCGCTTGCGATTCCGCGTACGAGGTTGAAACGCCACGTTTGCGTCGCTTGCGCGTGAACGCGCATGGCCGCCAGCGGAATGACCATCACCGCACTC
This sequence comes from Vulcanimicrobiaceae bacterium, assembly GCA_035938175.1. Lineage (GTDB taxonomy): Bacteria > Vulcanimicrobiota > Vulcanimicrobiia > Vulcanimicrobiales > Vulcanimicrobiaceae > DASRDE01. Next base: position 3,840 of record DASZHD010000040.1, read on the forward strand.
CACTGCCCGTTGCCGGCGCGCGCCGCCGCCTGCCATTTCGGCTGGTAGCGTGCCGTTTCGCTGGCCTGCTCGTACCGTACGCCGCGGGGCGTAGTTTCGAAGTAATAGGCCTGCGACCCATTGCCGCTCGTGTCTATGCCGATGCCGACAAAGTCGTCCAGCCCGAAACCCACGTCGTTTGCCGATTGATTTGCCACAATGGGTTCGCTTTGCCGGCAAACGAATGCGACGTAAACGTTCGTGTCGTCGTACAACAGGTAGGCGTCGGTGGAATCCGCACTCGGACGCCGCGTCGTGACGTTCACGAACCGGTCCGTTTGGGGAACCTTGCCGCTCTGCCACGCCGCGTCCGAAAGCGACGGATCAGCGGCTAATGGATGAGGGGCCCTCGCGGCCGTAAACGTCTGCGACGACGCGATCGCCGCGGCAGCAGCGCAAGGCGCGGTAAAGTACAGATAGCAGGCAGCTGCATAGCATGCCAGCTGCAACGGCGTTTTGGAGCGTGCCAACCTACCCGATATTGTACGGGCGGCGGCCCCGATCGCGTCCTAAAAAACTTGTGAAAATGCACTCATAGGACTAAAAAAGTCCGGACCGGACGTAGCGCAGGAATTCGTCAAGCGGCAGGGGCGGCGAGAAGAAATAGCCCTGAAACGCGTCGTATCCCAAGGCGCGCAGCACGTCATGCTGAGATGCGGACTCCACGCCCTCGGCGATGGCGGTGACATGGGTAGCCGCCGCCAACCGGACGATGGCGCTGGCGATTTCCCGGTCCTGCCCGGGCGTTTCGACCTCGCGCAGCAGCGCGCGATCGACTTTGAGTGCGTCGATGGGCAGCGATTTCAGGTGGCCAAGCGAGCTATAGCCGGTTCCAAAGTCGTCCAGTGCAATCTTGATGCCGTGCGAACGCAGCGTTTCCAGAACGCGGCTCGAGCGCGCAACGTCGCGCATGATTCCCGTCTCGGTGATCTCGACGATCAGCGAACCCGACCGGACGTTGTTGCACGCCAGCGCGCCATTCACGCAGTCGAGCACGTGCCCGAATTCGACCTCTTTGGTGGAAACATTCACGGCAATGGGAATGTCGACGCCTTCGGACTGCAACAACCCGATAGTGCGGCACGCTTCGTTGACGACCCACTCGCCGATGTCCACAATCAGGCCCGATTCCTCGGCGGTCTCGATAAATTCATTCGGCAAACGAAGACCGTGCCCGGGATCGTCCCACCGGATCAACGCCTCGGCCGAAACGATCCTGCCCTGCGTCGAGATAACCGGTTGAAAGAAAAGCCGGAACTGCGATGTCCGCAGCGCCTGATGCAGGCCGTTCTGAATCTCCAGACGGCGTTTCGCCGCGTCATACATGCTCGGATGGAAGAGTGCGCTCGCATTGCCGTGCCGTTTGGCATCGTACATGGCCGTATCGGCGTTGCGGATGAGTTCCTCGCCGGTCGTCCCATGCTGCGGATACACTGCAATGCCGATGCTCGCACCGATGAACAGCTCGCGACCACCGACCTCGTAGGCCGGTGCCAACACTTTTTGAAACTCTTCAAGCGTAGCCGCATGCTGTTCGGACGCGTGGCCCGAGACCGGAACGATGACGACGAATTCGTCGCCGCCCCAACGGCAAACTTTCGCGTCGCTCCCGATCGCCTTGGTCAGGCGATCGGCAATCATGCGCAGAACGGCGTCGCCGAATCCGTGGCCGAAGCTATCGTTGACTTCGCTGAATCCGTCGAAGTCGATATAAAAAACGGCAAACGGGCCGCCGTCGATCGCGCGTTCGAGCAAGGACTGGACGGAAGCGCGATTCGGCAGCAGCGTCAGCGGGTCGTGAAATGCCAGGAAACGGAGTTCGCGCTCCGCCGCCTTGCGATCGGTAACGTCGAGCATCGTGCCGGTCACCGTCAGCGGGCGGCGAGAATTTTCAAAGTATGTGCCTTTCGCGCGCACGCTGACCCAGCGTATTTCGCCGCCGGGGCGCACCAGCCGCGTTTCTACCGTGTATTCGCCGCTCGGCCAAGCGTTTCGAATCGCATCGTTGATCGCAGCGTGATCGTCGGGGTGAAACCAGTGCAGCAGGTCGGCCTCGAACGGCGGAGCCGTTTCCGGAGTCAGCCCCATGATGCGCAGTGCTTCAGCGGACAAGTAGAGCTGCTGCGTTTCAAAGTTGTGCTCGAAACTGCCGAGATGCGCGATTTCTTGCGCTTCCTCCAGCCGGCGGCGTACCGCATCCGCCTCCGCTTGCAGCGCCACCTTCTCGGTAACGTCCTTAGCGACGACGATGCGTGCCGTTTCGCTCCCGCCGAACGGTATCGTGTCCGATTCCACCTCCACCATGAGAACGCTGCCGTCCTTACGGACGTGCGAATAAACGTCGCACAGATGACCTGCTTCCAGCACGTCGATCTGCTCGAACTTTTCACGCGCGCGCTGCGTTGCGAGCGTCGTGATTAGCATGCCCAAGAATTCTTCTCTCGAGTATCCATAGGTTTCGACGGCGGCGCGATTGGCGTCTAAGAAGCGCAACGTGACGGGATCGTACACCCACATCGGCAATGGAAAATTATCGAAGATGCTGCGATTGCGCTCCTCGGCGTGAACGCGTTCAGTCACGTCGGTCGCAATGTTGATGCCGACGAGCGTTCCGTCGCGAACCGCGGGTATGGCTACGTTTTCCACCAGCACGATCCGGCCGTCTTTTGCCAGGTGCCGCGCCGGGCCGAAATATCGCGATTTGTCGCCCCCGAACGACTTTGCACGACGCGCTATTTCTTCGTGGTCTTCCGGCGGCGTGACATCGTACAGCGTCATGCGCAAAAATTCGTCCCGCGAATAGCCGAACAGCCGGCTTGCGCTATCGTTGACGTCGAGGATCTGTAGCGTCGAAGGGTCCAGAACGGCAACGGGATTCGGAAGGTCGCGCAGCAGCGCAATCGCCGTGTCGTACCAGCTTTGAGCCGCAGCCCGAAGCGCGCTCATCCGGTAAGTATTCCGGCGCAAAGGGCAAGCGACCTACCCTCAGCCATGTGCCAAGGAGTTGCGCACTGCGTTCAAAACTATTAAGACAGCTGAGGTGTGCTCGCCTAGAGACATGCTGCAGGCGAACGCATGCTTGGCATTCTTGGTAAGGAAGGCTCCTGAAACGGATTTCCGGTGAGGGCGCTTCGCTCGGATTCTTTCCTGCGAGGCGTCTGCTGATGCTTCGGAGGCGTTGTCGGTGAGGCTCTTGCACGGTGCGTTCGCGCTTCTCGTCATGGTGGCGATGCTCGTCGTCACCCTACCTACCTCGGCCCAACCGTATCCGCCCGTGTACATCAAGCAGCTGGGGCGCGCACCGATTACCAGCCCGCTTCCATCAACCGCGCGATTGCGCGCGTCGCGGCGCCAGCTCTTACAAGCCGCGCGGAAGTTGCACCTGACCCCGGGTGAATACGATGCGCTCGATGCCGAGCTGATCGATCCAAAGGTGCTGCAGTACGGCGCGATTCCACATCATCTCGACGCCATGACGAGCGGACCGCCGCCGTTCCACGTGATTCACAACGTCTATCTGCTCAGCAAACAGTACGGCTGGCATCTGGCGTATTCGCACGGCGAACGGCGCACGGATATTTACATTCCGAACGCCTGCGGAAACGTGTCGGTAAACCGCTCGAAGGTTCGCCCCTGGAACCATACGCCCGCGCCGAAGCGCAGCATTCCGCCCGTGCCGGGACCGTCACCATCGCAGAGTTTGGTGCCGCCCCCGACCACGCCGCCGTCGGTAGCGCCGCCGACCGCATCGCCCGGGCCGAATAAGAAGTTTTTCGCGCGCTACTGGCCCGAGCTCGGCGCGCTGTTGATCGCGTGCGCGACGCAAGTGCGCATCGGCAGCTTCCGGCTTTGCTCGTTCGGCAATCACGGTTCGCAATCGTCGCCGGCGCCGAAACCGTCTGTTTCAGGCGGTCCGGGCCCGCCGCCGCATTCGCCGTCGCCATCGCCGCATTCCAGCGGATCGCCGGCGCCATCGCCGACTCCGCATCCAAGCACCACGCCGATCCCGACAATGACGCCGATTCCGACGATGACGCCGGTTCCGACCATGACGCCATATCCGACGTCGACGCCGAAACCGACGATGACGCCGTATCCAACCATGACGCCCAAACCGACGCCGACGCCGCATCCGACGTGCACGCCCAAACCGACGCCGACGCCGCGTCCGACGTGCACGCCGAAATACACGCCGACGCCGAAACCGACGCACTCGCCGTGCCCGCAGAACGCGTGGTGCCACACGCCGTCGCCCAGCCCGCTGCCGACGACCGCGTCTTCACGTACATCCGAACGTTCGCAGTGGTCGAAGTTGGTTCAAACCACGATCAAGGCGTGGGGAGTCTTCTCGCAGCCGAACAACTGGAAAGAGTTGTACTTCACGTGGGGCTTCTGACGCACCGTTAACGGTACAGCTCGATTTGCCAATCGTTGCATCGCATCATCGATCCTTTCGGATACTCGAACGCGCATTCGCCCAGATTCGTAAAGCCGGCGCGCTCGCAAACCTTATTTGACGATACGTTTTCCACCGACGGAAAAGCGTGCATGAACCGATGCGCGCGAAGGCGCCGCGCTTTTGCGATAACGATCTGTGCGGCGCGCGTTGCGATGCCTCGTCCGGCAAACTTCGGCAGTACCATCCATCCGGTTTCGTAGACCTCTTCACCGTTCCACGGCCGCTGCCAATAGCCGATCGTACCGGCCGCTACGCGCTGTTCGCACAACAGAATCACGTACATCGCGCCTTTTTCCGGAAACTCAGTTTCCAGATAGCGGCGATGACGGCGTTCGATCGCCGCCGCTGATTCGACGCCGCCCAAATGTCGCATCATCGCCGGTTCGCCGACGGTTTGCTGTAAGATCGGCAGATCGCTTTGCGACCAAGCGCGCAATGCAATCATCGGGTATAAGATCCCGCGTGGTCGGGCAAGATCTGCTCACGGATCAACCGGTGGATGAACGTGACGCCCTGGACGTTTCGCAAACGCCTCCGGTTGAAGCGGTGCGAGAGATTCTGGCGTTCGAGCCGCCCGACGCGGAAACGCGCTAGCCTCACTCCTCTCCCTTCCAATGTCAGCCGGTGCGGCGCAAGACGCCGACTTCGACGTGCGCTTGACACCTCATTTGCCGTTTGGCAAAGTGGCAATATGGCGATAGAACCGGCGTTGCGCGCTTTGGCGAACGATAAACGGCTGCGGATTCTCGAGTGGTTGAAGAATCCGCGCGCGCATTTCCGGTCGCAGGTAGAGGGGGATTTGGTAAAAGACGGCGTTTGCGGCTTGTTCATCGCCGAAAAACTGCGCGTAAGCCAACCCACGGCCAGCGAACATTTGCGCGTGCTTTCGCGCGCGGGGCTGATTCGCGGAAAGCGGATCAAGCAGTTCACTTTTTACAAGCGCGACGAAGCGGCGATAGCGCGCGTGAAACGCGCCATCGCCAACACGATTTAGCTACTCCGTTTCGTCATCGTCGCGCTCTTCGTACGGCGTTCCGCGTTCGATTTCGCCGTATTCGGGCGGATGTTTACCGGAGATGTCGGCTCCGCCGCCTTTTACTTGCGGCGACGGCTTACCGGCTTGGGTCCGATCTTCGTTTTTTGTCATTCAACGATTTGGGTACCCGTGAGCGCGCAACCGGTAAACGCGACGAGCGGCTCGTCGGGCGCCGGTTATGGAACCTGCGGGGCGGTAAGTTCGCGAGCGCCGTCCGGACAAAACGCTTCGTGCACCGCATGCGGGACGTAGTACGCGTGCAGATCGTAATGCGGGATTGGATACCCGGCGTGCCCGTAGGGGACGTATTCGACATCGACGTGATCGATCGTATAGCCGGGTAGCGGACGCAGCATATTTAGATAGCTGCGGCCGGCGGCAAATGCTTTCTTGTCGATCATGATCTCCGTGAATACCGGTTTTCCATGGTACGTGCCGTAGATGGGGCCGAGCGGAAGGTTCTTGGGATTGGCCCAGTGCTCGCCCATCGCGCGCACGCACGGCGAGACGAGCAAAGCGTCGGACGGAATGCCGGCAGGATGGACTTTTGGTTGCGGCGGCAAGCCGGCGGGAGCGGCGAGCGCGACGAGCGCGTTGGAGACGATGGCCGCAACGAGAAACAGGCTACGAAAGACCATATGCACCTCCCAAAAGGCTTTGATGCGGTACGCTTGCGCCGCGAAGCCGGGCGTACCCTAGGTCCGTAGGTCCCATCCGGGCATTGCCACGGACTACCTTCCGGTAGGAACAACGTAGCCCTATTGAGCCTCAAGCATCTTCGAGTACCCAACGTGCGAGTCGTACGATTCCTTCATACGCACTATAAGAAGGGATAGCTCGCACATGTTGGATCGGGCACCATCGACGAGCCTGTTGCAAAGGATCGCCGCGGCCACAATAATCGTTGCACTTACCGCCTGCGGGGGAGGGGGAGGCACGGTGACGCCGCCTGCTCCGACGCCCACAACGGGCGGCGGGCCATCGCCGTCGCCTACGCATAGTGCGAGTCCGACTCCGACTCCGACGGTGAGCCCGACGCACGGGCCGACGCCGACGCCTACGCCGACGGTGAAACCGAGCCCGACGCCTACGCCAACGATCAAGCCCAGCCCGACGCCAACGCCGACGCCGACTCCGACGCCGACTCCCACTCCGACGCCGACTCCGCCTGTGTATACGGCATTGGTTGCGGACAACGGAGCGGCGAGTCCCGCCGGGCAAGTCAGCGTGCTCAACATTCCAAGCCCGCCGCCTGTTGCGACACAAATCAGCAGCGGACTTTTCCAGCTCGATTCCGTCGGATACGTCAAGTCAGGAAACTCCGGGATTCTCAGTACGGGCGGTTTACACGAGCTAATTCCCTTCACGTTAAGCGGTTCAACGGTTAACCCTGGCACTGCGTTCGACTTCTCGGCTCAATGCGCTAATCCGATGGTTTGCTTTGCGGACGCGGTGGTTGAACCAAACGCGACCACAGCAGTTGTGGCGTTGGGTGCGACGGGTTCAAACTATCTGCTGCAAGTAAATAATTTCAATTCCTCGCCGTCGTACGTGCAGCTACCGATTGGAACGCCGCCGTTCTCAGCAGAAGATACGGCCGGTCTCGCAATGTCAAGCGACACGAACGTACTCGTTACGCGCGGTCCGCATCTAGACGTGTTCTCCGATCTACCGCCGCTCACGGGCTACACGCAAGTGAACCAGATTACTCAGTCGGATCCGCCGGATCCGCTGGCGGAGAAAGGCCGCGAAGGTACGGACGTCTTCCCGTTGGGCGGCAACTACGGTCTACTCGTGACAGGTACGACGGCGACTCCGCAAGGCTCGCTGTGGCTATTCAGCAACATCACGACGAGCACCGTCGGGCACACGAGTACCTTGATTGCGCCCTCCGGCCACGCATACGCAGTTGCGACTGATGGAAAAACGGCGTTCGTCGGAACTGACGCTGGCGTTGCCATCGTACCTGGCGTGAACACGGTCTCATTCAACGCCGTTACGAATACCATCGTTAGCCCGGCGTCGTGCATGCCCGGCGGACCACTCGTGCAAATCTCGTCGCTCTCCGTGACGCCGGATAAACAATGGCTGGTCGTTATGGGTCTACCACCACCGGCTTCCAGTCCAGGCGGTCAGGGATGCATCGATGTGATGCCCATCCTTTACAAGAATGGTAATGTTACGCTTGGTGCTCCCGAGGTGTCGACCCCAGCGGCCGTGCCGAACGAGGACCAGCTCATCGTCTACTAGGGCCAAAGGGTAATTCTCACGTGACATTTGCGCCCAGCCGATACGTTATAGAGGTGGGAATAAACTAAAAGACATGCACGCCTTCACTCAACCGCTACCCCAGCCGGCGCCCATATCAATGGTAGTTTTGGGCGACAGTCTGGCGTATGGATTGGGTGCGACGACCGTGGAGAACGGCCTGGCCCATCTTCTCTTTCGCCGGGTCCGCGAAGAGCGGCCCGGCAGCACGTACGCGAACTTCGGCGTCCCCCATTCAACAATGGGGGACGTTTTGCGTGCGCAGATTCCGCATCTGCACCGCGCAAACGCAAGCCTGGTTTTACTGATCGCCGGAGCAAACGACTTGCGCTTTACGCGCGATTCGGCCGTTATCGCGCGCCGTTTCCGCAAGCTGCTCGAAGCCGTTCACGACGCCGCACCGCGCGCCGCGGTGGTCGCCTCCGGTATGCCTGACGTTGCGCAGACAATCGCGTTGCCGCCGGTTTTGAAACCCGCCGCCTCGCGTCTGTGCCGCCGCATCAATGATTCCATGCGGCGCATAACGCAAGAACTCGAGGACGAGTTCATCGATATGTTCGCGTTTACGAATGCCCCGCTGCGCCCGCACCTGCAATACATGTGCGACGACGGCTACCACCCGTGCGACTTCGGCCATGCGGAAATCGCCGACCGGGCGTATCCGGCGCTGCTGCGCGCGATTACATCTTAGTTTGCGACGCGGGTAATTCTTCGGTCGCCTGATACAGCGTCCACGGTTTCTCCGGGTGATGATCCGGCGGAAACGTTTGCCCTTTTTCGAACCGCTGACGGTGACCGCAATCCGAACACTCGTAGTAACCGCTCACCGTTACGGAATCTCCGCCTTTGCCGAATATCTCTGCCATGCGGAGTTGGTACCCGCCGCGGCCGTAAGTATTGCCTCGGGCATGGTATACGCCGGCCTATTGCCGCCCCACGCGTGCCGGATCCACCGGCGAAGCGGCGTTTCAATCGAGCGGTAGACCGCGAGCGACGCCGCAGTGGAAACGGTTAACGCAAGAAACCACGCTGCCGCCTTGCGATCGGGACCGAGGGCACGCTCGACGACCTGGACGATTCCGAGATGCAGAAGATAGAAGGCGTAGCTGGCTTCACCCAGCCGCACCAGCGCCGGGGCACTAAGCCATTGCGAAACGCGCCCTTTTCCGATTGCGAAAACGTAGATCACCAGTCCGGCAAACGGCAAGAATGCCGCCGAAAACCGTTCCGACTGCGGGAGAAGCATCGCGCATCCGAGTCCCGTGAAGAATGCGGCGATTGCGGCGAGTTCCAGCATCGTCGCATCCACGCGCAGACTCGTAACTGCACGGCGCCGCAAGAACGCCAACGCCAAAAGCATTCCCAACGCAAAGTCAACCAGCCGCACCGGCGGAAAAACATAGAGGCTCCACTGGTCGAACTGCGCGCGTACCTGCAAGAGCGTCAGGATGTATACCGCGCAAAGCATCACCGCAAGGAACAAGATTACGCGTTCCGATGCATCGCGGACTACTCGAAGTAGCGCGACGAGCGCTACGGGAAATAGCGCATAGAAAAAAGCCTCGACCGAAATACTCCATGCCGGACCATTGATCGCGAAGTGAATGTCCTGTGCCGGGAACCAACTTTGTAGCAGCAGCACGCTCGTCGCGAGCTGCATTGCGCGCACGGTTTCACCGGCATTCCAGTGATCGCCGCCGATTGTCGCTAGCACGATGAGCATAAAGGTCATCGCGACGACGTGCACGGGATACACGCGCGCAAACCGCGCAACCCAAAACGAGCGCAGTGCGGTGCGGTGCAACCCGCCGCGAAACAGCGCTTCATACGTATACGTCAGTATGAAGCCGGAAAGGACGTAGAAAAACGTGACGCCGGCATACCCCAGCGATAGCTGCATCGCCGCGGCTCGCGTCGCGGCGGCATGCCACGGAAATACCAAGAGCGCCGCTGCGAATCGAAGCGCCGTAAGCGGGCGAAGCATCTCGCTTTATGTATCGGTCCATACCGTCCCGGCATCCAGCCGGCCGGCGTCTACGGCCGAATGCGGTAGATATTGCCGGTTTGGTCGTCGGCCAGGAAAAGGTCGCCCTGCGGCCCCACGGTGATGCCCGTTGCGTGCCCGATGCGGTTCGTGCATCCGGGTTGAAAACCGGTCACGAAGTCGGTCCACTGTTTGGTCGGATCGCTCCAGTCGACGGGCGTAACGGGCGTGTCGCCGTTCATCGGCACGAAGGCGACTCGCGGCGGCAACGTGCACCCGTTGGGCGTATGCCACGAGCCATGCATCGAAACAAAGACTCCGCCGCGGTATTGAGCGGGAAACGCATACGATCCCGAAGGGTTCGCCGGATAGAAGACGGCGCTGATGATCGTTTGGTACGCGGGGAATTCGACACGCGGCGCGATCGTGGATGCGCAGTTGGCGCCCGGCGTGTAGGCGATGTGGTTCTCTTCGCACTCCGGCCAGCCATAGTCGGCGAGTCCGCTATGCAGAGAAACGGGATCGAAGAATTCGTACGGGTGTCCGGTTGGAAGTTTGTCTTGCCCGGCACCTCCGGCCCACAGCGTTCCGGTTTGCGGATTCACGGTCAGTGCAATCGGATTGCGAAATCGCGTCGCTTTCGTCGTCATGTGCGAGCCGTCGAGCCCCATTTGCTGAATCGTTGCGCGCGTCGGGTCGATCTCGGTGCATGCGTTACATGATGAGCCGACACCGGCGTAGAGCGTATTGCCGATCGTTGCGACGGACGTACTGCGATGAACGTCCCCATCGCTTCCGGGCGGCGCCGAGCCGGTGCGAATTGCCGCGACCTTCACCGGAGCGCTTTGCGCTTGCGTGTCGCCGATCGTATAGGGAATGCGCCAAACCGCGTATTGCGATCCGACGTAGATGGAACAATCTTGCAGCGCAACCGTCACGCCGGCCGCGGGCTGATCGCCGACATCTGCAAACACCTGCGGGGTTGCCGCCTGGTCTTCGGCGTTGCGGATGATGTAGATCTTGCTGTATTCCGTTCCGACGAAGAGATCGCCGTTGGGTGCGAACGAAAGCTCGCGCGGGCTTGGGAGGTTCGCGACGACCTGAATCGTGAACGGGCTCGGCACGCCTAATCCCGTTGCCGGTGCGGGTGAAGGTCCGCTGGGCGTCGGCGTGGGCGCCGGCGTGCTTGCGGGCATGCAGTTGGCGGACTGCGGCGAGCTTACGCTCGTGGGAGACGGCAGCGGGCTTTGCTGCGTCGAGCTCGGCGCCGGCTGGGGAGCACCGCCGCCCGCCGCGGCTCCGCCGCCGCAGGCTACGACCAGAAGCGATCCAAGAATTCCGCCAAATCTACGCATGCCCATTGAGAACTATACCCTCGAACCGGTCCCGAAACGGTTTGGCCGACAGGTTCGTATGAGCGGCCAACCGTGAGAGATACGGTTCCCGAAGGTCCGAGGGTTCGAGCCGGGTCATGTAGTTGCGTGCGACGCGATAGGATTCGGTCGTCACGTCGACCATTCGAACGCGCACGCGGCCCGTCGCGGGGTCCTGGAGCTCCGAAAGTTGCACGGGGATCACACGTCCGCCGGAGAGCGCGATGAGCGCACCGCTTCCGCCGTCGAGCAGATAGCGGACGGCGCCGTAGCCCAGCGTGCGCGTGTACTCCACGTCGAACGGCACGGGTTTTGCACAGCGCAGCTCGTAGCCGATGTCCTTGTTGACGACCGTCGCGTCCACGCCCATTTCGCTCAAACGCTGCCGGACGGCGTCTCGCAGCAGCGCGCCAATCGGGATGTCGGCCAGACGGATATGCCCGTACGCATCCCGCGGTGCGTGTTCGTAAGAGGAGAGTTGTTCCTCGGAAAGCCGCTCGGCGATGCCTTCGGCGACGACCGCAACCCCATTATCGTGTCCGGCGGCTTTGCGCTTGATGATGGAGCCGACGATCGTATCGACCACGAGATCCAAGTCCAGGCGTTCTCCTGGAAACTCTTCCGGGATGACCGCGAGATCGGCGCCTGCGGCTTTGCACATTCCAAGCGCGAGCGCTCCGGATTTGCGGCCCATGCTTACGACCAAATACCAGCGGGCGGTGGTGCGCGCGTCCTCCATGAGGCTTTCGATAATTCCGGTGCCGACCGAGCGCGCCGTTTCAAACCCGAATGTGGGCGCGTTGTCGGGAAGCGGCAGATCGTTGTCGATCGTTTTCGGCACGGTTGCGACGCCGATACGGCCTTCGGTCATCGAGGCAATGCGCGTGGCGCCGTACGTGGTGTCGTCACCGCCGATCGCGATCAAGTAGCGGACGCCGAGCAGCGTAAGGGCGCGCACGCAGTTCGCGAGGATAGCTTCGTCTTTCGCAGGGTTCGTGCGCGAGGTTCGAAGGATCGATCCGCCGGTCGTATGGATGAGTGAGACGTCCTCGATGCCGAGCTCGGTGACGTGCGACGTGTCGCCTTGGGCGATGTGGTAGTAGCCGTCGTATAAACCGAGAACGCGCAGACCATTATTTATCGCTTCAATCGTGGCCGACGCAATGACGCCGTTGATGCCGGGCGCCGGACCGCCGCCAACCAAAATCGCTACTGTATCACCGCTCATGCGTGGCGGATACGCGAGAACCGCGGGCAACTCTTGCGCGATGGGCAAAAGACGTTCAGATTATGAATTCCTACGAGGCGGTGCTGTTCGACTTGTACGGCACGCTGGTCGACGGCCGCGGCGAGCCGATCGACGGCGCAGCGCGCCTGCTGGAACAGGTGCATGGGTCGCGCTGGGCGATCGTCACGTCGTGTCCGCAGCGTTTGGCACTCGGCTTGATGCGAAACGCGGGTCTTCCATCGCCCACGGTTCTCGTGACGTCGGATGACGTGTCGCGCGGTAAGCCCGCTCCGGAATGTTATTTGCTTGCCGCGGAGCGATTGGGAGCCGATCCGCGCGGGTGCCTCGTGCTCGAGGATAGCACTCACGGCGTCCAAGCAGCGCGTGCGGCGGGAATGGACGTTATAAATGTCAGCGAGGTCGCGCTGCGCGACCTCGCCGTCGACATCGATCGCTCGAACGGACGGATTACCGTCCGCCGCTGAGCACTAGTACGGGTGCTGGCCGTTCCGCTCGGCTTGGAGCTGGGCGCGCTGCGCCGGCGTCAACACGTTGAGAATTTGCTGGCGCATCTGCGCGCGTGCCGCGCGGTCGGGTGGGCTGCCGCACGGATGTGCCGCCCGGTATTGCTGGCGGATTTGTTTGATTTGGGCCTTTTGCGCGGGCGTCAGATTCAAGCCGGCTAAGAGGCTGCGATGGTGCTCGCCGGTTTCGTGGCGCTCGCCGCACATGCCCGACTGGGGTTGCTGCACCGGAGCCGTGGATTGCTGCGCAAGCGCGCTTACCGGAAGAACCAGAGCCGCCGCAAGGGCAGCCGGAAGGAAAACAGATCGAAGAATAGTCACAATTCGCTCCTTGGAGGGATAGGCACACGATACCGTTCGGATGCCGGGAAATCACTGAGAAATAGATTAGAAGGGGCTTAATTTCGATGCGCGAGGCCGTAGCCTTCACCGAATATCAGTCCATCACGACGAGCAAGCGTTACGATATACTCGATATCACCGATCGCGTAGAAGAGGTATGCGAGCGAGCAGGTTTAGCGGATGGGTTCATCCTGGTGAGCACGATGCATATTACATCCTCCATTTTCGTAAACGACCACGAATCCGGGCTGTGGCAAGACATCATGAAATGGCTGGAAGAACTCGCGCCGCGCAAACCGGAATACAAGCATCACTTGACAGGCGAAGATAATGCCGATGCGCACTTGAAGCGCATGCTGCTGGGTCATCAGGTACTGGTTCCCGTTACCGATGGCCGCTTGGACCTGGGAACGTGGGAACGCGTACATTACGGCGAGTTCGACGGACAGCGGCCGAAACGGATATTGTTCAAGGCGCTGGGGATTCAAAAATGATCCGACGTTGTCATGGTGAGGAATCGAACTACCCCGACGTATCGAGGGGGATGTTTGCGATCGGCGCGCCCTTCGATTCCTCAGGGTCCTTCGATACCTCAGGATGACTTTGGTTGTGTCATGGTGAGGAATCGAACCACCCCGAGGTATCGAGGGGGATGTTTATGATCGGCGCGCCCTTCGATTCCTCAGGGTCCTTGTCGGCTCCGCACCTCCATGGTTCCGCCGACACTCCGCGCATCCGTGCGCTGCGCGATACCTCAGGATGACGAAACCCTTCGATTCCTCAGGGTCCTTCGATACCTCAGGATGACCGTAAATGCCTCAGGATGACAAACGATTACGGCTTGATTGCCGCCGCTCGAACTCCCGGTAACGCCTGCGCTTCGAATTTCTCGAAGTTCGCTGCAAACAGCCCCGCGAGTTTTTTCGCTTGCGCATCGTACGCCGCGCCGTCCAGCCACATGTTGCGCGGGTTCAGCACTTCGGCGGGAACGCCCGGAACGTGCAGCGGGATCGACAAGCCGAAGAACGGCTCCGTTTCAAACTTCGCGTCGGCGAGCGCGCCTTCGATTGCGGCGTTTACCATCGCGCGCGTGTAGGCGATCGACATGCGTTTGCCCACGCCGTACGGGCCGCCGCTCCATCCCGTGTTGACCAGCCAGCATTGCACGCCGTGCTCGTCGATACGTTCGCCGAGCAAACGCGAGTACACCGTCGGATGATGCACCATGAACGGGGCGCCGAAACACGTGGAGAACGTGGCTTGCGGCTCGGTAACGCCGCGCTCCGTGCCGGCCACTTTCGCGGTGTAGCCGGAAAGAAAATGGTACATCGCCTGCTCTTTGGTAAGCCGCGCGATCGGCGGCAGCACGCCGAATGCGTCCGCCGTCAGCATGACGATCGTCCGAGCGTGACCGCCTTTACTGCCAGGAACGATGTTCGGAATGAATTCGATCGGATATGCCGAGCGCGTGTTTTCGGTTTTGGCGTCGCTGTCGAGATCGAGTTTGCGCGTCGTCTCGTCGTAAACGACGTTCTCCAGAACGCTGCCGAACCGGTGCGAGGCCGCCCAAATTTCGGGCTCGGCATCTTTCGAAAGCTTGATGACCTTCGCATAGCAGCCGCCCTCGAAGTTGAAAACGCCGTCCGCCGACCATCCGTGCTCGTCGTCGCCGATGAGCGGCCGGTGTGAGTCGGCCGAAAGCGTCGTTTTACCGGTTCCCGAAAGGCCGAAGAAGATCGCCACGTCGTCTTGCGCGCCGACGTTCGCCGAGCAGTGCATCGGCAGCGTATTGCGCAAGGGCAACAAGTAATTCATTACGGTGAAAACAGACTTTTTGATCTCGCCGGCATACCGGGTGCCGCCGATCAGAATCACGCGTTTGGCGAAGTTCACCAAAATGAACGTCGGCGAGTTCGTCCCGTCGCGCGCCGGATCGGCCTGAAAGAGTGCCGCGTCGACGACCGTGAATTCAGGCGTGAAGTCGGCCGGCGGAGTTTCCGGCACGATGAACAGGTCGCGCGCGAACAAGTTGTGCCATGCGAATTCGGTAACGACGCGAACCGGCAATCGGTACCGCTCGTCGGCCCCCACGTAACAGTCGAGCGAGTAAATTTCGCGCTCCGACAAATACGAACTCACGCGCTCCCAAAGCGCGTCGAACACGCCGGGATCGATCGCCCGGTTCGTGTCGCCCCAATCGATGTGCGCCTCGCTGGAAGGTTCGCGCACGAAGAACTTATCTTTGGGCGAACGGCCCGTGTGTGGGCGCGTGTCGACAATCAGCTGGCCGTCGTTGCCGAGAATACCCTCGCCGCGGCGCAGCGCGTGCTCCACGAGGTCCGCGGTCGAAAGATTCTCGTATGTATGCGCGGCTTTTATCTTTTCCGGTACGGTAAGGATGGTGAACAACTCCACAGGACGAGAAGAGATGTTGACTTAGGTGGATAACGAGAGCGAGCCTGCAGGGCCTCCGTAGCCGATAGTCCTATTTCTGGGCGGTTATGGGACGAGCGGCGCTAACTGTGCTCTGCCTGCTGCTCCTCGCAGCCGGAACGACGGCCTCGGCCGCGATACCGTTCCGCTTTGGATTGTACTCGCCAGGGCCGCTGGACGGTATTACCGATGTCCCCGGCGTCCGCGTCGGTCAGTTGACAAAAGTCGAAGGTTCGTCCACCCGCACGGGTGCCACGGCTATCGTTCCCAATGGCGATCCCTGGAACCACAAAGTTGCGGCGGCCGCGCTTCCGTTCAACGGAAACGGCGAAATGACGGGCACGAATTGGGTCAACGAAGCGGGCTATTTGGAAACGCCTATCGTGCTTACCGACACGCTGGACGTCGGCCGCGCAGACGACGGCGTCATCAGTTGGATGATCAAAGAACATCCGGAGATCGGGCGCGCCGATGATGTGCCGCTGCCCGTCGTGGCAGAGTGTGACGATCAGCTGCTCACCGATATTCAGGCGCGTCCGGTGTCCGCCGAAGACGTCGTGCGTTTGTTGGACGGCGTGCGCGGCGGACAATTCGAACGCGGCAGTGTCGGTGCGGGCACGGGGATGAAGGCGTTCGGATTCAAAGCCGGTATCGGTTCCGCGTCGCGTCTCTTACCGAAAGACCTGGGCGGATACACAGTCGGCGTTTTGGTGAACGACAATACGGGATCGACGCGCGAGCAGCTGACGATCGACGGAGTGCACGTCGGCGAAAAACTGAAAAACGAGTATCACATCCGCATTCCGAAGCACATTTCGATGCACGGGCGCATGGCGTCGGGCAGCATCGTCATCATCGTTGCGACGAACGCCCCGCTCGATTCACGGCAGTTGCGTGCGCTCGCCTTACGCGCCGGGCTCGGCATGGCGCGAGTCGGGCTTACCAGCGACGTCGGCAGCGGCGATCTGTTTCTGGCGTTCAGCACCGGTTACGTCTTCAATCGCGACTCGAACTACGACGTTCACGCGCCCGCCACGCACATTACCGAAGACGAAGATACGCTGAACGCACTCTATCGGGCGACCGCGGAAGCGACCGAGGCAGCAATCTACGATGCGCTCTTCAACGCCAGGACGATGACGGGCCGCGGAGACGCCACCGTGTACGGTTTGCCGGTCGATCGCGTTCTGCAAATGTTGCGCAACGCCGAGGTAGAAACGCTTCGATGAAGATTTCACTGGGCGCCGTGGGCCATTTCGGTCTTGCCGTCCGCGACGTCGCGCGCGCCGAAGCGTTTTGGACGAAAAACTTCGATCTGCATGAGATTTTTCGCTTTCCGGACGGCGTGGGGCTGAGCAATGAGAACGTGACGATCGTGCTTTCACGGGGCGAGCCGCATCCGGAAACGATCGATCACATGTCGTTTCATTTGACCGGCATGGACGAACTGGACGCGGCGCTCGAGCAATTGAAAAAGAACGGGGTGGACCTCGAGGATCCCGGCGACGAGATCGGGCCGGAGGCACTTGGGTCGCCGCACTATGGCCTCTGGTTCCACGACCCCGACGGCTATCGCTGGGAGCTGTCGGTCCAAAACGCCCGAAGCCGATGACCCTTCCGGCGCCACACGGAGCGTCGGCCTGTGTAGTCGAAGCAAGCGAGGATGATGTTCGGGGTGTGCTTGCTGTTAGCCATACTCGGCCCGCTGCATTTGGACGGGCCGAGCGACTTCATAGAGCTCACGCCGTACGTGCAGGTGTACGAGGACGTGTCAGGCTCGGCGAACGTTCAAACGCTGGGGAACGCGCCGTTTCACGCCGTTTCGCGCTTGAGTCTGAACCACGCGGGCTCGACGTATTGGATACGTTTTGCCGCGCGCGGCGATGCGCGACGGTGGCTTCTCACCAGCGGATTCCGGCCGGCTCATGCGGATTTGTTCGTGCCGAATGCCGCCGGCGGTTACGACGAAATCGACAACGGCGATCTCACGCCCAATGCGCTGCGGCCCGTGCGCGCGTTCAATTGGATTGTTTTTCCGATGCCGCAAACGCAACGGCCGGTATACCTGCGCATCCGGACGATCGAGCCGCTCGTCAATTTGGTAGCGTACACCAAGGATCGCTTCGCAAGCGACAATATGCGCGACGTCGTCGTGATCGTAGCGCTGCTCAGCATTCTGTGCTCTCTCGCGCTGTCCAGCTTCATGCTGTACTTCGTAATGCGCGATCCGCTGTATCTGTATTACGCCGCGTACATCGTTTGCCAAACGATCTACCGGGCCAACGATTTCGGTCTGTGGCAGAGCATGGTGTTCGCACATCAGCCGTTCCCGTACGTTCGTACGGAAGTCATTTTTGACGGATTGACACTGGTCGCCGCGACCTTTTTCATCCGTGCGTTTTTGCGGTCGCACGCTCACAGCCGTACGCTGGACCGTATCAACGTCGTAATTGCCTGCATCGGCGCGCTGTACGCGCTGGCCGCGCTTGCCGGCGTACCCGTCCGCTATACATTAGTGCAGAATTTCTCGTTTGTGTACGTTCCCGTATGGATCGCAACGGGCATCATGGCGTGGCGGCGCGGCTATTTGCCGGCGCGTCTGTTCATGCTCGCGTGGTCGGCCCTGATGGTGGGCATCGTGCTGGAAGCGGCCGTCGACATGGGGTTCGGCGTTCGGCTGGGGATCGTGCGCGAAAGCCGCGTCGACGTGGCACTCGACTACGTCGTGTACCTGGGCATCGCGCTCGAATCGATTCTGCTCTCGCTCTCCCTGGCACTCGCCTATCGCACGGCGGTGGCGGAAAAGGAGCGCGCGCAGAGCGCGAGCATCGAACATCTGCACGAGCTTATCGATATTCGCGAGCGCACCGAGCAGATGGCGCATCTCGCTTACAGCGACAGCTTGACGAATTTGCCCAACCGCACGGCGTTTCTAGAACGCATGGAAGAAGCGCTGCACGCTGCCCGGCGGCACGGACACTCATGCGCCCTGCTCTATCTGGATCTGAATCAATTCAAGCGCATCAACGACACGCTGGGACATCTTGCGGGCGATGCGGCGCTGATCGAGGCATCGGGACGCTTACGCCGGACGATTCGCAACGACGAAATGGCCGGACGCCTGGGCGGCGACGAGTTTGCGGTCTTCGTCCCGCACTTACAGGAAGATCAGGACCTGCAGGCAGTGGTCGACCGGCTGCATGAGGCGTTCGAAGCGCCGCTGCAATTTGCCGGGCACCTTATGGAAGTCGGCGTGAGCATCGGCAAAGCGCTCTATCCGCGCGACGGTCAAACGCGAGAAGATCTGATCGCCGCCGCGGACGCCGATATGTACCGGACGAAAATCAATTCGGTAGCGTATTCGGAATCGTCGTGAAGCCGCTCGGCGCGCCGCCGCCGTACGCCCCGAAATTGCGGCCGTCCGGGAACGTCGCCTCCCGCACGAATGAATACGAGCCGCTCACGTCCTGGTCGCCATAAAACACGGTGCCGGAGTCGGCGCTCAGCCGCAAGCCGCCGGTGCAGTTTCCGGCCATTTCGTGCACATGCGCAGTGGATTTGCTGTAGGGTTTCGGATAGACCGTCATTTCGGCTTCGTAACCTCCGGCACAAAGGTCCGGTTCGCTCAACGTTGCCAATGCATCGGTCTTCGGGTCGATCGCGACGCCGCCGATGTATCCCGTCTCGGGATTGAGGTCCAAGACGCGGCAGCTGCTCGAGCGTGCCTCGTGCGAAATCTCGATCACGCCTTGGCTGTTGTTGCGGAAGTAGCCGTTGTAAAAGATGTTGCTCTCGTCGTCGACCGCAATAGAACCGGAAAAACCAAGCAGCGAGCACGTCACCTCTTGCGGATGCGGCGAGCCGCCCGGATAGACCGTGATGGTGCTGTCGTTCTGCTTCGGCACCAGGTTGAGAACGTAAATCGAACCATCTCTGCCGATCGCAATGTCGATCGCTTCGCCAAATGGATCGGGCATGGTCGTTTTCGTTCGTGTTTGCACGTCGTATAGAGTCACTTGCGACGGCGTCGCAGTTGTTATTGCCACGACGTTCCCGTCGGCGGCCATCGCTCCGGAATTCGCCACGTTGCGCGCGATGGTTACCGGCTTTTGGCTGCCGCCTTTTTGGATTGGCCAATATTCCAACGCGCGCGTATTGTAGTCGATCGAAAGGAGCGCGGGTTTCACAATCGGCTGCGAGACGAAATCGAGAACGCGCGGCACGTAGGCTGCTTGGCCGGAACGCGGCCCGGTACTCGGCGCGGAGCCTGCACACGCAGCCAGAACGGCCGCGACGACACCGATTACGGTAAAACGAACGAAAGGGAAGCGACCTCGGATCATGGCCTGCACACCTTTCCGCCGAAAACACGGCGGGCCGTCGGTTACGAACGGCGACAAAGTTTCCTTCAGAAACGATAAAAAGAGCTTCGCTTCAGCACTCTAGCACGTTGCCGCGTACGTTTCCAGTAAAAACCTTAAGCTCGGAGTGCCAATGCGGCGACGCGTGCGGCCGCTAGTGGATTCGGCGCGTTTTCGAAATCGCAAAGCGCGCGCCCGACCTCGGCCTGCCGCGTATTGGTAATGAACCACGGAGGACGCGGCAAGAGCGTCCGTTCACCGGAACGCGCCGACCGCGGGAATGGCGTGAACGGCGCGCGCACGACGCTTTTCTCCGTGCGCTCCAGAAAATACGAATTATGGACGACGCCGATGCCGCTTTGGATGTCGTCGATCGTATGACCGGGATACGCTCCCCACGGCGTTTCCGTGATGAAGTAGCCGACGCCCGTCCACGCGTTGACGCCGATGCAGCCGTAGCGCAAATCGTCGACGGCTTGCTCGACCAGCGCCGAACTTTCCCGCATCGTACGCGGATGCGCGATGACGTTCGCGCCGAGCGTTCCGTGAAGGCGCTCGTTTGCGAATGCGACCGCCGCACGCACGAACGCTTCCGTATCGCCGGGCAGTTCGACGGTCGCCAGCACGCCGCTGAACGTTTCGTTTTGGAAGAACGCCGCATCGGCATTGCGATCGATATCGATGACGCAACGCAAACCCGATTCGGGTCCGGCGGCATCGATGCGTCTGGCAGCTGCGCCGGGGTAGTATTCCGGCCGCGGCTCCATCCGTTCGAAGACGCGCGCTACCTCGTCGCGCAGCGCGCCCGAATGCTCCCAGTCCCGCGGCAATATCAGCACTTGCGCGGCGATGCAGTTGAAGCCCGCGTTATGGGCTTTTTGAGTCGCGATGTTTTCGGCTTGGAACCGCACGTCGGCCGCGCTCCACGCCCCCGGCACGACGATCGTCGGCGATACGTTGCCCAGTTCGCTGGTGATCTGCTTGCCGCTTCCCGCTTGCGCCACGATCGCGTTGTGCGTACGCTCGCTGCCCGTTACGTGTATGCGATCCACGGCGGGATGCGCGCAAAGGTATGCGCCCGTTTCGGCGCCGCCGTACGCAAAGCGCAGAAAACCTGCGTCGACGAACGGTTCGAACGCCCGCTCGAAAATCGGCCCTAGATAATCGTTGACCGGATTCATCTTGAGCATGCAAACCGCGCCTTCGGCGAGCAGTTTGTACAGCACGTCGAGCGGCGCAATGCTGGAAATGTTTCCGGCGCCCAGGACGACGGCGAGATGACCATCCGGCTGCGCTTCACGGTAGAACGCGGCTGCACTGCGGCGCGTTTGTTGAATGTCCACTCCCTGCTGCATGCGCACTTCGGCTCGAACGCCGTTCAGCAAGACGCGGTCGTACACGCTGTACGGAAAAACGTCGAGTGCGACCTGACCGCCGGCTCGTACGCGCATCGGGGGCAAGCGCGGCTCGCCCGTGTTGTCGATCGCGTTGAGCGTGCGAAGATACCGGTTTATTGCGTACAGCACCGCCCACGGGCCCGAAATCCATTCCTCACCGGCGAGCGGGGAATTTTCGCGCAAACCTTTGGCGTTGGCAGCGGCGGAAACCCAGTCCGGGGCGATCGAGTGGACGTTTCGCCGGAGCGCTTGGAGCAGTGAAATCTTGCGCGCTACCGAGGTGCGTGCCCACGCGTCCTTGGCCATCGATAGGCGTTCAAGGTCGCGATCGATGGCGTCTACGGATTCAACGGTGCGCATCGGGCATCAAGCCTTCGTAGGAGCGGCATGCTGGACCCGTCGGGTATGATGCTGTACGGAGGTTCCCATGAGAAAAAAACGGCGAAAGGCAATTCTATTGCCGCGCCTGGGCCCGCCGCAAAACCTGCGACCGGCCGGCGCACACGAGTCCAAAAAGCACTACAACCGCAAACGGCAAAAAGCCGCCCTCGAGCGTTACGTCGAGGACGGCTTTGCTGTTTGTTGAGGCAGCACGTCCCGGTGCCGCGCGGCGAGCGTGAGAAGCGCCACGATGACCGCGCCCGCGATCAGATACAGCCGGATCGAGCCGAACGTGAAGATGTCCGGGCCTAAGAGCCTGTCGACCGTGTAGCGCCCCATCCCGCCGAAGTCCAGTGCCAAAGCGCCCGCGATCACCATGGCGGGCAATTCAATGCCGTTGTTCGAGGCGAAGAAGCCGTTGCGAAGGTGAACGGTCACGATCGCAACCAGCATCACCATGATGACCAGCGCCGGGCCCAGACCACCCAGGAAGCCGGCGGCCAGCAAGATGCCTCCGGCGAGTTCGCCGAGTCCGGCTGCGACGGCGAAGAACGCGCCCGGGCGGAATCCCAGGCTTTCCATGAAAGCGCCCGTGCCGGCGGGCCCGTGGCCCCCGAACCACCCAAAGAGTTTCTGCGCACCGTGAGAGGCCACGCCGAGGCCGAGGATAAGGCGCGCGATGAGAACTGCAGCGCTCATGCGGTTGCCTCCTAACTTACGAAAAGTAGCCTAATTCACTATACGCCTGTAATGAGTCCACTGTGTGGGCCAAAGGTTCTGCGGGTATATGCCAATTTGCAAGCGTAAGGAGCACAGCGTGAGTCGTTTTCCTGCAGAGTTAATCGTGACGCTGACCGACGGCAGCACGATGACCGAGTATTTCAATCAAGCGCAAATGGCACAATTCACGCGCAACACGATGCTGGAAGCCGTCCGCAACGGCGAGCCGATCATCGTCTTCGATGGTGAGTCCGTCGAGATTCCGGCAGAACGCGTCGCGTCCGTGCAAGTCGTAGAACAGAGTCTCGTCAGCGCGTAGCGCCACACCCGTCCGCGGGGGCGCTATAATGTCAGCCTGAGGTATCTAAGGACCCTGAGGAATCGAAGGGCGTTGCTGCTCTTCGGCTTCGTAGTAAGCGCATGCACCGGCGGATTCCATTTTCCCGCCGGTAGTTCGCACGAGCTGCGCATCGCGGATTTCTCCGATCCGTCCTCGCTCAATCCGCTGCTCGCACACGACCAGTCGACGATCGGCTACGATCTGCTCATTTGCCAGACGCTGATCGGCTTGGACGCGGACAACAAGCTGACTCCTGTGCTGGTGACGCGCGTGCCGTCGCAAGCAAACGGCGATATATCGCGCGACGGAAAACGCATCGCGTACCATTTGCGCCGCGGCGTGCGGTTCGCGGACGGAAAACCTCTGACGTCTGCGGACGTCGCATTCACGTACCGCGCGATCCTGGATTCGCGTAATCCGGTGCTCTCACAAGACGCGTACCGGCGAATCGCGTCGCTGGAGACGCCCGATCCGTACACGGTCGTAATCCTGCTGAAGAAGCGCTGGAATGCGGCCGTGAACGATCTTTTCGCACAATCCGATTTCGCGTTTGGAATTCTGCCGGCTCACGCGTTCCAAAGTACGCAGTTACTGCACGCAGCGTGGGAGAACCACGCATTCGGAACGGGTCCTTTCCGCGTGGTGTCTTGGCGGCGCGGCGACCGCGTCGTGCTGGACCGCAATCCGTATTACACGCCCGCGCCCAAACTTGCGCGGATCGTACTGCAGATGGTTCCCGACGCTAACACGGCATTGGTCGCGCTTCGATCGCATGACGTCGACGTCGCTCCCGTGTATCCCGATCGACTATCCACGGCCGAGCATACGCCCGGGTTGCATGTCCTGCGCACTCCGGAAAATGCAACGGTGTGGCTCACGCTTCAGCTCTCCGCGCCGCCCGCGAACGACATCGCCGTGCGCAGGGCAATCGCAAGCGCAATCGATCTTCAAACGATTTACCGGTTGTTTCACGGGGTCTATCCCGTTGCAGCGTCGTTTTTGCCGCCGGTCATGCGGCCGTGGTACGATGCCTCGATACCATCCGCACGTTTCGATGTAGTCCGCGCGCGCGCGTTGCTCGGCGGCCGCACGCTGAACGCATTGCTCGTCGTCCAGAACAACGG
Source organism: Vulcanimicrobiaceae bacterium (assembly GCA_035938175.1). Lineage (GTDB taxonomy): Bacteria > Vulcanimicrobiota > Vulcanimicrobiia > Vulcanimicrobiales > Vulcanimicrobiaceae > DASRDE01. Next base: position 27,849 of record DASZHD010000040.1, read on the forward strand.
CGTAGACATTCGCACCGCGACGATCCTCCAGGAAGGCCTTGCCCGCGCCGGAATTCACGCGTCCGTCAAGCAGTTTCCCGTGACGCTGTACAACGCGCCCGATGGACCGATTCGCAACGCCCGGTTTACAATCACGATCGACGGCTGGCTGGGCGGAGCCGATCCCGAACAGTCGATTATCTTCCTGTGTTCGCAGGCGAACGTGGACGGCGACAACACCGGCCGCTTTTGCGATCCGCAGTTCGAACGGTTATTTTCGGATCAGCAGACGACGCCGCTTCCGGCGCGCCGTCTGCGCGATTTCCGCGCAATGCAGGAGCTGATTCACGACAGGCTGCCCGTGATTCCGCTCTATTACGAAGTCTACTTCGACGGCATGAGCGATCGCGTGCACGGCTTTGCGCGCAACATGCTGCGGTATCCGGTTGCGCCGGAGATGTGGGACGTGCGCTAGAGACCGTCGACGGCGCTATGCGATCCGCTTTTGGAAACGCAGCGCCGCCGTCGTAAAGACGGCAAAGCCGAACAGCATAAGCAGCAACAGCTGCGGCCAAAGATAGTCCAGGCCGACGCCTTTGATGATGATTCCACGCACGATCGTCAGAAAATACGTCAGCGGCACGAGATACGAAAACCACTGCAATACCTTAGGCATCGCGGCCACGGGGAAGATAAACCCTGAAAGCAGCATACTCGGTAAGAGGAAGAATTGAATGAGCTGAATTGCCTGTATATACGTCTTGGCGATCGTCGAGACGAACGTCCCAAGACCCAGCGTCGTAAAGAAAAACACGAACACGGCAAAGTACAACAGCAGGACGCTTCCGGTGACCGGCACGCCGAACCAGAAAACTGCGAGCAGCAGGATCATCGTGACGTTGATGAAGCCCACGGTCATCAGCGGAATAATCTTTCCGAGAATGAGTTCCCCCGATTGAATCGGGCTGACGATGAGCTGCTCGAGCGTTCCAAGTTCCCTTTCGCGGACGATCGTACTCATACTCAAAAACGTCATGGTGAACTGCAGGATCAGCGCAAGCACTCCCGGCACGATGAAGACTTCCTGGCGAAGGCCCGGGTTGTACCAAGCCCGCGCGCGGACATCGACCCCTTGCTGCGAAACCGGCAGACCTGCAAGCCGAAGTGCTTTGATCTGCATACCGTGAGAGAGTGAAGTCCCGACGCTCTGTGCCACGGAAAGCGCCGTTCGGGCTGCGGTTGCGTCCGAAGCGTCGACGGCGACCATGACTTGCGGCGACTTCCCCTGATGCAAGAGCGATGCGTAGTCGGGCGGTATGACGATTCCAGCGAGCGTTTTGCCTGCGTCGATATGTGCGACGACGTCTCCCATGCTGCTTGCTGAATAGCGCACGTCGAAGTATTGCGTGTTCGAGAGCGCTTGAGTGAAACGCCGGCTTTCTGCCGTGCGCGACAAGTCCCAGACGATCGTCGGTTCGTGTTTGATGTCATTGGAAAGATAGCCGTAGAGCACGACCTGCACGAGCGGCAGCAACATCGTTGAAAGCAACGTTCGGCGATCGCGCAGGAGCTGCGTATATTCTTTGGTCGCGATCGTCCAAACGCGTCGGAAATTCACGCGGCCTCCACGATGGCGGCAAAAACGTCTTCGAGCGCCGGCACGATGACGGGAAGACTGCCCGCGTCATAACCTTTTGAAGCGAGCGCCGCCCGGAGGCGTTCAGCGTCTTGCGCGCGATCCACGGTTACGTGCAGCGCGGACCCGTAGAGCGAGGCGCTTCGCACAAACGGTAGGCCGTCGAGCGCGCTTAGGATCGCCGGATTGACGGGCGAGTCGATCTCGAGGGTGACGCCGGCTTGAGGGAGCGCTTTGAGCGCTTGAGGCGACCCCTGCGCGATCAGCTTTCCCGCGTACATCAAGGCAAGGTTGCTGCAGTGCTCGGCTTCATCCAAATAGTGCGTCGTGACCATGATTGTCGTGCCGCTTTCGGCCAGGCCGACGATGATGTCCCAAAATTCGCGCCGCGAGATCGGATCGACGCCGGAGGTCGGCTCGTCCAGAAACAGCATTTGCGGCTCGTGCAAAAGCGTGCACGCGAGTGCGAGACGTTTGCGGTATCCGCCGGGCAAAAGCCCAGCGAGCTGATTGCGGCGTTCTTCCAGACCCACCCGCTCGGTCCATTCGGCGATCGATTTGCCGGCGCGCGCCCCATGCATATCGAACAAACCCGCGTAGAAGCGCAGATGTTCGTCGACGGTCAAATCGTCCCAAAGCGTCGCGCCTTGCGACATGTAGCCGATCCGCAGCTTCACGGCTTCCGGATCTTTGGCAACGTCATACCCCAGCACGCAAGCAGTCCCGGAGGTCGGTTGAAGCACGCCGCAGAGCATGCGGATCGTCGTCGACTTTCCCGATCCGTTCGGTCCGAGGAACCCCCAGATCTCGCCGGCGTGGATCTCGAACGAAATATCGTCGACGGCAACAAATGCACCGAAGCGCCGCGTCAGCGAGCGCACGGATACCGTGGTGTTCGAACCGATCATGCTAGGCCTGCGACGAACGCGTCTTCGAGCGAGGGCGCAATGCGGCGCAAGTGTGCGTCGCTCAGGCCTACAGCACCCAGCCGCGCGCGTATCTTTGGAAGCGAGTCAACCGCCGACGCCACTAGAGCGTGCAGCGTGTCTCCGAAAATTTCGATGCTCCTGATGCTTTCTTCGGCGCGCAGCGCCCGGCGCGCAGCAGCGCGCTCTACGCCGGAGATCTCGATCACCTCGCCGGCCATCGAACGCTTGAGCGCCGCGGGCTCGCCGAACGTCAGGATCGCACCGTGAGTCATGAACGCCACGCGATCCGCTCGCTCGGCCTCGTCCATGTAGGCCGTCGTTACCAATATCGTCGTGCCCTGCGCATGCACCGACGACAAAATTCTCCAAAACGCGCGACGGGAGACGGGATCGACACCCGCGGTGGGTTCGTCTAACAGAATCGTCGCGGGACGGTGAATCAGCGCGCAAGCAAGTGACAGTTTTTGCTTCATCCCGCCTGACAGCTGCTCTGCCGGCCGCGATGCAAACGCTGAAAGGTCGAACTCCTGCAGCAGGCGCGCTGAACGTTCGGCGAATTCGGCGCTCGCAACCCCAAAGATCGCGCCGTAAAACCGCAGGTTTTCGATGACCGTCAGATCCGGATACAAACTGAAGCGCTGCGGCATGTACCCGATGGCGCTCTGAACGGCTTGCGGCCGGCGTGCGACGTTTATGCCGTCGACGAGTATCGATCCGGCGTCGAGAGCGATCGCGCCGCACACCAGACGCAGGAGGGTGGTCTTTCCGGCTCCATCGGGACCGACGATTGCAAACGTCTCTCCCCGCGTAATGTCCAAGGTGACGTCTTGGACGGCGACGTTTTGATCGAACCGCTTCGAGGCGCCGGAGAATTGGATCGCGTAGGCAGTCACGCGTGAATCACGGCATCGGCCGGCAATCCGGCCTTAAGCGTGCCGCTGCGGTCGAGGAACTGAATTTTGACGCGGAACACGAGATACTCGATTCGTTGTTCTTTGGTCTGCACGTTCTCCGGCGTGAACTCGCCGGACGTCGCAATTTCCGTGACGGTTCCGTCGAACGTTCGGCCGGACATGCCGTCTATGCGGACAGTTGCGTGTGCGCCGGTTTTGACATACGGTAAATCCGTTTCATTGACGTACACGTACATGTACGGCTGCGTCAGATCGGCAACCGTCATAACGGCGGTGCCCGGCGCAACGAGATCTCCGACTTCCACGTTGTGCGATACGACCGCGCCGTCGAAAGGCGCGACAATCCGCGTTTCGCGTACCTGGTCCTCGGCAACGCCGGCGGCGGCGCGGGCCTGGGCCAGCTGTGCCTGCGCCGACAGCACCTGCGCTTCTCGCTGCTGGACGGTTTGAGATTGGGCTCGCGCCGCATCCAGTTGCGCATAAGACTGCGCTTGTTGCGCTCGTGCCGACTGCATCCCCAATTGGCGAATTTGTACGTTTCGGGCATCCGCGCGTGCGATGCCCAGCCCCTCGTGCGCCGATTGCAGCTGGGCTTTTGCATCGGCATACTGCACGACGGCATCATCCAACGATCGCACAGGCTCGTCGCCGCTCGCTACGAGCGAACGCTCGCGACGCAGTTCGATGCCGGCGCGATCGAACGCGGATTGCGCGGCTGAAACGGCAGACTGCGCTTGAGCAACGCGCAGCGCCGCCGACTCGGTTTCAATTGCAAGGTTCTCGCCGGACTGGCCAACGTTTGCTTGAGCGACGGTGACACCGGCTCCGGCCTCCGTGACCTGCGATCCGTACGTTTGCCGCGCGAGTTCGTATTCTGCCCGAGCAGAAGAGACTTGCGCTTGAGCGGCTTGCACCTGCGCGCGAGCCTGAGCAAGGTTCAAACTCGGGTTCAGCTGCTCGAGCGTGGCGAGAACCTGTCCGCGCCGCACGTTCTGACCGTCGTGCACGCGAAGGCTTACGAGCCGGCCTTGCACTTTTGCGGCCGCATCGCTCTGTGTTACCTCAATCGTACCTGATGCGGCGATGCCGCCGGCGGATTGCGGGCGCAGTGCGAACGTCAAGGCGGCCGCGATTGCTAGGGCTAGTACTATGGCAAGGGCGATGGCGGGGTTGCGGACCTGGGGCAACGCACGCGATACAGACGTACTCACGGCGCAGCCGGGACGACCCAGATAACGAGCAAAACCTCCATCAGCATGGGTACACGATGCCATCGCATTGTGGCAGGCTGAGGAGCAGGTGAAGAACCGGATGGGAACGGCGTCCGTCGAGGGGTCCGGTTCCTTCAACATCCCTGCGACACGATAGTGCCGCTCGGTCTCAGGATGACAAGAGCGTTACGCGATTAGATCGCGTTCCACCATAACCGTGCGCGGATCGATCAAATGCTTGTTCAAACCGAGCTTCTCCGCCGGTACGCCGAGCGCGAACCCGACGAGTTGCGGAAGGTGGAACGTCGGCAGATCGGTACGGCCCCACCGCGACGCCGCATCCTGCTGGTAGCCGTCCAGCGCCAGATGGCACAGCGGACATGGCGTAATAACGGCTTCGGCGCCCTTGTCTTTGGCCATGCGCATGTTCTGGCCGACCATCGATGCTGCCGTACCTTCTTTTTCGAGCTGAATGTGAAAGCCGCAGCAGCGCGTCTTTCCGGCGTAGTCGACCGGCTCACCGCCGAGGGCTTCGATCAAATCTTCCAGCGAATGCGGATTCCGTGCCGATTCCCAGCCGTTGACCTTTTCGGGACGAATGATATGGCAGCCGTAAAACGGCGCAACGCGCAAGCCGTTGAGCGGACGAACGACCATCTTGCGCAGATTGTCCAAACCGAGATCGTCGATCAACATCCAGAGCAAGTGACGTACCATGACGCCGCCGTTGTACTTGGCGCCGAACTTGCCCAGGATCGAGTTGGCCTGATTCATGCGCTCTTCGCTTTCCAACAATTCTTTGTTGGCCAGACGCATGTGGCCGGTGCACGTGGAGCAGATCGTGATGATGTCGTCCAGGCCCAGCGCTTCGGCCTGCGCGTACGTGCGGGCGTTCAGCACGCGCCCGATATCGCGGTTCGTGTCGTTAACGACGGACGCGCCGCAGCACGAGGCCGCGGTGAGCTCGATCAATTCGATGCCGAGCTTGTCGGCCAGCAGCATCGTGGAATTGAAAAGCTCTTTGCAGCTCTCTTTCGCGACGCAGCCGGGGAAGAAGCCGTACCGTTTCGTGTCGGCGCTGTGCGAGCGCTTGTGCGACTCCAGAGGCCGCTCTTCGGGCAATAATGTTGCACTCATTATAGAACCGGAACCTCCAGAGATTCGAATATCGTCCGCACTTCGTCGATCTTGGGAATCGGCTTGATGAACGGCGGCGGTAGTTTACCTTTCGCGGCCATACGCAAACCGAGCGGCGCGATCTTGATGAGACCGCGGAAGTTGAACCTGCCGACCGTACCTTGAATGACCTCGGTTTCGGCCAGCATGCCGGTCTGCTTGATCGTCTTGTTGACCACCAGAGCGTGACGCGGCCCGCGCTCGTTCAGCATCACGCCATCCTGAATGGTGCGGCGTTTGACGTCGATGATGCGATCGTTCGGATCGACGTGTTTGGGACAATACGAGCAGGCGTAGCAGTGCGCGCACAGCCACAAATAGTCTTCGTTGATCTGCGCGAGACGCTCTTCACGCTTTCCGTCGCGAACGTCTTCGATAAAGCGGTACGCGTACGCGATTGCGGCCGGCCCGGCGAAAGCCGGATCCACGCTGACGACGGGGCATAGTGCGTAGCAGGTCGCGCACATGACGCAGTTGGCAACGTCTACCAGCTTTTTCATGTCTTCCGGGCTGACGCGGCGCTCGCGCTCGTGATCCTCGTCGCGGTCGGGCGGCTGCAGGTACGGCTTGAGCCGCGTGTACTTGTCCCAGAACGGGTCCATGTGCACGACGAGATCGCGCATCGGTTGAAAGTTGGGCATCGGATCGATCTTGATCGTGCCCTCGTCGTTCATCACCGTATTACACGGCGTTTTGCACGCAAGGCCCGTCACGCCGTTGATGTTCATCGAACACGAACCGCAGATGGCCGACCGGCACGAGCGGCGGAAGCTGATCGAGCCGTCGACTTCCGCTTTGGCGGTTTCCAGCGCGTCCAAAACGGTCATCGTTTCCGGAACGTCGACCGTCACGACGTCGCGATGCGGAACGTCGTCGACCGCTTCGTCGAACCGGAAGATGTCGAGTTTGATCTCAGCCATTGCGGCGTCCTCGGGGAGATGTTGGTGAAGTTGCGGCTGCACGCGCCGTCGCGGTTTTGAGCGCCATTCTAATAGGTCCGTACCTCGGGAGCCCACTTGGTAACCGTTACCTTGCGCGAGTAGTCCAGGCGTGGATTCTTCCCGTCTTCGCGCCAGGCCAGCGTGTGCAGCAGCCAATTCTGGTCGTCGCGTTCCGGATAGTCCGTGCGAGCCTGCGCCCCGCGGGACTCCTTACGGGCGAGCGCACCGTTCGCGACGCACATGGCGGCGTCGATGAGGTAGTCGGTCTCCATCGTGTTGACCAGGTCGGTGTTGAACGTCGTGGATTTATCCATGACGTACACTTCCTCGTCGAAGCGTTTGCGGATCTGCAGCAGTTCGTCGACCGCCTTTTGCAGTTGCTCTTCGTTTCGGAAGATGAAGACGTTCTCGCTCATCACTTTGTTCATGGCGGCGCGGATCTGCGGCGCGCGCGTTCCGCTGCTCTTCCCCATCCAGGCTCCGAGGCGTTCGCGTTCGTGCTTGAGCGTGCGTTCCGAAGGCCGAACGTCGCCGGCCGATTTGATGTACTCACACGCGTGCCGAGCCGACCGCGCGCCGAAAACGATCGTTTCGAGCAGCGAGTTGCCGCCGAGGCGATTGGCGCCGTGCACGCTGGGCGCGGCGCATTCTCCCGCCGCATAGACTCCGGGAATGCGCGTGTTGCCGTCGATGTTCGTTTCGATTCCGCCCATGGTGTAGTGCATGCCCGGCAGAATCGGAATCGGCTCGTTGATCGCGTCTTTGCCGGTTGCGTCCAGGGCGAGTTCGCGAATCTGCGGCAGGCGCTCCAGGATCTTTTCGCGTCCCAAATGGCGCAGGTCCAGAAAAACGCATCCGTCGACGCCGCGGCCTTCCAAAATTTCGGTCCACTCGGCGCGCGATACGACGTCGCGTGATGCGAGTTCGCCTTTATTCGGCGCGTACTTGAACATGAAGCGCTCGCCGGTCGAATTCAGAAGATACGCACCCTCGCCGCGCGCCGCTTCGGAAAGCAGCACGCCGTTTTCTTTAAGCGACGTCGGATGAAACTGTACGAACTCCATGTCCATGACCGGGATACCGGCGCGGAACGCGATTCCCAAGCCGTCGGCCGTGGACGCGTAACCGTTCGTCGTCTTGGCGTACATGCGTCCGGCACCGCCCGTCGCAAAGATCGTCGCCTTTGCGTTGATCAACTCCAGCTCGCCGTTGCGCATGTTGTAGGCGACTACGCCCGTTCCGACGCCGTCTTCGACGCAGAGCGCGGTGCAAAAGTACTCTTCGTACACTTTGACTTTAAAGCGTTCGAGCTGTTCCCACAGCGTGTGGAGGATAACCAGGCCCGTTACGTCGGCGGAGTAGCAGGTGCGGGGAGAGCCTGCGCCGCCGAACGGACGCTGCGCGATCCGTCCGTCGGGAAGGCGCGAGAAAATGCAGCCGCGGTGCTCGAGCCAAATAATTTGGCCCGGAGCGTCTGCGCACATAGCCTCGATGCAGTCCTGGTCGCCCAGGTAATCGGAACCTTTTGCCGTGTCGAACGCGTGGTTTTCGGGAGAATCATCCTCCCGGTTGCCCAGGGCTGCGTTAATCCCGCCCTGCGCGGCGCCGGAGTGGCTGCGAACCGGGTGCATCTTGCTGACGATGGCAACGTCGGCCCCGCGCTCGGCTGCTTCGACAGCGGCGCGCATGCCGGCTAGGCCGCCACCAATGACGACGACGTCGTGCTTGATCACGTGGACCTTTCCCGGGAGAGACGGAAGCTTTGCTTCTTTATACTACTCCAGAAGGGACGTTCCCACGACCTTAGTAGGCCGTTGCACGGATGCCCGCTTAAACTGCGTCTTTTGCCGCTTCGGGAGCGCGATTGAAGAAGCGGTAGGCGTTTTTGCCGCTCTGCTTGGCGTGGTAAAGCGCTTCGTCGGCCGAGAAGAACAGCGTTTGGCCGTCCGTTCCGTCGTGCGGGAACATCGAGACGCCGATGGAGCTTTGCAGCCCGTTCCGCCGCAGCGCCGACAGAATGCGTTCGACGCCTTTTTCGGCCGCGTCGCGATCGGTCTTGGTCATCACGACGACGAATTCGTCGCCGGCGTAGCGCGCGACGATGTCGCCCTTGCGCGCCGCCTTGCGCAAGACGTTGGCGAAGCGCTTGAGGGCGAGGTCGCCCAAGCTGTGGCCGCCGGAGTCGTTGATCTTCTTGAGGTCGTCCAAATCCAAGATGATGAACGCGAACGGCGTGTCGTAGCGCTCGGAACTGTGCAGTTCGCGGTCGAGCATCTCGGTGAGCGCCCGCCGGTTCGGAATGCCGGTCAGACTATCCGTCAGCGCCAAGCGCTGCGTTTCCTCCAGCAGCCGCCGCGTCTCGTCGTACAAGCGCGCGTTTTCAACCGCGATGGCTGCCTGCGCCGCAAAGTCGAGCAGGACGCGAAGCTGATTCTCGGTGACGTCGGGAGCCGGCGGATCGTCGACGTAGAGCATGCCGCGAACGACGTCGCGCGCGACCAGGGGGGCGATACAATAGGAGCCGCGGGTGTCCGTAAGCGGCCGATCCGGGTCCGCCTCGCTTCCGAACGCGACCTGCATGACGCCTTGCGCTACGTCTTGCAGTGTCGAATTCGGAAGGTATTCGAAAGCGTCTTCGGCGTGCGTGACCATGCCGTTGCCGTCGCCTTCCAGGCGGCGAATGATATTGTTGTGCTCGTCGACGTCGAACAGGATGACGCGGTTGAACTTCAGCGCTTCGCATACGCCGCGCAGCACCATCGACAGAATGTCGTTGATGTCCAGCGTAGAGTTGATGGTGGAGAACACCTGCTGCAGGACGAAGAGTTCGGCGTTCTGTTGTGCATACTCGTCGCGCTCGGCTTCCAGCATCGCGATACGCGAACGCAAGCGGTCAATCTCTATAAGGAGATCGGCCGTATTGTCGCCGGCGCTGCCGGGCGCGGTGCCCGCGGACAGGTTCAAGCCCACCAATATGGTAACGTCTTAATCCGTCTTTTTCTTTAGGTTAGCTCAGCGTCTTTTACAGGGGTCCACGAACAGTCCGGTGAGCCAATTCGTCCATCTGCACGTTCATAGCGAATACTCGCTCCTGGACGGGGCCTGCCGCGTAGACCGGCTTTGCAAGCGCAGCGCCGAGGACGGCAGCCCGGCCGTCGCCCTGACCGACCACGGCGTCATGTACGGCGCCATGGAGTTTTACTACACCGCGCGCGACTTCAAACTCACGCCGATCATCGGCTGCGAGGCGTACATCGCCCCGCGCGGCCGACTCGACCGTACGGTCCGCGACGAGGCGCACGTGACGCTGCTCGCTGCCGACGTAACGGGTTACAGAAACTTAACAGCACTGATTTCCAAGGGGTTCTTGGAAGGCTACTACTACAAGCCGCGCATCGATCTCGATCTGCTCGCCCGGCACCACGAAGGGCTCATCGTCCTCTCGGGATGCATGTCGGGCATGGTCGCCTCGCCGCTGCTCAAGAACGACTACGAACGCGCTCGCAGCGCTGCCCGGACCTACCTGGACATCTTCGGAGACCGTTTTTACATCGAAGTGATGCGCCACGGTATGCCCGAGGAAGAAGCGATCAACGAAGGCCTGATAAAAGTCGCTCGCGAGCTGAACATCCCCATCGTCGCCACCAACGATTCGCATTATTTGGAACAGCGCGACGCACCGGCGCACGACGTCCTGCTCTGCATCGGAACCGGCAAGACGGTCTCCGACACCAGCCGGATGAAGTTCTACTCGGACCAGTTCTACGTAAAAACCGACGCGGAGATGCGCGAGCTCTGGGCCGATCTGCCCGAAGCGTGCGACAACACCGTCGAGATCGCCAAGCGCATCGATATTCGCATTCCCGAAAAAATTTTTCACCTGCCCGCCTACCCCGTACCCGCAGAGGCGCCCGGCGAGGAAAAATCCGCCGAGGAGTATCTGCGTGAAATCTGCGAGCAGGGGCTAATCGAGCGCTACGGCGCCGAGCGCGCCGCGAACGACGCGGCCCTGCGTCAGCGCTTCGAATACGAACTGGGCGTCATCAACACGATGGGGTTTGCTTCGTACTTTCTGATCGTTTGGGACTTTATCAAGTACGCGCGCGATCACGACATTCCGGTCGGTCCCGGACGCGGCTCGGCCGTGGGCTCCGTCATCGCGTACTGTTTGAAGATCACCGATCTCGATCCGTTGAAATACGATTTGCTGTTCGAACGGTTCTTGAATCCCGAACGCATCTCGATGCCCGATATCGACACCGATTTCTGCGTCGAGCGCCGCGACGAAGTGATCAAGTACGTAACCGCAAAATATGGATCGGATCGCGTCGCGCAGATCGTGACGTTCGGCACGATGGCCGCGCGCGCCGCCGTCCGGGACGCGGGCCGCGCGCTGGGCGTGCCGCTGCCCGACGTCGACCGCGTCGCGAAGATGATTCCGTCCGGACCCGGCGGACTGTCGATCGCGCAAGCGCTGGAGCAGATTCCCGAATTGAAGATGCTCTATGCCGGGTCGCCGGAGATCCGGCGGTTGCTGGATACGGCCAAAGCGATCGAAGGGCTGGCGCGCAACGCCGGCACGCATGCGGCGGGCGTCGTCATCTCGGCCGGCCCTCTTGTCGAATATGCGCCGCTCGCCAAAAGCGACGCGGGCGTGAATACGCAATACGACATGGTGTGGGTCGAAAAAATCGGCCTGCTGAAGATGGACTTCCTCGGGCTGCGCAACCTGACGGTGATGAAATCGGCCGTCGACGAAATCCGCCGCACGACGAATCCGGACTTCGACATCGCCAAGATTGCCGACGACGATCAGCGCACGTACGATATGCTGAGCCGCGGCGAAACGATGGGCGTCTTTCAGCTGGAATCGGAAGGCATGGTGCGCGTCTGCACGGAGCTGCGCCCGTCCAACTTCAACGACATCATCGCGCTGGTCGCGCTCTACCGTCCGGGTCCGATGGACTGGATTCCGCAGTATATCGGCAACAAGCACGGCCGTACCAAACCGCAGTATCTGCATCCGAAATTGGAACCGATTTTGCGCGACACCTACGGCATCGCCGCGTATCAGGAGCAGGTGATGCAAATGGCGCGCGAGGTTGCGGGTTTCTCGATGGGACAAGCGGACGAGCTTCGCAAGGTCATGGGGAAGAAGCAGAAAGACAAGATTCCCCTGTATCGCGAGAAGTTCATCGCCGGCTGTAAGGAGCACTCGGACATCGACGAGCGGCTCGGTGAGAAGATTTTCGAGTTCATCGAGCCTTTCGCCGGCTACGGCTTCAACAAGTCGCACGCGGCGGCATATGCCTGGGTCGCCTATCAGACCGCGTATTTGAAGGCGAATTACCCGCTGCCGTATTTGACCGCGCTGATGACGTCGGTGAAAGACAAGACCGACAAGCTCGTCGAGTACATCGAAGAAGCCAAGAAACTCGGCATCGCCGTACTGCCGCCGGACGTCAACGCTTCGCTGATCGACTTCGCGGTCGTCGGCGATCAAATCCGGTTCGGTCTTTCGGCGATCAAAGGAGTCGGCGAGGGAGCGGTGCGTCTCGTACTGGAAGCGCGCGAGGCCGGCGGCGCATTTACGGATCTGTTCGATCTCGCCAAACGCGTGGATACGAAACAAGTCAACCGGCGCGTTTTCGAAGCGTTGATAAAATCGGGCGCGCTGGATTGCCTGCCCGGCAACCGCGCTCAGAAACTCGCCGGGCTGGATACCGCGCTCGATATTGCCGCCGCCGACTCGCGCGACGCGCAGTTAGGGCAGGCTTCGCTTTTCGGCGACGCACCCGCGGTGGCCGCAGGACTGACGCCCACGCTGCCGCTGGTACCGCCGCCGAACACGATGCAGACACTCGCATGGGAGAAAGAAACGCTCGGCATATTCGTTTCGGGCCACCCGCTGGCGGACGTTGCCGATGCACTCGCGCGCACGGGCGCAATCGCGATCAAAGATCTGCGCGCGCGTGAAGACGACAGTTTCGTCGCGATCGCCGGCATGGTGACGAGCGTGCGGCGCACGCTCACCAAATCCGGGCAGCAGATCCTCATCGCGCAGCTCGAAGATACGGGCGGAACGATCGAGGTCGTCGTCTTTTCGAAACTCTATCCACAAGTTCAAGCGCTGTTTGAAGCCGATCGCATTCTGATCGTCAAAGGGCGGCTGCGGCTGCGCGAGCGTCCGGGCGCCGCCGGCGAGGAAGCGCCGATCGAACTTTCCGTCAGCGCCAACGAAGTCGTGCCCTTTGAGCGCAGCGCGCACATCGCGCAGCCGGCAGGCTGGCACGTCGCGGTCAACACGCGCGATCAAGTCGACCGCCTTGCCGCCGTCCTGGATGAATGGCCCGGAACGGTTCCCGTGATGGTGCGCATCGCCAATCGCGTGCAGCGTCTGCCGCGCGGCATCGCGGGCGACTATCGCGCGCGCCTGGAGCTCGAACGGATCTTCGGCGCGACCAACGTGCACGAGGGTTTGCCACAGTGACTGCCGGGACTGGTTGGGGTACGGGCGGCCCGGACGTTCCAGCGGAAAATCTCCGATTTTTTTGCGCAAACCACGGATGGTTTCTTCACGGCTTGCCGTCGCAAAAAAACGGCGAAGCAGCGATTTTGCATGGACGCAAAATCGCGAGCGGTTTTCAGATGGAATGTCCG
>DASZHD010000041.1:0-31145 GCA_035938175.1 Vulcanimicrobiaceae bacterium
CACGACGCTCTCGCCTGTGCCGAGTGCCACGAACGTGTACAACTACTACACAAACGCGCAATACGGCGGTGCGACGATGGTTCCGCTCAGCTCGTTTCGCAGCGGCGTGATAACGCGAACCATCATTGAACGTCCGCAGATTCGGCAGATCGTCTTACTTCGCGGCGCAATACCGGTCGTTCCGACGACCTCGAACCTGCGGTATGCCAAAGTAGCCGTACGCCCCATCGTGCTGGCGCGAACCTTCCGCGCTCCGCGTCTGGCAGCCAGAGCGGCGGCAATTCCGCACGTAACGTTCCAGGCTCAGCAGATACGGATACGCTCGGTAGCGACGACTCGTCCGAAGATCGTGGCGCTGTCGACGCGTCGTACGCGTCCCGCGCATCCCGTTTACCATCCGGTCAAACGCGCACCCGTGACGCTGACTGCGGTTAAACCGGTAGCACCGGCGCGCACCGTAGTGCATCACGCGACTCCGCATCCGGCAACGGTGCATCGCGCGACTCCGCATCCGGCAACGGTGCTTCACGCGACTCCGCGTCCCGCAACGGTGCATCACGCGACTCCGCGTCCGTCAACGATGCATCACGCGACTCCGCATCCGGCAGTAGTGCATCACGGGACTCCGCATCCGGCAGTAGTGCATCACGCAACTCCGCATCCGGTTGCGCCCCATCCGGTGGTAACACATCCGGTCGCACCCCATCCGGTGGTAACACATCCGGTTGCGCCCCATCCCGTGGTAACTCACGCGCCTGCGTCGCGTCCGGCTGCAAAGGCGAGCGGCAAGCCTGAAACCAAACCGACTCCGGGGCACGAACGCGATTAACGACAAAACGGAAGGACCATGGTTTCCATGGTCCTTCCGGATCCGAATAACGCGGCATTCGTATTCCGCGTCGCGCGTCCTAAGGCGCGCCCCCAATCAGATCGACGTCATCACAACGATCGGCGGCGTTTCCTTCGGTCAGCGTGCCACAGCCTCGTGCGGAAGAGTCGTAAGTGGCGCCTTGTCGTCGATAGCGAAATAGGTGTTCTTAAGAACGCTTTTCGTTTGTGCGTCGAGAACGGTCGACAGTGCCTCTACCGAATCGACTTCCCAAAGGCAAAACATTTTTGCGTGATCCTTCGTCGTGACGCTGGAGAGCAACGTATACCCCGGAGGAGGGCCGCTCCATTCCGAGCTGAGCTTTTTCCAGCCATCGCGATCTAGGACGTCGTGCTCGACTTGAACGAACATAACTGTTTCCGATCTTCTTTAATTAAGAAGCGCTGTTCCCGTGCTTACAAGTATAGCATAAGCGGGCGGCGTGCGCGGTTTTGATCGGAATATCGTATGATCGCGTAGCTCACCTTTCGCCGCTTGCTTCATCCGCTTAGCACCGGTTCCACGCGTACGAGTGTCGCTGCCGGTTCCTGAATGCGCCAGCCCATGATTAGCAGCCACAGCATGAAGAGCAGCTCGCCGAAGAACGTGAAGAATAGGAAGTCCACATTGACAGCGGGATAGAGATATGGCTGCAACTCCGTCACGATCCAACCGCCGCCGTCGATAATCAGCGCGACGCCGATCCACCACGGAACGTACGATGCTCGCACGATAAGCGCGCCGATAAGTAGCAAATGCACGCCGAACAAAATCAGACCCAGCGAATAGTACGAGCGGAACGTGTGGAGCAGAATGTTGATGTCGGCATGCAGCGGTCCGGTACCCAGCGATGCGAGATACTCGGGCTGCGTCACCATATGAAACACCGTTGCCAAATTGAGCAGCCCGACGAACGCGATTCCGGCATACACCAATTGAAACAACGCCGCCAGCGCCGAAACCGCTCGATTCACGGGCGCGAACAGGTAGTACAGGGCCCATGCGACCACGACGTCTTCCGCAAAGTTGATGAAATAGAAGAAGAACATCATGAGAAATGCGCCGTGATTGCTGCTGATGTTCGTGATGGTCTGCGCGATGTGGTCGCTCACGACCAGTTTGGGGTAAAGGGTGAACTCTGCGTAGGACACCGGATCGAATAGATACGCCAGGCCGGCAATAATGGCAGCGGTCCGCAGGGTCAAACCGTTGGTCGAGGCGGTCTCCATGGCACCTCCTTGAAGCTGGTACGGCACGTACTGATCTGAGGCGCGCCATGTTTCGGTCACACGAGCGCGCGCACACCTGTTCGTCGATTGCCGCAATTCGGGTGCAACACCCGTCGACGCCTAAGGTACCATTCGTTGATGTCTAGCGCCGGCGTATACACCGAAGATGAATTGTTCGCGGTTCTCGGGCGGCCGGCAGTGCGCGATAGCCTTCCGGAGCCCGCGGGCGCGCCCCGCCGCGAGTACATGCTGTGGACCTGCCGCGGCGCGCCGGCTGAAGACGACTGTTTTGCAGTCTCTGGCGCGCAAGGCAGCTGGTTCGTTGTGCGCGTCTGCGAGAAGCACGCGGGCGTCCTCCAGTCCTCGCTGCGCAAAACGGTCTCACCGGACGTACACCTGCCCTATGCGGTGATATTCTGCGACGTTCGATCGTATGACGAGAAAATCGGATCTGACTGGGATGAGCTGCAACGAACGGTGGCCGAGGCTTATGGAATCCTCATAGCCGCCCAAGAGCCTCGAATTCCAGGAAAGTATATCGTCGTGTTACGGCGCGTTCTTTCACCCGAAATTCGTTACGTTGAAAGCGAATTGCTCTGCCTTCTCGGTCCGCCCGCCGAGTCCGGCGCTAAAGAAGTCAACCCGCTGGACGAAGTGCAATCGCTCGGTGAACCTCTCGTCGAGCGGTACCTTCGCTGGGACTGCGCAGATCCGTACGGCGGGTGCCTAGCCAAATCGAAACACGAGCACGACGCAGCGCCGCACGACGTTTGGTCGTTAATCCGGATTTGCGATCGGCATCGGCCGCTAGAATACGGTACTGCGCGGCGCGACGAGAGGCGTTGCGTGATCCTCGTGGCAGAAGAAGACTATCGCCGCAAACACGGGCATGATTGGAATAGGCTGCAAACGCTCCTCTCGGATGGATACGAAGTGGAAGTGACCGCAATGCATCACCGCTTTCCCGATCTTCGCATTTATCTATTGCGACGCGAAGAATCCAACGCCGCACTCGTCGACGACGGTAAATCGAACGCCGACTAGATGGAGCCGGATTGCGCCGCGGTGCGCAAGAGCTGTTTTGTTCGGTTTGCCACATTTCAGCGGCATCAACGCGGCCAGTTTACGATTCCAAAGGCTACAAATAGCTCGATCGTTAGCAGTGGGAAATTTTCAAGCCCAACACAAGCTCTGCCAGATAAATAGGCAGATCATATGCGACAAAACAAAATTGGCCAGATATCCGATAGGTAAGGCTAGTGCAATTATGAGCGCCGACTCCTCCCATCGAAAGCGTAGCCCTTTTAACGCCACAATTACAGGTGCAAACACAATAGCGGGTAAAGCAAGTTCCGCCGCCTCAACAATCGAAATGTCGCTATCCATCATTTTATTTCGCAGCAACAGTGCGCAGAAAAGTAGTAGTCCAGCGATCGTGACGGGCACTACGTACCGTCGCCAACCTTGATTGCTTGAGCTATGGGCGTTGAAATGATGCGACATTACCCTCCAACATATGTGTCCTGCTCGTAGAGCACTGCTTCGATGTGTTCGAGCCCTCTTGCTACAACGCCCGAAATCGACGAGCGTGTCGTAGCCGGTCGGGCCCGAGTGCCGAATCGGGTTTTCCGATTCCACATGTAGGGCTTAGTGACATCGGACGTGAACGCGCCTTGATACCCGTCCGGTCCTGCCGGGCCCTGTATGTGCGGATCGTAGGTTCGAACGCCCTGAAACGTCGTAACGCCATCATAGGCCAGCCCAGCACTGAGAAGGGGGATCAAAGGAGATGGCATTCGCGTGGGTTCGAAAAGCCGCCGTACTTGGCGCACTGTTAACAGCGGCTTGCACCGCTACGGCAAATTCGGATTCATACGCCATTTGGTACACGCCTTCTCAACCATCCGCCCTCGTCACAAGGTCAACTGAAGCTTGGTTCGCATACGGCGAAAACGTCAACGGTAAGTCTGGCGTCGGTGTAGTTCGCGGCACGACATTGCAAGCGGTCTTAGAAAATGATCCGCAGCTAGAAGTAGAGCAGCTAGCGGTAGACCGTAACGGCAAAGTGTTCTTCGGCGCAAAAGACGACCCCGATTTTGTGAGGACTGCATCGGTAATAGGCGAGGTTAGCGATCATCGGATTCAGCGCCGAATCAGAATAGACAACGCTTGGGTTGGGGGTATCGGCTTTGGCTATGATGGCGGACTCTATTTTGTAAAAGACGACAAGCCCGCATTCGGCGTATTGCAGCGGAACGGGAGTACGACATATTGCCGCTTGGGAGGCGGTCATTACGCTGACCGAACAGCGGAGTCTGATAATCGGCTTGTCTCAGACGGAAACGTTGTTTGGATCTATTGGCGCTCGCAGGAGGCGGTCGTTTTAGTCAAACAACGCTGCCAACAGCGAGTCTTCCGATACCGAATTGGTAATGCTAAGGGAATGACTGTTAACCAGGGCAATTTGTGGCTGCTTCAATCTGACGGTCGCGTCATCATGGTCACTCCCCAGGGATTTGTATCATCGTATAAGCCGGAGATCGACGGTGAAGCGAGTGCTATCGGGACGCTAAAGCGAAGCGTTTGTGTTGTCGGCAGCACACAGATCGCATGCCGGGTCGGTAGAGTATGGCGGTTCTGGAAGCTCCCAGTACAAGGCTCTGTAAGTGCCTTTGCCGCAAGCTCGAGCCCGTCTTTCGCGTGGTTCACGTATTTGAGATTGGATCGACCCGGTGGCGACGTTATTGGCGCAATCGTGCGAGTCGATTCTAAGTACTTTGGTGATCTTCTTTAGTCTTGCGTATATTCGTTTTAGACAAGCGTGGAATTAGCACGCGATCATCACAAAGGCGCTCTGATGTGCTGCGATGTTGGCGACGGTTTAGCCCGCTCCGGGAGTCACCAGCTTAGGACACGGGTCCAAGGGCACTAACCGCCGTGCGTGATCAGGTAGTGGAGTTTTTCGACTGAAGCGCGCAAACGAATACTCGCATCTCGCAGTTCTGCAAGTGTCTGAGGGTTTGCCCCGACGCGCTGAAGGTCGATGCTCGCCGCGTGCATGGTCGCAGACGCTTGCTCAACGCTTTGCATCGCCGCGGAAACATTCGCGTGTACGGCGGGGTCGGTCCGTATGCCGCGCAAATCATGCGCCGTTTGTTCGAGGGAAGCAGACGTGGCGGCAAGCGATCTGGAGAGATTCGCCTGCACGGCTGCATTTCTGGCCTGTAACAATTCTTGTGTTCGTTTGACTTCGGTGGACGCTTGGCTCAACGTTCCCGCAAGGTTCGCTCGCAGGGCAGCAGGCATTGCTCGGAGTTCCGGCACTGCAGCACGAAAATTTGCGCGTAGGCCGTCGACTTGTTCCAGCAGCGAACGCCGCCGGTTTTGCATCGTCGTGACGATTTGGCCGGATCGCCGCATGAGCGTCTGCGATTGGTACAGCAACTCCTGGGTGCTTATCGGCAGCTTTCCAACGGGCTGTTCGTTCAGCGGCAGAATTCGCTTCGGAATTATCGCGCTTGCCGGCAACGCCGTGGGTACGGATCCGCGAGCCACGCGCAGAATAGGCGGAACGATCGTTACGGCGGGGGAGCCTGCAAGCGGCGAATGGATCGTAATGCGCGACTCGGCAGGGAGATCGACGTCATTCGTTATGGCAAGAATAACTTCGACGGTATTATCGGGCAGCACCGCGACGCTCTCGACTGCGCCGATCTGCACACCGCTCACGTAAACGGGAGCCCCCGGAGCCAAACCCGAGACTGTCGCAAACCGTACGCCGATGCGGTAGCCGTGAGTGCCCTCAACGTGCGTGTAGACAAAATAGGTCAAATACAGAAGCGCCAACGCGGTTACGGTGAAGACGCCGAGTAAAAGCGGACGGTCCCTTTCTTTGCGGCGCACTCTGAGTTCTTACGCCGCAACGGCCATTTCCCCCACCGCTGCAGCTCGCCGTTCCGCGTCTGCAGCGCCAGGCCTCGGGGGCGGGCTACCGCGACGATGCGCCATGGCTCTGCTTATGGCAGTTGTGCTAACATCTAGGCGTGAACGCGGAAGCGGATTCTCTCACCGCTCAAGCCTACAACGCTCGTCGTAATGGTGATGTTGAGCGCTCCATCGACGCGTACCGACGTGCTGCAGAGCTTTTCGCCGATGACGGATATCCACTTCGAGAAGCGCATGCATTGCGCCACGTGGGCGACATCTTGCGCGGCCAATCCAAGCTTGAAGAAGCGCTGCCCTATTACGAACGAGCGCTTGCGCTGTACGAAACCCATTCCGAGCGTGCCGATCTCGATCGTGGCAATGCGCTGCGCGGCTATGCCTTGCTCATTGAACTTCTCGGCCGAGATGCGCATCCAATTTGGGTGCAGACGCGCGAAATCTACAGCGCAGTGGGCGTTGAAGCGGGAATAGCCGAATGCGATCGGCACCTCGGCGAGAGCGAATCCTCAGGCAAAACGCGGTAGAATTCGCTCAAACGCCCGAACCGCACCTAAATCCCCAGCGGATAAGCCTCCTCGCCGTGCAGCCCCATATCCAATCCGCGTTCTTCGGTCTCGCGATCGACTTTCGTCACGGTAACGCGGCTAATCAGCCACAGCATCCCGTACGTAAAGACGAACGCCCAAGCACTGCAAAACACCGCAGCGGCAACCTGCTTCCCGAAGAACCCGGCGCCGCCGAACAGCAAACCGTTTGCGCCGGCCGGATTCCACGCCGTCGTTGCAAAGACGCCGAGCAGAATAATCCCGAGTACGCCGCCGACGCCGTGCACGCCCCACACGTCCAGTGCGTCATCCCAGCCGAGGCGGTTCTTCAACGCCACGGCGTAGTAACAACCGCCGCCGGCCAATAACCCGAACAGTATCGCCGCGATCGGCGAAACGTATCCCGCCGCCGGAGTAATTGTCGCAAGCCCTGCAACCGCGCCCGTGAGCAACCCTACGAACTTCGGTTGTCTGCCGCGTGCCCATTCAATCAGCAACCACGCAACCGCCGCGAACGATGCCGCGACATCCGTGTTCAGAAATGCCGACGCCGTCACCGCGTCGACGCGCAATTCGGATCCGGCGTTGAAGCCGTACCAGCCGAACCACAGCAATCCGGTGCCCAATGCGATCAGCGGAACGTTGTGTGGTTTGTCATCGATGACGTGCCGGCGCCCGATAAACAGTACCGAAGCCAGCGCAGCAAATCCGGCGGATGCATGCACCACGAGTCCGCCTGCGAAATCCAACACGCCCCATTTCGCCAGCGCCCCATCCGGGCTCCACAGCATGTGCACGAACGGGAAATAGACGAACAGCAGCCACGCAGTAAGGAACAGAAAATACGCTTTGAAGGTGACGCGGTTCGCAAATGCTCCGGTGATGAGCGCCGGCGTAATGATGGCGAACATCATTTGATACGCGATGTGCACGACCAGCGGAATCCCCGCGTCGTTCCCGGTGAACATCGAGTGCAATGTGACGCCGCGCAAGAAGAAGTATTGCACCGGATTGCCGACGATGCCGTGCCAATCGGCGCCGAAGCACATCGAATATCCGACGGCGATCCACACAACGGTGGTCCAGCCCAGCGACATGAAACTTTGAATCATGATCGTCAGGACGTTCTTGCGGCTCACCAGCCCGCCATAAAAAAACGCGAGTCCGGGCGTCATTAACATGACGAGGCTCGCGCAGATCAGCATGAACGCGGTGTTTCCGATGTTGAGTGGAACCGGATGTGTCACGGTTATGCCTCCTTCGGGGAACCCGGCGTTCCTTAGGTAGGCTGCCCTACTTTCCCCGCTTTCGGGCCCCTGGCTCGGAAGCGCGGGGTCTTGAACCGCCTGCCGGACGCATCTTAAAGCTCGCCCGTCCGCCCCCGTATCGCCAGCAAGACCGCAGCCATGTCCAAATGCGCATGACCGAGGCGCAGCGCTTCATCAAATAAGTTGCAGCAAACGTCCATCAGCGGTGCGGCAATACTCGAAGCCTGTGCCTGCTCGGTGATTAGCCGGCTGTTCTTTAGCACGTCGAAAATTGCCGCTTGCGCAGAGAGCTCCCCGTTCAGCATTTTGTCAACCTTTATGCGCGATACGTCGCTGGCCATCGGGCCCGCATCAACAATGGTGCGAAACCGCTGCATGTCCAAGCCGTGTCGTTCCGCAAAATGAAAAGCCTCGGCGAGCCCGCTCACCATGCTTATCAGAAAAATGTTTACGGCGAGCTTCATCAGTAGTGCATTCGGGACGTCCCCGCATGTCACGGCTTTGCTGCACATCGGCGCCAGAAGCGGCCGAGTTTCCTCAATCGCTCCCGCATCGCCCGCGAGCATCGCGACAAGCTCGCCCCGCTCGGCCGGTATTCGTGACCCCGAGACCGGGCACTCGACGTATCGACCGCCCGCAAGAGATATATCATCGCTGAGTTGCCGAGAATATTGCGCGGACGTCGTACCCATCGCCACGATGATATGGCCGCGAACGCGCCGGTCGAAGTCCGCCGTTCCACGCACCAGTACGCTATCGATAGCCTCCTCGTTCGCCAGCATTAAAAAGACGATCCGCGCACGCGCAAAGAGATCGCGTGGATTCGCCGCTACGGTCGCGCCCGCATCCGCAACGGCGTAGCATTTGTCGCGCATTCGGTTCCAAACGATCATCGGCTTTTGCGCGCGCACTAAATTGAGCGCCATTGCCGAACCCATCAGGCCTAAACCGATAAAGCCGATTCCCTTGCTACTGCCCTTCTTGCACGATAATTGCGCGTCCATGCGATCCGCGTTCACGCGTGAGCGCTATACCCACCTGTGTACCGGAGCGAAGCGAAGATGTCGCCTATGCAGCTGCGTTCGGAAGACCGGCCGACCGGCATTCGAGGGCAATTAAAGCACGCGCAGCTTTGATCGCTGCATCCACCGGCCGCAAATCCTCGCGTTTCGTGCCCGAGGCCAGCGCGCCGTCAAACAAGACGTCCAACTGCTCGCCAAGCAATCCCGGATCGCTAGCACCGGCCTGGCGCGACATATCCGCGAACCACGCACGACGCTTCGCAACACGGCGCTGCACGACATGCCGCGCAGGATGATTGCGGTCGATCAGTTCCGCGGTGAAGAAAATGTACGGGCAGCCGCGGAAATCGGTGCACGAAAGAAAATCTTTCAAGGCAGTAAACGCGCCCAGAATCCGTTCGACCGGCGCACCTTCGCACGGAAACCTGACGATCGGCGAGACGCGCAGAGCCGCTGTTATCAAATCGTCCTTGGACGCGTAGTGATGATACAGTGTGCGCTTGGTCACGCCCGCCTCTAACGCGATGCGATCCACGCCCACGGCATGGATGCCGTCTCTGTAGAAGAGTGCGGCGGCGACTTTGGCGATGTGCTCCTTGAGCTCCGAGCGTTTCCGCGGCGTTTCCATAGCGCCCCGGGCTTCCAGGCCGCCGGTATACCGACCTGTATACTCCCGGTATACGGGCTAGTGCACCGCGCGCGGCGCATTGTGATTCGGCATGACTACCGCAACGCTCCAGTTCTGGTTTGAATTCGCCAGTCCGTACTCATATATCGCCGCGATGCGCATCGAGGGGCTGTGCCGGGAGGCCGGAGTGCCGATGGTGTGGCGTCCGTTTCTTCTCGGCCCGATCTTTGCACTGCGGGGCTGGCCGACGTCGCATTTCAACCTCAACGAGCGGCGCGGAAAGTACATGTGGCGCGACATGGAGCGATTAACCGAAAAATATCGGCTTCCGTGGAATCGGCCCAGCGTTTTTCCGCGCAATGCGGTCCTGGCGGCTCGCGTCGCCGCTGCCTTTGAAAACGCGCCATGGATTTCGCAATTCGTGGCGTCGGCATTTTATGCGAATTTTCGCGATGACGAAGATTTGAACAGCGACGTCGTCATCGCGAAACTGCTGCGTGCATGCGGCGCCGACGCGCAAACTGTCCTTAGCGCGGCCGTAAACACGCACCGCCGGAATTGCTTGCGGCGAAACACGACAGAAGCGATCGAACGCGGTGTATTCGGCGCGCCAAACTGCGTTGTCGGCGATGAGCTCTTTTGGGGAGAAGAAGCGCTGGAAGATGCTGTGGCGTGGGCGGTTCGTCGCGGGGCTTGACGTCATAACTCTACATATGTAGAGTTATGGTATGGGAAGGCGGCTCTCTGCACAGGCTCTGCGTGTTTTGGAAGCGTTTCTGGGCGCTCCGCAACACACGGCCTACGGTTATGGAATCAGTCGGGCGACGGGCGTGAAGTCGGGTTCTCTCTATCCGATTCTCATGCGGCTAGCCGAACAGCAGCTCGTCGAGGCGTCTTGGGAACAGCCGCAAGACGGCAAACCGCCGCGGCATGTATATCGTCTTACGCCGAAAGGTTTGCAGCTCGCGCTTGATGCCCGTCGCGCGGCACCCTCGCCAAAGGCGCGAGCGACGCTGCGCGCGGCGCGAAGCTAATGCGGCTTGCGCGTTCCTTCGCGGCATTTCTATTGAAGGTTACGGCCCATTATGCGCGTGACGACGATTGGTCGCGGGCGATGCAGAGTGAGATGCAATTCATCGCAAGCGACTGGGCCGCACTGTTGTGGGCGTTCGGCTGCGCCGCGGCAATGCTACGCACGTCGACAGTGCTGCTGAACACTGTTCGCAGCACGTTCTTCGGGATCGGCATTGCGAGCGTGTTAACGGCGTTGTGGATGAGCATAATCGCGGGCGCATTTACCTTTTTTAAACCATACGCCGAACAGACGCCGCGTCTGGGGTGGATCGCCGTTGCGCTTGTCGCGATCGCGATCTACGGGCTATTCGCGGCGAGGCTCTGGCGAACACGCCGTGCGGCTGCAATCGGTTTGCTCGTTACGGGAGCAGTCTTCAGCGCACATTTCGTGCTGCACGCCGCGCACGCGTAGCGCAGAAAGAGTGACAGAATGTCCAAGCAAGTCTCCGTCTCGATTGCTCCTTGGCTCTCGCTTCGAGGCGGTGCAAGGGCCGTCGAGTTCTACAAGACCGCATTCGGCGCCCATGAGGTGTTTCGGATCGGCGGCACCGATGCCGTCGTAGCGCGGCTATCGGTAGCGGGCGCGGAGTTCTGGCTCAGCGACGAGTCGCCGGAACACAAGAACTTTAGTCCCGAAACGCTCGGCGGCGGTTCGGTTAGAATGGTCATGACGGTTCCGGATCCCGATGCGGTGTTCTCGCGCGCGTTATCCGCCGGCGCGACGCAAGTTCACGCCGTCACGGAAGAGAATGGGTGGCTTGTTGGACGGTTGGTCGATCCGTTCGGTCATCATTGGGAGATCGGACACCCGTTGTAGGCACACGACCCGTTCCAAGGTGCGGTACTCCGATGTCACACCCGCGCCGCGCCTACGTACTACTCCGCTTCGTCCGCCCAGATTCCGAAAACGCCGCCGGTCGGATCCGCCAAGACGCTGAACGCGCCGTAGCCCGGGACCGACGTGACGTCTTTAACGACGGTAGCGCCCAGAGACCGTGCTTTTTCGGTTGCTCTCGCAGCGTCGTCTACGGAAATATACGGCGTCCACGCAGTCGGAACGCCGGGCGGGCTCTTCATCATGCCGCCGCCGGTACCGTTGCCAGGCCGAATCATGGTGTACGTTCCGCCCTCGGGCATCGGATAATCTTCGAGGTTCCACTCGAACAATTTGCCGTAAAAATCTTTGGCTTTTTCCGGATTTTCAGTCGTCAACTCAATGTGTGCGACAGGATTTCCCACGAATATACCCTCCTGCGGGTGAGTCGATGAAGTTCGGTCGATTCTGTATACACCTTCCACCCGAAAAGGTTTGCCGCGGGCGAAATATTCGCCCACGAGCCTGCGCTTCAGGTCGCGACCCCGACGGAGCGGCGTGACACACCCACGACACCCCGCCGCCAAACTGCATCGCTCCGCGCTCGTGCGGGTTTCATAGCAAGTACCAGTCGCCGGGGAGGAAGAAGACGTGACCGATACATTGGCCGGTCGCCCTGATGTGAAAAAACGCCGCGCGCATTCGCCCGCTCCGGTCGACACGCGCGAAGAGCTGCTCTACCTGCTGACGCGCGCATGTGAGTTGGAACACAACTTGGCGTGCGTATATCTGTACGCCGGCTACTCGCTGAAGAACGATTTGCGCGAAGGCGGCGTTACCGAAGACGAACTCGCTGCCGTGCGGCAGTGGAAGCGCGGCTTGGCCGGTGTCGCGGTTGAGGAAATGCTGCACCTTGGCCAAGTGTGCAACATTCTCACGGCTGTCGGCGGTGCGCCACATTTTGCGCGTGCGAATTTTCCGATGCCGGCAAGCACGTTTCCGTTCGGTATCGAGATCGCGCTCGAGCCCTTCTCCAAAGATCTCATCGAGCGCCTGGTCTGCTACGAGATGCCCGAAGACGGCGTTCTGCCGCCCGATCGCGTACCACAATACGACGCCATCCGCAAACGCATCGCCGCGACCGTCGATCCCGAAGCGTACGTGCGCGTTCAAAACAGCAGCGAACCGTACGACATCGATTTTCGGACCGTCGGCGAATTCTACCATAAGATCGAGTCGGCATTCGACGCGATCCCCGCTGAGCGGCTCTTCATCGGCGATCCCGCCACGCAAGCAACGCCGCGCTATTTGGATTTCCCGCGGCAATTAGTCCAAGTAACCGACGCCGCCTCGGCTCGAAAAGCCGTAGACATGATCATCGAGCAAGGCGAATCGCCGACCTCGGAACATCCCGATGCGCACTTCGTGGTCTTCGATCGCATTCGCCGCGAATATGCCGATTTTACCGCGCGCGCCGCACAGGAAGGCCGCACATTCGATCCGGTCCGTCCGCTTATCAGCAATCCCGGAACGCGCGGTATTGCCGATCTGCCGGGCGCGAATCGCATCACCGATCCGGTGGCACACGAGCTGGCATCGCTCTTCAATAGCGCCTATGGGTTGATGCTGATGATGCTGGCGCGGTTCTTCGCGCGCGCGGACGAGAGTGAAGACGAGTTGCGTCTGCTCGCGCGCGGTACGCTGCGAATCATGGCATCCGGGTTGCGTCCCCTCGGTGAAGCACTCGCGAAGATGCCTGCGGGACGCGAGTATCCCGGCAAGAATGCCGGACCGGCGTTCGGTGTCACGCGAAGCCTTCATCTGCTCGCGCACAAACGCGCGGCCTGGATCTTTTTCCTCGAAGGCTTGTACGATTTGGCCACGCGTCTCACGCGGCTTGCCGACGAAACCGGCCTCCCGCAAGAAGTTCAGGAGGCCGCCGCCGCCCTCGAATCGGTCGCGGAACACCTGACGCCGTTCATACCGCCGCAGTTTGCCGTAGCGATTCGCTCGGACGCGGACGAACGCAACGCGCGCACGACCATCCGTCCCGAAATCGATGGCCCATACATCGTTCGAAACTTGCGCAAACTGACGAATTCAAAAGCCGAAACGCTCCCTGTTCGCCCGATCGTCGCGCTTTGCCGCTGCGGAGGCTCCAACCTCAAGCCGTACTGCGACGGTACGCACGCACGCATCGGCTTTTCGAGCGCAAAGGATCCGAACCGCACGCCGGATCGCCTGGACCGCTATGATGGAAAAGACATCTCGGTTCTGGACAATCGCGGCACGTGCTGCCACTTCGGCAACTGCACCGATCATTTGCCGGCGGTGTTTCATCACGAAGGCGATGTTTTCGTGACGCCCGACGGTGAGAGCGCCGAAAAAGTCATCGATATCGTGCGCGCATGTCCGTCGGGGGCGCTTGGCTTCGTGCGCGACGGCGTGACGTATAGCGGCGAGGAGCGCGAAGCGGAGATTTACGTAGCCGAGAACGCGAGCTATTACGTGCGCGGCGGCATCGGGCTCGACGGCGAACCGATGAACGCCGGCGCTAGTCGCGAACATTACGCGCTCTGCCGCTGCGGCCATTCTAAAAACAAGCCATTTTGCGATGGGTCGCATTGGTGGATCAAGTTTCAGGACGAGGACAATTAACGCCTATTCGCAACGTCGTGAACGCTAAATGTGGTAGATGAAGGCGTCGTGGATTTCTAACGCTCAACTGCAACGCGCGCGGGCACACGCGGCGCCGTTCAACTTTACCCGCCCCAAACACTTCGTTAAAGGCCCCAACCCCAGGCGAGCGTAAATCTACCGCCCCATGGCGCTGCTCTTAGACAACGCGTTAGAAACGCGTGTCCTTTCGCATTACTATCTCGTCGCAGAAACCATCGCGAAGCACTTCGCGGGCGAGCCAATCGTGTTCGCGAATTTTCCGGCCGGCTTCGATAAACCGCCGCACTGGCATCGCACGCAAGTGCCGCTGTCTAGCAACAAACTGCTCTGGCTGTGTCATCGCATGTTCGCCGTCGAGTTTCACGGTTGGGCGCCGCTGCCGAATCAGCTCGATCGTCTGCGTTTCGCGCGTATTCTGCTCGAGAGCTCGCCCGACGCATCGCGCCGCGATCTCGCTGCCATAACGCTGCGCGACATGCTTGCGGAGTACCGGCTGCAAGCCGCACCGATCTTCGACGGCAACGGCGGTATCGCGCTGTGGATTCCGTTTGCCGACGCCCCCGGAGCGCAAGAGGTTCGCACCTGGCTGCACGCGTTCTGCAACAATGCGGTCGCGCGCCGGCCTGATCTGTTCACCACCGAGCCCAATACGCACGACGTCAAGCGCGTGCATCTGCACGTTTCCAGCAACGCCGCTTGGCATTTCAGCATTCTGCCGTACAGCCTGCGTGGCGCCGACGGATTCCCGGTCGCAACGCCGTTCCGCTGGGAGGAGCTCGACTCGCTGAATGGCGCACTGCGCGTCGATGCATTCGCGGAGCGCTGGAAAAAGCACGGTGATGTTTTCGGCGATGTCCTCGCCGCCATTCCGCCGCAAACCTTTGCAAGCCTTAGCGCCTCGCCACAACTGCAGCTCATGATCGCACAGCCGCGCGGCACCGCCATCACCGCTGCGTTCGACATCCTCGAAGACGGCAAAGCCCGCACCGCGCAGCAAATCCTCGACGAAGCGCTGGCGCGCGGTCTCGTGCAGCCGAACATGACCAAGAAATACGTCTACACCGCGCTCATCGAATACATCGCGCGCACGATCGGGCACGGCCGCAAACCACTTATCGTTCAGAATCAAGATCGCACGTTCCGGATCAATCAACCGCCGGACGATTGGCCCGATGTCGCTACGCCGCCGCAGCCCGAGATCGATGCGGACACCCATGCACTTATCGATCGCCTCGAAACCACGTCCACCGGTACCGATCCGGCTGCGTTCGAAATCGCCGTGTGCGACGCATTCGCGCACCTGGGTTTCGCCGCGACGCACGTCGGCGGTCACGGCGCGCCCGATGGTTATGCCGATGCGCAGCTAGGCGTGCTCGGGTATCGCGTCATGATCGAATGTAAGACGGCCAAAGGCGTCGTCACCCAGCCGGACTGCGTCGAAGCCTCGAAATACAACGCCGCATATAAAGGGCAATGCAGCGCGATCGTTGGTCCACAGTTTCCCGAAGAAGAAGAGCTCGTCACCGAACTGCACACGCACGGCGTCACTGCGCTCACCGTATCGGATCTGCGCACGCTGCTTTCGCTCAGCGCAACGCCGCTCGAAGTCCGTGAAATCCTCAAGCCCGGCTTCGCGTGTGATTTCTTGAGCGATCTGCTCTGGGAACGCACGCATGGCGAACGCAAACGAATCGCGCTCGTCGCGGATCTCGTTCGCCGGGAAGGCTGGAACGCACAGGTCACGGCCGCGCAGCAAGGCGGCCCTGCGAACGCGCCGCTTCTCACCGTCGACGCCGCGATGCTGCTCGTCGATGCTGCGCTACGCGCTGACGGTTCTGTGCAGGCCTGCACGCGCGATCAGGTGCAAGCCGCATTTTCGCATCTCACCGATCCGCTCGTCGGGCACGCCGTATGGACCGACTCCACGCGTTCCGCGATTGTCGTCCTAAGCGCCGCGGCATTCCAACCGGCCTAAGCTCTAGGCCGGTGCTGCGACACCGATGCGACGGCGGGCACGCCCGCAGGCATGGCGAGGGCGCACTTGTCGGGATGCATATAAATATGCCATAATAATGCATATGCGAACGACGCTCATCATCGAAGACGATCTCTTGGAAGAAGCACGACAAGCAACCGGTATTCGCGAAAAGACTGCCCTCGTACACGCGGGTTTGCGTGCCCTGATTGCCCGCGAATCGGCACGGCGTTTAGCCGCGCTTGGGGGCACGCAGCCGCATCTTGAAAACGTACGCAGAAGGCGGAGCCTTTCGGTTAAGTGACTATCGTAGACACGTCCGTTTGGATCGATCACTTTCGATCGGGCAATGAAACGTTAAAAGAACTGCTCGCGGCTGAAAGCGTTATGATGCATCCGTTTGTTGCCGGCGAACTCGCGTGCGGCGGATTGCGGAGCCGCGCGCGAATCCTTGCAGCATTGAGCGCACTGCCGCCTGCATTGTCGGCCAGTCACGCCGAAGTTCTTCAGCTTGTCGATCGACGCCGACTCTGGGGAAAGGGAATAGGGTGGATAGACGCGCATTTGCTCGCCTCGGCGTTACTTTCAAATTCCACCGTTTGGAGCTTCGATAAACCTTTAGCCAGCGCCGCACAAGCGCTCGGCATCGCTTCATCGAATTAAGAGTCCCCCGAGGCCGTACAGTGCAGGCCTGAAACGATCTTAGCGGCACCTTATTAAGACGCTCCTCTGCCTCGACGATATCGCGGCAGTGTATGGCGTGGAAGGTGCCAATCTATTGATTCCTTCATTCCGGCGTTCGTGCGTTCGGCCAGCTCATGGCGTATCTGGCTGCGTTCTCGGCGCTCTTCGAGTCACGGCAGCCGCCGGGGACGCGCGAAGATCGAGTGCGACTGCCTAGTAATTTTTGTCCACGCGCCGCCTAGTCCGCGCTGCTGCGCCTATCGATCGCCGGAAAAGTAAGCCAGGTTACCATTGTTTCCGTACGGAACCGGACGCTCATCTCGCTCTGGCTTTAACGGAGGTCTCATGCGCATTCCAAAGGCCGCTTTTTCGCTGGGCGCCGTCCTCGCTGCAGCCGCGGTGCTCACCGCGTGCGGCTCTTCCGGCTCCGCTATGCAAAGCGGATCGTCCGCGTTCGCGCAAGGTTCCGGTGCGCTGCCGCGGATCGTCACGCTCTCAGACAACGAAAAAATGGAATACATTCCCGCACGCGACAGCAGCGTGCCGCCCGCGGGTGTGCCCGCCATCGTCAACGGGTGGATTTCTCTCTCGCTTGCGATCGGCGGCACGCCTTGCGTGAACTGCGTGGGCAGCCCGCCAATCACGGGTTCCCTGGGCGTCGCATTTCCGGAACCGTATCTGCCGCTGAAATCGACGTTCGAGCTCACGTATACGTTCTATAACGTGCGTGAAGCATCGAACGCGTGCACGCTCACGTTCAACTTCAAACAAGGCACCACGGTGCTGTTCACGCATGCATACGCGGTTACGCTCAACGGCAACGGGCAATACGTATATTTCGTTGCGACGCCGCTGCCGTCCACCGCAAAAGCCGGCCAAGGTAGCGTCAGCGCGAACATGAAATGCGGCACCTTCACGTCCAAGAACGCGACGCAGACGGTGTATCTCCATTAGCAGAAGGGCGGCCACAAAAAGGCCGCCTGCCTTGCCGCGGTCGTGGTGAGGCCTCGGCGCTTCAACGAATTACGATTCGCTAGCTGGTACACTACAGTCGTGAAACGATCGTGGCGGCACTTCATAAAACCGGTCCTATGCCTTGCCGGCATCGTGGTACTGCTCGGCGCGGGCCCGGTCCCAAGTTGGCTGATCTTGCATTCCGGCGTTCGCGCATTCACTCTCGACGATGGAGCCGACGCGACGATGGCAACCGTTTGTCCCACGTTGCCGCTGTACTTGCACGGACCGGACGATGCCGCGGCACCGCGTTGTCTGCACGAGAGACCCGGCGTGAGCGTCGTCATCGAATCGATCGACGGCCGACGCTGCGTCGATTTCGAATCTCAAACGCGCGTGCCGTGCGTACGGATTCGCGCGATGGATGGATCGTGGTCAGGTTACACGGGTGCGACGACCGTCGCTCCGGCGGTCCCTGTCGGGACGCTTGTGGATCTCGCTCCGCAGCCGATAGAGCGCCTTACCCTCGCTCCCAAACCGGCGTGGAAATCCGGCGAGGGTACAGACCTTGGCGCGCGCGTGCGCGCTCGCGTCATTCGCTACGTTCCAAGCACGGACGAACGCGAACTTTTCGTCTCGATTATCAACGGACCGCATGTCGGCGCAACCGGTTGGGTCTACGCGCATACCGCGACGTTAGGTGGGTTATCGGTGACGGAATTCCTTACCGGCCCGGCATCGCAGCGAAGGTAACACTCCGGCAATAGCCGTATGTTTTAATCCCGCCATGGCACAAGGACCGACCAACGGACAACTGCTCGTAGCGATCGTCGATCTCCGCGACGGTATGATGGAGAACTTCATGGCCGTCTATAAAAAATTGGAAGAGCACGACCGCCGCTTCGACGGCATCGAGCGCCGGCTGGAAGACCACGATCGCCGCTTCGACGACCATGACCGCCGCTTCGACGAGCACGACCGCCGCTTCGACGCGTTGGATCGTCGCATGGGGCGCCTGGAAACCCGCATCGAGGACTTAGAGCAGCGTCTCCCGGCGTAGCCGTCCAATCCCGCCATGGCACAAGAACCGACCAACGGACAACTGCTCGAAGCGATCGTCGATCTCCGCGACGGTATGATGGAGAACTTCAGCGCCGTCTATAAAAAATTGGAAGAGCACGATTGCCGTTTCGACGAACACGATCGCCGCTTCGACGAGCACGACCGCCGCTTCGACGCGTTGGATCGTCGCATGGGGCGCCTGGAAACCCGCATCGAGGACTTAGAGCAGCGTCTCCCGGCTTAGCCGCGCCGCGCGAATCTAGTTCTGCGTTCCCGCGTGCACGACGTACTTCAGAATGAAACGGTTCAGTGTCTGCGTAGCCGCAGGAGTTCCGAAGGCAAAATACAGCTCGGCACCGTCCGAAAACTTGCGGTGATAGCTCGCCGCCAAGTTAAATCCCGGAACCGTCGTCAAACCACCCACCAGCCCGTTCACCGAGCGTAATTCCATCGCGACGTTCGAGTCCGGTCCCAAATTGTACCCCAGCGAGATGAGGCGCAGCCATTGCGAGTTCAGATCGCCGTTCGAAATCGTCCGGCCGTATGTGCCGGCGAATTGCGCTGCCGCGGAGAAGCGGGTTCCCAGCGGGCGCGACGCGGATAGCGAATACTGATGCAGGAACGTTCCCCCGAACGGTCCACCGTCGAATGAAAAATCCACCGGCGATTGCGTTCCGTCCCGATAGCCGATTCTGACCACTTGCTGCTCGAATTGCTCCGTTTCGCCGCAATAGTAGTTCGGGAAGCCGGTATACGCGGTGCGCACGAGCGCCGGATCGTCGCAGCCGCCAGGGCCGGGAGCGCTTGTGGTATAGCTGCGAAGATCGCCGTTGTGCGGGCCTAGTGAAATGCTGATCTGATTCTTGAACGTCGCTTTGAGCGTCGCGATCGCGTCAACTTGGTGGACGGCTCCCGACTCATCCAGGTAGCGATCGGTGGCCAAATTCAGTTGATAGTTCTTCATCGCGCGAGAACTGCCGGTAAAATTGATGTTGTACACAAAACCGCGCGCATCCGAAATGGACGTAAAGCCGTCAATGGGATTGTAGTTCGGGGTCACGTCCTGGTAGTCGACAAATGCTACCCAATTCGGTTTTTGCTCGATGCTCCAAAGGCTTAGAGCGCGCGCATGCCCCGGATCCGGCACGTACGAGCCGCTTTCAAATGCCTCGTCCGCGCCGCCGAGCAGGCCGGTGTGCAAATTGTGAAGCTGCGTGCCGATCTCTGCTGCCGCGTCCCTCCCGGCCACGCTGTGGTTTGCAAGCACGCCGTCGCTCCAGTACGAAAAGCTTTGATCTGCAAGGGCGTGCGTGTACCCATAGGCGGTGTCGTCGAATTCATTGCCGGTGGTTTCATCGAAGCCGCGAAACGAGAGAACGCCGAACGATTGATTTCCGAACGATCCTTCCACCTTTTCGCCCCGATCGAACGGCCCGATCGCCGGCGAATAGAAAATCTGGTTGTTCGGCTGCGCGGCTCCCGCTGACGGGGATGAAGGATTCAAAAACGCCGCACCTTGAGCAAAGAACGGCCGATACTCCGAAAGAGGGCGTTTGAATTCTTGAGGCGCTATGGTTTGTTGGTCGACCTCGACGTTGGAGAAGTCGGGATTCACCGTAGCGACGAAATGAATCGTATTGGTCAGCGCATAGCTCAGATCGACGCCCGCGAAACGCGCGGCTTCCGGTGCAAACGTACTGTTTGCTTGCGCGAACAAATTTCGGTCTGCACCCGCGCTGCCGAGCGCATAGACGTCGGCGCGCGCGCGATCGCGAAGATTGCCTTGGCCGCCGCGCAATTCGATTCCGGAAAGATTTGGCCAGTATTGCGCGTCACCGAACGATGGCCATGCCGGGACCGGCGCATCTTGCATGTTGCCGTTGAACGCCCACGTGTAGTGCTCCGCGCGGCCGGCAACCCCGCGAACGAAGTTGAACCGCCAGGTCTGCGTTGCGGAGTTGCCGTGATGAAACGCGTTGAGAGGAATCGTCATAACCGCCGTCCACGTGCCGTTTTCCACCCGCGCCGCCGCGCTCCACGCCGGATTGTATCGGGCGTTCTCGCTGGCTTGCTGGTAGCGTGTTCCGCGCGGAGTCGTTTCAAAATAGTACACCGTCGACCCGTTGCCGCTCGGGTCGATTCCGATACCGACGAAGTCGTCCAGGCCGAAGCCGATATTATTCGTGGTCTGAGTGGCCGTTATCGCAACGTTCGGTTGTTGCGCTCTAAAAGCGACGTAGAGATTTCGCGCGTCGTAGAGCACATACGCAGCGGTTTCAAGGGGGGCGCTGGATCGCGTCGTCAAGTCTTCGAAAGCACTGTTTCCGTCGGCGATCTTCGCGCGGCCCCAGTCGACATCCGAGAGCTGCGTGTCGCCGGCGACGGAGTGCGTCGTTCGAACCGCCGCATAGGCGCTGGGGTACGCCACGGTGGCGCCGGCAATAGCGGTTGCCGCAGAAGTCATTACAATGGCACTCAGCGCGTAAATAACGCTTCTCATCGCCGCCATCGTAAAGCGGCGCCGCGTTCATCACAACGGCCGCGTGACGAAAGGGACGTTTCTCGGGATTATTCGGCGACGTTAGACCGGACCGAGCAGCATGGAGACGTCTTCGCGAAACGTGCGGCTGGAATTCAGGCGCGTACCGTCGTCCATGATCACGACGTATTCCCCGTGCGACCATGGCTGCAACTCACGCACGAGCGCACTGTTCACCGCGAACGAGCGATGAATTCGCGTAAAGCCGAATTCGCGAACGCGATGACAGAACGTTGTCATCGTAGCGCGCATTTTCAATGTCGTAGAGCGCAAATGCAGCGTCAGATTGTTGCCCGACGCTTCGATCCATACGATCTCCGACGGCGCCACGGTAACGACGCGGCCATCGGTTTGGCGCAGTGTAAGGCGCTTTTGCGGCGTTGCATCCAGCCGCTCGCGCGCCTTGTTTACGGCCTTCGCAAACCGCGATGCGGTGAACGGTTTCAGCAGATAATCAGCGGCATCCACGTCGAACGCGTCGACCCCGAACGTACTATGCGCGCTGACGAATACGACGGCAGGCCGGGCGCGGCCCATGCTTTGTTGGCGCAGCATATCGAACGGCGAGCTGCCCGGCATCTGAATGTCCATAAAGACGATGTCGGGAGCCAGTTGCGTAATTTTGCGCCGGGCCTCTTCGCTGGTTTCGCACTCTCCGACGATCTCTAAGTCATTGAAGCGCTGTATCAGCTGGCGCAATCGCATGCGCGCGCTCTGCTCGTCGTCCACGATCAAGACGCGTGTCATAGCGAAGGCGCCGCCGTTGGAATCGCCAGCGTAAGGCACGTTCCGAATGACTCTCGCGGAGCAATCGAGAGCTGCGCCGCAGCGCCGTACAGTTCCGCAAGCCGTGCGCGCGTATTTCCGATGCCGACACCTTCGCGCAGCGTCAGCAGGTCTGCCGCCGCGCCGTCGTCCCGAACGTCAATATGTAACGTGGCGTCTTCCAGCCGGCACGAGACTTCAATCGTAATCCCCGAAGTCGTCTTCTCCAAGCCGTGGACGATGGCGTTCTCGACGAGCGGCTGCAGCGTGAAGGTCGGCACGAGCACTTCCAGCGTGCGCGGTTCGGCAGAAATGTGAATCTTCAAACGGTCGCCGTAGCGCATCTTCATGATTAGCGCGTAGCGGTCGAGTAAGTTCAGCTCTTCGCGCAACGGCACCATCGGCCGGTCCGACTTGTCGGTGGCGGTGCGCAGAAGCGCCGCCAATGCGGCGATCATTTCCTCGGCCGCTGCGCCGTCCGTTTGCATGATCGCGCCGACGGCGTTGAGCGTATTGAAGATGAAGTGCGGATGCAGCTGCCGCTGAAGCGCTTCAACGCGGAGCCTTGTCACGTCGGCCTCGAGTCGCAGCGTGCGAGTAGCGCGCTCGTTGGCGATCTTCACCTGCGCGATTGCAACGACGATCGTCAGCACCACCGAATAAAGAAGAAATGTAAAAGCGCCTTCCTCCAAAAGGCTTGGGACGGTGAAGTGCTTTCCGAGGAACGTGCTGCCGGTGAGCGACATCAAGGCTAATCCGACCCCGCAGATACAGATCAAGCATGCGACGTAGACGGCCAGCACCAAGACTGTAGGCCGGCGCGTCGGTGGAAACGTGTGTGCCAGATATATGAGCGCGGGCGTCATCAGCGCCAGTGTATACATGTTGGACAGCGTGATGACGAACTCCCAAACCCACGGAAAGTGAAATCCCTCGTACAGGTGCTGCACGCCGCTCCACACGGTGAGAAGCACCGCAAATGCTGTCCACGCGGCGAGAGCGACGACGAACCATCCCCTGACGGCTGCCATGGTGGGCTCCTAACGTTCTGCGCGGAAAACGTGCGTCGGCCCGTTCTGCCACACCGCGATATCGCCGTGCACGCGATCGTAAAGCGTCGTAAAACGCAGAAGGACACCGTTTCCGATGCTGCCGCTATCCGTGGATGACGAAAACACACCGGCATTCCCGACCGGTACGCGCGTGCGCACGTTCGGAAGGTCGTATCCGAAGGCGCTCAAGTGTGATGCAAAAACGTTGCTGTGAATCGGACCGCCGATTCCATAGCCCGTGACAATGTTGCGCGTCGCCTGCGAGATATTGTAAAAGCCGTTCCGCTGCGCAAAACGCGAAAAGAGCGTAAGCGAGGACCTATCGCCGGTATCGAGGATGAAATCACCGGTAAACCCGTCGACCGAAGCAGCCACGTGCAGCAACCCGTCGCGGACGCTAAACGGCGTGTGGTGCGCTGCCGGCGGCGCGATGATGGCAGAATCCGAAACCGTCATCAAGCGTTTGTCCGAATCGATCTGCACGTACGATGCCCGTAGCGCGTCGTATCCGACGATTCCATCCAGATGCGGAAAGCCGAACGCGCGGCGAATAGTACTCAAATCGACGACTAATGCGGACTGTTTGCCTAAGTCCCGCGGTCCGATCGAAACATCCGTCAGACCGGTTTGCCCAACCCGCGCTCGCTGCGCGCCCGCTCCCGCTATCGTCCCTGCCGCTATCACGCGAACGTGAAGGGCGCGCGCCGTTTCCGGCGTTACGCCCACTCCGTGCGCGCCGGTGTCGAGGATCATCGTGAAGCCGGGTACGCCGTCAATTGTGGTTTGGACGAGAATGCGATTGTCGAAAACGGTAAACGGAACCGTCACGGGAGCTGCTGCGATCATTTCTCTACTATACCGCTGACCGATCGTTTCTCAAATCGTGTCACAGCATTGGCACGGTTGCGAGTGGGGCGGTGTTGGTGCTATTATACCTAATGAATTAGGTACATACACATGACACGCTGCGCAATTTTCTTCCGTCGAATTCGCTCGACGCTGCAGCATGGCGCGATGATTTCCTGCGGGCCCTTGTCGGAACCACGAGGCGCGCGATAGATAATGCGCATACGCAAGCTGATTCGCGCGGATCGTTGGAATTCCGACGTATGGCGCGGGATGCGGGTTTACCGACGGCGGCATACCGGCCGTGCTGCGTCATAGTGGCGCTACGGTCATGATGCCGGACTGCGATCAGTATCGTGCCGACGGTACGAACGCTGTAAGGCATCACGCCGGACGTATTCGTGCCCTGGCATTACACGGACACCAAGTACCAGCGGGCGCAGCGCGCATCCCCGCGTGCTTAGCGCGATGGTTACGCGTTTCTAGGCTAACCCGCCTGACTATCGCTTTCCGTCTGCGTCGAAGGATTAACGTGTCGCGGCCCGGCATGCGGCCGCTCGGCAAGACGAAGAATATCTCCGACGGTGCGGTGCGATTCAACGGCGTGCCGCAACGGCGCATTCGCGTTGACCAGATAGACGTTTCGACGCCCCACGCGCCGCCGGGTAAGCACGCGCGCCGCCTGCAGATCGGTAAGGATTTGCGCCACCGCCCGCTCGGTAATGCCCACTTCCGACGCCAAGTCGCGGATCCGCAGATCGGGATCCTTCGCCAGGGCGATCAGCACGTGCGCGTGATTACTCAGAAACGTCCAACGGGCTCGTGGCTTCATAACCGGTCCTCTGCCGGAGTCTGCGCCATTACGGCATTGCGAAGCCTGAATTGCGTTTCCGGTATTCCCGCTCCTCCGTCCGTGCTGCAAACTGATCTCGAATTCACGTTTTCCCATGCCTGAAGCGCGGTACATGAAGGCCCGTACCTGAAGCGCCGTGGGCCTTATCCCATCGGAGATTTCGTGCTACGGTTGCGTGGTGTTTCACGGCAACGTGCCGGACGAGATTTGGAACCGGCTAAAACAGTGGGCCAAATCACAGGCCGGCGAGCAAGTTTCACCCACGATCGATGAATGCGTTTCGCGCGTCTTGGACGTCGCTGCCGAAGTCGCCGGCCGTCCCGACAGCCTTCGACGGGATGTCGTATCGTTTTACGCGGCCGAAACGGCAGAGATGATCGCGAAGTTCCGCGACGACGACGGCATCGCCGGAACGACCGGCTTAGAACCCGCTCTATAAATCCCACCGAACCGTCAGCACCGCGACGTCATCGTCGTGACGGCGAGAGCCCATAACGCTTTCTCGAATGGCCGCTGCCGGGTGCAGCGCTTCCCGCACTTGCTTGCGCGCGATTGCGTCGTGCAGGCGAGACCACGCATCGGGAATATTTCGGTTCCACTCCAGCAGTCCGTCGGTGAAAAACACCACGAACGAACCCGTCTTCACCGTCATCACCTCGGCCGTTTTTGACGCGGGTCCGAAATTGCGCAAACCCAACGGCAATCCGCGTTCCATAAACGGATCGATCACTGCGCCGCTACCGTCCCACACCAGCGGTCCGGGATGTCCCGCGGACGAACACGTCAGCGTTTCATGGCTGCAGTCGATCAATGCGACAAGCGCAGTCGTAAATTGCTCGCGAAGTTCGATACGCAGCATACGATCGGCCACATTCAAGGCGTTGGCCGGATCCGGATCGCTCAGTAGCGCGGCGCGCAGTCCGCTCCGCAGCCGGCTCATCAGCGTCGCGGCTTCGATTCCATGCCCGAGGACGTCGCCGACCGTTATTGCAATCCGTCCATCGTCAAATGCAAACGCATCGTACCAATCGCCGCCGACCAAAACTTCCTCGGATGACGGTTCGTAAATCGCATCGAAGCTCAAGCCTTCGCGGGCCGGCAAGCGATCCGGCAGCGCAGCTTTCTGAAAAACGGTGGCAATGCGAAACGTCTGTTCGTAGAGTTTCGCTTTGGCGATCGCGGTGCCGCACCGGCGCGCGAGATCTTCGGCAAATCGCAGCGATTGTTCGTCGTACCGTTCTTCGCTGGGATCGGTACGAACGAGCGTAAGCGCACCGATTGTGCCCTGCGTTGCGGAAACGAGCGGTACGACGACAATCGATCGATAGCGCATGCGGCGCATGAATTGCTCGTGCTCGACGCTCACGGAATGCGAACGTAGATATTCGTCGTTCACGTTCTTCACGAGAATCGGCTGTCCGGTCGCAATCGCAATCAGTACCGGATGCGTAGTATGTCGCGTATGTTGGCGCAGAAAAGCGCCCGCCCGCGCAGCGTCGGCGTTTAAATCGGCATCGCGATGCGCGGACGCTGCGAGGTACACGTGGCCGTCGTCGTCTTTCAGATCGAGAATGCAAAGGTCGGCGACCAATTCCACGGCTGCGGCGCATACGCCGGCAATTGTCTCGTGCCAATCGACCGCACCCGCCAAAATTTCGCCGGCGCGCACCAGCAATTGCAGGTAGCGATGTTCGCGCTCTAGCCGGGTGAACGGGATCGGGGCGGGCTCTTGCACAACCGGCATTTTCCCCAGGCAAGCCCCCTGTCGAACCGGCAACGCGAAAGCAGGCACGCAACGGCACGGCCGCTTGTAACCGCTCTTACACGTGCGAATGCGTCCGGCACCGAATCGAAACTGGAGCTTTAAGGTAGCGTTACGTTTCACGCGTCCGCTGCCCGGTACGTCGCCGAAAATACAAATAGGGGGACGCGCCAGGGTAGTCCGTATGAAATTTCTCTTTTTTTGCATCGGTATTCTCGCCGCCGGGAGTCTGCCCGCGGCAGGCGCCGCGCGCGACCTTCCGCTTCCCGAGCCGCGACACTACGCGATCTCGCAAATCGGCGAGAGCCTAGGGCTCGCAACGGTCGAGGCGCTCTCCATCGTTCAAGATCGCGACGGTTTTCTGTGGGTGGGAACGTCCGAGGGTCTGTTGCGTTATGACGGGATCAGCGTCCGCCGGTACGGAACCGCCGACGGCCTTCCCGACGAGTGGATTTCCGATCTGCGTCTTGCGCCGGATGGCACCTTGTGGGCGTCGAGCGACAACGGGTTGGCGCGCTTTAACGGACGCGGCTTTTCGCCGCTCACGTTGCGCGGCGTCGCAATCGATTCCGAAGGCGCCAATCAAAAATTCGCGTTCGATTCGCGCGGCGACGTCTACATTGCAACGACGACCGGTCTCATTCGTACGCAGCGGAATGACCCCGCGAAAGTACGCGTGTGGGGCACGAAAGACGGCATTCAATCTGTTGCGGCCGTGTACGCGGATGCGAATGGCAGAATATGGTTCTCTACGAGCGGCCGCATCGGATACATCGCCGGAAATACGATTGCATGGATGCCGCTGAAGTTTGCAGATCGCGTGATTGCCATTTTGCAAAGCGGCGGAAAGATCTGGATCCGCACGACCGCGCATTTAGGTTTCATTGCCGGCGACGGTCGCTTCGTGCCCGACGATCGCGGAATCGCCAATGCGAATGCGTACGGATTGCCGGCCGTCAGCCGTTCCGGGGGATTACTGATTCCAAGCCTCGACGGTTTATATCGCAAACGTAACGGCGTATGGGAACGGATCGCCCGCGCTCAAGGTACCAGTGCGAATGCCGTTACGACGGTCGCCGAAGATCGCGAGGGCGCGTACTGGCTCGGGTATGAGGGCCACGGAATCATGCGGTGGCCCGGCCACGACCAATGGTCGGCATGGACCGAATCCGAAGGCCTTCCCGACAACGGCGTCGATTCGGTGCTGCGCGATCGTCAAGGGCGTTTGTGGGCCGGTACGCTCAATGGATTGGCGATGTGGGATCCCGAGCAGCGCAGGTGGCGTACGTGGAACCGGCAGGACGGCCTGGGCGGTTCGCGCGTGCAATACATGGCGGTAGCCGGCGACGGATCGGTGTACGTTGCATGCTATCCGAGCGGTGTCACGCGCTTCGATCCCGTAACGCTGCGCGCAACGTCCATTAGCACGCCCGAAGTCGCGCCTTCGCTCATCACGCATAACGGAAACATTTTGATGGGCGGCCGGCGCGCATTGTGGGCGCTTGCAACCCGGAACGGCCGGTACGCTTTTCACGCGGTTCCGGTTCCGTCAAACGTGACCGGCACGACGAACCGATTGAGCCAGGCAACGGACGGCGCGTTGTGGGCCGCTGGTCCGAACGGCGTATCGCGTCTTTTCGAAGGACGCTGGACGCACTACACGATCGCAAACGGTCTGCGATCGAATGATGTTTGGGACATCGCAGCGGTCAGCCGGCGCGAAGCGTGCGTCATCTATGCGCAGTGGCTGGGGCTCACGTGCCTGCACGTCGATGGTTCGAGTGTCAGCGCGCGCTCGTTCGATGCGCGCAACGGTTTGCCGGTCGAGGACACGGGCTACTTCGTCGAAGCGGATCGGCAGGGACACGTTTGGACCGCCGGCGCGCACGGCTTGACGCGGATCGATTCCGACGACAGCATGCATCATTTTACGCGCGACGACGGGCTGATCTGGGACGACGTCAACGAAAGTGCGTTCTTCGCAGATTCCGAGGGCTCGCTGTTTTTTGGAACGTCCGGCGGATTAGCGCAATATGCGCCGCACGGCGAAGAACCGGTGCGACGCCCGCTCAACGTCGTATTTACTTCGGTGCTGATCGGCGGCAAAGAACGTTTCGGCGAATCCAACGCTTCGGCCGCTCACGCCGAAAATTCGTTGCAGGTGCGGTTTTCGGCGCCGACCTACCGTCGTTCGTCGGCGGTAGCGTGCCGGTACCGCTTGAATGGGTTGGAAAGCGCCTTTACGCAAACCACGCAGCGCGAAGCGCGGTACGGCAATTTGCCCTCCGGCGCGTACGAAATCGAAGTCGCATGCCGTTCGCCGCACGGCCCGTGGAGCGCGCCCGCGACCTACCGCTTCAGCATCGCCGCCGCATGGTGGGAAACGTGGTGGTTCAGGCTGATCGAACTGCTCGCCGGAGGCTTGGCGTTATACGGAATCATTCTGTACCGCACGCGAAATTTAGAACTCGATCGCCGCCGCTTGGAACACGCCGTTCAAGCGCGCAACGCCGAACTGGCCGCCGCGTATAAAGAACTGGCGCAAAAGAACGCAGAGCTCGAGGAAGCTTCCCTCACGGATCCGTTGACGAAGCTCCACAATCGCCGGTACTTGGACATCACAATTCATGCTGACGTCGCGCAGGCAATTCGCCAACACATCGGCCTTGGGAAAGTCGCGGGCAACGCCGGCCCGGAACGCCGGCGTTATGTTGCGAACCGCGACATCGTTTTTTATATCGTCGA
The DNA here is from genome assembly GCA_035938175.1 of Vulcanimicrobiaceae bacterium. Classification (GTDB taxonomy): domain Bacteria; phylum Vulcanimicrobiota; class Vulcanimicrobiia; order Vulcanimicrobiales; family Vulcanimicrobiaceae; genus DASRDE01. Next base: position 29,310 of record DASZHD010000041.1, read on the forward strand.
CGTCGATCATTTCAAAGACGTGAACGATCGCTTCGGACATCTTGCCGGCGACACGATGCTCATCGAGGTGGCCCGTCGCATCAATTCGGTGATGCGGCGCTCCGACAAACTCGTTCGCTGGGGCGGTGAAGAATTTCTCGTCATTTCCTACCCGACCGAACGCACCGAAGCGCAGACGCTGGCGTCGCGCATCATGTCGGCGTTCTCGGAGCGGCCGTTCGACTTGGGCAACTCGATCCAGCTGAGAAAGACGTGCTCGATCGGCTGGGCACCTTTCCCGTGGTTTGTCGACGCGCCCGAAGAAATCAACTACGAAAAGGTGTTATGGCTTGCCGATCGCGCACTGTACGCGGCGAAATCCGCCGGTCGAAACCGCGCGGTAGGTCTTACTCCGCTTACCGGCGCCCCCAGCATTGTGGGCGACGGCCTTTTGGAATACCAAGAAGTCCACACGTCGGGCCTTGCTCTGTCATGCTGAGGTATCGAAGCACCCTGAGGAATCGAAGGGCATAGATACTATCACTCAACCCGATCTCACCATCGCCAGCAACTCCGAAATCCCCGGTACGGGTTCGGCGACAAACGTATACACGCCGTCGGGCGCTCTGTAACCGGCGACGAGGATCCCTTCCAAATCGCCGCGTGCATTGAAAATGCCGCCGCCGCTCGACCCGTTATCGCAGCCGGTGCAGGTCATCCCAAATTCGCCGTCGTCGCCGTCCTTCGGCACGAACGCGCGACCGCGAATCGCGCCTTTGCTAAACTGCCACACCACGTCGTTTGGCGCGCCGTAGGTAAACATCGGCGAGCCCGCAGCGCCGGGCAACGTGGTGGTGATTGCCGGAAAGAGTCTTTCCGGTATCGGCGTCTTCACGATGGCCAAGTCGCGGGGCGCGAGATGCACCACTTTCAGGACGGGAAGCACTTCGCCGTAGTACGTCGTCACCCGCAGATGAGCGTGATCGGCAACGTGAAACGCCGTGAGAATTTCCAGCCCGTCGTCTTGCCCGACAACCACGCCCGCACCGGTTTCGTCCATCAAGCCGCGCGGCGTTTCGATCTGCCCGTCGATGATCACGGTGGCGTTCCGTGCCGCAAACTGCGGCGGCATCGCGCCCAGACACAACAGGAAAACTAGGGATAAGACCAGCGTTTTCTGACGCATCGTCGACCCGCTTTAGCTCCGTAACCTAATTGCTTAGGTGTAATATACAGCGCGCCGCCCGGGCTGTCAATTAATTCTATAGTTGTGCCGTCTATCTGGCTTTTGGAAAAACTGATGAACGGCGGTGGGAAGATCCGCGAACCCGATGGTATGCAGCCGTATGATGATTCACGCCGCCTTCACGCTGCTGCTCGCTGCATTCAGTCCGCACTTCGACGTCGCACCGCCGGGCCAAATCGTGCAAAAGACTGTCGCCTATCTCACCGGCGACGGCATGCATTCCAAGTGGTATGTCATCTCTAGCCGCAAACTGGTCGGTAAGAACATGGGCAAAACGCCCGTCTACCAATGGTATCTCTCGTTCTATTCGCCGGACGGCGACGACGGCGGCAAACTCGCCTACCAACTTCCCAACCAAAGTCACGAACTGCTCTCGCAAGTCACCAAGGCGCACGGCGCCCCGATGTATTTCCCGATGCAAGATCTCAAAATCGTCGGCGCTGCGGAATTCGAACAAACCGGCGTCCAGGACGTCGTCGTCTGGGATCATCAAGCCGGTGCCGATTGCGGAACGGCCGACGTGACCGTGTTCGGCGCCGACGCGCACGGGCGCGTGCAGCAGCGCGTTCATGTCGAGAACGGCTGCAGCCTCGACGCAAGCATCGTGAAAC